>NZ_JBHTUR010000008.1:0-338666 GCF_042793755.1 Nocardia sp. NPDC056564
GGCAATGCTCTGTCTCGCTTCGCTCGAAACCGGGGGTTGGGGTGGGGCCGTTCGCGTAGGAGGGCAGGTTGCAGGCATGAGGGGCGTAATTGATTTGCGATAAGTCCGCTGTTGCGCAGGGGAGGCACGCCCATCGGTGAGCCGTGCGGGGATACAGTTTCTGCAGATCGGCACAGGCGTTTTCGGTACGACAGCAAACACTGCGTAAAGCAGTTCGAGTCTGATCAGACGGAGGATCGTGCGATGACCACCCCCCAGGAGAAAGCGGCTGCGGCGCGTAAGGCCGCAGAGGAGGCGGCGAAGGTCGCTGCGGAGGCGGCGGCTGCCGCGGAAGCCGCCGAGCGTGAGCTTGCCGAGCAGGAGGCGGGCGACAGCGGGAAGGCGAAGCAGAAGGCCGAGAGCGCCGCCGCCAAGGCCGACGAGACCGCCGCTGCCGCCGCCGAAGCCGCGAGCAAGGCGGAGCAGAAGACGGCCGACGCCGGCGAGGGCGCGCAGGCGGGCGCCGGGTCGGCGGCGGCGCAGGAGATCGCCGCCGGGTACGCGTTCGACGGGGTGGCGCTGGAGCTGGGCACCGTCGTGGTCGACGGCGAGGTGGATCCCGCTGCGCGCGTGCGCATTCCGATGCGCACGATGAACCGGCACGGCCTGGTGGCCGGCGCGACCGGCACGGGTAAGACGAAGACGTTGCAGGGCATCGCCGAACAGCTTTCCGCCGCAGGCGTTCCCGTGGTGCTCGCCGACATCAAGGGCGACCTGTCCGGCCTGTCGCAGCCGGGCGCGGCCAACGACAAGCTGAGCGCGCGCGCCGCGGAGACCGGCGCCGAGGACTGGAAGCCGACCGGCTTCCCGACCGAGTTCGTCTCGCTCGGCACCAACGGCATCGGCGTCCCGATCCGCGCGACCATCACCTCGTTCGGCCCGGTGCTGCTCAGTAAGGTGCTCGGGCTCAACGAGACTCAGGAATCCACCCTCGGCCTGATCTTCCACTGGTCGGACAAGAACGGCCTCGCGCTGCTCGACCTCAAGGACCTGCGCGCGGTGATCACGCACCTCACCAGCCCCGAGGGCAAGGAGGACCTGAAGGGCATCGGCGGCGTCTCGGCGGCCACCGCGGGCGTCATCCTGCGGTCGCTGGTGAATCTGGAGGCCGACGGCGGCGACACGTTCTTCGGTGAGCCGGAACTGGATCCGAGCGATCTGGTGCGGGTCGCGGGCGGGCAGGGCGTGATCACGCTGTTCGAGCTGGGCGCGCAGGCGGCGCGGCCGGTGATGTTCTCCACCTTCCTGATGTGGGTGCTCGCGGATCTGTTCCAGACGCTGCCCGAGGTGGGCGACGTGGACAAGCCCAAGCTGGTCTTCATCTTCGACGAGGCGCACCTGCTGTTCGCGGACGCGTCGAAGGCGTTCCTGGACCAGGTGGAGCAGACGGTCAAGCTGATCCGCTCCAAGGGCGTCGGCGTGTTCTTCTGCACCCAGCTGCCCACCGATATCCCGAATCAGGTGCTGTCCCAACTGGGTGCGCGCATCCAGCACGCGCTGCGCGCCTTCACCCCGGACGATCAGAAGGCGCTGTCCAAGACGGTGCGCACCTACCCGAAGACCAGCACCTACGACCTGGAGAAGGCGCTGACCTCGCTCGGCACGGGTGAGGCGGTGGTGACGGTGCTGTCGGAGAAGGGCGCGCCGACTCCGGTGGCGTGGACCAGGATTCAGCCGCCGCGGTCGCTGATGGACACGATCGGCGACGACGCGATCAAGTCGCGCGCGCTGTCGAGTTCACTGCACAGCAAGTACGGCCAGACCGTCGACCGCGAATCGGCTTACGAGATCCTGGCCGCGAAAGTCGCTGCCGCGGAACAGGCTCCGCAGTCGGCTCCGGCACCCGGCCGCGCGCCGAAGGAAGAGGACACCACCGCCGAGCGCATCATGAAGAACCCCGCGGTCAAAAGCTTCCTGCGCTCCGCCGCCACCGCCGCGGGCCGCGAGATCAGCCGCAGCATCTTCGGCACGCGCAAGCGCTGACCGCCGCACACCTCTCGATTCCCCGCACAGGCAATGGCCTGCGATTCCCTGTGCGGGGAGTCAGAAGGTGTGCGGCGGGGGTCAGCTCGCGTCGCGGTCGAGCAGGGTGGGCTCGCGGCGGACGAGTTGCGCGTAGTGGCCCTCGCGGACCGCGATGACCCGGGTGCGCGGGGATCCGTGCTGGTAGGCGCCGGTGCACGGCACGGCGAGCAGTTCGCCGGGGCGCAGGTCGGCGGGCAGCCGCGCGTCGGTGGCGAGGATGACGTCGCCGGCCCGTCCCGCGACGGTGGCACTCACCAGCGAACCGGTCGCTCGCCGGTTCGCCACCATCGCGCCCGCGAAACTCCCTGTCCTGGTACGGGTCTCGCTGTCGATGACCACGGACACCTGCCCGCCGTCGCTGTGCTTGACCGACAACACCCGATACAGCGTCACCCCGGCTCGCGCCACGATCCCGCGCCCGGGCTCCAGCGCGATGTTCGGCCGGGGGAAATGCTGCCGGGCGCACGCCGCGTCCAGCGCGTCCTCGATGATCGCGGACAGCTCGGCGAGGTTCATCTCGGCGTCCCCGTTGCGGTAGGCGATGGCATGCCCGCCGCCGAGATCCAGATCGGTGAGCATCCGACCGTGGTCGTGCCGGACCTGTGCCAACTCGGCGATCATCCGCCGGATCGCCTCACCGTAGTGATCGGGGTTGTAGATCTGCGACCCGAGGTGGCAGTGCAACCCGGTCAGCTCGAGCATCGGCGTGTCCAGCACCCGCGCCACGGCCGCGAGGGTGGGCTCGCCGAGCGGGAACCCGATCGGCTCGGCCGTCGAGTCGCAGTCGATACCGGGGCACACCCGCAGCAGCACCCGCTGCGGACGAGTGGCAACGGACGCGAGCAGCCCGATCTCATCGAGCGAGCCGACTACGATCCGGCCGACCCGCCTGGCCACCGCCGTCGCCATGGTCTCGCGCGATACGCCATTGGCGTGCAGGATGATTCGCCGCGGTTCGACCCCGGCGTCGAGCGCGGCGGTCAGCTCGCCGAACGAGCACACCGCGACCGAGAGCCCCTCTCGGGTAACCCAGTCCGCCACCGCGCCGACCAGCAACGCCGTTGCCGTGTAAGCGATCTCGGCTTCGGGGAAGGTCTTGCGATAAGCGCGGCAGCGCTGCCTGACCTCGCGTTCGTCGAGCACCCGCGCGGCGGTGCCGTAGGTCTCGGCGATATCGGTGAGCGCGACGCCACCGACGACGATCCGGCCCTCGGCGTCGTACCGGGCCGCGGAGGGCCATACCGCGGAATCCAGCTGCGCGGCCGTTCCCGGCCGGGTCGGCGAGAAGAAGTCCACAAGCGTCACGGGTGCTCTCCTGATCCGCTCCCCGCTTTCTCCATCTGCGGGGCCTACCAAGGACTACGCCGGCCGGGCGGGCGCCGATAGGCCGCTTAGCGCAACGTTGACCGCCGCCGAGCTGATCTTGACGGATCACTGACACGCCGGGGCCGCGCGGCCCCGGCGTTCCGCTCACCAGCCGATGTCGCGGCACATCAGATCCGCCACCGTCTCCCGGCGCACCAGCTCCCGGCACTGCCCGTGCCGCACCGCCACGATCGGCGGCCGGCCCACGCTGTTGTACGACGAGGCCAGGCTGTGGTGGTACGCGCCGGTGCACGGCACCGCGAGCACCTCGCCGGGGCGCAAGTCCACCGGCAGTTGCACGTCGGTGGCCAGGATGTCGCCGGCCTCGCAGAACCGTCCGGCTACGGTGGCGGTCATGCTGGCGCAGGTCGGGTGCCGGTTCGCCACGACAACGCTGTAGCGCGCGCCGTACAGCGCGACCCGCGGGTTGTCGCTCATCCCGCCGTCCACGGTGACATACGTGTGGCCGCCCTCGATGTGCTTGACCGACAGCACCCGGTACAGCGTCACCCCCGCGTGCGCGACGATCGCCCGGCCCGGCTCCAGCGCGATCTGCGGGCGCGGGAAGTGCTGGCGCGCGCACGCCGCGTCGAGGGCGTCCTCGATGATGGCGGCCAGGTCGCCGAGGTTCATCTCGCCGTCGCCGGTGCGGTAGGCGACCGCGTGCCCGCCGCCGAGGTCCAGCTCGGTGAGCACGTGCCCGTGGTCCTGCCGGACCCGCGCCATCTCCGCGACCACCCGGCGCACGGCCTCGCCGTAGTAGTCCGGGTCGCTGATCTGCGAGCCGAGGTGGCAGTGGAAGCCGACCAGGTTCAGCTTCGGCTGGCGCAGAATCCGCGCGACCGCCTCCGCGGCGGTGTCGCCGCCGAGCGGGAAGCCGAACTTCTGATCGGTGACGCCGGTGCGCACCGCGGGGTGTCCGTGCACGTCGATGCCGGGAGACAGGCGCAGCAGCACCTTTTGCGTGCCGGTGACCAAGGCCGAGAGCAGCGTGATCTCGGCCAGCGAGTCGACCACGATCCGGCCGACCCCGGCCTTGATCGCGGCGGTCAGCTCATCGAACGATTTGCCGTTGCCGTGCATGATGATTCGGTGCGGCGCCACGCCGGCGGCCAGCGCGATGGCCAGTTCGCCGGAGGAGCACACGTCCACCGAAAGCCCCTCCTGGGAAACCCAGTTGGCGACCGCGCGGATCATCAAAGCCTTGCCCGCGTAGATGATCTCGGCCTCGGGGAAGGCCTTGCGATAGGCCCGGCAGCGCTCCCTGACCTCGCGCTCGTCCAGGACGTAGGTCGGAGTGCCGTACTGATCCGCGATATCGGCCAGGGCAACCCCGTCGATCGTGATCCGGCCCGCGTCGTCGTAATGCGTGTCCCGCGGCCACACGGCCGGGTCCAGGCGCGCGGGCATCCCCGACTTCAGCGACGGGAAGATTTCCAGCAGCGTCACGGTGTCTCCTGTGTGCGCCCCCGCTATTCCGTAGGCGGGGCCGCTGTCAGGACTACGCCGCTTTCCTCTTGGGCAAACGTCCAGCTTACGACTGCTTGACGACCGGGAGCCCGATCTTGACGGATCCCTGACCCGGCGGTGACGGGCGTCTCTAGCTGCCGAGCTTCTTGTAGAACCTGCCCGCGATCGGCGCGGTGACGGCGCGCGGGCCGTACTGGCCTGCCACGCTCATTCCCTTGCTGATCAGGCCGGGAACCACGCGCATCTTGTTGCGGGCCAGCGCGTCGATGGACACCTTCGCGGTGTACTCCGAGGACACCCACATGAAGTCGGGCACCAGCCGGTCGACGATCGAGGCGTCGGCCGGATCGGGCACGTCGGTGCGCACCGGGCCCGGCGCGAGCAGCGTGACGTTGACGCCCGACCCCTTCAGCTCGCCGCGCAGCGACTCGGAGAAGGTATTGGCGAACGCCTTGCTGGCCGCGTACGTCGCGTTGTTCGGGATCGGCATGTTCCCCGCGGCCGACCCGCTGATCAGGATGCCGCCTGCGTGCCTGGCGATCATCCCCGGCAGCACGGCGAGCGTGAGATCGTGCACCGCAACGGCATTGAGCTCCATCTGCGCGCGCTCGTAGTCGAAATCCAGCTCGGCGACCGCCCCGAACGTCGCGATCCCGGCGTTGTTGCACAGAATCGAGATATCGCGCGCCGACAGCTCCTCGACCAGCGCCGCCCGCTGCGTCCGATCGGACAGATCCACCGCCCGCACCTCCGCGGTGATCCCGTGTGCCAGCGTCAGCCGCTGCGCCAATTCGGTGAGCACCTCACCGCGTCGCGCGACCAGGATCAGCGAATAGCCGCGCGCGGCCAGTTCGGCGGCCAGCGCGGTGCCGATGCCGGAGGAGGCGCCGGTGACGACCGCGCGGTTCTCGGAAGTGGGGGAGGGCAGGCTCACGCCAGGGAGCCTAGCGGGTCAGTCGAGGCGGTCGATGGCGGCGATCTCGGTGGGGTCGGGGGAGCGGACGGGGAGCAGCGCGAGCAGGCCGATGGCCAAGACCAGGATGATGCCGACGATGCCCGCGCGGTCGTTGTCGAAGAACCAGACGAACAGGCCGAAGAAGGTGGGGGCGAGGAAGGAGACGGCGCGGCCGGTGGTGGTGTAGAGGCCGAAGAGCTGGCCTTCGCGTCCGGGCGGGGCGAGACGGGCGAGGAACGAGCGGGCGGCGGATTGGGCGGGGCCGACGAAGACGGTCAGCAGCAGGCCGAAGATCCAGAACATCAGCGGGCCGGAGACCGCCAGCAGGGCGAAGCCGCAGATGATCATCGCGACCAGCGAGACCACGATGACGATCTTCGGGCCGCCCCGGTCGTCGAACCGGCCGGCGACGATCGCGCCCAGTGCCGCAACCACATTGGCGGCGATGCCGAACAGCAGGACGTCGGAGTCGGCGATGTCGTACACCCGGACCGCAAGCACCGCACCGAAAGTGAACACCCCGGCGAGTCCGTCCCGGAAGACCGCGCTGGCGATCAGGAACGCGGCGGTGCGCCGGTCGGCCACCCACAGCGCGCGCAGATCGCGGAACAGCACCCGGTAGGAGGCGAAGAATCCCGCGCTCGCCGCGCCGGGATCGGCGTCGGTGCGGGGCAATTCGGGCACCGCGAACAGCACCGGCAGCGCGAACGCGGCGAACCAGACCGCCGCCACGATGGCGACGAGGCGGATGTTGAGCCCGTCGTCGGTCGGTATGCCGAGCAGCCCGCGGCTGTCGCCGCTGCCGGAGATGAAGCCGAAGTAGCAGATCAGCAGCAGCAGGATGCCGCCGAAATAGCCCATCGCCCAACCGAATCCGGACACCCGCCCGACGGTCGCCGGCGTCGACACCTGACGCAGCATCGCGTTGTAGGGCACGCTGGCCAGTTCGAAGAAGGCGGAGCCGAATCCGAGCAGCAGCAGGCCGAGCCACAGATAGTGGTAGTCGTCGTGCACGAAGAACATCAGCGTCATCGACGCGATGCAGAGCCCGGTCAGAACCGCAAGGGAGCGTTTACGTTTCGCGGACGCGTCGAACCGCTGTCCGCTCACCGGCGCGGTCACCGCGACCGCCAGTCCGGCGAGCCCGAGCGCCCAGCCGAGCCAGGCGCTCGGCGAAACGCCCCCCGGTAGGTCGTCGCCGACCTTGTCGGTCAGGTACACCGAGAACACGAAGGTCAGGATCACCGCGTTGAACGCCGACGAGCCCCAGTCCCAGAACCCCCATGCCGCCACTTGCCCGCGCCCGGCGGCCTGGCCGACCGTCGCCCGCGCGTCTACCTCGCCCATGTCGCGCAGCCTAGTGTGATTTCCCGCCTGGAACGGCTCCAACGCCGACACCGAAACCAGGGTATGCACTCAGTTGCATAGTACTGGGTGTCACGGCTACTCTTGCCGCATGGCCCTCGAGCACGCGTTGCTGGTTTCGCTGACCGAGCGGGCCGGCTCGGGGTATGAGCTGGCCCGCCGCTTCGACAAGTCCATCGGGTACTTCTGGAGCGCGACCCACCAGCAGATCTATCGCGTGCTGAAGCGGATGGAGGAGTCCGGCTGGCTGATCAGCGAGTCGGTCACGCAGGCGGGCAGGCCGGACAAGAAGGTGTACGCGGTCAGCGCGGCGGGCCGCGCCGAGCTGGCCCGCTGGATCGCCGAACCGTCCGACACCGGCACCCCGCGCAACGAGCTCGCGGTCAAGATCCGCGCCGCCGCGTACGGCGACATCACCGCGCTGCGCACCGAGGTCGCGCGGCATCGCGACGAACACGCCCAGCGGCTCGAGGTCTATCGCCTCATCGAGAAGCGCGACTTTCCGGCGCCGGACCAGCTTTCCGGTACGGCCCTGCACCAGTACCTCGTCCTGCGCGCGGGCGTCCGCGTGGAGGCGGGGTTCGTCGAATGGTGCGACGAAGTTCTGCACGCCCTGCATCCGCCCGCGACAGCCCCGCGCGCGGATTGACCAACGGAGAAAGGTGAGACTCGCCCATGAGTGAGCGCAGCGAGCGAATCATGTGCCAGCGTGCGGAACGCATGCCGGAGCCGAGCGTCAGCGAGGCGCAGGCATGAGTTCCTTCCCTCATTTATTCGAGCCTCTTGATCTCGGCTTCACCACCCTGCGCAATCGTGTGGTGATGGGGTCGATGCATACCGGCCTGGAAGACCGCGCCTGGGACACCAACAAGCTGGCCGCCTACTTCGCCGAACGGGCCCGCGGCGGTGTCGGTCTCATCATCACCGGCGGTTACGCGCCCAATCGCACCGGCTGGCTGCTGCCCTTCGGCGCCAAGCTGACCAACAAGTCCGAGGCCTACCGGCACCGGGCGATCACCAAGGCGGTGCACAAGGAGGGCGGCAAGATCGCCATCCAGATCCTGCACGCCGGCCGCTACTCCTACATGCCCGGCAGCGTGTCCGCGTCCTCGATCAAGGCGCCGATCAACCCGTTCCGGCCGCGCAAGCTCTCGGCCAAGGGCGTCGAGCAGACCATCGACGACTACGCGCGCTGCGCGAAGCTCGCCCAGTTCGCCGGCTACGACGGGTGCGAGATCATGGGCGGGGAGGGCTATTTCATCAACCAGTTCCTCGCGCCGCGCACCAACAAGCGCACCGACAAGTGGGGCGGCTCGCCGGAGAACCGCCGCCGCCTCGCGGTGGAGATCGTGCGCCGCACCCGCGCCGCGGTCGGCCCGGACTTCATCATCGTGTTCCGGCTGTCCATGGCCGAGCTGGTGGAGAAGGGGCAGACGTTCGACGAGATCGTCGCGCTGGCCCAGGAACTCGAGGCCGCGGGCGCGAACATCCTGAACACCGATATCGGCTGGCACGAGGCGCGCGTCCCGACCATCGTGACCTCGGTGCCGCGCGCGGCGTTCGTCGAGTTCACCGCGAAGATCACCCAGCGGGTGGGCATCCCGGTGTGCGCGTCCAACCGGATCAACATGCCGGAGATCGCCGAAGAAATCCTGACTCGCGGTGACGCGCAACTGGTTTCGCTGGCCCGCCCGTTCCTCACCGACCCCGAGTGGGTCAACAAGGCCAAGCAGGACCGGGTCGACGAGATCAACACCTGCATCGCCTGCAACCAGGCCTGCCTGGACCACGCCTTCGTGCACAAGACCGTGTCCTGCCTGCTGAACCCGCGTGCCGGACACGAGACCGAGCTGAAGCTGCTGCCCACCCGGCGGACCAAGCGCGTCGCGGTCGTCGGTGCCGGGCCCGCCGGTTTGTCGGCCGCGGTGAACCTGGCCGAGCGCGGGCATCGGGTCGATCTGTTCGAGGCCGACGACAAGATCGGCGGCCAGTTCGACATCGCCCGCCGCATCCCGGGCAAGGAAGAGTTCAACGAGTCGATCCGCTACTACCGGCGCAAGCTCGAAATCACCGGCGTCACGGTGCATTTGAACAAGCGGGTGAGCGCGGCCGAGCTCATCGCCGGCCGCTACGACGAGGTGGTGCTGGCCACCGGCGTCAAGCCGCGCATCCCGAACATCCCCGGCATCGACCACCCGATGGTGCTGTCCTACGCCGAGCTGGTCCGCGAGGAGCGCCCGGTGGGCAAGCGCGTCGCGGTCATCGGCGCGGGCGGCATCGGCTACGACGTGAGCGAATTCCTCACCGTCGAAGGGCATCCCACGCTGAAGCTCGACGAGTGGAAGGAAGAGTGGGGCGTCGACGCCGACGACGAACAGGTGCGCGGCCAGCTGACCAAGCCGAAGCCGTCCCCGGCCGCCCGCGAAGTGGTGCTGCTGCAACGCAAGTCGACCCCGTTCGGCAAGGACCTGGGCAAGACCACCGGTTGGGTGCACCGCGCGGCGCTGAAGGCCAAGGGGGTCGATCACATCGGCGGGGTCAACTATGAGCGCATCGACGACCATGGCCTGCACATCAGCTTCGGCGAGAAACGCCAACGCCCGCAATTGATCCCGGTCGACAACGTGATCATCTGCGCGGGCCAGGAATCGGTCCGCGACCTGGAGGACGAACTGCGCGCCGCGGGCGTCAACCTGTACCTCATCGGCGGCGCCGAACTCGCCGCCGAACTGGACGCCAAGCGCGCCATCGATCAGGGCACCCGCCTGGCCGCGCGCCTCTGAAAATAGGCTCGGTGTCGTTGCGGGGCAACGACACCGAGCAATCCGCACAGGTGGTTACATCTGGCTGTAGTCCTGGCTGATCCAGCGGTCGGGACGCACGGTGAACAGCACCGACGCGGTGCCGTCCATGCGATCGGCGAAGGCGCGACCCTCCTCGGGTCCGAGGTAGCGCACCGCGATCGCCTCGCGCGCGTCCCGCGGCGAGGGAGTGGCGGCGTCGATGACCGTGCCCTCGACGATGACGTACTGGTACGGCAACTCTTCGCGCTGGACGGTGATGGTCACCGCACCGGCCTCCTGCACGAGCCTGGCCTTGCGCCGCCCGGCACCGGTATTGATCCTGATGTCGCCGCCCGGCGAGTAGTCGTACCAGATCGGGACGGCCGCGGGCGGCCGCCCATCGGTCGCTGCGACCGACAGCACCGCGACGTGCTTGCCGGCGAGAAATTCCTGACGTTCGATCTCCGTGAACGGTCTCGGCATGCGGAAACCAACACCTTCCGACGGGAGTGTTATTCCCCCGTGCGAATCGACGCGTTTTCCACAGGCCGCCAGCGGGTTCCGCTGAGAGCGTGGTGAAACCCGGGTGAGACCCCGGCCTTCGACACTCGGTGCGTATTCATCCATCGGTTCGAACTGGGAGTACCCACATGAGGTCCTTGATCACCACCCTCACCGCCGCATCCGCGCTGATCGTCTCGGCCGTCGCCACCACCGTGGTCGGCGCGGCACCCGCGCAGGCCGAGTTCGCCTACTGGCTCATGTACAACCGCGGCAACGGTCAGTGCATGACCATCGAGAACGACCCGCACAACGCGATCGGCGGCACCGCCCGGTTCGCGCCGTGCAACGCGAACGATCGACGCCAGTGGTGGCTGCGTGCGACCACTGGGCCGGACACCATCGCGTTCAGCACCCACGACCTGACCCGGGGCAAGCATCAGTGCATCGAAAACGCCGCGGGCGGCTGGGGTTTGGCCTTCCTCGGGGACTGCGACTCCGGCAACTACAAGCAGAACTTCACCCTCGAGTACGTCTTCTTCCCGGACGGGAAGGCCAGCACGGTCTATAAGGCGGCGCTGGACACCCGCCGGCTCAGCGTCCCGTCGGCCGCGGGGACGTCCTACGTCACCATCCGCGATGGCTTCGCCAATGAAGACCCGCGGATGCAATGGGACCAGCTCCCCACGCCGTGACCTCAGGCCGAGCACATCCCGCTTGGGATGTGCTCGGCTGTGTCCATTAAGTAACTGATGGTTATCCATCTGTGTGAGCTGGCGTGGAAGTCGGCGCTGGTGTCCAGTCTTGGCATGCTCTCGCTCGATAAGTCCGTCAATACCCCTGAATAGACGGACTTTTAGTGTGTGCGCAGGTCGAAGCAATGTGTTGAGAGAGTATCGGCCTCAATTTCTCAAAGCCGGTACGGCGTATGCACCGCCGAGTTAAGTTAATGACTATTCCTCCACTGAAAGGCGCGATCCGGCGCTACTCGCCGACCTAGCGCCGATCCGGTGGTGTCTGGCTCAGCGAGGAGTAGCGACATGGACGGATTCAGCAGACGCAACGCGTTGAAGGCCGGCGGAGCATTGGGCGCGTTCGGTGCGCTGGCGATGGCCGCGCCGGTTCGGGCGGAGCCGTGGAGCTGGTCACCGGAGGGCTCGGTGGCCGGCGACGGGTCCGGGGCCGACCCGCTGACCGTGTGGGACGCGGAGGCGGATCCGCTGGTCGCCGGCCTGATCGACCGCGGCGAAGTGCCCAGGGTGAACGACCTGCTCCGCACGTGGACCAGAAACGGCCAGCCCCTCCCGGCCGGATTGCCCACGGAGCTGCGGGATTTCATGGAATACGCCCGTCAGCTCCCGCAGTGGACCGACCAGGGCAAGCTCCGCACCGCCGTCGAGTTCAACAAGAAGCGCGGCCTGTACCTCGGCGTCCTGTACGGCTTGGCCAGCGGCATGATGAGCACCGTCATTCCGAAGGAGGCGCGCGCCGTCTACTACTCCAAGGGCGGCCAGGACCTCAAGGACCGCATCTCCAAGACCGCGAAGCTCGGCTACGACATCGGCACCGCGAACGCCTATGCGCCGGACGGCGAAATGGTGGTGACCTGTGTGAAGACCCGGCTGGTACACGCTGCCGTGCGCCACCTGCTGCCGCAGTCCCCGCACTGGGTGAACTCCGCCGCCGAGGACATCCCGATTAGCCAGAACGACATCATGGTCACCTGGCACAGCCTGCCCACGACGGTGATGAAGCAGCTGACCGCCTGGCAGGTGCCGATCCCGGTCGCCGAATCCGAGGCCTTCCTGCACTCCTGGCAGGTGTGCGCGCACATGCTCGGCGTCCGCGACGAATACATCCCTAACTCGTGGTCCGAGGCCAACGCCCAGGCCGCTCAGGTCCTCGACCCGATCCTGGCACCGACCCCCGAGGGGGTGGCCCTGGCCGACCGGTTGCTGCGGCTCGGCGTGAACCTCGATCTCGCGGTGCTGAGCAAGCCGGTCCTCGGCGCGTTCACCCGCTTCCTGCTCGGCGACAAGATCGCCGACGGTCTGGCGATCCCGCGCGAACCGGTCTGGGATCCGCTGCTCCGGGTGAGCTGGGGACCGTTCATCGCGGTCCGAGAGGGCCTGCTCCCGGTCGTCCCGCTGGCGCCGGACGCGTACTGGCTCTTCGACGAGTTCCTCCGCCAGGCCGCGCTGATCTACCTGGCCGAACTGCGGCTGCCGATCAGCATCGAGATCCCGCAGATGAATCGGGACATGAGCCAACCACCGCGCTGATCGAAAAAGATCGGAGTCGGACCAAACCGGTGATCGTAGCAACGCGAATTTCTCTCCGATGCCAAGTCAGGGCGTCGGCCGCTGGTGCGGCGTGTCCTGGCTGCCATCGGGGATAGTGGCCGACTGCGAGGAGAGGTTCTGGTGACTTTGAGACAACGGCGATCGACACGCACAATAACGCTGAGCTGGGTTCTGGCCGGGGTAGTCGCCGCGGCAGGCCTGATTGCGACGGCGGGCACCGCGGCCGCGGCGCCCGCCGTCGTTTCGGTACAGGATGTGAACGACCGCCAGCAGGTGGTCACGGTCTTCTCACCCGCGATGAACCGGCCGATCCCGTTACAGATCATTCGCCCCGCCGACCGGGGGACGCCCCGGCCGACGCTGTATCTGCTCAACGGCTCCGGCGGTGGCCCGAACGAGAGCGGCTGGGATGTGCAGACCGACGCCGTGAGCTTCTTGAGCGGCAAAGATGTCAACGTCGTCACCCCGTTCGGGGGCGCCAACTCCTACTACACCGACTGGATCCGGGCCGACGCCGTCCTGGGCTTCAACAAGTGGCAGACCTTTCTCAACGACGAGTTGCCACCGGTGATCGAGGAGTTCCTGGGCGCCAACGGAACTCGCGCGCTGGCGGGTGTTTCCATGAGCGGCACCTCGGTGCTGAACCTGGCCATCGCCAAGCCCGGTTTCTGGCGCAGCGTCGCGTCCTACAGCGGTTGCGCGCAGACCTCCGACCCCATCGGACACGAATTCGTCCGGCTCACCGTGGAGAACTGGGGCGGCGGGCAAAGCGTGGAGAACATGTGGGGCCCGGCCAGCAATCCGCTGTGGCGGGAGAACGATCCGCTGGTCAACGCGGAGCGGTTGCGTGGGACCGCGATCTATCTGAGTTCGGGCAGCGGCATCGCGGGCATCCCGCACGACACCCCCTTCGACCGGCGAGTGCTGGAGGGCCGGATTCCGCTGCCGGTGCAGATCGCCTTCGGCGGGCCGATCGAGGCGGCCATCCACTACTGCACGGTGAACCTGACGAATCGGTTGCGCGAGTTGAACATTCCGGTCACCTTCGACGATCGTCCGGTCGGCACCCACTCGTGGGGCTACTGGGAGGACGACCTGCGCACCTCCTGGCCGTTCCTCGCTCAGTCGGTCGGCATCAGCTGAGACCGCTCAACCACGCAGCTGTGCGTTGAGCCGGGCGGCCTGCCGGGTGAGGTGATCGCGTTCGGGCAGGCTGGTCGCCGCCCGCGCGGCCTCGGCGTAGCGCTGGGCGGCTAGCGCCGGGTCGCCCGCGCGCTCGTGCAGGTAGGCCTCGACGGCGGCATAGCGGGGCAGCGCGGGGTCGAGCCCGGCCAGGGCGGCCAGGCCGGCTCGCGCGCCGTCCGCCTCGCCGACCGCTACGGCCCGATTGAGCTGGGCCACCGGGCTTTCGGTGATCCGCACGAGTTCGTCGTACCACTCGACGATCTGCACCCAGTCGGTCTCCTCGGCCCGCTGCGCGTCGGCGTGCAGCGCGGCGATGGCGGCCTGCGCCTGGAATTCGCCGAGCCGGTCGCGGGCGAGCGCGGCCTGGAGTATGGCGACGCCCTCGGCGATCAGGCGGGTGTCCCACAGCGTGCGGTCTTGCTCGGCCAGCGGAACCAGGCTGCCGTCCGCGCGGGTCCGGGCCGGGCGCCGGGCGTGGTGCAGCAGCATCAGCGCGAGCAGGCCGGCCACCTCCTCGTGCTCGGTCATGGCCGCGACCTGACGGGTGAGCCGGATCGCCTCGGCGGAGAGATCGACGTCGCCGGAGTAGCCCTCGTTGAACACCAGGTAGAGCACGCGCAGCACGGTGGCGACATCACCGGCCTTGTCGAACCGGACGCTGGACACGGTCTTCTTGGCCCGGCTGATCCGCTGCGCCATGGTCGCCTCGGGCACCAGGTAGGCCTGCGCGATCTGTTTAGTGGTGAGCCCGCCGACCGCACGCAGGGTCAGCGCGACCGCCGACGCGGGGGTCAGGGACGGATGCGCGCACAGGAAATAGAGCTGCAACGTGTCGTCGGCGTGCTCGGTCGGCCCGGGCGGTGGCTCGGCCTCGATCCGCTGCTCCCGATCCCGGCGCGCCGCCTCGGACCGGTGCGCGTCGAGGAACTTGCGCCAGGCGACCGTGACCAACCAGCCCTTCGGGTCGGCCGGCTGCTGGTCCGGCCAGCTCAGCGTGGCCTGGATCAGCGCCTCCTGCACGGCGTCCTCGGCGGTCGCGAAGTCGACTCCGCGATGCACGAGGACGCCGATCACCGCGGGGGTGAGCTCCCGCAGCAGCAGTTCGCCGATCACTCGGTGACCGTCGGCGCCGCACCGTAGGCCGGGCGCAGCTCGAGCCACTCGTGGATCGGCTTCCCGCCCGCGCCCGGCGCCGCGGACAACTCCGCCGCCAGCTCCAGCGCCCGTTCGTAGGAGTCGACGTCGATCACCATCCAGCCGGCGATCAGATCCTTGGTTTCGGCGAACGGGCCGTCGGTGACCGGCGGGCGCCCCTCGCCGTCGTAGCGGACGAACGTGCCCTCGGCGGAGAGCGCCTGTTCGCCGACGAACTCGCCGGTCTGCTCGAGCCGGGCGGCGAAATCGCGCATGTACTGGATGTGCGCCGTCACCTCTTCCGGCGTCCACTGATCCATCGGCACGTCGTTGACCGAGGCGGGCGCGCCGCGGTAGTGCTTGAGCATCAGGTACTTGGCCATCATGTTCTCCTCGGTGGGGTGTTCGGCCTATTCTGGCCGGGTCTACTGCGGGAACGAAGGTTCAGGCGTGCTGTCGCGCTTCGCGCCGCTGGATCAGCTCCTCGACCGCGCTCGGCAGCGTCGACTCGAAGTCGATCAGCTTGGCCCACGTCGGGGTCACGACGATCCGGACCATTCCGTCGTAGAGCGAGCGCACCTCCGCCTCCCAGTGCACGCGCTGCTCGGCCGTCATCTCGTAGGTGGTGTTCATTTCGAGGTACTCGTCCGGGATGCCGTCGACGACGTCCAGCTCGGCCCGGCCGCGGATGAGCAGGATCTTGGGCGGGTGCACCTCGGTGTCGATGGTCAGCGCGACCATCGGGTGCACCCGCAGCGCGTGCAGTTTCGGGGCGTTCGTGGACGTGCACATGACGATCTGCGACCCGTTCCAGCTGAACCCGATCGGGACGTTGCGGGGCGTGCCATCCTTGGCGACGTAGGCCAGCCGGGTCAGGTCGCGGGCCAGCATCTCCTGGCTGAGCGGCCGGTCCAGCACCTCGGCGATCTCGTTGCGGTCCATGGCGATTCTCCTTCGTCCGCGCGGCCCTCGTGGCCGCTGATACACCTGGGACGGAGCCGGAGACGCTTTCTCGACACGCGAGGCGAAACTTTTCGGATGACCGGGTGACCTCGTCCGAATCCCGCCAGCGTCGCGGTCGAATCTTTGTAGCGTCGAGCGGGTGACTCAGGACAACAAGACCATCGTGCAGAACGCGTGGAAAGCCTTCGCCGGACACGACTTCGACGAAATCGCGGCGTGTTTCACCGAAGACGCCGAGTGGCTCGCGCCGCCGCAGAACGCCACCGCCGCCTTCTTCGACGGCCCCAGCCACATGGTCGGCCGAGCGGTCATCGCGGACTTCCTCGCGTACGGCTTCCAGAAGCTGTTCGCCGAGAACGTCGCGCTGACGTTCCGCGGCTTCTACGCCGAAGGCGACCGGGTCATCGTCGAGGAGACGATGAGCGCCACCCTGGTCAACGGCAACCACTACGAGAACGACTACTGCTTCGTCTTCGAACTCCGGGACGGCCTGATCCACCGCGTCCGCGAATACATGGACACCGCCCGCGGCCACCGAATGATCTTCGGTTAGTCGCCGACGAGGCAGCGCCGATCGCCCCGCCTGCGATCGGCGGTTGCCTCGAATGCGGTTGTCTAGCATCGGGCCTATGGCACTTTCGTATGTGGTGACCGGCGGCGGGCGGGGGATCGGACGCGGAATTGTCGAACGGCTGCTCGGGGTGGACAGCGTCGTGGTGGCGGTCGAGCTCGATCCGGCGGCGTTGACCTGGGCGGGGGAGCGGGTGATTCCGCTGACCGGCGACGCGTCCTCGACCGACATCGCCGAGGCGGCAGCGGATCTCGCACAGCAGGCGGGAACGCTGACCGGCTGGGTGAACAACGCGGCCGTATTCCGTGACGCCTCAGTGCATTCCGACTCCGCCGAACGCGTCGTCGAGTTGATCACCGCTAACCTCGCGCCCGCCGTCGTCGGCTGCACTACCGCTGTCCGCCGATTCCTGCGCGCCGGCACCCCGGGTGCGATCGTGAATATCACCTCACACCAAGCACAACGAGCGGTATCCGGCGCGCTGCCTTACAGCACCGCTAAGTCCGCCATCGAAGGACTCACCCGCGCGCTCGCGGTCGAATACGGCCCCAAGGGAATTCGAGTCAATGCGGTAGCCCCCGGCTCTGTCGCCACCGAGCGCTATACCGAATTCCGCGCCGGTTTGGACCCTTCCGCGGCCGCACGGGTCGAGCGGCAGATGGCGGATCTGCATCCCATCGGCCGCGTAGCCACCACCGGCGAAGTGGCCGCGGCCGTTGCCTATCTGCTTTCCGCGGACTCGAGTTTCGTCAACGGCGCGGTGTTGCCGGTGGACGGTGGCCGTTCGGTGCTTGCGCTCGATCCCGAGGGCCGCTGAGGATCAGCGTTCCTTCGGCGGCCACCAGGCGCCCATGCCGAGTGCGATCAGGCGCATTTGCTGGACGGTGCGGTCGATGATGTGGTCTTGTTCGCGGGGGAGTGCGGAGATGTAGGCGACGATGCCGTCGGTGACGGTCGAGACCAGGAGGTCGGCGGCGATCTCCAGGTCCGCGGGGGACCAGGAGTCGAGCGCGGAGATGCGGGACAGGTCGGCGACGAGTTCGCGGACGATCAACTGCAATTCCAGCGCGATGGACTTGCGCAGCGCGGCCGAACCGCCGTGGCGTTCGCGGGTGAGGAAGCCGAAGAGTTCGCGTTTCGGCTCGACCTGAGCGAACACGAAGCGCACGGTGTCGGACAGGCTCGCGTCGGGCTTGCGGCGCACCTCGCGCAGCGCCAGCCGCAGCGCGGTGATGCCGTCGTCGACCAGTTGCGCGCCGAGGTCGTCCAGCGACGCGAAGTGCCGGTAGAACGCGGTCGGCACGATGCCCGCGCTGCGCGCGATCTCACGCAGGCTCAGCGCGGCGAACCCACGGTCGGCGGCCAGCGCCAGGGTGCCGTCCAGTAGGGCCTGTCGCGTGCGCTCCTTGCGCTCGCCTCGAGTTGCTGCCTGCTCGCTCATCACGGTGAGCATACATCCGTTCACCATTCCATTAATCCCAAGATGTAGTTCGTGTCACATGTTTTGCCGGTTGACACCGGACCCCGGTCATCCGTCACACTAGTTGAGTGTACATACGTACACTGAAATTGGAACGCAACGTCGCGGCCCTGACAAGTCGACCAGCCCTCGACCAGAGGCACCCGACACGAGGCACGGAGAACGAATGGTGGATCTCATCAACCTGGTGCAGACCCTGACCTCGCCGCACCCGCTGGACCGGTACCTGGAACTGGTGCGTCCCACGCTCACCGCGCGAGAGATGCGCGCGGAGGTCATCCACGTGGATCGCTCGGTCCCCGGTTCGGTGACGCTCACCCTGCGCCCGACCCGGCAATGGAAAGGCCACGCCGCCGGGCAGTACGTCCAGATCGGCGTCGTGATCAACGGCGTCCGGCACGCCCGCTGCTATTCGCCGGTCAACCCGTCGTCCCGGCGGAGCAGGCACATCCAGCTCACCGTCAAGGCGCATCCCGACGGTCTGGTCTCGCAGCACCTCGCGCGCCACGCCGCGCCGGGCCTGGTGGTCGATCTGGAACCGGCCGCGGGCGGGTTCACGCTGCCCGACCCGCGCCCGAACCGGGTGCTGCTGATCAGCGGCGGCAGCGGCATCACGCCGGTGCTGTCGATGCTGCGCACGCTGGCCGACGAGGGCTACCCGGGTGAGGTCGTCTTCCTGCACTACGCGAAGTCGCCCGAGGTGGTTCCGCACCGAGCGGAACTCGACGCGATCGCCGAGCGGCACAAGAACTTCCGCATCGAACTGCGGCATCCGTGGCGGCCGGACACCGCCCGGATCGACGCGACCGCCCCGTGGGTGGACGTGACGCCCGCGCAGTCCAGCGGCTATTTCGACTACGACGAGCTGGAGCGGGTGGCGCCGTGGTTCGCCGACGCGCACACCTACGTCTGCGGCCCGCAGCCGCTGATGGACGCGGTGCGCAAGGTCTTCGAGGCCGAGCAGCTGGAGGATCGGCTGCACACCGAGGAATTCACCCTCTCGCTCACGCCGGTCGACGCCGACGACGTCTTCGGCACGGTGAACTTCTCGGCCAGCGGCATCGCCGCGGACAACAACGGCGCGCCCCTGTTGGAGCAGGCCGAGGCTGCGGGGCTGAGCCCGGAGTTCGGCTGCCGGATGGGAATCTGCTTCTCCTGCACCGCGGTTCGCCGCACCGGTTGCACCCGCAACCTGCGCACCGGCGAGACCGACAGCGATCCGGACCAGCCCATCCAGCTCTGCATCAACGCCCCCGTGGGCGACGTCGACATCGACATCTGACGAACAAAGGATTCCTCGACATGACAATCCTCACCGAAACCGAAGACGGTCCGCTGGTACTGAGCCCGGATCAGATCGAAGAACTCGGCAAGGCGCTCGACGAGCTCCGCGCCAGGACGGTCGCCGACCTCGGCGATCGCGATCGCGAATACCTCTACTCGATCATCAAGGCGCAGCGCGGTTTCGAGATCGCCGGCCGCGGCCTGATGTACCTCGGCTTCCTGCCGCCGGTCTGGCTGGCCGCGGTCGCCGCGCTGAGTGTGTCGAAGATCCTGGACAACATGGAGATCGGCCACAACGTCATGCACGGCCAGTACGACTGGATGCGCGAGCCCGGCCTGAATTCCCGGGTCTTCGAATGGGATACGGTCTGCCCGGCGGATCAGTGGAAGCACTCGCACAACTACATCCACCACACCTTCACCAACATCCACAACAAGGACCGCGACATCGGCTACTCCATCCTGCGGATGGACGAGAGCCAGTCCTGGAACGTCTTGCGGCTCGGCCAGCCGCTGTACGCCTTCGCGCTGATGATGCTGTTCGAGTGGGGCGTGATGGCACACGACCTGGAGGTCGAGAATGTCGTGCGCGGCAAGCGATCCTGGGCCGATATCAAGCGCACCGTGCTCGGCCAGGTGAAGAAGGCGGGCAAGCAGGCGCTCAAGGACTACGTGGTGTTCCCCGCGCTGACCGGCCCGCTGTTCCTCAGCACGCTCGCGGGCAACGCGACCGCGAACCTGGTCCGCAACGTGTGGGCCTACTCGATCATCTTCTGCGGTCACTTCCCCACCGGCGTACAGACGTTCACCGAAGCGGAGACCGAGAACGAGACCCGCGGCGAGTGGTACATCCGGCAGATGCTCGGCTCGGCCAACATCACCGGCGGCAAGCTGTTCCACATCATGTCCGGCAATTTGTCGCACCAGATCGAACACCACCTGTTCCCGGACATCCCGGCCGCGCGTTATCCGGAGATCGCGCCGGAGGTCCGCGCATTGTGTGAAAAGTACGGATTGCCGTACAACACGGGCTCGTTCAGCAAGCAGATCGGCTCGGTGTGGTTGAAGATTTGCAAGCTCGCGCTGCCGCCGAGCTTGGTCAAGAGCGATCCGACTCCCGGTGTTATCGTGATGCGTCAGCGAAAGGCAAGCGAAGTGGGCGTGTGAATGATCGGGAAATTCGAAAGCAACAAAGACCTCATTCAAGAATTGACATCCTCGGGCGCCAAGCACGTCGGCAATATCGCCGGCATCATCGCGGGCACCGTCGCGGAGGTCACCAAGGAGATCGGTGAGTGGTTCACCGACGCGATCGAGATGAAGGAGGCCGCCGAGGCCGCCCGGCGCGATGCCGAGGCCGGGCGCGATCTGGATCTGGATCTCGACGATGATCTCGAGCCGGCCCCGAAGCCGACGGCAGGCCCCTCGGCGTCGTTCGTCGACGCCGAGGTGGTCGAGCCGGGGGTGGACGAGACCCGCTGATCACCACACCGGCAGCCGGCGCCGGTGCTCGGTGACATCGGTGATCAGATCCCGATAGCCGTCGGTCAGTTCGGCGAGCCTGCACCACTGCAGGTGGGCTTCCCCGTCCACCTGCACCGGGTGCGTTCGCTGCTGCGGTGTTCTGCGCAGAGCGCGTTGTGCCGCAATCCATTTCGCCGCCAGTCGATCGATCACCGCGCCGAGCGTCTCGGTATGCAACGAGGCGCCGCCGCGGTGTTCGACATGGTCGGCCACCCAGGCGTCGATCCGTCCGACCAGCGCGGCCCGATCGCCGTCGATGTCCTCGACCAGCACGCTGCACGCCGCGACCCGGCCGTCCGGCGCGTCCGGCGCGTGCGCGGCCTCGATCGCCGTGCTCCTTCGCTCGTGGCATTCGACCAGCTGCCGTGCGGCACTGAGCACACTGTGCCGGTCGCGATTCGGGTCGTCGGGTTCGCGGAAGGCGCGCAAAAGCTCGGCAGGCGGGGGTAACTCTTCGGTTCCGTTACGGACGCGTGCGTATTCGGTCGGCATGTGCGTACACCCCTGCGGTAACGATTCAATTCTGGATGCGCCAGGGCCGAGGGGGATTTCGGGGAGGGGCACCCCTCGGCTCCGGCGCAGACCCGCACTCGGACGCCACCCCCCATAGTCCACCAGCACGGCAAAGTTACCGGGAAATCCGCGACGATGCGATGAGGAAGACGCCCCGAGAAATCGGGACTCTTTCAGGAAAGCGCGGCCACCGAACCGGCGCAATAGTATGGTGTACAAATCTGAAAGCCGCTGGTAAATCGTTATGCATCGTTACGGCGAGGTCACGTGCGTGCACCGTCGGCATTACCGGCAGTCCGGTTCCGGCGCACGGGCAGCTACCCGATCGGCGCGGCGGCTGCGCGGGGTCGTTCGATCGGCTAGCCTCGGTGTTCGTGCCCGCCTACGTGTCATCGCCCGAACTCACCTTCGGGTTCATGTTCGCGCTGGAAGACCCCGAGCGAATCGGAGAGGTCGTGCGCACGCTCATCGTTCGCAAGACCGTATCGGTCTTCCGCCTCGCCCGGCTGTCCGACGACGACGGACCACCGGAACGTTATGTGGTGAATTGGGCCGTCATACCGCAGATTTCGATCACCACCGAGGCGCCGGAGACCGATGAACTCCAGGCGCAGGGCATCATGCTGGTCAACGCGTTCCTTAGTGAGGATGGCGAAGTGAGCCTGTATTCGTCGCAGGGGACCGGTCCCGGCTAGGCGTCCCATTCCGGCACGCCGAACAGCGCCATGGTGATCTGGTACAGATGTGCACCGAGCGTCGGCAGTGCCTGTGCACCGGGGCCGTCCAGGCAATCGCGAATGCGGTCGTCCACCGCGCCGATGAGTGCGTCGAAGATGTCGGCCGGAATGTCGACCGGGATATCGCCCTCGCTGCGCCCGATCCGGAAGGCCGCGTGCATCCGGTGCGCGAGCAGCGTTTTCATCCGGCGGCGTTGCTCGGCGACGATCGGCCCGGCGACCAGGCATTCGATGTGCAGCGCCCGGGCGTAGATCCCGTTCTCCGACAGCACCTGGAGATAGGTCTCCAGCGTGGTGCGGATGAGCGCGCGCCATTCGGTGCGCGGGGTGGCTCGCACGCTGGTGTCGAGTTCGCCGAGCACCAGTTCGACGGCGGCCTCGAAGGCCTCGGCGAAGCAGTCGTCCCGGCCGCGGAACAACTGGTAGAAGGTGCGCCGCGAGACGTTCGCGCGGGCCACGATGTCGCCGACAGTTGTTTCGCCGTAACCCCTTTCGGCGACGGCCTCCAGCACCCCCAGGAACATCCGCATGCGCTGCGAATGGGCCACCGCCTCCGGCGTCATGCCGTGGGTGCCGCGTGGCAGACGGCCGCGGTCGACGCCGGCTTCTAATCCCATCTTCTGACAATAGTCGCTCGCCGAGCGTGATCGCGGTCATACTTGTCCATCCGATGTGGTCCCCGTTACTCTCACATCGAGCATGGGTACGCCAGTGTTTCTAAGTAGGTAGCAAGGGGCCGAGGTCGATGAGGACAGTTCGCCGCGCGTGGAGCAGGGTCGGGATCATGGCGATCGCGACCGCCATGACCGCAATGGGGGTGGTGCCGGGTCCGGCGACCGCCGAGTCGCCACCGGACGGCGGCGACCTGGGCAGGCAGTGGACCGCCGCCTATGACGGCCCGGCGAAGTACCCGGGGCCGGTGCACATCGACTTCGACGTGCCGATCACCATGAGCGACGGAACGGTGCTCAAGGCCAACGTCTATCGGCCGGTCGACGCCGCGGGCCGGATCGTGGACGAGCCGCTGCCCACCATCGTCAACCTGACCCCGTACACGAAGTTCGCGTCGCTGATCGCGGACCTCGCGCTGAACATCCCGGTCCTGTCGGACGCGCTGATCCAGCTGGTCAACCGGTTCGACTTCGGCGGAACGCCGTTCGACTCGATCACCGATCTGACCAAGGCGCTGGCCGGCGGCGCGCCGCGCGCGTTCGGCGCGGACCGCAAGCTGGTGCAGCACGGCTACACCTACATCGTGGCCGACGTGCGCGGCACCGGATATTCGCAGGGCGCCTGGCAGTTCTTCCAGAGCCGGGAGAACCAGGACACCCTGGAGCTGATCGACTGGGCGAGCAAGCAGCCGTGGTCGGACGGCAATATCGGCATGTCCGGCATTTCCTACTCCGGGATCAATCAATTCAAGGCGGCGGAGCAGAATCCGCCCGCGCTCAAGGCGATCTTTCCCATCGAAGGCAGCACCGACACGCTCACCGATGTCGCCTTCCCCGGCGGTGGACTCGGATTGTTCGGCCCGCTGTATATCGCCGGGGTCGACCTGATCTCGAATTTCCCGGACCCGGTCGGCATCGCGCTCGGCCACCTGGATTACCAATGGCTGCTGGACCGGGTGGCCACGCCGCTGGAATTCTTCGACTACATCCTGATGGCGTTGTCGCTCAACGTGGATTCGGTGCCGCAGCCGCTGAAGGACCAGTTGCTGCCCGGTAGCTCGCTGCGCTCGGCATTCACCGACGGCCATCCGGAACGGATCCAGGTGCCGACCTTCGCCTACGGCGGCTGGCAAGACATCTTCGCCGCGTCGAGTGCGCGCTCGTTCTCCGATATTCCGCTGCCGCCGGAGCGCAAGAAGCTCATCATGGGCGACACCTACCACTTCAATCCCGGTTCCGGTCTCGGCGATCCCGGCAAGCCGCCGCGCCTGGACGTGCTCCAGAAGGCCTGGTACGACAAGTGGCTCAAGGGCATCGACAACGGCATCGATGGGTACGGCCCGGTGGTGCTGTGGCAGCAGGGCGGCGGCTGGACCACCGCGTCGTCGTTCCAGCGTCCGGGCCTGGAATATCAGCGGATGTACCTGTCGCCCACCGTCAGTGGCACCGCGACCAGCGTCTACGACGGGTCGCTCAGCGCGGAAAACCCCGACGCCGCAGCGCAATTGACGGTCTCGCCGGTCGCCGGGCTCACCTCGCTGTGCTCTCGCGACGCGGCGGTCGAATCCGCCGGCGTCATCGGCCTGCTGAATTTCTGCGGCCGCGACGATCGCCTCCACGAACTCGGCGGCCTGACCTTCACCGGTGCGCCGGTCACCGAACCCACCGTGCTGTCCGGCCCGATCAACGTGCACCTCAACACGATGTACGACAACATCGAGGGCTACTGGGCCGTGACCGTGAACGATGTCGCGCCGAACGGGCAGTCGACCGTGCTGTCCAGCGGTCAGCTCGCCGCCTCGCTGCGCGCGGTAGACGAGGAGAAGAGCACCAGGGACGCCGACGGCGACTACACCCACACCGTGTACAAGCTGACCCTGGCCGACCGGCAGACCCTGGTGCCGGGGCAGCCGACCGTGCTCGACCTCGGGGTCAACCCGGTCGATGCCGTGCTCCAGCCGGGACATCGGTTGCGGGTCAACGTCTTTGCGAGCAACTTCCCGCGCGGCTTCCTGCCGCCGCCACTGCTGTTCGACGGCGGCATCCCGAACTCGGTTGCGCCGCAGCACCTCCTGCTCGACCCGGCGGCGCCGAGCTTCGTCAACCTGCCGCTGAGCCGGCCGCTGGGCTGACCGCGCGCCACGGCCCGGGACAGGTGCGGGCCGTGGCCGCGCCGATCGCGCGATTACGGCGGAGTTTGTGACCCGACCCGCCGGTGCGTTCCTATTCGTTGGCGTGTCGGTACCCGATCGTGGCGTTCCCGACCGCCGAATACGCGAGAATCACCCATATTCCGCACCTGGCTTGTGGCGTGGATCGAAAGGCACCGGAAAGGAGCGTCGATCATGGAACCCGAAAACCCGGTCAGCACCGCGAAACCGGCTTCTCCGGTCAATCCCGTTCGTGTCCGAGGCGATCTGGATCCCGGGTTGTCGCGATGGATGTGGCTGGTCAAGTGGCTGCTGGCGATTCCGCATTACATTGTGCTGTTCTTTCTGCACATCGCCTATTTCGTCCTCACGGTGGTCGCGTTCTTCGTGATTCTGTTCACCGGTAAATACCCGCGGGCGATGTTCGACTTCAATGTCGGGGTGATGCGCTGGACCTGGCGGGTCGAGTTCTACGCGCTGTCCGTGCTCGGCACCGACAAGTATCCGCCGTTCAGCCTGCAACCCAGCGCGGACTACCCGGCCGATCTCGAGGTCGACTATCCCGAACGACTGCATCGCGGCCTGGTGCTGATCAAGTGGTGGCTGCTGGTCATCCCGCACGGCCTGATCCTCGGCGCGCTGTTCGGCGGCGGCACGACGGTCGTCATGCACAGTGACGACGATTGGGCCAGCTGGGGAACGGTGCCGCTGATCTTCTTCCTGCTGCTGGTCGCGCTGATCGCCCTGTTGTTCACCGCGCGCTATCCGCAGGGGCTGTACGACTTCGTCGTCGGCATCAACCGGTGGAGCATCCGGGTGCAGGCCTACGCCACGCTGATGCGCGACGAGTACCCGCCGTTCCGGCTCGATCAGGGCGCCCGCGAGCCCGAAACTCGGTGAGTCACAGCGAGTCCGCCCGCTGACTCAGCGGGCGGACTCGTATATCCGGCGCACCACGTCCTCGATCTCGGGCTCCTCGATGGACAGATCGCGCACCTCGGCCCGATCGGAGACCAGCGCCAGCAGCTGTGCGGCCGTGGTCCGTTCCGGATCGAAGGCCAGCCGCTGCCGCATCCCGCCCGCCTCGGAGCTCAGCAGCCGCGCGCAGGGCAGATCGTCGATATCCGCGGCCGGTTCGGCCAGGTCGACCACCAGCACCCGCCGCGCGCCCACCGTGGCCGCGAGGCCGGTCAGCGACCCGTCGTAGACCAGCCTGCCGTGATCTACCACGAGCACACGGCCGCACAGCCTTTCGATGTCCCCCATGTCGTGTGTGGTGAGCAGCAGGGTGGTGCCGCGGTCCGCGCGTTCGGCGCGCAGGAACTCCCGCAACCGTTGCTTCGACAGCACGTCCAGGCCGATGGTCGGTTCGTCCAGGATCACCAGCTCGGGTGAATGCAGCAGCGCCGCAGCCACTTCCGCGCGCATGCGCTGCCCGAGCGAGAGCTGGCGCACCGGGGTGTCCAAGGTCTCGGCCATCTCCAGCTGCTCGATCAGCTCGTGCTTGCGTTTCCGTGCGACATCCGGATCCAGCCGGTGAATGGCCGCGAGGATGGAAAACGATTCGCGCAGCGGCAGATCCCACCACAGCTGGGAACGCTGCCCGAACACCACGCCGATCCGCGCGGCCAGCTCGCGCCGCTGCCGGACCGGTTCCAGCCCGCAGGTGCGCACGCGGCCCGAGGTCGGCACCAGGATGCCGGTGAGCATCTTGATCGTGGTCGACTTGCCCGCGCCGTTCGCGCCGATGTAGCCGACCGCCGCGCCGCGTTCGATCCGGAAGGACATCCGGTCCACCGCGGTCAGCGTCTCGCGACGTCGCCGCCAGTGCTTGCCGATCTTGCGCGACAGGGTGAATTGCCTGGTCAGGTCCTCGATGTCGATGATCGTGTCCGCCGAGCCGGATTCCGCCACGTTATCCGCCCCCTCCCTGATAGTGCCGAGTACCGAATCGCCAGAAGCTCAGCGCGAGCAGCCACACCCAGAGCGCCGCCAACGGGGTCAGCCAGGCCAGCCACGCGGGCAACAGCGCCGGGCCGGGCAGCCGCAGCAGCGCGATGGTCGGCAGGTACGCGGTGAAGCAGACCGGAATGGCGAAGCCGAACAACAACTTCAGCGGCGTCGGAAACACCGTGGCCGGTTGCACCGCGGCGAACGACCCACCGTAGGTGAAGCTGTTGGTGAGTTCCGCGCCGTCGATCAGGTAGAACTGCAATCCGGCCGCGCAGACGAAAACGCCGCCGAACAAGGCGATCCCGCCGATCAGGGTGAGCAGCACCAGCCCGAACGCGGCCGCGTTCCACTCGATGTCGTTGCGCAGGAACCCGAAACCGAGCACGACCAGCGCGACGGCCGCGCGGGCGAACCGGCGCAGCGAGATGTCGCTGGTGATCAGCTGGAGCAACAGGGGTTGCGGCCGTAGGTGATACGCGTCGAGCTGGCCCATCCGGATCAGCGTCGGCAACGTGTCCAGATGGCCGAACAGCACCTGCGCCAGCGCGAAGGTCGACTGCCCGAACCCGAACAGCAGCAGCGCGGCGTTCAGGTCAAGGCCGCCGAGCACCCGGACGTTGTGGAAGATCACCCACACCTCGGCGAACTCGACCAGCCCGATCAGGAACGCGCTGAAAACCTCGCTGACGAAGGACAATCGGTAGGTCTGCTGGGCGCGGATGCGCGAGCGCAGCACCGCGGCGTACGGGGTGAACCAGGTCCCGGCCGGCGAAACACCAGGCTCAACCACCCTGCACCTCCAGCTTGCGCCGGCCTGCCGCGAGCAGGATCCGGCCGAGCCCGCCGACCACCAGCACCCAGAACACCTGCACGGCAACCACGCCCACCGCCGCCGTTCCGGTGATCCGCCCGGACAGCACATCGATCGGGGATTGCAGGATCGAGGGGAACGGCGTCGCCTGCGCGATGGTGCGCAGCCAACCGGGAAACATGTGCACTGGCACAAAAAGTCCGGCGAGGAAGGTGCCGGTGACTTGGTACAGCACCCGTAGCCCGCGGGTCTCCACCACCCAGAAGCCGATCAGCGCGACGGCGAACAGGCAGAGGAACGAAATGGCCACGGCGAGCAGCACGCTCACCGCGCCGAGCAGGTAGGGCAGGGGAGTGCCGGGCAGGACCAGCCCGAAGGTGCACACGCCGATCAGCACGCTCGGTACCCCGCGCGGCAGTATCGTGCACGCGGCCCGGCCGAGATCGCCGGCCAGATAACCGAATTGGACGTCGACCGGGCGCAGGAAATCGATCGCGATGTCGCCGTTCTTCACCCGATCGGCCAGGTCCAGCGGCGGTCCCATGAATTGCATCGCGCCGAGCAGGCCCTGCGACAGCCACACGTACGCGCCGATGGACCCCTCGGTGTAGCCGCCGAAATCGCCGGTCGCCCGGACCGCGGCGAGCATCACCGCCGCCCGCACGAAGCCGAACACGCAGTTGGTGAACAGGCCGGCGAACATGGCCAGCTTGTACTGCGACTGCCGGCGGAAACCCGCGCGCACGAGGTGCGCGTACACCATCGAAGTGCGCCACGAATGCCTGGTCGCGACGAGCCTCGCCTCCCCGTTTGCTCTCCCGCGCACAAAGAGTCAAGCCTAATCCCCGCCGGCGGGCATGCGGAACCCCTCGTCGCGTTTTTTGGAAAAGTGCCTCGTAGCCCCCGCGTCAGTGTTAGAAACACAGTCACTTCAGATTGTGTGAGAAGGATCGCCGATGACCGCCGCCGGGATGACCATTTTCGAGGCACTCGAATCCACTGTGCGCGGCTACTGCCGGTGCTGGCCCACGGTGTTCGACACCGCGAGCGGCGCCTGGCTGCGCGACGAGCACGGCAGGGAGTACCTGGACTTCTTCGCCGGCGCGGGCGCGCTGAACTACGGGCACAACAATCCGGTGCTGAAACGGGCGCTGCTGGACTACATCGCCGGCGACGGCATCACGCACGGGCTGGACATGTCGACGGTGGCCAAGCGCGGGCTGCTGGAAGCGCTGCGCGACATCGTGTTCGGCCCGCGCGGGCTGGACTACAAGGTGCAGTTCCCCGGGCCGACCGGCGCCAACGCGGTGGAGGCCGCGCTCAAACTCGCGCGCAAGGTGACCGGGCGCGCACAGATCCTGAACTTCACCAACGCCTTCCACGGAATGTCGCTCGGCGCGCTGTCGGTCACCGGCAACGCCGCCAAGCGCGCGGGCGCGGGCGTGCCGCTGCCGCACACCACGCCGATGCCCTACGACGGATACCTCGACACGCCCGACGCGCTGGGCTGGATGCGGCGCGCGCTGGACGACCCCTCCTCCGGTCTGGACCGGCCGGCCGCGGTGATCGTGGAGACGGTGCAGGGCGAGGGCGGGGTCAACGTGGCGCGCGCGGAGTGGCTGCGGCAACTCGCCGAACTCTGCGCGGCGCGCGGCATTCTGCTGATCGTCGACGACGTGCAGATGGGTTGCGGCCGGACCGGTCCGTTCTTCTCCTTCGAGGCCGCGGACATCCGCCCGGACATCGTCACCCTGTCCAAGTCCATCGGCGGCTACGGCTTGCCCATGGCGCTGGTCCTGGTCAAACCCGAGCTGGACCAGTGGACGCCCGGCGAGCACAACGGCACCTTCCGCGGCAACAACGCGGCCTTCGTCACCGCGCGGGTCGCGTTGGAGCACTACTGGTCCGATCGGCGGCTCGAGCACGGCACGCGCGCGAACGGCGCACGGATCGAGCGGGATCTGACCGAGTTGGCCGCGACCGTGCCCGGCGCCAGGGTCCGTGGCCGCGGGCTGATCTACGGCCTGGCCTTCGACGAGGCCTCGCTGGCAGGCAAGGTCTGCCAGTCCGCGTTCGACCGCGGCCTGCTGGTGGAAACCTCCGGCGCGGTCGGCGAGGTGGTGAAACTGATGCCGCCGCTGACCATCACCGACGCCGAAATCGGCCACGGCCTCGGCCTGTTGGCCGACGCCGTCACCGAGGTCTGCCACTGAGGCGCCTCGCCAGCGCATGACATTGCGCGCGATGGTTGCCATACTCAGGCGGAACGGACTCGCGACGATCGGACGCAGGGTGTCCAGGTCGCGCAGTAGGCTTGTCTCGAATCATGTCGCGGTAGCGAAAGACTCGGAACCCGGGAGGGGAACGGTGGACACGCTGAAGCTGGATCCGGCGGCGGTGGCCGCTTACACCGCGATCGCGGACGCGGTCTCCCAACAGTTGGCCTCGGCCGCGGCGGTCGCCTCCGGGGCGGTGGATCAGGACCGACTGACCGCCGATCTCGGCTTGATCGGCGCGGATTTCGCGGCGCGATTCACCACGGCGGTGTCCGAACACGCCCAAGCGCTGTCCACCGCGGGACAACTCGTCGGCACCTACGGCGAAATCCTGCGCGGCTACAGCACGGACATGCAGGGTATCGATACCGAGACCGCAGGTGTGATCACCAAGACCGGAGAGGCCCTGACATGAGAACCCTTTCCGGACTACGCAGGCGATCGGCGTCCCCGGCCCGCACCGAGACCGCCGCCCCCGCCACGACCTATCTCGATCCGAACGTGGACCCGCCGATTGTCGCCGCCCTGGTGCGCCCGCTGCTGCAACTGCGCTCCACCCTCGGCACCGGTGTCGGCGTGCCGAACCAGACCGCGACCAGCGCGCTGTCCGCCGCGTCCACCCAGGCCGCCGACGTGGAGGGCCCGCACCGCGACGGCCTGCACGCGCTGGAATCGACCTGGACCTCGCGCGGCGCCGATGCCGCGGTGCCCGCGCTGCGCACCACGCAGACCGAGATCGGCGAGATCTCCGATCGCGGACCGGCTTACCTCAGCGTGCTCGGCGACGCGCACGCCACCAGCGCCAGGGCCGCGCGGACCGTGGACCAGATCATCGCCGACTTCCGCCGCGACGCGCGCGAGATCCTCGGCAACGCCACCGCGGCCCCGGACACCGACGCGGTGATCGCGCGCGCGACCCAGGCCCTGCGTGATGCCCTCACCACGGTGAACACCGCGCAGACCGAGATGGACGACCACAGCAGGCGACTGGATCAGATGGGGCCGCTGACGGTCACCCAGCCGTCCGGCGTCACCGCCGCGCAGCCGGGCAGCGGCCAGTTCGTCCCCGGCGGCACAGCGCAATTCAATCCCGGTGCCACGACCCCGAGCCAATACGTCCCCGGCACCACGGTTCCCGGTGTCGGTGCGAACGGGCAGCCGATCGATCCGGCCCTGGCCGCCCAGCTCCAGTTGCAGCAGCAGCTGATCTCCGCGGGCGTGCAGGTCGGCACCGCCGCCATCAACGCGGGCGTCGACATCGGCACGAACATCATCGACAAGATCGCCGGTGTCGGCACGCACATCATCGACAAGGTGGCCGAGGTCGGCACGCACGCCATCGACACGGTGGCGGCCGGCGCGGACAAGGCGGTGACCGAGGCGATCCGGCCGGGCAGCACCACCGGCGACCAGTCGAACGGCTCGGCCAACTCGGCCAACTCCGGCGGCTCGCCGAAGCTGTTCGACTTCGGCGCGGGCGCACGGCCGTCCACGCCCGCGCAGCCGACCGGTCCCGGCACGGTGATCCCGCCGTCGCAGCCCGGATCCACCGGAGGGCCCGCCCCGTCGGCACAGGTCACCGCGCCGCCGCCCGAGTCGAGGCCCGCCCCGGCGCCCGCTGCCGAGGCGCAGGCCCCGGCGGACGCCCCGTCGCGACCGGCCGTCCCGGACCAGCAGTCCCATCCGGGAACCAATGGGGGAGTGGCGATGCCACCGCCGCCGCGCGCCGAGGACCAGGAGCACAAGCCCAAGGAGGGTCAGCTCGGTGTCACCGTGCCGACCGCCGCCGTCGCGGTGACCCCAGTGCTCGGCGACTACGACGATGACACCCTCTGATCCGAACTCTGCGAGTCGGCCAGAGGGGCAGCGCAATCCGTTCGACACCGGGCTGCCCATGCTGCGCACACCCGTCGGCAAGGCGAAGAAGCGGCGACGGTCGTCCGGCCGCCGCGGACCGGTGCGTCGCCGAGAACCGGAGGTCGCCGTGTCCGACCCGCTCATCCCCGCCGATCCGGATCGACCGCGGCGCACCGGGGACTGGGAAGAATGGCTCAAACCGCAGCGGATGTCCGAGCCGCCGCTGGAACCGCAGATCGAGCACGATCGGCGCCGGATGCGCGCCACGGAATTCGACGCAGAGGGCTACACGGAGAACGTCGCCCCCGCCCCCGCGATCATCAACCGGTCCGGCATCCACCCCGGCGTCCCGCTGCGTCATCCGACCAAGCGGCGTGATCCGCAGCGCGGCAACAAGGTGCTCGCGGTCCTGATCGTGCTCGGCATCGGGATCGCGGTGGTCTCGATCCTGCTCGCCGCCGTGCACGGATTCGGCAAGGACAGCTCCTCCACCGCGGCGACCGCGACCGGCCTCACGCCCGCGACCGCTCCGGCCCGGAATTCGGCCGGAACCTCCGCCGCGACCACGACGGTGGCGCCCGCGCCCGCGTCGGCGATCGCGACTCAGGGCTGCGAGCAGAAGCGCACCCCGGACACGGTCTCCGGCACCGACCCCGGCGGCACCGCCAACGGCCCCGACGCCATCCTCGCCTTCGAATACGCCTACTACGTGGAACGTTCGGGCTATCGGGCGCGCGCGGTGGTCGCCGACAACGCGATCGTCTCGCCCGCCGAGCAGATCCAGCGCGGCATCAACCAGATCCCGGTCGGCACCCGCTACTGCGTGCAGATCACCCGGTCGCGCGACGGCGACGACGGGCTCGCGCACTGGGAAGTCCAACTCACCCAGCAGTATCCGGGCGAGCAGCCCAAGACGTTCACCCAGCTCATCACCACCCGCACCCTGGCATCGCGCACGCTGATCACCGCGATCGCCTCCGCCTGAGGGCTATTCGCGGGCCGAGCGCCAGGGCAGCAGGACCACCGAGACCAGCAGCACGGCCGCGCCGGCCGCGATCGCGGTGCGCGCGCTGGTCTGAGCGGCCAGCACGCCCCAGGCGACGGTGGCCGCCGCGGTGACCACGCGGGCGGTGATGGTCCAGGCGGTGAGCACGCGCGCGACCTTGTCGTCCGCGGTGTACAACAGCCGGTAGGTGCTGAACGCCGGGTTGAACACGCTGATGCAGGTGATCATCCCGATCTCGACCACCATCACCAGCAGCAGTCCCTTCGCACCCGGCTGCACGAGGGGCAGCCCGAGCAGCCACGGCACCCGCGCGACGCCGAACCCGAGCAGAATCCGCCGCTGTCCGTAGCGGCGCACCAGCGGCCGGGCCAGCCGGGCGCCGATGACCCCGCCGAGGCACGGTACGCCGAAGCCGAGCCCGTACTGCCACGGCGCGAAACCGAGATCGTTCAGCATCAGGTAGGCCAGCACCGGGGCCGTCGCCATGATCAGCGAATTCACCAGCACGGTGTTGCACATCAGCACGCGCAGCACCGGATTCGCGGCGATCGTGCGCCAGCCCTGGGTGATCTCGACCAGCCGGGACGGCGCGGCGGGCCGGACCGGCGGGGCGGGCTCGGGCACCTCGATCGAGCGAACGCACAGGGCGGACAACAGGAAACTCACCGCGTTGAGCACCACCGTGACGACCGGACCGAGCACCCCGATGAGCACCCCGCCCAGCGGCGGCCCGACCGCGGTGGAGACCCAGGTGGCGGTCTCGAAGCGCCCGTTGGCCGCGAGCAGATGGTCCTGGGCGACAAGACCTTTCAGGTGCGCGCTGCTCGCGCCGAGGAAGACGATGTCGGCGACCGCGACCACCATCGCGACCACGAGCAACTGCGGATAGTTCAGCGCGCCGGCGAAGTACGCGACCGGCACGGTCAGCAGCACCAGGAACCGCAGCAGATCGGCGCGAATCATCAACTGCCGCTTGGGCCGGAACTCGATCCAGGCGCCCAGCGGAACCGCCAGCACGGCGCCCACCGCGCCGCCGGCCGCGGCCATCAGCGACACCTGCAACGCGCCGACATGCAGCACCAGCACCGCGATCAGCGTGAACGCGTCCAGCGCGAGAAAAGTACCCACCGAGCTGATCGCGAACCCACGCCAGAGCCGCTCGAAGTCGCGCCCGAGTCTGGGGCCGATCACGGCCCGAGCCGACAACCGATTGGTGACCATCGCAGCGATCCAACACCGCGCCGCCGCCAGGGGCAAGCCGCCCATGCGGGGGGCGTCGGCGCCGCCGCACCGCCGATAATCCGGATCCGGTCCAGGGCAATTCGGCACTTGTTTGAACGCCGGACGTCTGCGATCGTGGTGCGTACCTCGGATAGTTTCGATTTTTATCAGTTCGATGGAGAAGGCGGGTCGGCAGATGATGTCGGTGCTGTGGATTATCCTGCCTTACAGCGCGTTTCTCTCATTCCTCGTCGGTCATGTGTGGCGTTATCGGCACGATCGATTCGGCTGGTATACCGCCGTCCCGGAAACCGATCGGGCGCAGCGGATCGGGGCGAACGCGTTTCGCATCGGATTGAGCGGCGTATTCGTCGCCCGAATCACCGATTTCTTCACCTCCGGCCCGCATTCGCATCCCGAGGGCTGGATCTACGGCACGATCACGGTCGCCGAGATCTGCGCACTGGCGACCGCGACGATCGGCGCGGTGCTGCTGTTCGTGCCCGATATGATCGGCAGCCCGGCCCGCGCCGTGGTGAGCCCGCTGGACCGCATCACCTTCCCGATCCTGGTGGCCGGCCTGCTGACCTGGGTCGCGATCAAGTTCGACCCGAACTCCTCCGGCGACGGGTACCGCACCGCCGAAACGTTGTTCGCCTGGTTCCGCTCGCTGTTCAGCCTGCACCCGAATTCCGAGCCGATCGAGCACGCCCCGATCATCTACCAGGCGCGTGGCCTGGTCCTGATGCTGTTCATCGCGATCTGGCCGTACACCCGCCTGGCGAGCTTCCTCGCCGAGCCGCTCTACCGCCTGGTCCGGCGCCGGCGGTCCGCCTCCCCGGCGCGGCCGGAGCGGGAGTTGTCCGCCCCGCGGCGGGGCTGAGCGAAACCCGCGGTCGCGGCGACCCGCTGCCCCCATTTCCGGTGCCACGCAAAGAAGTACAAGACCGACCAGTGTGCGCCATACTGCATGATCGGACACGGTGACAGGTCGGAAGGCGGGCCCATGGCGGATGAGCGACTCGACGCGGGCGTTTCGATCGAACGCCGCACCATCGAGGTGATTCCCGACGCGGAGCGCCACGGCACTCCGATCAGCCAGTTCACCCTGTGGTTCGGCGCCAACATGCAGATCACCGCGGTGGTGGACGGCGCGCTCGCGGTGGTGTTCGGTGCCGACGCGCTGTGGGCGATCATCGGGCTGCTGGTCGGCAACGTCCTCGGCGGGATCGTGATGGCCCTGCACTCGGCGCAGGGCCCGCGCCTCGGTCTGCCCCAGATGATCTCCAGCAGAGCGCAATTCGGCGTCTTCGGCGCGGTGTTACCGCTGTTGCTCGTGGTCGTGATGTATCTCGGCTTCGCCGCGACCGGCACGGTGCTGGCGGGGCAGGCGGTGAACAAGATCCTGCACATCGACAACGCGACGGTCGGCATGCTGGTCTTCGGCGCGCTCACCGCGGTGGTGGCGGTGACCGGGTACCGGCTGATCCATGTGGTCGGGCGGATCGCGACGGTCGTCGGCGTTCTCGGCTTCACCTACCTCGGCATCCGGCTGTTCACCGAGTACGACGTCAGCGCCTATCTCGGGGTGAAGTCGTTCGACCCGGTGACATTCGTGCTGGCGATCTCGCTCGGCGCGGGCTGGCAGCTCACCTTCGGCCCCTATGTCGCCGACTACTCGCGCTATCTGCCCCGCTCGACCAGCGATCGCACCACCTTCCTTGCGACCTTCGCCGGCAGCGTGCTCGGTTCGCAGTGGTCGATGACGTTCGGTGCGCTGGTGGCCGCGGTGGCGGGAAAGGCGTTCCTGGGCAACCAGGTCGGCTTCATCGGCGAGCTCGCCGGCCCATCCGCGCTGGCGCTGCTGATCTACCTGGTGATCGTGGTCGGCAAGCTGACGGTGAACTGTCTCAACGCCTACGGCGGGTTCATGTCCATCCTGACCTCGGTGACCGCGTTCAACCGGCAGTCGCACACCACGCCGTTCGCGCGCGCCGCCTACATCGTCGGTTTCACCGCGGTGTCGATGCTGGTCGCGATCGGGGCCAGCGCCGACTTCCTCGGCAACTTCAAGAATTTCGTGCTCACCCTGCTGATGGTGTTCACGCCGTGGAGCGCGATCAACCTGATCGACTACTACCTGATCTCCCGCGAACGCATCGACATCCCGGCGCTCTACGACCCGGACGGCCGGTACGGCCGCTGGAACGGCACCGCGCTTGGCTGCTACGTGGTGGGTGTGCTCGCGCAGATCCCGTTCCTGGCCCAGCAGCTCTACACCGGCCCGATCACCGAAAAGCTGGGCGGCGCCGACCTTTCCTGGATCGTCGGCATCGTGTTCACCGCCGCGATCTACTACCCGGCGGCCCGGCGCACGAGTAACCCGCCGGATCGAATGATCTATCCGGCGGGCACCGTGGAATCAGCGGATCAGACTCGCGCGCGCACGAACTTGTAGATGACCAGCAGGATCACCGCGCCGACGATCGCGCCGAGGAAGGCGTGATTGACCGGTGGCTGGAGGGTGAACTTGTGCGGTGCGAACACCAAGCTGCCCAGCGTGCCGCCGACGTAGCCGCCGACGATGCCGAGCACGATCGTGCCGATCCAGCCGAAATTCTCCTTGCCGGGGACCAGCAGGCGCGCGATGGCTCCGGCGATGAGGCCGATGATGATCATCGAGATGATGCCCATGGATTCGCTCCTTGAAATTCACAGGGTGTGACGCACGGGAGACGCCGCGATCAGTGTGCGGGATACCCGGGTCGCGCGCGCGGTAATCGCACGCCGGAGTTGATGTTTCAGCTCAGGCGCAGGTCGGAGACGCCGAGCAGGGTGGTCACCTGGTCGGCCGGCATCGGGTAGTGGAAGTGCCAGCCCTGTGCGGTATCGCAGCCGAGATCGCGCAGTTGGTCGGCCTGGTGCCGGGTTTCGACGCATTCGGCGGTGACGGTGAAGCCGAGTGCGTGGGTGAGATCGATGATCGTCTCCAGTAGCAGCAGATCGGTGGGACTCGCGGTGTCCGGGGTGCGGATGCGCTGGATGAACGGGCCGGCGAGTTTGACCACGTGCAACGGAAGTTGGCCGAGGTACGCAAGATTGGAGTAACCGGTGCCGAAGTCGTCGATGGCGATGCGGACCCCGGCGTCGGCGAGGGTGTGCAGCGCGCGCAGCGGCCTGCCGGTGGTCTGCATGAACGCGCGCTCGGTCAACTCCAGCTGCAGCAGGCTCGCATCCATGCCGGTCTCGGCGATCACCTGCTGCACATGGTCCAGCCAGGCCGGATCAGCCACCTCGGCGGCGGACACGTTGACGCTCACCGTCGGGGTGTGCGGATAACGGTCGTGCCACTCGCGGCTGGCCCGGCACGCGGTCTCCAGGACCACCGCGCCGAGCGCGCCGATGTGCCCGTTGTCCTCGGCGATATCGACGAACCGGGCCGGGCTGAGGACGCCGAGATCCGGGTGCCGCCAGCGCACCAGCGCCTCCACCGCCACGGTCTGCCCGCTGGTGAGCGAGACGATCGGCTGGTAGTCGAGGTAGAACTCGCCGTGCCGCAGGGCGGACGGCATCGCCGCCGACAGCTCGGCGCTGGTGTGCTCACGCCGGCCGCGGTCGGCGTCGAAGACGGCGTAGCGCCCGCGCCCCGCGGCCTTCGCCCAGTACATGCTGGTGTCGGCCGCCTGAAGGAACTCGCCGGTGGACAGGCGGTCGGCGCGTTCCTCCATCACGCCGATGCTCGCGGTGACGGTCAGCTGGTGCTCGTGCACATAGAACGGCTGGGCCAGCGCGTGCAGCACGGTCTCGGCCACATGCGCCATCTCCTCCACCCCGGTGGAATGCGGTATCAGCACGACGAATTCGTCGCCGCCCATCCGCGCGACCAGCTGGTCGGTCCGGGAGACACAGGCGTTCAGCCGCGCCGCGACCTGCGCGAGCAGTTCGTCGCCGACCGCGTGCCCGAACGTGTCGTTGACCGTCTTGAAATGGTCCAGATCGATGTAGCAGACCCCGACCCGGACGCAGTCGGCGAACGCGGCGGTGAGCGCGTCGAAGAAGCGGGAGCGGTTCGGCAGGCCGGTCAGCTGGTCGTGGTGGGCGCGGTACTGCAACCGCTCGCGCAGCGCGCGGCGTTCGGAGACGTCCTCCACCAGCACCAGGGTGTACTGCGGCTGCCCGTGCTCGTCGCGGATCAGCGAGACGTTGATGTGGGTCCACACGGTGCCGCCGTCGCGGTGCCGGTAGGCCTTCTCCAACTGCACGTTGTCGTACTTGCCCGCGAGCACCCCGGCGTACTTCTGCCACATGTCCGGGCCGTCGTCGGGGTGGGTCAGATCGGTGACCGCCATGGTGCACATCTCCTCGGGCCGATACCCGAGCATCGCCGCGAAGGCGTTGTTGACCTCGATGATCCGCCCGGTCATGTCCGAGAGTCCGGTGCCGATCCCGGCCTGGGAGAACACCGCGCGCAGCCGGGCCTCGCTGGAGCGCAGCTGCTGCTCGACCACGCGGCGGGCGGCGATGTCGGCGGCCCGGACGCTCTCCTGCTCGGCGAGCAGCCAGGCCCGGAAGGCACGCAGATAACCGGTGGCAAAGGCGGCCAGCAACTCGGCAGCTCGGTCGGCCGGGACCGCGCAGGGGCCGAGCAGGTGCGCGTTCAGCACGGCCAGGCTGCGGCCGAGGACCTCGTCGCCGACGAAGTGCGCGCGGGCGAGTTCGGCGCCGATTTCGGCGACGCGATCGGCGGGATCCGGGCCGGCGGCGGCGTGGACGAATTCCTGCGCCAGGGTGGCGAGCAAACGACGGGTTTCGGCAGAGCTCATGGGCACGACATGGTTTCGCGGCCCGCCACCGAGTGCGGCCGCCCATTGCCCGGCCAGTTCCGCGTGCGGCCCGCCAGGATCTGAACCGCTCCCGGCATCCCACGCCATAAGCTCTGATGGTAGTCCGATTTGCGGGCTTCCGCCCAACTGCACGTGCACGCGAACCCCGCTACGATGACCATGCTTTCGTCGCAGGCACGCGACGCTGTGAGAAGGGTTGGCGCCGGATGACCAGACCGAGTTGGGCCCCCGAAGGGATCGATCTGGATCGGCCCAGCGCCTCGCGCGTGTACGACTACTTCGTCGGCGGCATGCACAATTTCGAGATCGATCGGATGCTGGCGCGCCAGATCGAGGAGTTCACCCCCGGCGTCGGCGAAACCATGCGGGCCAACCGGGATTTGCTGCGCCGATGCGTGCGATTCCTGGTCGACGAGGGCATCACCCAGTTCCTCGATATCGGCTCCGGCATCCCGACCGTCGGCAATGTGCACGAGGTGGCGCAGGCGGTAAATCCTTCGGCCCGTGTGGTTTACGTCGATATCGACCCGGTCGCGGTCGCGCACAGCCGCGCCATCCTGGACGGAAATCCGGCCGCCACCGTCGTGCAGGCCGACATCGGCCGACCCGAAACCATTCTGTCCGACCCGCAGGTCGCCCAATTGCTCGACTTCGACCGGCCGGTGGCCGTGTTGCTGCTCGGCGTGTTGCATTTCGTGGCCGACGACGCCGACCCCGCTGGCTGTGTCGCGCGGCTGCGCGACGCCGTCGCCCCCGGCAGTTACCTCGCCATCACCCACGCCACCGCGGACGGGCAACCCGACGAGGTGCTCGAGGCGCAGAAGCTGTCCGGTCGCACCTCCACCGAGATCGTGCTGCGCGCCAAGCCCCGGATCGCCGAGTTCTTCCACGGCTGGACGCTCCTCGAACCGGGCCTCGTCCACCTGCCCCTCTGGCGCCCCGACAACACCGCCGACGTCGGCGAGCACCCCGAACGCTCGGGCGCCTACGGTGGCGTCGCGCGCAAGGACTGACCGCAGGGCGCCCGACGGTCAGTCGAACGCCGCCAAGCCGGCCAGGCGCGCCACGTCCGGCCGGATCAACTGGTTGTCGTTGCGGAGCAGGTATTGCAGCGCCTGGCGCGCCTCCGGGTCGTACCTCAGGTCCTCCGGGCAGGCGGCCGCGGCCTTGTCGAGGGCGAAGGCGGCGGCCACGTCCTGGCCGCGGCGAACAAACGAATAGGCGAGGACGATGTGGTAGCGCGCGCGATCGCCGACCGGCTCCCGCTCGGTCGGCTCGTGCGCCGCGCCGATCCGGATGATCTCGTCGAAATCATTGTGTCGCAAGGCGTTTTCCATCCGGGCGAGGCCGAGTTCGGTGGCTCCGCTCGGCTGACCGGCGCCGGCCCGCGGCTGCGGTAGCGCGCGCGCCTGCTGGGCGAGTGCCAGGAAACGGTCCGCGTCCGCGAGGTCGTCCTGGGCGTGCGCGGCCTTCGCCGCAAGCAGGTACAGCGCACAGGTCACCGCGGCGCCGTCCACCGAACCCGGCAGCTGCTTGGCCAGCCTGGCCACGGCGGCGACCGCGTGGTCGCGGCATTCGTCGTATTTCTCCAGCTGCAACAGCGCGTCGGCGAGCTGCCGGGACGAGGCCGCGAGCAGCAGCGGTATGCCGAGATCGCCCGCGACACCCATCGCGCGGTCCGCGACGACGGCGGCCAGCCGGTGCGCGCCGATCTTCATGAGTAACTGGACGGCCAAGTGGTAGGCGTGCACGAGCAACTCGGCCGAATCGGCCTGCGCGGATTGCCACCGCAGGACCCGGCAGCTCCAGACGACGGCGGGCAGTCGTTCGCCGAGTGCCGAATACCGTTGCGGCGAACAGGCCCAGATCTCTTGGCAGCGGCGCAGTTCCGCGCGGACCGCGGACACCGTGGCGCGCTGGTCGGCCACCGCGTAGATCTCCAGCGCGGGATAGTCCAGCAATACGCGGGTGAGCGGGGCGAGTACCCGCTCGACCGCATCGGTGCTGTGCGGGACCGCCCGAGCGGGCACGTCGATCAATTCGGTCACGTCGTCGATCAGCAGCACCTCGGCCAGTTGGACGATGATCTGCACGCTGTCGAGTCGCCGGCGGCCGGATTCGATCAGTCGCAACCATTCCTCGCTGCGGCCTACCCGATGGGCTACCGCGCGGCGGGACATACGACGTTGGATCCGGCGGAGTTCGATCCGGGCGCCGACCGGTAACGCGGGTGGGCACGGGTCAGCTGTCGAGTGCATCGCGTGTTCTCCTGGCTGCGGCGCACGGCCACACCACAGTCGACGTCTTCGGCGGCAAGCAGTGGCTGCGCTTTGTTCGAGTGCTCGACGATGCGGAAGGGCTGGGCCGTCGTCGGTGATAGAGAGATGCCCCGCGCGGCCTCGACCAAACCTCGCACGGCACAGAGCCGATCGCCCCCGATGCGGGTGCGACCGGCTCTGTGCCGTGCCGGGTCAGACGCGGTCGGCCGCGATGAGCAGATACTGGAAGCTGCCCTCCCGGTACGAGGTGAGAAACGCGTCCTCGATACCGGTGGCGACCGACGACTGCTCGCGCAGCTCCCAGTACGGGATGGTCGCCGCGGTCAGATCGGTGACCGCGATCGGCGCGAAACCGTTGGCGGCCAACGCTTTGAAGTATTCGCTGCGGGCATGGATATTGCAGATGTAGTGCTGGTCGATCTGGCTGACCGCGCGTGAGCGGCCGCCGGTGAGGTCGTTGTAACAGCCGGTGATGACGACGTATCGGCCGCCGCGCGGCAGCAGTCTGGCGAACTCACCGAAGAGCTGATGCAGATCGACGTACATGGTCGTCTCGTTGGTCCAGATTCCGTTGATCGATCCGGACTCGAACCCGGTGTCGAGCATATTGCGGAAGTGGAACCGGACCCGATCGGCGACGCCGCGTTCGACGGCCTGACGGTTGGCGAACTCGGCCTGGGTCTCGGAAATGGTCACGCCGTCGACGCGGCAGCCGAATCGCTCGTTGGCCATGAAACTCGTTCCGCCACGCCCTGATCCGCCGTCGAGCAGCCGGTCGTCCGCGGTGCGGTCGCCGAGATGATCGAGCAGGGTCACCGCCTGTGCGGTCTCCAGACGGTGCATCTCGGCGATGATCGCCGCGTCTCGTCCCTCGCCCGAGACTTCGAGCACGGCGGGATCGTAGGCGCCGAGGCCGTAGTGATGGTGGTAGTAGCCGTCCACCTCGCCGAGGCGGATATTGACCGGGTCCTTCTCGTTGTTCCAGTAATTGGCGATCGATTCCTGAAATGCGCTGCGTAACACCGGCTGTGCGCCGGCCGGTGGGTTGGTGATGGTCATGGGGGTCGCGCTCCTTGCGAAGGGGATGAGCTGGGGGTGAACGGAGTTGCGCCGGCGGGCGGGCGGGGCACGAGCGTGCCCCGCGATCACGCCGGCTCGGTCGCGTGCGGCGGACATGGACGAGCTCCTGGCGGGCAGTTCTACTGCCGCGGTGCCGGGTGGTAGCGCCCGCTGGTCGCGTGCCAGTGTTTGCCGCCGCCCATCCAGGCCCACACGCCGGTCAGAAAGCGTTGTAGCTCTGGGGATCCCGTTCGACCCAGCGCGCGGAACTCGGTCTCGAGCGAGTGCGTCAGTTCGTCATGGATCTCGGCGGTGCGGTCCACCGCCTGCTGCAGGGTGCAGCGTTCCTCGGCGACGAGGATCCGGGGCAGGCTGAAGTCGAAGCCGTCCTGCCCATTGGTGCGGTCCTCCTTGCCCATGGAATACAGGTCGTTGACCAAGACGCTGGCCACCCCCGCGGTGGTGAACGCGCGGCGCACGCGCGGGTCGAAGTACTCCGCGGCCGGCACCTCGTAGTCGCCGATGGCGTCGGTCACCACCATGCACGGGCAGAACGCGTTCTCGAATCGGTGCAGCAGGAACTCCCAGACCGGTGGGACGCGTTCGGAGATCCGCCATTGCGCCTCCTGGTTGTACGCGACGAACATCACGCACAGTTCGTGCCGGAGCCGGAAGACCTGCAGCGGGCTGCCGTACTCGGCGAGTCGGCCGAGGGCGGACCGAACCGTCCGCAGGACCGGATCGTCGGGTACCTGGCGCTCGTATTCGGCGAGGTACGGCGGGCACGGAACCCGGGCCGGCGCCATCGCCGCGTAGGCGAGCGCGAGGCGCGGGCCGAGCCGCTCGGGCTCGGAGACGGCGGCGTCGCCATCGAGATAGAAGTCATCGATGGACCATTCGGCCGCCGCGCAGCAGGCCGCCGCCAGCAGCCGGTCGGGATCGTCGCAATCGGGGTGGGCCAGCATGGCCAGTCGCCCGAACCCGCAGGCGCGCAGCCGGTCCAGCTGGCCGGGATAGGCGCCGATCTGTTCGGCCCAGTCGAGCAATCGCCGGTCGACCGCCTCGCCGAGAGCTGGATCGTCGCGGACGGGGTCGGGGCAATACAGCGTCGGCACGGTGATCGCTGATCGATCGGTGAGTTCGGCGGACATGGTCGACCTCGCTATCGGGTTTCGTAGACACGGATGTGGCCGGTGACGGCGGCCAGCCGGAACGGACCGCTGGTCTCCGCCTCGATGGGGTGATCAGCACCGTCGGACGGCGTCCGAGCTTCGTGCAGCGCCCGATAGCGGGCGTACTCGATCGGCTTCCGGCCGGAGAGGGCTTCGCTGTTCGCCGCGGTGCGCAGATGGTCCCGATATCCGGGTGTCACCGTCGCGCCGAAGAATTCGGCGACGCAGCCCGATCCATAGCTGATCAAGGCGATGGGCCGGTCGGTGAGGTCGCCGGCGTGGTCGAGCAGCGCGGCCAGGCCCAGATAGAGGGAAGCGGTGTAGCTGTTGCCGATCGCCCGGTTGTAGATCGTGGTGTGCTGGGTCGCCGCGTCGATCTCCCGCGCGCTCGCGCTCGCCCCTTGGCTCTCCAGCAGGTGGCGGTGCGCCTTGCGGGCCATCTTGGTGAACGGCTGGTGGTAGCAGAACGCGGCGAACTCGTCGAGCTCGCGGCCGCCCTGTCGCCGATAGTCGGTCCACGCGTTCTCGGCCGCCGTCAAATACGCTGAGATGGAGGTCTTTCCGTCCACCACGGCGGTGGTCCGGTAGTTGGGCCGCCAGAAGTCCATGACGTCCGCCGAATAGAGCCCGGTGCGCGGCTCGAGTCGCAGAATCGCCGGATCGGCGGTCACCAGCAGCGCGACCGCGGCGGCGCCCTGGGTGGCCTCCGCGGCGGTGTCCAGGTCGTATCTGGCTATGTCGGTGGCTATCACCAGCACCTGCTGCGCGGGATCGCGGGCGACCAGCGCGGCGGCGAATTGCAGTGCCGCGGTAGCGGAATAGCAGGCCTGCTTGAGCTCGACCACGCGCGTCGCGGGCGTCAGGCCGATCAGCGGGTGCAGATAGAGTCCGGCCGCTTTGGCTTGATCCACACCGGTTTCGGTGGCCAGCAGTACCGTGCGGATGTGCTCGGCGCCATGGCGTTCGATGATCGGCGCCGCCGCCGCGGCGGCCATCGTGACGATGTCTTCGTCGGCGGCCGGGACGCTCATCGCCTCCTGCCCGATGCCGAGGTAGAACTTGTCCACGTCGATGCCGAGCTGCTGGGCAAGCACCGCGTGGTCCAGTACGTAGCTGGTGGTCGCGAAGGAAAGGTCGTGAATTCCTACGGGTGTGGTTTTCATCGGACTACTCCTGTGCTGGTATTCGACCGTTCTAGTTGGGTGTGGGCGCGCATCAATTCGCCGCTGTTCGTTTGCGCCGCCAGCAGCGACAGTTCGCCGCAGAGCACGGTGGCCGCGGCGATGCCGGCCAGACGCCGGGCGTTGTCGCCGGGCCCGCGCTGCGCGCGGCAGCCGAGCCTGACCAGGTTGTCCTCGGCGAACGCCTGGTCCTTTCCGTTGCCCACCGTTCCGACCACGAGATTGGGCAGGGTGCAGGAGAAATAGAGATCGCCGCCGCGGTCCTCGGCGTGCGTGATGCCCTGCGAACCCTCCACGATGTTCGCGCCGTCCTGGCCGGTGGCCAGGTAGAAGGCGAGCAGCATGTTGGCGTAATGGGCGTTGGCCGTGCGGATTCCGCCGGCCACAATGGTGCCGATCAGGTTCTTGCGAATATTGAGCTCGACGATTTTCGCGGCTGTCGTGTGCAGCCGCCGCTCGACCAGTTCGCGCGGTACCAGCAGTTCGGTGACCACATTCTTACCGCGGCCGAGGATCCCGTTGACCGCACTGGCCTTCTTGTCCGTGCAGTAGTTTCCGGAAATGGATCCGTAGCGCAGCCCCGGGATGCTGCCGACGATGTGGTCCATCAGCCGATCGGCGGCCAGGGTCACCATGTTGTGCCCGGCGGCGTCACCGGTGCTGAACTCGAATCGCAGGAACAGCAGGTTGCCGACGAACTGCTGGTGCATCCGGATGAGCTCGGTGAACCGGCTCACCGTGGCCACCCTGGCCTGGAGCCCGGCGAACCGGTTCGTGAGTTCCGCGACGGCGGTGTGGGCGACCAGTGCGTCGTCGGCCTCGAGCAGGATCGAGCGGGTCATCCGCTCATCGACGAGGGTCGCGACGATGCCCCGGTCGACGGCCATGGATATTCGTGCGCCGCGCCCCACCGAGGGCCACAGCGGTGACTCGTAGGTCGCCAGCGGGACCGCTACCTCGTCGGTCAGCACGTTCCCGCTGATTCGGAGCGGCCCCACCCACTGCAACGGCATTGCGGCATAACATAATTCGGTCATAGCGACTCCTTCGGGCGGCGGCCGGCGTAGCTGCCGACATCGATGCCGCGCAGCCGGGCGAACGTTTCGACCTCGCCGGTGAGCAGCAGCTCACAGCCGGTCAGTGCGGCGGGCGTGGCCGCGCCGAGCACGGTCATCAGCTGGCCGAGCTGTTCCAGCCAGTCCTGGATCATGGTGATCAGTGCGGCGGTGCCCTGGTCGACCAGCGTTTCGAGGAACCGCCCGGCCACCCCGCTGGCGCTGGCGCCGAGGGCGAGCGCGCGCGCCACGTCGAGCGGCGATCGGACGCCGCCGGAACCGAGGATGCTGATGTCGGTGATGCCGGAGACGTCGAGCAGGCAGCAGACCGTGGATTGCCCCCACCCGTCGACGAACGAGAAGTCCGCGCCGGTGCGGCGATTGTTCTCGATCCGGGCGAAGTTCGTGCCGCCCCGGCCGCCCACGTCGGCGGCGGCGACCCCGGCGTCGCGCAACCAGCGCACGGTCTGGCGGCTGAGCCCGAAACCGACCTCCTTGACCACCACCGGAACCGAGACGGCGGCGGTGATCTGCTCGATGCGGCCGCGCCAGGAGCCGAACGAACGATCCCCCTCCGGCATGACGATCTCCTGGACCGCATTGAGATGGATCTGGAGCGCGTCGGCTTCGAGCAGATCGATGGCCCGCTGGACCTGGTCGATCGTCGCGTTGGCGTTGACATTCGCCAGCACGAAGCCCTGCGGATTCTCCTGCCGGAGCACCCGGTAGCTGCCCGCCATCGACGGGTCGGCGAAGTAGGCGCTCATGGATCCGGAGCCGATCGCGATCCCGGTCTCGCGGGCCGCGATGCCGAGCTCCCGGTTGATCGCGCCGGTGCCGTTGCTGCCACCGGTCATTCCGTTGACGAATATCGGCGCGCTCCAGTGCTTTCCGGCTACCTCGGTGCTCAGGCAGACATCCCGGCTGTCGATTCCGGCCAGCGCGTGGTGCAGGAAGGTCACCGAGTCGAAGTCGTTGCGGCCGGAGCCGTGGCGTTGCTGGTCCACGGCGTAGCGCACGTGATCGTCTTTGCGGTTGCCGATCATGGTTTCTCCGCTTCGGTCGGGTGGATGCGCAGCGGGAGCGGCCGGATTCCGGCCTGCGCCCAGCGTTGGACGAGTGCGGTCGTCTCGGTGTGTGCCTGGCGGTGGATCAACGCGATACCGCAGTCGCCGCCGCCCGCACCGGAGGGTTTGGCGGCCGCGCCGACCGCTTCGGCCGCCGCGCACAGCGCCTCCAGCCGGGGCGTCATGATGCCGAGCCGGGCGCTGCTGTCGAAATCGGTGAGCACCCAGCGTGCCCGGCGGATCTCCCGTTGCACGCCCGCCGGATCACGGTGCTCGAAGGCGGTGATCAGACGTCGGACGCAGTCGGTGCTGTCGGCGAGAAAGTCGGGGTAGTAACGGTTTTCGCGGCCGCCGCGGCGCAGCCCGGCCACCAGCGCGGTGGTGGAGGCGGGTTGTCCGGTCCAGCCGACCCGCAACCGCAGGCAGTGCGGCGCGGGCAGCGCGCGCAGGGTGAGTCCCGGCCAGCGCACATCGAGCGCGGTCGCGATCCCGCGATCCGGTACCAGTTCGGCCAGCCACTGCCGGTCCGGCGCGCTGTAGGCGATCCAGCCGCCCCACGTGCTCGCCGCGACGTCACCGCCGGACGCCCGTGGCGCCACCTCGAGGGTCGCCAGCATGGCCAGCCGATACCGATCCATCGGCCGCAGGTCGAGCCGGTAGAAGGCGCCGAGGGCGGCGATGGTCGCGACCGTGACCGCCGCGCTGGAACCGAGGCCGAGCTTGCGCCCGTCGGCATCGATGAGATCGCTGGTGACGGCCAGGCGGAACGAGCGCGTGGGCAGGCCGCGCTCGGCGAGCAATCGCTCGACCACCCCGACCGCCGACAGCACGTAGGTGAACGAACCACGCACCACCGCATCGGAACTCAGCGGAATCAGCCGGCCACCGACCCGCAGGCACCGCAGGATGACGCCGCCGGACAGGTCCGAGGACAGCGTCGTTTCCCCTGGCGTGCTGGTCTCGGTCACGGTGGCCGTCGAATACCGGTCGACCGCGACGATCACCGCCGGATGGCCCGGCTCGATGACGGCGTATTCGCCGGCGACGAACAACTTGCCCGGTGCTCTGCGGACGATCACGACGGCTCCCCGGGGACCAGGACGGCGCCGCGCCCGGGATGCGCTACCCGGGTGGTGACGTAGTCGCCGACGTCCTCGATGGCCTCGGCGACGGCGGTCGCATCGGCCCGCGCGCAGAGCACCTTGACGTTCGGTCCCGCGTCCACGGTGCCGTACGCGGGGATGCCCGCGTTGCGCAGCAACAGGATTCGATCGAGCACCGCCACCGAACCCGGTGCCAGATACCGGATCCCGGGCCGGGCCGCGAGCATGGTGGCGTGCATGCCGAGGGCGTTGTGCTCGGCGATCTCCCCGACCGCGGCGAGATCGCCGCGTGCCATCGCGGCGCGCATCTGGTCGATCTGCCAGGCATTGGCGCAGGCCCAGGGTAGGTACAGCGCCGAGGTGGCCATGGTCTGCCGCATCGCCTGCCTGCTCGACACGGCCTTCGCACCGGCATCGACCACCGCCACCACCAGGGCGGGGTCCAGCGCGCAATCGGCGATCGGTTCGGCATAGGAGCTGCGATCGCCGGCCCGGCCGTCCCCGTGCCCGGCGTGCCACTGCACGAATCCGCCGAAGATGGACCGGCAGGCCGACCCGGAACCACGTCGGGCCAGCCGCGACCGGGCCCTGTCGTCGAGGCGAAGTCCGAACGCGGCCGCGGCCGCCGTCGCCAAGGCGGCGAAACCGCTTGCCGACGAGGCCAATCCGGCCCCGGTCGGCACCGTGTTGGTGGTGTGCACCACCGCGCGCTCGGTTCGGCCCGACCACTCGCGTACCACGTCGAGGAACCGTTCGACGCGACGATGGGCCGGTGCCTCGGCGCGCTGACCGTCGAGGAAGACGATATCGGCGCCGGCGCTGTCGACGAGTTGCACGCGGGTCGTGGTGGGATAGATGTCGAGTGTCATGGAGAGGCTGCCGGTGACCGGCAGTACCAGTGCTTCGTCGCGCTTGCCCCAGTACTTGATCAGCGCGATGTTCGGATAGGCGATAGCGCAGGCGATGTCGTCGCTCATCGGGATGTCCGTATCGGTACGATCCAGGTCTCGGCGGCCCCGGCCTCGATCAGATGTTCGCTCAACGACACTGGGTCGCAGCGGTTGTCGGTGAGGGCGATGACGCAGCCGCCGCCCCCGCCGCCGGTGAGTTTCGCGCCGAGCGCACCGGCGTCGTGCGCGGCGCCGATCAGTCGGTCGAGCTCGGGGGTGCTGACGCCGAGCTCATCGAGCAGCACCTGGAATTCGACCAGTCGCCGGCCGAGCGCCGTTGCCCGGCCGAGCGCCAGATCCTCGGCCGCGGCGGTGGTGATCGCCGCCGCCCGGTCGAGTAGCCGTTGTGCGTATACCGGGTCCCGGTGCAGTTTCTCCCGTACGTCGACCACGGCACGCTTGGTTGCCGCCGCGATCCCGGTGTCCGCGACCACCACGGCGGCATCGATGCCGACGACGATCGGGCGCGCGCGGCGCGCCTGGAACCAGATCGGCTCGGCCGACAGTGCGGCGCTGGTATCGACGCCGCTCGCCCTGCCGTGCGCGTAGTGCTCACCGCACTGCACGATGTCGTACAGGGACTGCTGGTCGACCTGCTGTCCGTAGAGAGCCGCTACGGACCGGACCGCGGCGCACGCGCACGCGGCGCTCGATCCGAGCCCGCGAGCCGGGGGAATATCGCAGCTGACCACGACATCGATGACGTCACCGGAGCACCGCCAGCGGCGCAGCGCCTCCTCGACCGCGACCCGCGGCCCGGATTCCGCGGCCTGGTCGTCCGCCGGATCACCGCAGGAGAATCGATAGGCCTGCGGTCCGTCGAGATTCGAGACACCCTGGCGCAACCGGGCCAGGGCGTCGACCCGGAACCCGGGGATCGGAAACGCGATGGCCGGTGCGCCGTACACGACGGTGTGCTCGCCGAGCAGGATGAGCTTGCCGTGCGCGCTGCCGGTGCCGGTCACCGACGGTGGGGCGGACCGCACGGCGGTCACCGATTCCGGCGGATCATGGTGTGTCCCAGGGCAATCAGGTCGTCCCACCGCGGTGTGCCGGGCAGCGCCGCGATGGCCGCCGCGAGGTGTTGCTCGGCGTGCCGCGCGGTCGATTCCCGCGCGCCCGCGGCCTCGATCAGCGTCGCCGCGCGGTGCACGTCCGCCGCGGTCATGGGCAGCTTCGAGCGATACAGCCCGGCGAGTTCGACCGCGGCCGCCGTATCCGAGGCGAGCGCGGCGACCACCGGCAGCGATTGCTTGCGCCGGGCGAGATCGTTGCCCGCGGGCTTGCCGGTCGTTGCCTCCTCGCCCCAGATACCGAGCAGATCATCGACGAACTGGAACCCTAGCCCGACTTGGTGACCGAACCGGTCCAGCGCGGCGACCGCGGTCGGGCTCGCGCCGGCCGACAACGCGCCGAGCGCGCACGCGCAGCCGGTCAGCGCACCGGTCTTGCCCATCGCCATCCGCACGTATTCGTCCACGGCGATCTGTGCGCGGGTCTCGAAGGCGCAATCCTCGGATTGGCCGCGGCACACCTCGATCAGCGCTGTTTCCAGCCGGTCGACCGCCTCGCTCGTCCAGCGGGTGGGCCTGCGGGTCAGCACTCGAATGGCCAACGCGTGCAGGGCATCGCCCAGCTGGATGGCATCGGCGGTGCCCCAGACCCGCCACACGGTGGTCCGGCCCCGGCGCGTCTGGTCACCGTCGATCACGTCGTCGTGGATCAGGGTGGAGTTGTGCGCGAGCTCGATGGCGGCGGCGACCGGAGCCGCCTCGGCTGGCGTGCTCCCGTAGGCGATCGCGGTGCCGACGGTCAGGGCCGGGCGCAGCGATTTTCCCCGGTCGGCGTTGACCGGGGCACCGACGGCGTCCCACCAGCCGAAGTGATAACCGGCCATGCGGCGCATCGGTTCGGGCAGCGATTCGACCGACTCGTGCAACACCGGGGCGCAGACCGCACGGGTCTGGGCGAGCAGAATACGAGCTGCGGGATGATTCACCGTATCGATACCGGTCGTCATCGAAACCGCCAGGGGCAACTGGTCATTGGGTCTCCGAAGCGGAGGGACCGACCGATCCGTATGCTGCCGGGCGGCGGTCCGAATGAACTATCGTCGTGCCTCGACGTTAGCTCCAGGCACCGCGGTCGCTCGCAAATCCGTTTGCGCCCTTCGCGGCCGGTGGACCTGGGCGAACCGGTGCGTCGCGGGACGATCAAAATAAGGCCGGAGTCCGCGCACCCAGCCCCGTACGGTTCTCGATCCAAATCTATTTGGAAGATTTGCAGGAATGAGATCCGTGAAAGTCCGGCGAATTGTGCTCGGGCGGGGAAACATTGATCGATCGAAGGGTTCGTCGACGGACTTGTCGGATGTGATCGCTTGTGCCGCAACGGCTCCAAGGTGACCAGGTCGCGGATGCCGCGGACCGAACCGCCGTTGGACCGCGAGAGATCGATGGAGCAGCCAGTTTCGGGTCGGCTGGCCACAGGGGAGACACAGTGTGCGCCAACGGTATATCGGAATCGGGCGAGTTAACCGCCGGGGAACGGATCAAGCTGCGTCGTTTGAACCGTGGATTGTCCCGCCGGGTGGTCGCCAATCTGGTCGGCCGAAGCGAGGAGTGGTTGCGGCTGGTCGAATCGGGACGACAGCGGCTCGACAGCGTGCGGGTGATCACCCGGCTCGCCGAGGTGCTCCGGATCGATGACCTGAGCGTGCTGATCGACTGGCCGTTGCGGCAGTCGCCGGTCGCGGTCGGCCTGGCCGGCGAGGTATTGCGGGTGTTCCGCCCGATCATCGTCGATCATCCCGCGATTCACGTGCACACCGAGTTGGCGCGGCGCGGCCGATCGATACCGGAGGTGGCTGCCGAACTGGACCGGTGCCAAGAGATTTGGGCGACGTCGGCGCACCGGTACACCGTGCTGACCGAACGCCTGGCCTGGGTCCTCGCGGCCAGCCGGGATCTGCGCTGGCGGCATCGGGACGCGGAGACCGGGATGCTGCTGGTGCAGGCCTATCAGCTCGCCGCGCAGCTGCTCGGCCGGACCGGTGCGCACGAGCTGGCGTGGACCTGCGCCGACCGGTCGCTCGCCATCGCCGGGCAACTCGATCAGCCGATGCTGTTCGCGGTGAGCGCCTGGCATATCGGCAGCGCGCTGCTGCATCTTTCCCGAAACGAGGAGTGCCACGACTACGTCGAGGCGACCGCCGCCTACCTCGTCGAAACGGCGCCGGACGCCATCGACCGCACCAGTCGGGTGGCATTGCTCGGCGCCCTGCATCTGCTCGCGGCGAAGGGCGCGGCGGGAATGCTCCACCTCGCGGAGGCCGATCGGCTGACGGCCGCGGCGCGGCAGCTGGCCGGCGAACTCACCGGCGATCACGAGGTGCTCGGGCTCAGGTTCGGACCGACCGAGATCGCCCTCGCCCAGATCGAGATGGCCCTGGATCACGGCGATTTCGATGCGGCGATCCGCATCGCGGCCGATGTCGCCATCGGCGACAACTATCCCATCGGCGGTCGTTCGCGCTATTTCATCGCGCTGGCCTATGCCTTCGTCCGCCACGGTGACGATGTCGCCGCGGCGTTCGCGCTGGCCAAGGCGGCCGACGCCTGTCCGGAGGATCTCCGGCACGACCGGCACGCGCAACGCACCCTTCAGCATCTGCTGTTACATGGCAATCGCCTGGTCCGGCGGGATGTCGCTCGGCTGGCCGAACTGGCCGAACTCACCTGACCCGAGGCGACGCGCGGCTCAGGCGATCGCGGTGCGCAGGGCGAACCAGCCGGTGACCGGGTCGGCGAAGCCGTGGTAGGTCAGCCGGATTCGCTGGTCTACCTGGAAGTGGCGGTAGACGGCGAGCATGGCTCGGCGCATCGCCTCCTCCTGGAAATCCTCGGTGCGGCGGAAACCGATGGGGCGTTCGGGTAGTAGGGCGAGGCGGGTCATTTCGGCGGGGTCGTCGAGGTCCAGGCCGACGGGGGCGGTGTCGGTGATGTGGCGGTCGTGCAGGATGGTCCGGCTGCGGGCCGGGTCGGGTGGGCCGGCGAGAAATGCGCGGAATTCGGTATGCACCAACGGGCCCTGGACGGTGGCCGAGTCGGTTTGCACCAGGTCGACGAGGTCGGCGTCCGGAGTCGGCGCGGCGGTGTCCGCGGCGAGCGGCGCTTGTTCGAGCAGGTGCAGGATGCTGCCGCCGGGGATCAACGGCTCGGGTGCGAGGAACAGGGTGACGGTGGGGCAGTCGCAACCGTGGCCGAGCAGGCAGATCTTGCGGTGTGCTGGATCGGGCATGCCGCCTCCTCCAAGAAACGGGCCGAATCCTCCGGCCCTGGGCGGATCGGGACTTCGAGAATTGCCGATCGCTGAGGTGCCGTGGCGCTCCGACGGTCGACCGTGCCGCAGTTACCCAGTGTAGGAGCCAGGCCGACCTGCGTATAGACGGCAGCGGGTCGGTTTCGGTGGGACCGGGGTCAGCGCACGGGGAAGTCGAAGAAGGTCTTCGGGAACGGTTCGTTCGTCAGGGTGAAGTGCCACCACTCCTCGGGGAGGTTGGTGAAGCCGTGTTCCTCCATCAGCTCCGCGAGGAGGGTGCGTACGGCGCGCTGGGTGCCGCCGATGGCCGGGTTGGCGGTGTGCGCGGCCGGGTCGAAGCAGTCGTAGCCGGTGCCGAAGTCGAGGATGTTGTCGTGGAAGCGCTGCTCGGCCGGGAGGAAGCATTCGCGCAGCGGGTCGCCCGGGCGATACGGCTCGGGGTCGGCGGCGGGCAGTGCGACGATGGCGAGGTCGAGCGTGCTGCCGCGGCTGTGCCCGGACTTCTCCGCGATGTAGCCGTCGCGGAACAGATTCGCCTTGTCGACGGTGGGGTAGAACTCCTGCTTCATCTTCACGTCGCCGAGATCCTTTGCCCACCTGACGAACTGGTCGACGGCACGCTGCGGGCGGTAGCAGTCGTAGGTCTTCAGCGTGAGGTTCATCGGGCGCAATTCCGCCTGCACCTGCGCCAGCGCGTCCGCCGCCTGCTTGGTCAGCAGGCAGCGCGGCGCCTCGTAGCCGGCGATGCGGGCGCCGAGGAAGTTGTGCTCGCCGAAGTACCGCGCGTCGACGAGGATCGTCGGATCGACATCGGTGATCGAGACGAACGCCGACTCGTCCGCCACCGGCGTACTCGGCGCGGGCGTACTCGTCGCCGGGGTATCGGAACCCGCGCCGCCGCATGCCGCGAGGGCGGCCGCCACCACACCGGCCATCGCCAGCGCGCCGGCGCGGCGGGCCGACCGGACAGAACTCATGCGCTTCTCCTCGCATCAGGCTGGGGTTCAACCACTTTCGCCAGCGTCGAGGCCGACGGATACGAGCATCGCACACCCCGCGCGGTTATGGCCGCGATCGGCCGGTGCCGGCCGACCCGGAAAATCCCAGGTCGTGATCGATCTTGCAGCGCCCAATTCTTGGGGTCGGGTTCCGAACCGGGACCGTTTCGGCGGATACTGGGGCGGTGACGCTGGGCGAAGAAGTTGCACCGGAGGCGGTGAGCGCGATGGAGGAGACCATCGGCATCGACGCTTGCGCGGAGCCCGGATGGTTTCGATTCTGGTTTGCCGACCAGCGGTGGGAATGGTCCGATGAGCTTGCCGCGATGTACGGGTACGAACCGGGTGAGGTGGAACCGACCACCGACCTGCTGCTGTCCCATAAACACCCCGATGACCGGGAGCATGTGGCCAGTTGCATCGCCGCCGCGGCTGAGACCGGCCAGCCGTTCTGCGGCAGGCACCGGATCGTCGACACCCACGGCGAGGTGCGTGAGGTGGTCGTCGTCGGCGACCTCATGACCGACGAGGACGACAAGGTGATCGGCACCTCCGGCTACTACGTCGACGTGAGCGAGCGGCTAGAGGAGCAGCGGCAGGAGGTGCTCGAGGAGATCCTGCCCGAGGTGATCGAGGCGCGCGCCGTGATCGAGCAGGCCAAGGGCGCGCTGATCCTCGCCTACGGGGTGAACGCGGAGCAGGCGTTCCGGGTGTTGCGCTGGCGCTCCCAGGAGACCAATACCAAGCTGCGCGACCTCGCCGCCCAGTTCGTCGACGAGCTCAGGATGCTGAACAAGGAGACCGCCGGGTTCCGGACCCGCTTCGACCACCTGCTGCTGACCGTGCACGAGCGCGTGTCCTGAATCACCGGTTCGTCGGCATCCCGCCGGTGGCCAATGCGAGCAGCAGCGGCAGCGAGACCAGGGTCAGGCAGGTGACCGCGTTGGTCCACTTGTAGGCGACCACGATCGCGACGAACTCGCGCAGGATCGCGCTCGGCAGGTAGTAGAACGCCGTGCGCGCGCCGGTCACCTCCGCGTCCAGCTTCAGCCTGCGGGCCAGGATCGCGGTGCGCAGGATGTGAAAATTGCTGGTGACCAACACCATTCGCGTCGACTGCCCGCGCTCGCCGAGCAGCCGCTTGATGAAGAGCAGGTTCTCCCGCGTCGTGGTCGAATGCTCTTCGCGCGCCACGGTGGCCTCCGGGATGCCGCGCGCCTGGAGATAGTCCGCCATCGCGGCGGCCTCCGACACCGCCTCGTCGGAGCCCTTGCCGCCGCTGGTGATGATCACCGGCCGGCGCCCCTGCGCCAGCTCCGCCCAGTAGATCTGGGCCGCCCGGTCCAGCCGGCTGGCCAGCAGCGGCGAGACCCGCGCGCCGACCAGGCCCGAGCCGTGCACGACGATCGCGTCCATCCCCGGCCGGTACGGCAGCCAGCCGTAGAGCAGCGAGTACAGGACGAAGCTGGTGAACACGAAACCGAAATAGGCCACCGCCATCACCAGCGACGCGAACAGCACCGAACTCAGGCTGCCGGTCGCGATGGCGACGCCGAGCAGGACGTAGGGCACCAGCAGGACGATTCCCGGCCCGATCGAGAGCAGATTCGCGATCCGCGCCCCTTCGCGGCGCAGCATCTGCATGCCGTTGGCGATCAGCAACCCGGCCAGGACCAGCACCACCAGCGGTGACAGCACCACCAGCAGCCCGACGAGGGCGAGCGTCAGATCCGCGTTGTCGCCCGAGCCGACCGCCCACACCGCGAGCACCGCGACGGCCAGAAGCAGATAGACGCCATTGCTCAGCCGTCGCCGGTCCAGATGGAACCGCAGTGCGAAGACACCCAACAGAACCAAGCCGACAGTGAGCAGGATCACCAGCGCACGGTAACGGGCAGTGGGTGTCCGATTGCATCCGGGCCGGGTCTGGGTAGCGCTCGATGGCGGATTGTCCGGTACGTGCCAACGGTTTTCGATCGGGCCGATGGCGATATGCGCTGGTCAGAGCTCGGGCTTGGGTTTGGGGTGGTGCGCGATGTGCAGCAGGTAATCGACCTTGGCCCGGAGCTCGGGGGGAGCGAGGTCCAGCGAGGGGAGCTCGGCGATCAATTGCGCGGCCAGCGCGCGCAGCTTGACATTGGTCGCCTGCGAGCGGCGGCGCAGCATGGTGAACGCCTGCTCGGCGTCGACGCCGTAGACCAGCATCAACGCGCCCTTGGCCTGCTCGATCACCGCGCGAGCCGCCAGCAGATCGGGAGAGGCGCGCCCGAGGGACGGTTGGCCGCGTTCCTCGAAACCATCGCTCATACCCTGGGTACTACCCAGAGCGTCGATTGTTATGAGGCAGTTGCCGAACCTTCATGATCGGATCTCGGGACTGGTCGGTCCGCTACGGGTCGATGCGGTCGAGTAGCCAGCCGGGGCCGACGGTGTGCGCGCCGAGTGCTTCGACTCGGTCGCGGAGTCCGCGGTCGGCGGTGACGACGGTGATCGGTCGCGCGTGGTTCGCCGCGGCGACCAGATCGACGATCGCGTCGTCGCCCGAGCCGTCGGCCAGGACCACGCGCACGCCGTCGACCTTCGGATCCGCCGCCTTCGCCTTGCCTTCGAGCACGACGGCCACCTCCGCGGGCCGGTCCAGCCGGTCGGCCAGGGTGGTCAGCCGCTCGAGCAATCTCCGGGCGGCGCCCGCGCGATCGCGCCACCAGCCATCGGGTCGCGACCCGACGACATTCGCGGCATCGACCACGATCAGCTGAACCTCGTCATCCGTCACCGGTCCAGTCTGCGCCCTCAGGCGTAGGGGTCGGTGATCTCGCGCAGTGCGCCGAGCGCCGCGCGCAGATCGCGCATGCGCCGCGCGCCGAGGTGCGCGGCCCACTCGGCCTCGATCCGGTCGGCGATCGAGTTGGAGAATTCGGCCACCTGTTTGCCCCGGGCGGACAGGCGCACCAGGCGGGCGCGGCCGTCGCTCGGGTCGGGGACGCGTTCCACGTAGCCTGCGCGTTCGAGCTGGTCCACCAGGAATCCGGCGGTCTGCTTGGTGATCTGCGCCTGCTCGGCCAGCTCGGTGAGGCGGGTGCCCTGTGCGCCGACGCGCTGGGCGACCCGGCCCTGGGCCACCGTGATGTCGTCGAAGCCCGCGGCACCGAGTTCGGCGAAGATCCGGTCCTCCATCGACCGGTGCGCGATGTACATCAGCAGACCCGCGTTCAGCTCGCCGTCGGCCATTCCACTCCTTGACATTAGTACGATCCACTGACTATTTTAGTCAGTGATACTGACCAATCGTATCGGAGGTGTCCGATGACGGCGCAACTTCGGCAGCCGCTCGACCGCGAAGCCAGCTGGCGGGTCATCGAACAGCAACGCCGCGCCATCGCCGACGTGCTCGCGGAGCTGACGCCCGCGCAATGGGAGGCGCCGTCGTTGTGCGCACACTGGCGGATTCGCGACGTCGCCGCGCACATCGCCCTGACACCGCAGCCGCCGTCGCTCGGCGCGCTGTTCGTCGCCGGGCTGCGCGCCAACGGGAACTACAACCGGCTCATCCACGATCTCACCGTGCGCGCCGCGAATCGTCCGGTCGCCGAGCTGGTCTCGGCGATCCGCACGCACGCGGCGTCCCGAAAACTGCCGGGCCCCACCAACTATCGCAACATCCTGTTCGACACGATGGTGCACGGTCAGGACATCGCCATTCCGCTGGGCCGCACCATCGACATCCCGGCCGACGCAGCCGCGACCGGTGCCGCGACCGCGGCCGAAATCGGCTGGCCGGTATGGGATAAGCGGCGGCTGGACGGACTCGCCCTGCGCGCCACCGATATCGACTGGTGCCACGGTGCGGGCGCCGAGATCCGCGGCCCGATCACGGCGCTGCTGCTGTTGGTCACCGGGCGGGCGGCCGCGCTCGAAAGCGTTACGGGCGAGGGGGTTCCGGTGTTGGCCGCCCGACTGTTGGCCGGTTAGGCGTCGACGGTGGTGCTCGCCTGACTCGGCGCCGGACTCTCCAGCGCGTCGTGCAGGTTCTTGATCACGCCGCGGGCGAGCGCGTAGTTGCCCACGCCGCCGACCACCGCGCCGACGCCGGCCGGAATCACCTTGCCGAACGCGAGCGCGCCGCGCTTGACGATGAACTGCACGACGAACCGCTTGACCGGGGTGTCGTTCATCCGCCGGATGACCGGCAACTTGTTGGCCAGCTTGGTATCCCACTGCTTGGCCGAGCGTCCGGCCGCGCCCAGGGACGCGGTTCCCGCCTGGCCGAGCACCACCGCCGACACGAGCGGCGGTCGCGGCGCCGCCGCCTTGCTCCCCGAAACCTCGGTCGCGCCAACGGCGTACACCGTCGACGCCTCCAAGAAGAACAGCGTGTCCGCGCCCGCCGCGGCCAACCCCACCAGCGTGCCGACGCCGGGAACCGCCGCGCTCAACCCGACCACCACGCCGCTCGCGGTCACCGCGAGCGAGTAATGCCTGCCGAGCCGCTCGACGAGCTGTTCCGGGGATTCGCTCGGATGCCGATGGCGCACGAATCCCGTGTACTTGCCGACCAGCGGCGCCTGCACCCGCGCCGACCTGTCGATCAACGAGACGACACCCTGGTCGAGGAACTTCCGCAGCATTGCCAACAGCCCTTTCGGTCGGTCATTACCCACACGACAACGCTCGATTGCCGACTACGAAGTCGACCCGCCTGAGCCTACGGTTGTCACGCGCTCTCGCGGGTGATACCCGCCACCGCCGGGCCGAACCGCGCGTCGCGGCAGCTGATCTGAAACGGTCGCGCCCACGCGATGGCGAAGTTCGGGCTATCGTTACTTCCGCACGGAAGATCGTCGTTTTGCTCCGATTCACTCGCCAACGGTCGAGGAGAGCACGATGAGTTCAGTGGTTGCCGATCAGAAATCCGATCGAAGTCTCCCGCTTGCCCCCTTGCAACGCGCCTTTCTCGCCTATGAGGCGACGCATCCGCCGATGTCCTTCGCCATCGGCGGCGTGCTGCTCCTGGACGGCTCGCCGCCGACCGTGGACGAAGTGCGCGAGCTGTGCCTGCGGAAACTACCGCTGCTGCCGCAGTTGGGTTGCCGGCTCAGCGAGGGCCCGCTGGGGCAGGCGGTATGGGTGCCGCAGGACTCGGTCGACCTCACCGTCCTGGTGACCGAACGGCGAACGGGCCCGGGTGGTTTGCAGGGTGCCGTCGACGAGTTGATTCGCCGCCCGTTCGACCATTCTCAGCCGCTGTGGCGAGTGCTGCTGGTGCACGGCTACGCGCCGGGAGAGTTCGCGCTGATCTACGCCGGTCACCATGCGCTGCACGACGGCATGTCGGTGGCCACGACGATCATGTCCACCTTCGCCGACGCCAACGGCCACGACTATCAGCCGCGGATACCGTCGACGCCCGCTCAGCAGGGTGCGCGATCCACTGTGATGCGAACGGTCGCGCACACCGTCCGTGGCTGTTTTCCGCTCGCTCGGCCACTGCCGCGGTCGAAGGTCTTCGGCGAGCGCACCATTCACTGGGGGCACATCGACCTGGATCAACTGCGTGAGGTCGCCCATCGGCACGACACCACCGCGAACACCGTGTATCTCGCCGCCGTGACGCACGTGCTCCGGGAGTGGCCCGAGTCGCCGTGGCACGCGCTGCGCGGCACCGGTAGCCCGGTCTGGGCGATCATGCCGCTCAGCATCGGCAGCGACAAGGGCAAGCTCAGTCAGCGCGCGGTCGGGTTCCGGCTTCCGCTGCCGTGCGACGACCAGGACCCGCTCGCCCGCCTCGCCGCGCTGGATGCGAGATTGTCGCGGAAAATCATAGGGGCGCAACGCAGTACGGCGCAGTCGATGATCGCCGGAATGCCCTACCGATTGTTCCTGCCGTGGGCCTATCACCATTTCAGTGACCGGTACGCGCACCTGACCGCCACCAATGTCCCCGGCTGCACCGATGCGGCGAGTGTGCTCGGCCGGCCGATCGTCGGCACCGTGCCGATCGGTTTTCTGCCCGCCCGGCACCGGCTCGGCATCGCGATGACCAGCTATCGGGATCGCGCGGTCGTTTCCTTCCTCACCGACGCGCGATTGCCCGGAGCGGAGGCGCTCCCGGAGATGTGGCTCGATGCGGTCGCCGAGCTGAGGTAACGGCGGTCACCGGGTGGTATTGCCCGCTGCTTTCACCTGTACCTCCGCGTTGTCCTGACACACGCCGTGCTCGTTCGCCGATGTCGCGGGTCGACTGCCGAGCAGTTCGAGAAAGTTCGCGACGCACCTTCCCTCCATGCGCTGCCCGAAAGCGTTGGGGTGCAACGCCTCATGGATCAGCCCCGGATCGCTCAGCAGATCCGCGGGCACCTGCCGGATCCATTCCCGGTCCGGTGTGGTGCCAGCGGCACACACCTCGTGCCCCTGATACATCGCGGACACGTCGAGCAGATGAACCGGGACCTTGTTCTTCGCCGCCGCGGCGACCGCACGCTGGATCTTGCCGTTGATGTCCTTGCCGATACCGGCGAACTTCGCGAAGTCCTTGTCGAAGAACGGGCACCCACCGTCCTGCAACCTACTGACCAGGTTCGCCTCGAGCGGCCCGCGCAGCGCCGAATCGGCGGCGGGCAGCGGATTCGGATAGTTGAGCACCACCAGTTGGGCATCCGGTGCCAGGGGCGAGATCGCCTCCGCGAACAACGTCTCGTATGCGTGCTCGAGCTTGTCCTCCAGTCCGGACAATTTCGGACTCGCCTCGCACACCACGTTCTTGTCCGACTCTTTCACCCCCTGCACATAAGCCTGGTACTTCTCGTTCTCGGCCGCACTCACCTGCTTCAGGCCGGCGGACTGCTTCAGCACGAACTTCTTGACGCATTCCTGCGCGACCCCGCTCACGCCCGCGTCGTTCCCGCCGATGGAGAGCACGACATATTTGATCCCCGGATTCTGCGTCAGCCGCTCTTTCAACTGTTCGAGCTGAGGCTTCTCCCCTTTGAACGAATCGGTCAGCACGTGCTTGATCTCGGCCCCGCCGCAGGCGACATTCGCCTTGTTCCTGGCCAGATCCAAAGCCTCGAAGGTCTCGTACGGATAGATCACCGCCACGTCGGACCGATGGCATCCCCCCGCGTTCCCGGGCAGAATCGCCGGATAATCCCAAGTCCCGCCGTACGTTTGGAAAACCCCCCGATCAACCGCGTTCGGTCCGTTCCCCTCCCATCGCCCACCCTCACCCGACGCGTAGGAGTCGCCGAGCAAGACCGCGGCACCCCGACCCCCACCCTCCGCTTCGGCCCGGGCCCACCCGAGCCCCATCCCGGCAACCGCCTGCCCCGAAATCCCGGCCCCACCACTCAACACCACCGACACCGCAACCAGAACTCCCCACCGCGACCGCCGTCCGAACCCCACGAGCACTCTCCTTGATCACTCCAGCCCAATGCCCCGAGCAGCGCGTCCAGCGGCCTCGGCAAGCGAACCATTCGCCGCACAGAAAAGTATTCGACGCGACCGCAGCCACGGATCGGTCCGAATCCCGCCGCCGCTCCTGCTGGTCGGGTCTTCGCCACGCATGCAGATGACGAGATGGCCGCTCCAGATTCCGGGAAGTATGCCCTGGCCCGCCGCGCTGACGTTGACCGTTACTGCGCCCCGGCACCGGATTCGACGGATACGTCCGCGGCATAGCGGTTTCGGATCTGCTGCTTGTAGACCTTGCCGCTGTCGTCGCGGGGCAGCGAGTGCACGATCTCGATGCGGGTGGGCAGCTTGTAGTTCGCGAGTTGGGGAGACAGCGCCGCGCGGACCGCGTCCGGGGTGAGGTTCGTGCCGGGCCGGGGGAGGATGTGTGCGGCCACGAGCTCGCCCAGGTCGCCGGGGTCGGGGAGGCCGAACACGGCCACGTCCTCGACGCCGTCCAGTGCGGCGATGGCGTTCTCGATCTCCGCGGGATAGATGTTCACCCCACCCCGGATGACGACCTCGGCGTCGCGGCCGGTCAGATACAGGAAGCCGGCCGCATCGAGATAGCCGAGATCGCCGACCCACAACATGCCCTCGACCGGAGAGTCCGGCGCGCCCTGGTTGAGGTACTCGAAGCTCGGCCAGTAGTCGGCCCCACGCACCCAGACGCGCCCGATCTCGCCGACGGGTAGCGGGTTGCCCTGCTCGTCACCGATGTGCACGGCGGAGCCGTCCGTGGCGCGACCGACGCTGCCGGGGTGGGCGAGCCATTCCGCGGCGCTGATCCAGGTGATCGTGCCTGCCTCGCTGCATCCGTAGAACTCCCAGAGCGCGTCGCCGAACAGGTCGATGGCGGCCAGCTTCAGCGCGGGCGGGCACGGCGCGGCGGAATGAATGACATGGGTCAGGCTCGAAAGGTCGTAATTCGCACGGATATCGGCGGGCACGCTCAGAATGCGCGAGACCATCGTGGGCACGATCTTGACCTGCTGGATGCGATGGTGGTCGACCAGCTCCAGGAACTTGCGCGCGTCCCACTTGGGCATGATCACGATGTCGGCGCCCATGCGCAGCCCGAGCACGGCGACCGCGTTGGGCGAGGTGTGGTAGAGCGGTCCGGCGACCAGCATCGGCACACCGGGGGCCAGGCCCATCCGCTGGGCGGTCGCGCCGGCGATGCTGAGCAGCTGGTGCGGCGTCATCTGCGCGCGGGCAACGCCTTTGGGCTTGCCGGTGGTGCCGGAGGTGTAGATGACACCCATCGACTGGGCGATCGCGCCTTCGATGTGCCCGACCGGTTCGGGGTGTGCGGCGATCCAGTCTTCCACGGTCTCGTGGCGGCCGGTGGGCTCGGCCAGGGTGAGCTCCCATCCGCCTTCGGTGAGAAGTTCAAGGGGCATGGCGATTTCGACGATGCGCGCGTCGCTGCCCGCGAGGTCACGCGCGGCTTCGAGGACGGGCACGAATTCGGTGTGGGCGAAGATCAGGCGAACCTGCGCGTCGGTGAGCACATGGGCGACTTCGCTTGCGGTCCAGCGCGTATTGATCGGCAGCGGATTGCCACCCGTCGAGGCGATACCGACCGAGACCTCGAGGAACTCGATGTCGTTGCGCGCCATGATGACGCATTTGTCACCGCGCTCGATCCCGGTGGCCACTATCGCCGCCCCGAGCCGGCCGGCGCGAAGCAGGGCTTCGGGTTGGGTGCGCGTGCGAGTGCCGCAGACGAGAGTGGGGACATTTGACCCGGTGTCGCTCATGTTCGAGAAGTCTGCCACCTCGACGATCACTTGTGAGTGTGCGTATGCCTGAGCGATACGGCCTGTGCCGCAGCGTAATCCGATCTGGAACGCGACACGTAGGGCGTCGGGTCGCGGGCCGCCACTGTCGAATTGTCAGGTCGGGATCGGGTGGGGGAGGCATTCTTCGACGAAGGCGAGGGAGCGGAGGTGGTGGGGGCGGGCGGTCCAGCCGAGGCTGATGTTGTGGCCGGCGTTGGGGTGGTGGTCCACGAGGACCCGTGGCGAGGCGTGGAAGGCGGAGGTCAGGGTGTGCAGGGCGGCGGGGTCGTGGCGCCAGATGGCCTCGTGTTCGGCGAAGGTGAAGCGGACGGGGATGGGGATCTTCGCCGCGATGTCGGCGAAACGTGTGGTCCAGGTGAAGACTTCGGCGCGTTCGCGGGGCGGTACCGGGCCGAGTTCGGCCGCGCCGGAGCGGAATGTGCCGGGTGGGTAGAGCCGCAGTGGGCCCCAGTGCAGGCGCACGGTGTCCAGGTTCAGGCCGTCGGCGAAGTCCGCGCCCCACCCGGAGAGGTCGAGGCCGAGCAGTTCGGTGGTGTCCGGTTCGGCGGCCATGGTCATGGCCACGGCGCTGCCGAAGGAGTGACCGACCAGGAAGAGCCCCTGCCCCACTGGGTGATTCGCGCGGAAGGTACGCAGAGCGGCCGCGATGGTGTCGGCCTGCTGCGCGATCGATTGCCCGGCCGCCGGATCGGGGTCGGCCGCCGCCGGGTATCCGGGACGGTCGATCGCGAGCATCGTGTAGCCGAGCCGCGCCCCGAGCGTCAGCAGGGACACGTCGGGGTGCGCGCGGCCGTCGAAATAGTGCGCGCTGGTGCCTGCGCCATGCAGTGCGACGACCACCGCGCGCGGATTCTCCGCCGCGCACAGCAGCGCCGACAGGGTGAGTTCGCCTGCCACCAGGTCGATCCGGCGGACCTCGGGGTTCATTCGACGGCAGCGACACCCACCCGGTCCTCGGCATAGGCCTTGGCGAGTTCCAGGGTGGCGCTGCTGTTGGTGCTCAGGGCATTTCGTACGTAGTCCCGCGCGTCGGCCGTGGTCGCGCCGTCGCCGAGGATCGCGGCGATGTTGTCGGTGTTCAACACCACGGTGTGCTGTGACGACGCGCGCACCCCGTCGTCGATCGGGGTGAAGGTCCACACACCGGTATGCAGCGCAAGCAGTTTCGGCAGGGTGACCTGCTTGTAGACGATCCGCTCGCCGGGGAACACCACGCGGTACGACATCGTGCGGTGGGTGGATCCGTCCTTGGCCTTGGTATCCATCTCGAGCGTCTGCACCCCCTGTTCGGTCTGCTCGAACCGGACCGAGGCCACATGCGGGAGCCGTTCGACCCACCGATCCGCCTGGTTCACGAAGTCGTACACGTCAGCGGCATTGCCGCGAACCAGCACCGAATCCTCGAAGGAGAAGGTGGATTCCGTCGCGGCGACGGCCGATTCGATATTGCCGCGCAGTGCGGCCAGCTCCGCGCGGGAGTTGCGGTCGACCGCGGCCTCGATCCAATCCAGGCCCGCCGGATCGTCGTCGATCGCCCGATACCCGTGCAGCAAACGCACGCGCGAATGGCCGGCCCGGTCCGCCTCGATGATCCACTCGCCGTACATGGAGGCCACCGGCGGCGTCGAAACCTCCTGCTGGAAGCGGATCCGGAACCGGTCGGGATCCAGGGTGCGCCGCGACACCCAGCTCTTCGGCTCACCGTTGGCGGTGGCCCAGATCTGAATGCGTTCCTCCCGCTCGCCGGTGCGCTGCTGCTCGACGTGGATGGTCGGCGGGAAGATGCGCGGCCAGTTCTCGACCTCCGCGATCAATCGGTAGACGACGGCGGCGGGCGCCGCGATGGTGATCTCGTGTTCGCATTCGCGTGTGGACATGATCGCCTCCAAGGGGTTTGGTATCAGAAGTTGCCGAGACCGCCGCAGACGTTGAGCGCCTGGGCGGTGATGGAGGCGGCCACATCCGAGGTCAGGTAACCGACCAGGCCGGCGACCTCGTCCGGCGTGGAATACCGGCCGAGCGGGATCTTCGACTGGAACCGGGTCAGGATCTGCTCCTCGGTGGTGTCGTAGGCCGCCGCGTAGCCCTGCCGGACACGTTGTGCCATCGGCGTTTCCACGTAGCCGGGGCATACCGCGTTGACCGTGATGCCGGTCGGGGCCAGCTCGTTGCCGAGCGCCTTGGTGAAGCCGACCACGCCGTGTTTGGACGCCGAATAGGGTGCGCCGAGGACCACGCCCTGCTTGCCCGCGGTGGAGGCGATATTGATGATCCGCCCCCACGGCTTGTCCCGCAGGCCGGCGTTGAGCACCTCCCTGGTCATCCGGAAGACGCTGTGCAGGTTGGTGTCGATGACGTCGAACCACACCTCGTCGGTGACGTCGGCGGTGACCCCGCCGCCGCTGCGGCCCGCGTTGTTCACCAGGATGTCGACGCCGCCGAAGCGACCGACCGCGGCGGCGACGAATTCGCGCACCGAATCGGCCGAGCGGACGTCGAGCTCGGTGCCGTCGACGGTCAGATCCCGTTCCCGCAGATCCTTCACCGTCTGCGCGACGGCCTCCGCCGTGCGCGCCCCGATGAAGACCGGATGCCCTTGACCGGCAAGCTGATTCGCCACCGCGAGGCCGATGCCGCTGGTCGCCCCGGTGATCAGCGCGACCCGGCCGGCCGGGGCGCTCATGCCGCCGTCCCGGTGGCGATGACCTGGTTGACGGCGTCCACGAACGACTGCGGCGTCGTCGACCCGGTCAACACCGAATCATCAAGGGAGATGCCGTATTCGCGTTCGATCCGGCCGCCCGCCTCCAGCAGCGCGAGCGAGTCGTAGCCGAGATCCTCGAACTGCTGCCCGGTGTCGGCGACGAAATTGGCGCCGTCGCCGCCGACGGCGGCGAACATGATGCTCTGGAATTCCTCCATGGTGAGCTGCCTGTTGGCCATGGGTAAAGCCTTCCTACTTGCAGGTCGGAGTGTGCTGACTGGTCCTGGTCGCCTCGATCGAGGACGGCCCGGACCGCACCGGGTTGCCGGCCGGATCGGTGACCTGGGTGTCACCGGAGCTGGAGAACTTGTCCCGGTTCTGCTTGGCCGTGTGCTGCACCGACACATAGGCGGCCAGCGTGCCGTCCGGCAGGATCACATCGTGGGTGAGCTCGAAGGCGAACCGGTTGTGCCCGGCCTCCTGCCAGGTGCCGGTGCCGCTGCCGGAGGCATCACCGGGGTGACCGAAGGTCAGGCAGATCTTGCCGGACTCGGTGAACTGGAAGATGGCCTCGTGCGGCGGGTCCTCGCTCACCTTCACCAGGCCGGTCCAGGTGCCGATCGGCAGGAACTCGATGGGCGTCGCCTGTGCGGTCTGCGCGGGGACCGTGCTCGCGGCCAGTACGCCGAGGAGCAGCAGAAGTGTTTTGGTCATAGGGCCGATCCTGAGCGCAGCTGCTCGCGTCGCACTTGAAGTCCTCTGAAGACTGTCTGGGGTCCGGGTCAGTCGCGGTCGGCTTCGAGCACCCAGATCGGCAGCAGCATCGCCCCGTCGGCGTCCAGTTCGGGCCGGAAACCGCTCTCCGCGAAGGACTCCAGCATCGGCGGGGACGCCACCGCCGCCAGGTTGCCCAGGCGCAGGGTGTTGATCGACCATGGCGCACCGAAGATGGCGCGCAGTTCCTCCTCATCGATCGCGTACGGCGCGAAGGCGCTGCTGAACTCGCTTGTGGCGAAGGTGAATTGAATGAGTCGCGCGCCCGGCCTGGTGGCGCGCAACAGCGCGGCGACATGCGGGCGCCGCTGCTCCGGTTCGAGGCAGTGGAACAGCGCGCTGCTGACGACCGTGTCGAACCGGTCGGTGTATGCGGACAGTTCGGTGGCGTCGGCGACGGCGAACGACGCCTCGACCCCCTGGGCCGCGGCCCGCGCGCGGGCCTTCTCGATCACCGTCGGCGAGAAGTCCAGCCCGGTCACCCGATAGCCACGCCCGGCCAGGTATATGGCGGAATCGCCCGGCCCGCAACCGATATCGAGCACCTCACCGCGGACGCGCCCGGCGTTCTCGAATCCGACCAGTTCGGGCTGGGGCCGATCGATCTCCCAGGGCAGCCGGTCCAGCACGTCGTCGCCCGGCATGAGGGTGTGATCCTGGTAGCTCTGTTCGAAATCGACCATCGACGAATCGTTCGCCGGAATTGCGTCAGCCATCTGAACTCCTTGAATGTAGTTGGTAATAGCGATGTTCCGCTGCTAGGCGGGTGAAAGTCGGTGCCGCCGGATCGCCCGACTCGGGCGCGAGGTGCCGTCCGTGCCGCGGCGCGCTCGTCAGAGGATTCCGGCTGCCGCCCGCAGCTTTTCGGCGCGATCGGTGCGTTCCCACGGCAGATCGATGTCGGTGCGGCCGAAGTGCCCGTAGGCCGCGGTGGGGGTGTAGATCGGGCGCAGCAGGTCCAGATCCCGGATGATCGCGCCGGGTCGCAGGTCGAACACCTCGGCGACGGCCGCCGAAATGCGCTGCGGGTCCACCCGCTCGGTGCCGAACGTCTCGATGAAAAGGCCTACCGGAGCGGCCTTTCCGATGGCGTAGGCGACCTGCACCTCGATCCGCTCGGCCAGGCCTGCGGCGACCACGTTCTTGGCCACCCAGCGCATGGCGTACGCGGCCGAGCGATCCACCTTCGACGGATCCTTCCCGGAGAACGCGCCGCCGCCGTGCCGGGCGAAACCGCCGTAGGTGTCGACGATGATCTTGCGACCGGTCAGCCCGGCATCGCCCATCGGCCCGCCCAGCACGAACTTGCCGGTGGGATTGACCAGTAGGCGAACCGCCGACGTGTCGAAGGCGGGCAACGCCAGCTCGGCGAGCACCTGATCGAGCACGTGCTCGCGGATGTCGGGGGTGAGCAGTGTGTCGAGATCGATGTCGGCGGCGTGCTGGGTGGAGATCACCACCGTGTCCAAGCGCACCGGCCGGTTGTCCCGGTACTCGACGGTGACCTGGGTCTTGCCGTCCGGGCGCAGATACGGCAGCAGGCCGGACTTGCGCACCTCGGTGAGGCGGCGCGCGAGGCGGTGCGCCACGGCGATGGGCACCGGCATCATTTCCGGGGTCTCGGTCGTCGCGTAACCGAACATCAGGCCTTGATCGCCGGCGCCCTGCCTGCCGATCTCGTCGTCGATATCGCCGATCCGGTTTTCGTGCGAACTGTCCACGCCCTGCGCGATATCCGGCGACTGGGCGCCGATCGCGATATTGACACCGCAGGTGGCGCCGTCGAAACCCTTGGTCGAGGAGTCGTAGCCGACCTCGAGGACGCGCGCCCGGATCAAGGCCGGGTAGTCGATGGCGGCGGTGGTGGTGACCTCGCCGGCGACGTGCACCTGCCCCGTGGTGACCAGCGTTTCCACCGCGACCCGGGCGGCCGGATCCGCGGTCAGGATCGCGTCGAGGATGGTGTCGCTGATCGAATCGCAGATCTTGTCCGGATGGCCCTCGGTCACGGATTCGCTGGTGAACAGTCGTGCGGCGATTTTCATGGGATTCCTCTGTTGGTCAGAACCGAAAACTCGGTTACCGTGCGTTTCTGAGCGACTTCTCCAGTGCCAGCCAGGATTCGCGCTCGGTCGCGGACAAGCGGCGGCCATTGCGTCGGCGTGCTTCGGCGAGGTCGCGGCGCCTGCGGCTCACCTCGACCATGGACGCGTCGATGTGATAGCCCCAGCCGATCGCGTAGCAGCCGGGCGTCAGATGAATCGCGAACCGGACGAACCTGCGCCAGGCGCGGCGGCGCCGCGCGGCCCGCCGCGAGCGGGCGCTCATGACGCGAGGTCGCGCAGCCGGGGCGCCGCGGCGTCCTTGGGCGAGCGGAGCAGGCGCAGCGGCTGCCCGTCGCGGCCGATGTCCGGCCACGCGATGCCGAGATCCGGATCCAAAGCGTCCACCTCACGGTCGAATTCGGGGGTGTACTCCAGCGAGCACAGGTAGGTGACGGTCGAGCCGTCGGCCAGCGAGAGCAGCGCGTGGCCGAGCCCCTCGGACAGGAAGACCCAGCGCCGGTCCACGTCGTCGATGAGCACGCTGTCCCACGCGCCGAAGGTCGGCGACCCAGGGCGCAGATCCACGACCACGTCCACGAACGCGCCGCTCGTGCAGGTCACGTATTTCGCCTGCCCGGGCGGGTCCTCGGTGTAGTGGATGCCGCGCAGCACACCCGCGGCCGAGACCGAGGTGTTGATCTGCAACAGCTCGAACGGCCGCCCGACCGCCTTCTCGAACTCCGAGGCCTTGAACATCTCGGCGAAGACGCCGCGCTCGTCGCCGTGCATGGCGGGGGTGAATTCCCAGGCCCCCGGTACCGCCAGCTCCCGAATTCGCATGGTCACCAATCCCGTCCGTGTTCCAGTAGTTCGAGCAGGTAGCGGCCGTAGCCGGAGCGCACCAGCGGGGCGGCCAGCCGGCTGAGCTGTTCGTCGTCGATGAAGCCCATCCGCCAGGCCACCTCCTCGGGCACGCTGATCTTCAGGCCCTGGCGCTGCTCGACGGTGCGGACGTAGTTGGCCGCGTCCAGCAGCGAGTCGAAGGTGCCGGTGTCCAGCCACGCGGTGCCGCGGGCGAGCACGTCCACCTGGAGCCGGTCCTGTTCCAGGTAGGTCCGGTTGATATCGGTGATCTCGTATTCGCCCCGCGCGGAAGGCCGTAGGCCGCGGGCGATCTCGACCACGTCGTTGTCGTAGAAGTACAGCCCGGGGATGGCGTAGTTGGAGCGCGGCACCTTGGGCTTCTCCTCGATGGACACCGCTCGGCCGGCGGCGAATTCGATGACGCCGTAGGCGGTCGGATCCGACACCCGGTAGGCGAACACCGCGGCGCCGTCCAGTCCGTGGAAGCGGCGCAGCCGGGTACCGAGTTCCGGACCGTGAAAGATGTTGTCGCCCAGCACCAGTGCGGCCGAGTCGGCCCCGATGTGCGCGGACCCCAGCACGAACGCCCTGGCCAGTCCGTCCGGTTTCGGTTGCACCACATAGTCGATGGCCAATCCGAACTGCGCACCGTCGCCCAGCAGCCGCCGGAACGCGCCGGCGTCCTCCGGCGTCGTGATCACCAGAATGTCCCGGATGCCGGCCAGCATCAGGGTCGACAACGGGTAGTAGATCATCGGCTTGTCGTAGACCGGGACCAGCTGCTTGCTCACGCCGCGCGTGATCGGATGCAACCGCGAACCGGCGCCACCCGCCAGGATTATGCCTTTCACGACCGGTCCTTCCCGTCAGCTCGGCTGCCCGGCGGGCACTCGTTCGCCGTGCACGGCCTCGTCCGGCAGGTGCGAGACGGCCAGGTGCGGTACCCCGTTGACGAGCGAGGTCAGCACGCTGCCCGCACCGCCGCCGTTGATCGGCACCGAGCAGGTCGCGGCGGATTCGGTGCGCAGGACGGCGAAGCAGTCGTGGTCCGGCCCGGCGCCGCGGGCGCGCAGCGCCCGGCCCAGCGGCACCATCGGGCGCAGCTGACCTGGAATGTTCCAGATGGCGATCAGAACGCGCATCGTCGTCTCCCTTCGAGGTCCTGTGCCCAGCGTCCTGTGGCGCGCTCGAAGATCGCTCCAGCAGCGGTAGGCGCGGATCCGACCGGAGCGTCGGGGCCGCCGGCCGGTGTCACCGCAGCGACTCGGTCAGCGGTCGTGGGTCGCCGCTGCTGTGCTCGCCCGAACCTCCAGCGAAGTTCTAGGCCGCGCGACCACTCTCGATGGTGCACAACTCACCGAACAGGGAGGAATTGGAGGGCGGATGCACATCATCGACCTGTCCTCGCCAGTGGACAGCGAGCAGTACGAACCCGATCCGGTGGAGCACACGGTGCTCACCCCGGCGGCCGGCGCTCGGCACATGAGCGAGGAGATGGCCGAGCACTTTGGGCTCGGCTTCGACGTGGACGACCTGCCCGACGGCGAGTTCCTCTCGCTGGACCGGCTGAGCCTGACCACGCACACCGGCACGCACGTGGACGCGCCGTCGCACTACGGCACCAGGGCGTCCTATCGGGAGGGCGATCCGCGGCACATCGACGAGCTGCCGCTGGACTGGTTCCACCGCCCCGGCCTCGTGCTGGACCTGACCGGCGCGCCGACCGGCGCCGTCGGCCGGGAGGCGCTGGAGCGGGAGTTCGACCGGATCGGCAGGCTGCCCGAGCCGATGGACATCGTGCTGTTGCACACCGGCGCACAGCGACACCAGGGTTCGCCGAAGTACTTCACCGACTTCGCCGGGCTCGACGGGCCCGCCACCAACTACCTGCTGGACCTGGGCGTGAAGGTGATCGGCACGGACGCGTTCAGCCTCGACGCGCCGTTCACCGACATCATCGCCCGCTATCGCGCGACCGGGGACCGCTCGGTGCTGTGGCCCGCCCATTTCGCCGGCCGCGACCGGGAGTACTGCCAGGTGGAGCGGCTGGCGAACCTGGAACTCCTTCCGCCGCACGGGTTCACCGTCGTGTGCTTCCCGATCAAGGTGGCGCGGGCGGGCGCGGGCTGGGCCAGAGCCGTTGCGCTGGTGGACGAATCGTGAGCGTGGAGGAGCGGGTCACCGCGCGCCGGATCTCCCGGCTGCCGTCACTGACCGGGCTGCGCTGGATCGCCGCCCTGCTGGTGTTCACCACGCACGCCGCGTACCAGCCCGGCCTGTTGCCGCCGGGCGCTGCGGCCGAGGGTTTCATGCACATGGTGAAGATGGGCGGCTATATCGGCGTCGGATTCTTCTTCGTGCTCAGCGGATTCGTGCTCACCTGGTCCGCGCGCGAGCACGACACCCCGGCCCGATTCTGGCGGCGGCGCTTCTTCAAGATCTATCCGAACCACTTCGTCGCGTTCCTGCTCGCGGTCGGACTGATGCTGCTGACCGGGCGGGAGATCGTCGGCTGGGTGCAGCAGGTGCTGCTGCTGCACGCCTGGTGGCCGGACCTGGACGTGGCCTTCGGCGTCAACGACGTCAGCTGGTCGCTGTCGGTGGAGGCGTTGTTCTACCTGTCCTTCCCATTGCTCATCGTGCTGGTGCGCCGGATCCGCCCGGACCGGCTGTGGTGGTGGGCGATCGGGATCATGGCCGCGGTGGTGCTGATGCCGGTGATAGCGAAACTGTTGCCCGCACAGCCGCAGGTGTGGTGGGAAGCCACGCCGGAGTACGAGTACTGGTTCGTCTACGTGTTCCCGCCGGTGCGCGCGCTGGACTTCGTGCTCGGCATGGTGATGGCGCGGATCGTCATGGTCGGCGTCTGGCCGCGGGTGCGCGCGCGGTGGGCGGGACTGGCGTTCGTCGCCGGATACCTGGCGGCGTCGTTCCTGCCGACCACGTTCGCGATCGTGGCAGCGACCATCGTGCCGCTCGCGTTCCTGATCCCGGCGGCCGCGGCCGCCGACCTCGACGGCAGGCCCTCGTGGCTGGCCAGCCGGCCGATGGTCTGGCTCGGCGACGTCTCGTTCGCGTTCTATCTGCTGCACGAACTGGTCCTGTACAACATGTACCGGCTCTACGGCGACGAATTCCAGCCGACCCTCGCGCAGGCGATCGGGCTGTGGGCGCTGAGCCTCGGCGGGACGGTGGTTCTGGCGTGGGGAATGCACCGGCTGGTGGAGCTTCCGATGCAACATCGTTTCTCCGGTCCGCGCCGGCGAATCACGCCGCGGGAACCGCGCTCGGCGCCCTCCTGATCTGCCCAGTGAAACTTTCTATATGCGAACGCCCCCCGTGCTTGGTTACAGTGTCCGAAAGAGCAGCCCGGGAGTACTCCGGGACGTATTCGCTTTCATTTCAAGGACATTGGAGAACTGTGAAGATTCTCGTGACCGGTGCCACCGGTTGGGTCGGCCGCAACTTGGTTGAGTTGCTGCTGACCGGCGGTGCCGAGGTCCGGGCACTGACCCGGCGTCCGGAGAGCGCTGATTTACCCGCCGCGGTCGAGGTCGTTGGCGGTGATCTGGAAAAGCCCGAGAGTCTGTCGGGGGTGTTCGACGGCATCGACCGGCTCTTCCTGATCGTGGCCGGTGAGACCACCGCGCAGGTGGTCGACGCGGCCAAGCGGGCCGGCGTGCGGCGGGTGGTCACCCACTCCGCGTCGAGCGCGGGCATCGGCGACGACCCCGGCGGTGACTACCATCGCGCGTTCGAGTCGGTGGTGGAGAATTCCGGGCTGGCCTGGACGCACGTCCGGCCGGGCATGTTCGCGAACAACCTGCTGAGCTGGGCCGAGCCGATCAAGCGCACCGGCATCGTGCGGCTGCCCTACGACAATGCGCGGCAGGCGCCGGTGGACGAACTGGACGTGGCCGCGGTCGCCGCTGCCGCGTTGCTGGACGATTCGCACGGAGGCAGGGTCTACACCCTGTCCGGCCCGGCGGCGCTGACCAAGACCGAGCAGTTCGCCGTGATCGGCGAGGCGATCGGAAAGGACGTGCGGTTCGAGGAGATCACCCCCGAGCAGTGGCGCGCGGAGGGCAGCGAGCAATTCCCCGGGCACCTGATGGACTGGCTGCTGGAGTACTGGGAGCGCACGCTTGCCGAGCCGGAGCCGGTGCTGCACGACATCGAACAGGTTCTCGGACTGCCGGCCCGCCCGCTGTCCGAGTGGGCCGGTCTGCACTCCGATGACTTCCGCTGAGTGCTCGCCGATGGCGAAAATCGTTGTCCAAGTGGGGACGTGGACGAGGCCGTCCAGCATCCCCACTTGGGTGACGAACCGGGGCAACGGGGCTGTCCGCCTCGGTTCAGCGCAGCCGGGCGGCGGCGCCGGCCAACATCGCGGGGCGGGTGGTGAGGGTGAGGATGTCGGCGTCGTCGTCGACCCCGAGGATCGCCGCGTGCAGTTCCTGCAGGCTGCGTTCCGGGTCCAGGCCCAGCTCGTTGACCAGGGTGACCCGCAGGCGGTGGAACACCTCCAGGGCCTGCGCCCGCCGCCCGCTCAGGTGCAGTGCGCGCATGTACTGCGCGTGCAGCCGTTCGTTGAGCGGGTGTTCGGCGCACAGTGCGGCGAGGCGGGACAGGACCTCGCGATAGCGACCGAGACGGAGTTCGCCGTCGAGCATGTACTCGATGGTGACGAGCCTGGACTCGGACAGTTGCAGGGCCTTGGATTCCAGTACGCGGCCTGCGGCGATATCCACCAGCGCGGGCCCCCGCCAGGTGCGCAGCGCGGCGTCGAGATCGGCGATGCCCGCCTCGTCGTTTCCGTTGGCCAGCGCGGCCAATCCGGAGTCGACCAGGGCCTCGTAGCGGTGCATGTCGAGCGCGTTCGGCTCGACGTGCAACAGGTACCCGCCCGGGCGGGTGATCAGGATTTCCTTGGCTACCTCCGTTGCGGACATGCCGGTGACCCCGACGAAATACTTGCGCAGATTGAGGACGTACGTCTGGAGCGTTGTGAGCCCGCTCGCCGGCGGCAGTTCATCCCACAGATCGGTGATCAGAGAGGAAACCGGTACCACCTGGTCCGAGTGGACCAGCAGCATCGCCAATACGGTCCGCAATTTCGGAGCACTGGGGACGTGTGATTTCCCTTGATGCTCTACCGAAAGTGGACCGAGCACGCCAAATTCCATAATTCCCCCTAAACGGCGGCACCCTTTTGGCGGTACCTAGCCTTGAGAACTGGGGATTGGGTGGTCCCCATGGATCTTCGAGTTCCCCGGACCAAACTCCTGGTCGGTACTTTCCGACGCTATACCGATTTGCCCGGATCCGTCAACGGATGGCGGTGATGTCGAGCGGGCTTGTGTCCCTTGCTATCTGGGTCTTGACTCTCCGTGGAACTCGCATCATCGGTGGGTTGCGCGGTGGCATCGAAGCGGTTGCCGACCGTTGTCTGAAATCGAAACAGGTTGCTGTGCAGGGCAATAGGGGAGGGGATGGTACCCGGCAAAGGCGTGTCGCGGACACCGACACTGTGATTGGTTGTGGCTCAGCTTGTTTCGGCATTTCCGGAGCAATGCGTCCGAATGTGTGCCTCGGTGCCCCGCCGTCGATCCTGGATCCGGCCGTATCCTCGGCGTTCGCACTTTCTATGTGCGCGCGGGCGGGTCGCCGGGCTAGCTTGGGGGCATGACGATTCTCGTAACAGGGGCTACCGGAAATATCGGCCGAAAGGTCGTCGACCACCTTGTGAAACTGGGCGCCGAAGATATTCGCGCACTGTCGAACCACCCGGAACGCACCGCGTTCCCGCCCGAGGTCGAGGTGGTCAAGGGCTACCTCAAGCGGCCGGACTCGCTGCCCGCGGCCTTCGCCGGCGTCGACCGCATGTACCTGGCGCCGTCGCTCGAAACCGTCACCGAGGTAGTCGATCTGGCTCGGCAGGCCGGGATCCGGCACATCGTCGCGCTGTCCGGCGACGAGAACACCAACTGGCATCCCATCTCGCAGGCGGTGGACAAGTCGGGCGTCGACTACACCCACCTGTGGACCGGCGAGTTCATGGAGAACGCCACCGACTGGGCCGAGCAGATCCGCACCACCGGCGAAGTGCGCGAACCGTATCCGACGTCGGGCAACGCCCCGATCGCGATGGACGACATCGCCAGGGTCGCGGCGACGATCCTGGTCGGCAGCGGGCACATCGGGGCGACCTACACCCTCACCGGTCCCGAAACCATCACCAGGGCACAGCGTTTGCAGTACCTGGCCGACGCGCTCGGCCGCGAGCTGACCTTCGTGACGGTGCCGCCGGAGGAACTCATCGCGCAGCTGGAGCCTGCGATGGGCGACTACGCGGGGTATTTCGTCAACGGGCTGGCCAACCGGGTGGACAACCCGCAGATCGCCACCACCACGGTGGCCGACCTGACCGGGCACGCCACCACGTTCGCCACCTGGGCGGTGGAGAACGCCGACCTGTTCCGCTGAGCCGATCGGTCGGCGCGCGGCACCGCGAGGCCGGGTTCGACGGCCTCGCGGATCGCCGCGCGTCCGGCCGGTCGCGGGATCCCACCGAAGTTCGAGCGTCCTTCGAACCGACCCTCTAGCCGGGTGCGGGAGGGTGGATCCGGGCCACACGACGACTTGGGCCGAGTCGGGTCCCCTCAGAAAGGAAGCGTGAATTCCATGGCAGAACGCGTTGTCTCCACAGCTGATCTCCGTCTGTGGACCGAAGACTTCGGCGACCCCGGCGACCCCCCGCTCCTGCTGCTCGGCGCGCACAGCTCGCGCGGCTGGCCCGACGAGTTCGTCGCCGAACTCGTGGCGAAGGGCCTGCACGTCATCCGGTACGACCACCGCGACACCGGGCGGACGGTCGCGCTGGAGCAGGCGCAGAACCCGTACACCTTCTACGAACTCGCCGCCGACGCGATCGCCGTGCTGGACGGCTGGGGCATCGACCGGGTGCACCTGGTCTGCTTCGCGCTGGGCGCGGCGACCGGGCAGCTCATGGCCATCGACTACCCGGACCGGCTGCGCAGTCTGACCATGACCGGCGCGGCCGCGCTGACCGTGGACTTCTTCACCAGCTGCGACTGCGCCTACAGCGGCGAGCCGACCCCGAGCGGGTTGCCCGCGCCGCGGCGCGAGGTGCTCGACCTGATCATGCAGTCGCCGATCCTCGACGACGTGGACGCCGAGCTGGACCGGCGGGTCGCGATGGCCGCGGCGATGTCCGGCCCGGTGCTGCCGTTCGACCCGGCGGAGTTCCGGCGCTGGGAGGAGCGGGAGATCGCGCACTCCGGCATCGCCGGACGCAACGCGCCGAACATCGACGAGCGCGCCGACATCACCGACCGCGGACCCGAATTGGCGAACGTGCGGACGCCCACGCTGGTGATCCAGGGCCCGCTGGACCCGGTCCACCAGCCGCCGCACAGCGCGTTCCTCGCCGAGTCGATCCCGGGCGCGCGGCTGCTCGAAATCCCCGGCCTCGGCCACGCTTTCCCGTCCGCCGCCCATCCCGCGCTGGCGGCCGCGATCGCCGAGCACGTCCGGCACGCGGAATCGGTCGCCGTCGGCTGATCTCCCCGCCGGAGGACCCGCGCCCAGGACCGGGACGCGGGTCCTTTTCGGTGGGCCGAGGTCCGGCCCGAGGGCTTCTCCAGTGGACTTCGACCGGGTGCCGCCAGGTTTAGGGGACAGTCCAGTCGAGAGGCGGTAGGTCGTGAGTGCAGAGGTACGGGAGCAGACATACGCGGAGATCTGTGCGGAGGTGCAGCGGTTCTATGCCCGGCACGTCCAGCTGATGGACGAGGGGCACGCCGAGGAGACGGCCGCGACCTTCACCGAGGACGGCACCATGGTCTCCCCGCCCAAGATCTCCACGCCGATCGCGGGGCGGGCGGCGTTGGCGGCCGGCCTGCGGGCCAATGCGGATCAGTTGCGCGCCGACGGGATTCGATACCGCCGCTGCTACAGCACGATCGTGGTCGAGGTGCGCGCGGACGGGTCGGTGTTCGCCAGGTCCTACGTGCAGGTGGTCAAGACCGAGCGGGGCAAGGGGACGATCCTGCACGCCATGTGCGTGTGCGAGGACGTGCTCGTCCGCACGGACGGCGAGTGGCTGGTGGCCGCGCGGGTGGTCACGCGAGACGACGAATCCGTCTGAGCGCCAGTCGATCTCGACCGCGCTGCGAGCGGGCGTAACTAGCTTCGAGGCATGACCTCGAAACAACGACGCGGCGTGATCATCACCGGCGGCGGCACCGGAATCGGGCGCGCGCTGGCGCATGGCTACGCCGAGGAACACGAAGTTCTCGTGGTGGGGCGGACCGAGTCCGCCCTGCGCGAGACGGCCGCCGGGCACGACCACATCCACGTGCTCGCGGCCGATATCACCGATCACGGTTCGGCCGAACTGGTGATCAAGACGGCGCAGCGGGCGCTGGGCCGGGTCGATGTGCTGATCAACAACGCGGCGACCGCGGCTCCGGCCCCGCTCGCGCACATCGACCAGGCCGCCGTCGAGAGCGAGGTGGCGGTCAATCTGCTGGCCCCCATCTTCCTCACCCAGGCGGCGCTGGACGCGCTCGCCGAGACCCGCGGCACCGTGCTGAACATGAGCAGTTCGGGTGCGTCCGGCGGGCGCGCGTGGCCGGGGTTCTCCGGGTACGGGGCGACCAAGGTAGCGCTGGAATTCCTCACCCGGACCTGGTCGGTCGAACTCGCGCCGCAGGGCATCCGGGTTGTCGCGATCGCGGCCGGTGTCGTGGCCTCCGGCATGGGGGTGCGCATGGGGTCGACGCCGGAGCAGTACCGCGACTTCCTGGCCGATATCGCCACCAGAACCCCGGCGGGCCGGGTCGGTCAGCCTGCCGAGATTTCCTGGTGGGCAAGGCAATTGACCGCACCGGAGGCGGAGTTCGGCACCGGTTCGGTAGTCGTCGTAGACGGAGGTTTGAGCCTGTTGTGAGTCCAGATTCGAGCCGGGCACGAGGCGCCCGGCGCACCGTTGGTGGCACATGGAAAACGATCACAGGAGCAGCACGATGACAGCTTCGGCCCAGCACGCCAAGGACCGCTACGACGCCACCGGCAAGGGGGTGGTGACCTTCGTCAACACCTTCACCGTGAGCAGCGACCCGCTGGACTTCGAGCGGGTGTTCGCCGACATCTCGGAGTTCATGGCCGCCCAGCCGGGCTTTCTCCAGTTCACCCTGTCCAAGCACGTGGACGCCGCGCGGAGCAACGAGTACGTGAACATCGCGCTGTGGACCGACGTCCAGTCGTGGCGGGACGCGATCGCCGCGCCCGGCTTCGCCGACCATGCCAAGGAGCTGCGGGCCAGGGCGACCAATGTCGCCAATCTCTACGAGCCGCGGCTGGAGTTCGTCAAGGCCTGACGCCGGCCCGCAACCGTAAGGGATGAAGATGAAACGTCGTGTCGTCATGACCGGCATCGGGGTCGTCGCGCCCGGTGGCACCGGTGCCAAGCCGTTCTGGGATCTGCTGTCGTCCGGCCGCACCGCGACGCGGCGGATCACCTCCTTCGACGCCGGGCGGTTCCGCTCGCAGGTGGCCGCCGAGTGCGACTTCGACCCGGTGGCCGAAGGCCTTACCCCGCAACAGATCCGGCGGATGGACCGGGCCGCGCAGCTGGCCGTGGTCAGCGCGCGGGAGTGCCTGGCCGACAGCGGGGTGGACCCGGCCGCGCTCGACCCGGCCCGCACCGGGGTGGTGGTCGGCAGCGCGGTCGGCTGCACGATGGGCCTGGAGCAGGAGTACGTGGTGGTGTCCGACGGCGGACGGCACTGGAACGTCGACGAGTCCTACGCGGTCGGGCATCTGTACAACCACTTCGTGCCCAGTTCGCTGGCGACCGAGGTGGCCTGGGAGCTGGGCGCCGAGGGCCCGGTGGCGACCGTCTCCACCGGCTGCACCTCCGGGCTGGACTCGGTGGGGCACGCCATCGAGCTGATCGCCGAGGGCTCGGCCGACGTGGTGGTCGGCGGCGCGACCGACGCGCCGATCTCGCCGATCACGCTGGCCTGCTTCGACGCGATCAAGGCCACCACGCCGCGCAACGACGATCCGGAGCACGCGTCACGGCCGTTCGACCGGACCCGCAACGGGTTCGTGCTCGGCGAAGGCTCGGCGATGTTCGTCTTCGAGGAGTACGAGCACGCCCGCAGGCGCGGTGCGCGGATCTACGCCGAGGTCGCCGGATACGCCACTCGCTGCAACGCCTATCACATGACCGGCCTGCGCCCCGACGGCGTGGAGATGGCCGAGGCCATCCGGTCGGCGATGCGCCAGGCCCGGGTGAACGCCGAGGACGTGGGCTATGTCAACGCGCACGGCTCCGGCACGATGCAGAACGACCGGCACGAGACGGCCGCGTTCAAGCGCAGCCTCGGCGAGCACGCCTACCGGGTGCCGGTCAGTTCGATCAAGTCGATGATCGGGCACTCGCTGGGCGCGATCGGTTCGCTGGAGGTCGCCGCGTGCGCGCTGGCGATCCGCGACGGGCTGGTGCCGCCGACGGCGAACCTGCACGAGCCGGACCCGGAGTGCGACCTGGACTACGTGCCACTGACCGCCCGCGAGGTGCCGCTGGACACGGTGCTGACCGTCGGCAGCGGGTTCGGCGGCTTCCAGAGCGCGATGATCTTGAAAAAAGTCGCATGAGGACCGTGATCACCGGGATGGGCGTGATCGCCCCGACCGGGCTGGATGTCGCCGAACATTGGGCGAATACCCTTGCGGGACAACGGAAGATCGCGCGGATCACGGCCTTCGATCCGACCGGCTACTCGGCCACCCTGGCCGGGGAGGTCAGCGGCTTCACCGCCGCGGATCACCTGCCCGGCCGGCTGCTGCCGCAGACCGACCGGATGACGCAGCTGTCCCTGGTGGCCGCCGATCGCGCGCTGGCCGACTCGGCGGTGGACGGCACCGCCCCGGCCGGGTTCGACGTCGGCGTGGTGACGGCGAGTTCGGCGGGCGGCTTCGAGTTCGGCCACCGCGAGCTGGACAAGCTCTGGCGCAAGGGGCCACAGCACGTCAGCGCCTATCAATCGTTCGCCTGGTTCTACGCGGTGAACACCGGCCAGATCTCCATCCGGCACGGCCTGCGCGGCCCCGGCGGCGTGCTGGTCACCGAGCAGGCGGGCGGGCTGGACGCGCTGGCATTGGCGCGGCGGCGGGTGCGCGCGGGGCAGCCGGCGATGATGTGCGGGGGCGTGGACGGATCGCTCTCGCCATGGACCTGGGTCGCCCAGCTCACCAGCGGCCGGATCAGCACCTGCGCCGACCCCGCGCGGGCGTACCTGCCGTTCGACGCCGCGGCCTCCGGCCACGTGCCCGGTGACGGCGGGGCGCTGTTCGTCATGGAGTCCGCGGAGGCCGCGACCGCGCGCGGCGTGCTGTCCTGGCACGGTGAAATAGCCGGCTACGCGGCGACTTTCGATCCGCCGCCCGGCTCGGACCGGCCGTCCACGCTGCGCCGCGCCATCGAGGGCGCGCTGGCGGACGCCGGACTCGAACCGGCCGAGGTGGACGTCGTGTTCGCCGACGCCGCGGGCACGCCGGAACTGGACCGGGTGGAGGCCGACGCGCTGCGCGCGGTGTTCGGCCCGCACGGGGTTCCGGTCACCGCGCCCAAGACCATGACCGGCCGGCTCAGCAGCGGCGGCGCGGCGCTCGACGTGGCCACCGCGCTGCTGTCGATGCGGCACGGCCGCATTCCGGGCACGGCGGGAGTCACCGATCCGGTGCCCGAATACGAACTCGATCTGGTGACCGAGACCAGGGCGCTGCCGTTGTCGGTGGCGCTGGTCGTGGCCCGCGGTCACGGCGGTTTCAACGCCGCGATGGTGCTGACCACCCAGGGCCACAGCGGCATTCGACACACCACTGACAAGGAGGCGGCATGAAGCAGCAGCTGATCGTCCCGGTGCACGGCGAACCGACCACCCTGGCCGCGTCATGACCAGGACCGATACCGATCTGGGCCGGCGGCTGCTCACCGAGCGCGGGATGCATTTCCTGTTCGCGCACGGCGGGGACCCGTATGCCGTGCTGTTGCGCGCCGAGGACGAGGACACCGCGACGCTCACCGCCCGGATCAGGGAACGGGGTCCGGTGTATCGCAGCAGGCCCGGCGCCTGGGTGGTGAGCGATCCGGAACTCGCCGAGCGGGTGCTCACCGATCCGAGCTTCGGCACCGAGCTGCCCGCCGGGCACGTGCTGGCGGAGACGGACCCGTTCCCCGAATCGACGTGGACCGCGCCGCCGCCCGCGGGTGGCGTGCGGTTCGACGGGCTCGGCGCCCGCTTCGACCTCGTGCGCGACGTGCTGCGCCCGGCGGTCGCGGGGCTCGCCGCCGAGGTGCTGACGGTGCCGAGTGCGGATCTGGCCGCGTACACCGGATACGCCGTCGCGGCGGGCCCGGCGGTGGACGCCGTGCTCTGCGCGCCACGGCTGGCCGATGTCCGAGCGGTCGTCGAAGCCTACGCGGGCCTGCGAAAGCTGGTGCCGGACAACGCTCTTCCGCTTTCCGTCCGGGGCGTGGACCTGACGGTGACGCTCGCCGCGACGGCCGCGCACCTGCTGCTCGCCGATCCGGCGCGCTGGCAGGCGTTGGCCGCCGACCCGGTGACGGTCGGCGCGCTGCTCGACGATGTGCTCACCGAACACCCACCGCTGCGACTGGACCGCCGGGTGGCCCGCGTGGACCTGCGACTGGGTGCGGAACGGATCGCCGCGGGTGCGGAGGTGGTCGTGCACGTCGGCGCGGCCGGGCTCGGCCTGCGCGGCGTGCCCGGAGTCGCGGCGTTCACCCGCGGCGCGGCGGCGACCGTACTGGCCGCCGCGGCGGTTCGCTTCCCCGGGCTGCGGCTCGACGGCGCGCCGGTGCGCCGGCTGCGCGCACCGGTCACCGGTGCCCTGGTTCGGCTGCCGGTCGCCGACTCGAACTCCCTGACCACCCACTGACGAGGAGCCGCCCGCAATGCGAGTACTCATGACGTCCCTCGCGGTAGAAGCGCACTTCAACGGAACGGTGCCGCTGGCCTGGGCGCTGCGCGCCGCCGGGCACGAGGTGCGGTTCGCCAGCCAGCCCGCGCTCACCACGGCGATCACCAGGGCCGGGCTGACCGCCGTCCCGGTCGGCACCGACCACACCCATCACGAGATCGTGCGGGACCTGGGCGAGGAGCTGACCGGCTTCTACCGCGACATCGATTTCACCGGTGAACGCGGCGGCCCGCGCGCTCGCAAGGCGGCCAATTCCCTGCTCACCGCGACGTTCTACGCGCAGGCCAACAACGACTCCATGGTGGACGAGCTGGTCGAATACGCCCGCTGGTGGCAGCCGGACCTGGTGATCTGGGAGCCGTTCTCCTTCGCCGGCGGGGTCGCGGCCCGCGCCTGCGCCGCCGCGGGCGCCCGGTTGCTGTGGGGCCCAGACCTTTTCGCCCTCTCGCGCGCAGCGTTCCTGGCCGACACCGCCGCGTTGCCGCCGGAGCTGCGCGACGACGCGCTCGAGGAGTGGCTGACCTGGACCCTCGCCCGGCACGGCCTCGACTACGACGAGCGGGTCGTCACCGGGGATTTCAGCATCGACCAGATGCCCGAGGGCGTGCGGCTGCCCAGCCCGAACGAGTCCGTGCCCATGCGGTACGTGCCCTACAACGGGGTGTCCGAGGTGCCCGACTGGTTGCGGGAGACGCCGGCGCGGCCCCGGATCTGCCTGACCCTGGGCATCACCTCGCGGGACATGGCCTACCCGAACCTGATCTCCCCGGCCGAGCTGTTCGACGCGGTCGCGGACCTGGACATCGAGATCGTGGCCACGCTCAACCAGGCCCAGGCCGCCGAGGTCGGCCGGATTCCGGCGAACACGCGGGTGGTGGACTTCGTGCCGCTGCACGCCCTGATGCCCACCTGCGCGGCGATCATCCACCACGGCGGCGCGGGCACCTGGTCCACCGCGGCCGTGTACGGCGTGCCGCAGCTGGTGGTCGCGGGCATGTGGGACAACGTCTACCGCGCGCAACGGCTCAGCGATCTCGGTGCGGGCCTTTATCTTCCGCCGCACGAGCTGACCGGGAGCAGGCTGCGCGCGGGCGTGCTGCGGCTGCTCGGCGAGCCCGCGTTCGGCGCGGGCGCGCTGGCCCTGCGCGACCGGATGCTGGCCGAGCCCAGCCCCGGCGAGGTGGTGGACACCCTGGTCGCGGCCGCCGCCCGCTACCGCCCCCAGCTGACGCACTAACCGAAGGAGAAGTCATGGCTTTGTTTGCCGTCCTGGCCACGCAGGCCCCGGCCCCGGGCGAGGCGAAGGAGTTCCGCGAGCGGCTCGGTGAAGGCTTCGCCTACACGCGCGCCCTGGTGGAGAAGGGCATCATCCGGCACAGCTGGATCCGGGTCGGTGCGTCCGGCGGGCTCAACATCTACGACGTGGCCTCGCACGAGGAACTGCTGAGCGTGCTGTACGACAACCCGGTCAGCCCGCACCTGAAGTTCGAGGTGATTCCGCTGGCCACCCCCGGCGCCTTCGACAAGTTGGCGATCTGGAACAAGCCCGCCGAGCGGTCATGAACGGGCCGCTGGATCGCCTGCTCCGGGCAGGCACCTCGTCGGATGTCGAAATCGCTTTGCTGGTCAAGGAATTGGGCGTGGACGCGGTGCTCGGCGCGCTGATCGACGAGGTGCTGTTCCGCGCCTCGGTGCCGAACAATCCGGATCCGGTGGACATCGCGCTGGACGTCACCCACGAGAACGAGACCCGTCGCGTCGTATTCCATTGCGTCGGTGGCGAACCCATCACCCGGTCGACCGCCGACGCACCGGCCGAGATCTGCCGCGAGCTGGGCATGTCGCTGACCCACCTGGTCCGCCGGGTCTACGGCAGGCCGGACCAGCGCCGCACCGGCGACTTCAGCGACGTCTTCCTGCCCAGCCGTCCGGACGATCTGTCCCGGCTGCCCGGCCTGGTCGTCTCGACCAGCCTGGCCTCCGGCGCGCTGATGACCGGGCTGACCATTCCTCGGCACGAACTGGGCGCGCTGTGCTCGGCGTCGGGCTCGGACAAGTGGGCCAGCTTCCATTGGTACACCGGGCATTACGAGCGCGAGTTCGCCCCGTACCGGGACGAGCCGGTGCGCATCCTGGAGATCGGCATCGGCGGTTTCGACGGCGACCTCGGCGGCGGCTCGCTGCGGATGTGGAAGCGGTATTTCCACCGCGGGCAGGTGTTCGGCATCGACCTGTTCGACAAGTCGGCGCTGAACCAACCGCGGCAGACCGCGCTGGTCTGCGACCAGAGCGACCCGGCGGCGCTGGCCGCGCTGGCCGCGGCGTACGGGCCGTTCGACATCGTCATCGACGACGGCAGCCACGAGAACGCGCATGTGCGAACGTCATTCGACGCGTTGTTCCCGCACGTGCGACCGGGCGGGCTCTATGTCATCGAGGACATGCAGACCGCGTACATCCCGCGCATGGGCGGCACCGCGGGTCCGTCCGCGGGCCCAGACACCTCCATCGGCCTGATCAAGCGTCTGGTCGACGACCTGCACCACCACGAGCACACCCCCGGCGGCGCCCCGACCGTGACCCAGCGCGACGTGGTGGGAGTGCGGGCCTACCGCAATATCGCCTTCGTCGAGAAGGGCACCAACGGCGAGGTCGGGATCCCGCCGTGGATGGACGACGCGGCGTGGGCGGCGCTGGGCGCCCTCCCGCCCACCGACTGAATCGGAGAGACCGCAGTGAACACAACCGTCCGAACCGGACCCACGCCCGACCTGTCGGTGGCCGAATTGCTGGCCGACGTCCGCGCCTACGCGGAACCCGAGCCACCCGCGCTGAGCCTGCCGCCGCAGATGTTCACCTCGCCGCAGGTGTACGAGCTGGAGCGGACCCAGATCTTCCACCGTTCCTGGATCATGGTGGCGCACACCGACCAGCTGGCCGCGCCCGGCGATTACGTGGCGCTGTCCATCGCCGGCGAGCCGGTGGCGATCACCCGCGGCGCAGACGGACAGCTGCACGGCATGTCGCCGGTGTGCCGGCACCGGGCGATGCCGCTGGTCGAGCCGGGGGAGGGCACGGTGAAGGATTTCACCTGTTCCTATCACCTGTGGCGGTACAACCTGGACGGCTCGCTGCGCGCGGCCACCTACATGCGCGACAACCCCGACTTCGATCCGGCCGCCTGCCGCCTGCCCGGCTTCGCGGTGCGCGAATGGCACGGCCTGGTGTTCGTCAACCTCGACGCCGAGGCCCGCTCGTTCGAACCGGATCTGGCCATCGTCGAGACCGAGATGACCAACTACCGGCTCGACGACATGGTCCAGGTGAGCCACTGGACCGAGGAGTGGGCCTGCAACTGGAAGGTCGCGGTCGAGAACGGGTACGAGAACTACCACGCCATCGGCCTGCACCCGGAAACCGTGCGCCCGTTGATGACCGGCGGCATCGACATGACCGTGCACCTGGACTCGCCGTGGGTGGCCCGGCTGCTCAGTGCGGCGGGCACCCCGTTCGAGGCGCCGATCCTGCCGCTCACCGAGGCCGAGCGGTCGGTCATGTACAGCTACCGGATGTTCCCGTGCGGCGCGGTGGCGACCTTCGGCGAGTCCATCGCCTGGATCAGCATCATCCCGCTGTCGCTGGACCGCACCCAGGTTCGCGGCGGCACCCTGGTGCCCCGGCAGGCGCTGGAGCACGTCTCGCTCGAGGTGATGCGCAAGGAGATCGAGTCGATCACCAGCGTGATCAACGCCGAAGACCAGGCGGGCATGGAGGCGGTGCAGCGCACCCTCGATTCCCGGTTCATCGAGCGAGGTCACCTGAGTCCCAAGGAACCCGGCGTGCTCGCGTTCTACCGCCAGCTCGCGCTCGCACTCACCCAGGAGGTCTGACCCATGGGCGGTCCGCACATTTCCCCGAAACTGCGCGCCATGATGGACGATTACGCGCAGGCCAGGGTGCAGGAGCCGGTCCGGTTCCACGAGCCGACCGGTCGTTGGGAGGTGCTGCGCTACACCGACGGGCTGCGGGTGATCTCCGATTTCGAGGTCTTCTCCAACGACCTCAGCGAGTTCATTCCGGATCACGAGGAGCTGCGCAACTTCAGCAAGGGCAACTTCCAGGCGATGGATGAGCCGCGGCACAAGGAGTTACGCGGGCTGGTGACCCAGGGGTTCACGCCGAGGTTCGTGCAGAGCCTGGTGCCCAGGGTCGAGCAGGTCGCGGCCGAACTGCTCGACGCGACCGTGGAACGCGGCCAGGACCGGGTAGACATCGTGTCCGACCTGGCCGCTCCGCTGCCGGTGATCGTGATCGCCGAGGTGATGGGCCTGCCGGTGGCCGACCGGCACCTGTTCCGTAAGTGGGCCGACGCGCTGCTGGTGGACAACGGGGTGGACGCGCTGTTCAGCGAGGAGGGCGTGGCCGCGATGGCGCCGTCCATCCGGGAGATGAACCAGTACCTGCTCAGCCACGTCGACAGCTATCGCCGCTCGGACAAGGACGGGCTGATCCGCGACCTGCTGGACGCGGAGCTGAACGGACGCAAGCTGGACGACTTCGAGATCCTCGGATTCCTCGCGCTGCTGCTCATCGCCGGGCACCTCACCACCAGCACCGTGCTCACCAACGCGCTGCTGTGCCTGGACGAAAACCCCGGCCTGGTCAAGCAATTGCGCGCCGAGCCCGCGCTGCTGGGGCCCGCGATCGAGGAGGTCATGCGCTATCGGTCGCCGCTGGTGTGGATCGATCGGCGCGCGCTCACCGACGTCGAACTGGGTGGCCGGCACATCCCGAAGGGCTCGCTGGTCAGCGCCTCGCTGGTGTCGACCATGCGGGACGAGGCCGAGTTCGCCGATCCGGACGTGTTCGACATCCACCGCAGGCAGGCGCGACATCTGGCCTTCGGCAAGGGAATTCACTTCTGTCTCGGCGCGCCGCTGGCCCGGCAGGAGGTCCGGATCGCGCTGACCGCCATGTTCGACCGGTTCGAGGACTTCCGGGTGGCCGAGGACGAGGACATCGTGTTCCACGATCCCAAGGACTTCAACGGCACGAAGAAGCTGCCGATGGATCTGGTGCGCCGATGAGAGGGATGCTCGATCGCACCGTCATCACGCCCACGGACCCGCGCTACGCCGAGGTGACGACGGCCGCGAACGGCCGCTTCCGGTGTACGCCGCGCGTCGTGCACGTGCCTGCGACTCCGGAGGACGTGCTGGCGGCGGTGCAGTCGGCCGCCGACACCGGTGCGCGGGTGGCGATCCGCAGCGGCGGGCACTGCCTGGAGGACTTCGTCGACTCGGCGGAAACCGAAGTGCTGCTGGATCTTTCGCGCATGAACCGGGTGGACTACGACCCCGGGATGCGGGCGTTCGTGATCGAGCCGGGCGCGCTGCTCGGCGAGGTCTATCGCAGCCTGCTCAAGGGCTGGGGTGTCGCGATCCCGGCCGGCCTGGAGTACACGGTCGGCGCGGGCGGGCACATCCTCGGCGGCGGTTACGGCCCGTTGACGCGCGCGCACGGGTGCGTCGTCGATCATCTGTACGCGGTGGAGGTCGTCACCGTGGACGCGTCCGGAACGGCGCGGATCATGGTCGGCACCCGCGACCCGGCCGATCCGCACCACGACCTATGGTGGGCGCACACCGGTTGCGGCGGTGGGAATTTCGGCGTGGTGACCAAGTATTGGATGCGGGCGCCGGACGCCACGGGCGACGACCCGGCCCGCCTGCTGCCGCAACCGCCCGCCGAGGTGCTCGACGGCCTGACCACGTGGTCCTGGCCGGACCTGACCCCGGAGTCCTTCCGCAGGCTGCTGGCCAATCACGGCAGCTGGCACGAGCGGCACAGCGCGCCGGGCATGCCGGAGAACGCGCTGTTCTCCATCCTCACCGTGCTGCGCGCGCAGACGAACACCATCGCGCTGCTCACCCAGGTGGACGCGACCGTCGACGGCGCCGAGCGGATGCTGTCGGACTACCTGGATGCGCTCGACGAGGGCGTCGGCGTGCCCTACCGCCACGACGTGCAGCGACGACCGTGGTTGCGATCGATGCTGTGGCCGCGGATGCGCGGCGACGTCTACGGCCAGCGGGCCAAGTGCAAGGCGGCGTACCTGCGGCGGCGCTACACGGACGAGCAGATCGAGGTCATCTACCGCTACCTCACCGACGACACGTACGACAATCCGACCGCGGGCGTCATCCTCGCCGCGTACGGCGGCCAGGCGTCCGCGGTCGCGCCCGACGCCACCGCCACCGCGCAACGTGATTCGGTCCTGAAGGCGTTCTACCTGAACAACTGGACCGACCCGGCCGGGGAGGAGCGGCACATCGCCTGGATCCGATCGTTCTACCGAGACCTGTACGCGCACAGCGGCGGCGTTCCCGATCTGAACGGTCAGTCGGACGGGTCCTACATCAACTACCCCGACACCGACCTGGCCGATCCGCACTGGAACACGTCGGAATCCGCCTGGCACGACCTCTATTACAAGGACAACTACCCGCGGCTGCGGCGGGCCAAGGCCGCCTACGACCCGACCGGCTTCTTCACCCACGCGCTCGGCATCAAGGCGTGAGCTCGGGCCCGGCCACCCCTCCGGGGGCGACCGGGCCCTTCGGTCAGCCGTAGAAGCTCGCCGCGTCCAGCTCGGCCAGCGGGATCCAGTCCGGGTCGGCCTCCTCGGCCACCGCCGCGCTGTCCATCCGCAGTTCGACGGCCAGTCGCGGGCGCTCGTCCACCCGCATCGACAGCGCGTACAGCCCGGCCAGGATGTGCACGCACGGGCGTTTGCGCGTCCGGCAGTCGCAGGTCGCCGCCTGCTCGGCCAGTGGGACCGCGAAAGTGATTCCCGCGGCGGCGAATTCGGCCTCCAAACTGTCCGGCAGGTCACCGCCGGCCAGGCCGGGATTGGCCGCCAGCGACTTGGCGATCAGCCGCTCGGCGTCCCGCTCGGTCTCCGCCGGCCAGCGCGGCAACTCGATCCGGACGGTGGACTCGGTCCCCGACACGACGACCTTCGCGATGACCAGGCCGACCTCGGTGGTCAGCGTGGCGCCATGATTGCGCGCGACGCTGCGGGCCTTGGGCAGCAACGGATTCGGGACCGCGGCGGTGGTGGACTCGACGACGCGGGTCCAGGCGCGCCCCCAGGGGGTGGCGCCGAATTCGGCGGGCATCACGAGATCGCTCCCAGGTCGAGATCGAGGACGGCGTGCAGCTCGTCGTCGGACAGTTTGGCCAGCGCGGCCTCGGTGTCGCCGCCGACGACGACGTCGGCCATGCCGCGCTTGGCGTCGTGCATCTGCGCGATGTGGTCCTCGATCGTGCCGCCGGAGACCAGCGTGTACACGTTGAGCGTGCGCTGCTGGCCGATGCGGTGGGCGCGGTCGGTGGCCTGCTCCTCGACGGCCGGGTTCCACCAGCGGTCGTAGTGCATCACGTGCGCGGCCCTGGTCAGGTTGAGCCCGAACCCGGCCGCGCGCAGGCTCAGCAGCAGCACCGGCGGCGAATCGTCGTCCTCCTGGAACGCCCGGACCAGCTCGTCACGTTTGTCGCCGGAGAGCCCGCCGTGCAGAAACGGCACCGGGCCGGTGCCCAGCGTCTTGCCCAGCGCCGCCGAGAGCAGCTCGCCCATGATGCGGTACTGGGTGAACACCAGGGCGCGGTCGCCGTCGTCGACGATCTCGGACAGCATCTCGGTGGCCCGGTCGAACTTGCCCGACCGGCCCGGTCCCGCAGGCCCGTCCTCGAGGTAGTGCGCCGGATGGTTGCAGATCTGCTTGAGCGCGGTCAGCAGCGCCAGCACCCGGCCGCTGCGGCCGATACCACTGCCCAGTCCCTGGTCGAACGCCCGGTCCGTGGCCTCCCGGTACAGCCGCACCTGCTCGTCGGTGAGCGTGCAGATCATCGAGGTGTACTGCTTGGGCGGCAGTTCGGCGGCGACCAGATCCTTGGTGCGGCGCAGCATGTGCGGGCGCACCAGGGTGTTGAGCGCGGCGGCGGCCGAGGTGGAGCGGCGCTGTTCGATCGGCGCGACGAACCGCTGCCGGAACCGGCCGCGCGTGCCCAGTAGGCCGGGGTTGGTGACGTGGAAGATCGACCACAGCTCGTCGAGCCGGTTCTCCACGGGCGTGCCGGTCATGGCGATCCGCACGGTCGCGGTCAGCCGTGCGGCGGCCCGGCTGGCCTGCGCGTCCGGGTTCTTGATCTGCTGCGCCTCGTCCAGCACGACGATGTCCCAGGTGTTGTCGAGCAGCCGCTTGTCGCTGCGCAGCACCGGATAGCTGGTGATCACCACGGTGCCCGGTGCCCACTCGTCGGGCAGGTCGCGGTTGCTGCCGTGGAAGCGCAGCACCGGCGTGCTCGGGGAGAAGCGCGCGATTTCGCGCCGCCAGTTGCCGATCAGCGAGGTCGGGCAGACCACCAGGTGCGGGCGCTCGGTGCGGCGGATGGCCAGCAGGCAGATGGCCTGCAGCGTCTTGCCGAGACCCATCTCGTCGGCGAGCACGCCGCCGGTGCCCAGTTCGGGGCGGGAGTTGAGCCAGGCGACGCCGTGCACCTGGTAGGGGCGCAACGTGGCGTTCACCGCGGTGCCGGCCAGGGTCGCCGTAGTGCTTGCCGCCCTGCGGAATTGGGCCAGCAACGCGGCCGGCGCGGCGACCGCCGCGCCCTCCGGGTTGGTCACGGCGTGCGCGGCGACCGGCATCCGGGCGGCCAGGTCGTCGAACTCGGCGTCCTTGTCCTCGCCGTCGCCGTCCAGCAGCCGGGCGGCGGCCTGCCAGCTCTTGACCGACTTGCCCACCTTGGCCCGCCGGTCCAGCGCGAGCAGCGCGGGCACGGCCTCGTTCAGATCGATGAGCCGCACGTCCCGGTCGGCCGCGACGACCGCGCCGCCCTCGGGCGCGGCCAGCGAACAGGTCGAGACCCGTCCGGTCGGCAGGCCGTGTTCGCGCACGGCCTCGTCCAGTTCGGCGGGCCCCCACCAGGCGAAGGCGTTCTCGGCGGGGACGAATGTGGCCTGCAGACGGGGAACTTGCGTTCGTCCAGACAGTCGGACCAACTCCTTGCAACGGGTGCTCGCCGCATGATTGTGTAGCGGTGATATTGTGTGCTGGAATTATTGTGCAGCGTGAAAGTTGTGCGACGCAAGGATACTTCAACGGATCGGGCCGTGTCACATGACTATGGGTCAGCAGGAGAAACCTCAGGTCGAGGCGTTGATCGAGCTACTGCCGGACTGGATTCAGCAGTTGATCCGGATCAACAGCCTGGTCGCGACCCAGATGGGCGTGATCATGACCGACTTCCACTGCCTGCACGCGCTCCAGCAGGGCGGGCCGACCACGCCGGGCGCGCTGGCCGCCCGGGTCGGGCTGACCGCAGGATCGGCCACCCGGATGGTCGACCGGCTGGAGGCGGCCGGCTGCGTCACCCGGGCGCACGACCCGAAGGATCGGCGCAAGGTCGTGGTCGTGCCCACTCCCGAAGGGCTCGAGCGAGTCAGCTCCTACTACGCGGGGCTGACCGCCCGGACCCACCTCGATCTGGCCGACTTCACCGACGAGGAGTTGCGGGTGCTGCACCGGTTCGTCGAACGCAGCCTGGCCAGTGCCGTCGCGGAGGCCGATCGGTTGAACGCGGGCGCGTAGCGTTCAGTGCTGGGTGAACGTCCACGCTCCCGACCCCGTCTCATAGGTGGCGAACCGGTCGTCGCGATCGATCAATCGCGCCTCCTCTGCCGTCTTGATTTCCGCGTGCGCGCACAGCAGCGGCACCACGACGGTGGCGGTACTGTTCACCGGCACAACGACTTCCAGCGTCAGCGCGGTGCCGTCGCGCTGCCAGCGGCTGACGATCTCGCCGCGCACGGTCCGGAGGGTCGCGGCGGCGCTCGTGAGCGAGCCGACGACGGCGGGGGCGATGCGGATCTTGTCGAACGCGACCGCGTCGAGGTCGGGTCGAATGCCTGCCAGGCCACCGGTGAACCACGAGGTCAGTCCGCCGAGGATATTCAGGTCCGCCACGCCCTCGCGGCCGTTCCACTCCCAGCTCTCCGGTAGCGCGGTGGCGCCGTGCGCGAGCCAGTATCCGTAACTGGGATAACTGGTTTCGACCGCGACGTCGTAGAGCACGTCGTGCCGGCCTGCTTTGGTGAGCACGCGGACCAGCGCGAGCAACCCGATCATCCCGGCGTTCAGGTGGTTTCCGGATTCGCGGATCTGTGCGACCAGCGCCGCGAGCACCGATTCCCGCACATGCGGTGGGGGAGCGCCGATATACAGGGCGAGCGCGGTCGCCGTCGGTGTCCCCGGCGCGTACGTGGCGGTGGTGGGGTCGAAGAATTTCTCGTGGTACCGCGTGGCGATCGCCTCGGCCTTGCGCCGATACTCGAGTGACTCGCCGGTCTTGTCCAAGGCCCGCGCGATGCCCGCCATGGCGGTCGCGATTCGCCAATACCCCCATGCCACCGTCAGTTCGGGCGGGGTGAAGTAGGCGTTGTCCGGGTCGAACGGACGTTGCCAGTGCTGACCCGGGTACATCCAGTCGCCGAAGAAGCCCTCCGCGAACTCACCCGCCGGATACAGCCCGTCTTGTTCGCGCGAGCGCAGCAGCCCGAAGTAGCGCCGCATCGCCGGATAGTGGCGGCGCAGCGACGCGGTATCGCCGTAGCGGCGGTAGTTCTCGAAGGCCTGCACGACCGGCGCGCCGGTCCAGTTGAGGTCGCCGATGTACCAGAAATCGGTGGGATCGGGGACGATGCCGGGCAGCGCGCCGTCCTGGCGTTGCGCGTCGAAGACGTCGCGCAGCATCGCCTGGTTGTAGGCGGCGAAGTCGTAGCGGTGCACCCCGCTGAGCGCGACCCCGCGGTCGGCCTGCCAGCCTGCCTTCTCCCGGTTGGGATCGGTGGGCATGGTGGGCGCGATCATGGCGCTGCGCATGCTGCGGTCGGCGATGCGGTCGATGTCGTTGAGAAGTGTTTCGGAGCAGTCGAATTCGGCGGTGGTATCGGCGCCGGCGCGCACCGCGATCCCGGTCACGCTCGACAGCGCCGGCGGGGTCGGCAGTCCGCGCACCTCGAGGTAACGGAAACCGTGATAGGTGAAGCGCGGATGCCACGTCTGCACCCCGTTGCCCGCCGCCGTGTAGTGATCGGCGACAACGACATTCGGCACCCACCCGACCATGCCGCGCTGGCTGACCCTGCCGTTGTCGAGGTACCAGCCGGGCAGCAGCGCGATCCGTGTTCCGGCGGGCGCCGCCACCTCGATCCGCGGCCAGCCGACGAAGGACGTGCCGAAATCGAACACGTAGACGCCCGGTTCGGGTTCGGTCAGCGCGATCGCCTTCAGCCGTTCGGCCTCGACCACCGCGGGCTCGAATTGCGCGCTGAGCGTTGCCGGAGCGTCGGCCGCGACGGCGGCGGATCGCCATGCGGAATGGTCGCCCTCGGGCCGGTCCCAGCCGGGTTGCCAGCGGCGCGCATCGTAATCCTCGCCGCCGTAGTAGCCGGAGAAGTCGAGGGGGCCGTCGTCGACCCGCCAGGTGGAGTCGCTGGACACCTGCTGGGCTGTCCCGTCGTCGTAGCGAATCTCCAACTGTGCGATGACTTTCGGCTCGCCCGCCAGCCGGACCGTCTCCCCGCTGCCGCCGAGGCCGCTCTTCCAGGTCACCGATTCCCAATAGCGGCCCGCGCGTTCGGGCACGTTGAAGAAGCCGTTGCCGACCAGCAACCCCACCACGTTGTCGCCCGCTCGCAGCTGCTCGGTGACGTCATAGGTCTGGTACAGCGCCCGCTTTCGGTAATCGGTGACGCTCGGCAGCAGCACATCCGCACCGACCTTGCGTCCGTTGAGCCGCGCCTCGTACAGGCCGAGGCCCGAAACGTAAAGGCGCGCCTGCACGATCCGCCGTTCCGCCGCGGCGGTGAAGCGCTTGGCGAAGATCGGCAACGGCCCGTCCGGCCGCGCGGGTACCGAGTCGGTGATCCAGTCCGCCGTCCAATCGGCCGGTTCGGGCAGGCCGATCTCCCAGTGCCCGACCGGACTCCAGGCCGACGCGCGACCGCCGTCGGTCCACACCCGGACCTGCCAGAACACCTGATCGCGGGCGGCCAGCGGCCGGCCGCCGTAGCCGATATCCACCTGGCGATCCGAAACGGTCCGGCCGGTATCCCACAGGTCCGGCCGGTCCAGCTCGAGGTGCCGCGGCGTCGAGGCGGCGCGGATCTGGTAGGCCGTTTGGGTGACCGAACGCTCGGTGGCGACCAGCCGCCAGCCCAGCGCGGGTGTGCGGTCATCGATTCCGCGCGGGTCGACCAGGTAGTTCGTCGTCAGGCCGACGACCAGGATTTCGGCGGAACCGCTGGATGGCATGCAATCTCCCCAATTCGAACGACCGCGCAGGCGCGCCGGAAAAGTAATTCCTCAATGGCCGATGCTAGTGCGCTGAATTGTTTCGCGCAGCCGGGTTCGAGCAGGATTCGAGCGTTCTTCGCGCGGGCGTGGATACAGTTCGGGACATGGTCGAATGTCGAGTCTGTGGCGATGTGGTTATCGAGTTCATCGACTTCGGGCGGCAGCCGTTGTCGGATGCCTTCCGTGCCCCGGAGCAGGAGGATGCGGAGTTCTTCTACCGTCTCGCGGTCGGTCGCTGTGCGTCGTGCTCGATGGTGCAATTGCTGGAGGAAGTGCCTCGGGCGAAAATGTTCCACACCGATTATCCGTATTTCTCCTCGGGTTCCTCGGTAATGCGTGAACATTTCGAGAACACCGCGAACACCTTCCTGGAAAAAGAACTCACCGGAACCGATCCGTTCATTGTCGAACTCGGCAGCAACGACGGCATCATGCTCCGCACCATCGCCAAGGCCGGGGTGCGCCATCTGGGCGTCGAGCCCTCGGCCGGGGTCGCCGACCACGCCCGCACCCAGGGCGTCACCGTGCTCACCGAGTTCTTCGAGGCCGCCACCGCGACCGCGGTGCGGGCCGAATACGGCCCGGCCGACGTCGTTTTCGCGGCCAACACGTTCTGCCACATCCCGTACGTCGACTCGATCTTCGCGGGACTCGACGCGCTGCTCACCCCGGGCGGGGTGTTCGTGTTCGAGGACCCGTACCTGGGCGAGATCATCGAACGCACCTCGTTCGACCAGATCTACGACGAGCACTTCTACTTCTTCAGCGCCACCTCCGTGCGCGCGATGGCCCAGCGGTTCGGCTTCGAGCTGGTCGACGTCGAACGGCTGCCGGTGCACGGCGGCGAGGTCCGCTACACCCTGGCCCGCGCCGGTGCGCGGGTGCCGACCCCGGCCGTGGCCGACCTGCTGGCCGAGGAGTCGGCGCGGCGCCTGCACGACCCGGCCACCCTCGCCGAGTTCGCCACCGCGGTCGGCGTGATCCGCACCGAGCTGATCGCGCTGCTGCACGAGCTGAAGGCCGCGGGCGCCACCGTCGTCGGATACGGCGCCACGGCCAAGAGCGCCACGGTCACCAACTACTGCGGCATCACCCCGGATCTGGTGAGCTACGTCTGCGACACCACTCCGGCCAAGCAGCACAGGCTGACCCCCGGTGCGCACCTGCCGGTGCGGCCCGCCGAGGCGTTCGCCGAGTCCTACCCCGACTACGCACTGCTGTTCGCGTGGAATCACGCGCAGGAGATCATGGCCAAGGAGACCGCCTTCAGCGCGGCCGGCGGCAAGTGGATCCTCTACACGCCGAACGTTCGCGTGGTGGGCTGACCGGGTCGTCGGCCGGGCGGCCCGTCAGCGGGCCGCCCACATGTCCCGCAACGAATCCCGCAGGGACCAGCGGGGTTTCCAGCCGAGCGCGTCGCCGGCCTTGCGGATGTCGGCTTGCAACCACGACCCGCCGTAGCTCGGTACCTCGGTCGAGGTGTCTTCCACGACCGACAGCGGGAAACCTGCTTCCTGGACGAAGGTTTCGACGAATTCGCGCATCGGCACCGCCCGGCCACTGCCGATATTGACCACCCCGGTGACGCCCGGCCGCTGTGCGGCGGCCACCGCCGCGCGCGCCAGATCGCGCACGTCCAGCCAATCCCGGTGCGCCGCGGCGATCGGCAGCCGCACCGTGCCCGCGGCCAGCAGCGCCACCAGCTTGCCCGGCAGGCTGGCCGGTGACGGGTGCGGCCCGCACACATTCACCGCGCGCAGCACGATGCCGTCCACCGCGCCGGTGCGCGCCGCCGCCAGCACCGCCCGCGATCCCGCGAGTTTGGTTCGGGCATAAGCGGATTCGGGTTCGCACGGCATCGCTTCGTCGACCGGCGTGCCGAACGCGACGGGCGAGTACTCGTGCATCGTGCCGATGTGCACCACCCGCACCGGCCGCCGCTGCGCCCGCACCGCGTGCAGAACGTGCTCGACCAGGGAAACGTTGGCCCGTACCAGTTCCGGTTCGGTACGGTCCCATCCGTCGGTCGCGTTCGCGGCGTCGGTCGCGTTGATCACCAGGTCGGCCGACTCCGCGTGCAACAGCTCCGCGATGGTCGCCGCGGGCGCGCCGGCCAGGTCGAGCGCGGCGAACCGGTCGCAGCGCAATCCCGGGGTGTGGCCGCGGGCCACCGCGACCACGCGGGTGCCGCCCTCGGCCAGCGCCGCGCACAGGTGCCTGCCGACCCAGCCTGTGCCGCCCAATACCGCCGCCGTCTTGATCTCGTTGTGCGCCAACAGCTTTCTCCTCCCGACAGGTTCAGGCTAGGGGTGCTGTCAAGCGTCCGGCAGCACGATCGGGCTCCAGTGAAAGTTCCAGTCAGGTTCGAGTCGGCGTTGGTAGACCGGAGAGCGAATCGACCCGACTGCAGAGGACTGATCCTTGGCTACCTTGGTGTGGGACTATCTCTCGGAATACGACCGCGAGCGCGACGACATTCTCGCCGCCGTGGACAAGGTCTTCCGGTCCGGCCAGCTCGTGTTCGGCGAGAGCACCCGCTCGTTCGAGCACGAATTCGCCGCGTACCACGGACTTCGACACGCGGTGGGCGTGGACAACGGCACCAACGCGATCAAACTCGGCCTGCAGGCCCTCGGCGTCGGCGCCGGCGACGAGGTGATCACGGTGTCCAATACCGCGGCGCCGACCGTCGTCGCCATCGACGCCCTCGGCGCGACCCCGGTGTTCGTGGACATCCGCGCCGAGGACTACCTCATGGACACCACACAGGTGGCCGCGGCGATCACCGATCGCACCAGATGCATTGTGCCGGTGCACCTCTACGGGCAGTGCGTCGACATGGAGCCGCTGCGCCTGCTGGCGGCCGAGCACGGTCTGCGGATCCTGGAGGACTGCGCGCAGTCGCACGGCGCCCGGCAGCGCGGGCGGATCGCGGGCACCATGAGCGACGCGAGCGCGTTCTCCTTCTATCCCACCAAGGTGCTCGGCGCGTACGGCGACGGCGGCGCGGTCGTCACCGCGACCGAGGAGATCGATCAGCGGTTGCGCAGGCTGCGGTATTACGGCATGGCCGAGCGGTACTACGTGGTCGAGACCCCGGGCCACAACAGCAGGCTCGACGAGGTGCACGCGGAGATTCTGCGACGCAAGCTCGGCCGGCTCGACGAGTACATCGCGGGCCGCCGCGCCGTCGCCGCCCGCTATGCCGAGGGGCTGGCCGACACCGAGCTCGGTCTCCCCGTGCTGGCCGACGGCAACGACCACGTGTACTACCTGTACGTGGTTCGCCACCCGCGGCGCGACGAGATCCTGGAGGCGTTGCGGGACTATGACATTCAACTGAACGTCAGCTACCGCTGGCCGGTGCACACCATGTCCGGCTTCGCGAAACTGGGCTACGCCAAGGGTTCGCTGCCGGTCACCGAGGCGCTGGCGGACGAGATCTTCTCGCTGCCGATGTACCCGTCGCTGCCGTTGGACGTGCAGGACAAGGTGATCGGCGCGCTGCGCGAGATCCTCGCCCGCCTCTGAGCGAGCGGGCAAACCCGGCACCACGCCCGCCGCGGGCGTGGCGCCGGGGCGCGTTCAGGCCGGAACCGGCACGGCGGCCGGAACACTCCGCCGGATGAACAGGCTGGTCACGGCCACCCCGGCCGCCAGGATCGTCGCCGTCCAGAACCCGGGGGCCATGCTCGCGGTGAGCACGTAGTCCGCGGCCCGGTCGGCGGGCAGCTCGGCGGGCACCGTGATCGTCCTGGTGGCGCTGGTCAGCACCGTCACGAGCACGGCCAGCACCAGCGGTCCGCCCAGTTGCAGCATGGTGTTGTAGGTGCTGGACGCGGACCCGTAGTTGTCCGACTCGACGCCGGCGCCGGCCATCTCGGTGGCCGGGATGAGGGTGGCCGCCATGCCGACGCCGGTCAGCGCCAGCGGACCGAAAATCGTTCCCCAATAACCACTGTCGAGCGAGAGCGTGGTCAGCCACAGGTTGCCCGCGATGAGCAGCAGCGCGCCGAGGAAGGTCATCCACCGCTCGCCGATCCGCCGGATCAGCCCGATCACCAGGGTCGAGCTGATCACCAGGGCGAAACCTGTTGTGAGAAACGCGAACCCGGTCAGTAGCGCGCTGAAGCCCAGCGGCCCCTGCAGATACATGGTGAGAAAGAACGCCTGACCGATCATGGTGCCGGTCACCAGCACGGCCGAGATGTAGGCGGTGACCCGGTTCCGGTCGCGGAACAGCGACAGCGGCATGATCGGTTGCGCCGCTTGCCGTTCCACCATCGTGAACGCGACGAACAGGGCCGCGCCCGCCAGGATCGGCAGCCATACCGACACGGTCGACCAGCCCGACTCGCCCGCGTGGGAGAGCCCGTAGACCAGCAGCGCGACCCCGAGCGCCGAGGTCAGCGCGCCCGCGAGGTCGAACCTGCCGCGGATGCGAGCCTGCTCCCGGATGTAGAGCGGCGCGAGGACGAACACGGCGATGCCGACCGGCACATTGACGAACATGACCCAGCGCCAGGACAATCCGGTGGACAGCACGCCGCCGAGGAGCAGCCCGACCACCGCGCCCGAGCTGGACGCCGCCGCCGAGGTGGCGATCGCCCTGGTGCGCTCGGGCCCCGCGGGGAACAGGCTCAGGATCAGCGCCAGGCAGTTCGGCATGACCAACGCCGCGCCGACGCCCTGTAGGCCGCGGCAGGCCAGGAACCACCAGCCGGTCACCGCGAATCCGCCGACCAGCGAGGCGACGGTGAACAGCACGATGCCGCCCAGGAAGATCCGGCGCCGGCCGAAGGTGTCGCCGAGCCTGCCGCCCAGCAGCATCAGGCCGCCCAGCGCCAGGCCGTAGGCGTTGACCACCCAGGCGAGTCCGTTTTCGCTGTACCCCAGGTCCCGCCCGATCGACGGCAGCGCCACCGTCACGATCATCAGGTCGATGGTGAGCATGAGCTGCACCACGACGATGATCGCCAGCGCGGTGCCCGTGCGCCCGGCCGGTGGTGCTGCGCCGGGCTCCTTCATCAGGGTCACCGGAGTAGCGTCTAACGACATTATTTCCCCATTCCTTCTGCGCGGAGAGCGACCTTGCAGAGAGTACGAGGGTTTTTCCCGGGTCGCACATAGGAAATCGAATTGACAATTCCGGAAAGATGTATCCAAAACTAGTGTGAAGCATATGATTACATCGATTGTATGCCATTTAATGCCCTGGTAGAAGGCATTTTTTTGCGAGATTATGTTGCCGCCTGGTCCGAGGCGGTTCGCGAGAATTTCGGTACGCGAACTTCGAACCATCGCGCACCGCGGTCGGGCGTGGCAAGTCCGCCATTGCGGCCCGCGCATTCGCTATATCTCCGAGCGTCCCTCTATGTGCTTTCCACCGGATCTGGAGGCCGCCGCGTTAGCGTCCGAGCAGACCGGAAGCGGACGCTCGGGAAGTGAGGTCGGAGTGGACAGTGGGCTACGGCGGCGGTTGCAGCTCGTGCGCGGGTTGCAATGGGTACGAGCCGCGGAGGGGGATCCGCTGGCGACGCTGTTGCGCGGTTACCCGGGCGACGCGCGGCCGGTGCGCACGGAGCCGATCTCGCGCAGCGCGACCGGAACGGTACTGGTCGACGGCGCGCAGGCGGTCGAATTGCTCACGGCGGGCCATGGACTCGCCGACTGGCGCCCGACCGGAACCCGGGTGATGGCGGTCGCCGCCGAGGACATCGAACCGGCGGACCCGGCGGACGTCGCCGCGCTGGCCGCTACGCCGCCACCTCCGGTGAGCGCGGTCCCCGACGAGTTGACCGATCTGGTGCCCGCAGCGGAGCTATTGTGCGCCAAGGCTTTTGCCGACCTGCTCGGTGCCGCACCGGACAGCCTGCTCGGCGCGACCCCGGTGCTGGACAACCTGTTGTGCCCGCAGGAGACGGCCGTCACCGAGCGGATGCTCGCCGCCGTCGACGACCTGCGCGCCGCGCTGTGCGCCCGCACCCCCGCGTTCTTCCTCGCGGTGGTCGGCCCGCGGCTCGCCGCCGACCTGGTCACGCGCACGGCCGCCACGCTGCTCGCCGACGGTCGGTGGCCGGCGGCCGAGGGGGCGGTGGAGCGCACCCGATCCGTGTATTCGCCTGTGCAGCTGCATCTTACAGCTACCGGCTCGGACGTGACGGTGGCCGGAGAGCTGGTGCAGGCCGGCAGCCAGATCGCCGTGCTCACCGGCCCCGCGGCACTGCCGCAGTTGCTGGACCTGCCGCTGGTCTACGCCACCGCCGACGCGGTGCTCACCGCGATCGCCGGGCGGCACCCGCGGCTGGTGTCCTCGGGCGCCGCGCTGGACCGCCCGCTCGCACCGGCCACCCGCGGCCTCGCCCACCTGCCGGTCGCCTCCTTGCGCACCGAGCGCGTCGGTTCGTGACCCGGCTACTCGAACGCCCCGCAGAGAGTTGGTAATTCGCATGAAGGTCGTGCTGACCTGTTTCGCCGCACCCACGCACTTCTACTCCATGGTTCCGCTGGCCTGGGCGCTGCGCGCGGCCGGGCACGAGGTCAGGGTCGTCAGCCAGGCGTCGATGGCGCCGACCATCACCGGCGCCGGGCTCACCGCCGTCACGGCGGGTCCGGTCGAGTGGTTCAGCGACGAGCACGCGCCGGACCTGCTCAACGAGATCTTCCCCGGCTGCCTCGACCACGTGCGCGACTTCGACTACGCGGGCACCGAAACCTGGACGCACACCGGCCTGCTCGCGCTCGAGCACATGGCCGGCTCGGCGATGTTCGCCACCATGAACGACGACCGGATGGTCGATGACATGGTCGCGTTCGTTCGGGACTGGCGGCCCGACCTGGTCATCTCCGAGACCTTCACCTTCGCCGGAAGCATCGCCGCCCGCGTGGCCGGCGCCGCGTACGCCCGTTTCACCTGGGGTCCGGACGGCGCCCTGCGTGCCAGGCAGACCCTGCTGCGGATGTCGGCCGACCTGCCTGCGAGTCACCGCGCGGACCCGACCGCCGAGTGGCTTTCAGCCACCCTCGCCCGGCACGGATCGTCGTTCGACGAGCGGGTGATCACCGGTCAGTTCACCGTCGACATCACGCCACCCGGCATGCGCCTCGACACCGGGCTGCACTACGAATCCCTGCGCTACGTCCCGTACAACGGCCCGACGGTGGTGCCGGACTGGCTGCGCACGCCGCCCGAACGCCGCCGGATCTGCCTGACGCTGGGCGTGACCGACAACGTGCACGGCCAGATCGGCCACCTCGACGCCGTACTCGGCGAGTTGAGCCCGGTCGAGCTGTTCGACGCGGTGGCCGGCCTCGACTGCGAGGTGATCGCCACCCTTGACCCCGATCGGCTGGCCGTCCCGGTGCCGGACAACGTGCGCGCGGTCGGGTTCGTCCCGCTCAACGACCTGCTGCCCACCTGTTCGGCCGTCGTCCACCACGGCGGCAGCGGCACCCGCTCCACCGCCGAGGTGCACGGCGTGCCGCAGCTGATGGTCGCGGAGGGCTGGGATGTGCTGCGCGGCAACGGCATCGAGGCCGCAGGCGCGGGACTGTGCGTGCCGGTGGAGAAACTCACCGGGCAGTTGCTCGGTGACGGTCTGCGCGCCTTGCTCGACGATCCGTCCTTCGCCGCGGGCGCGCGCCGGCTGCGCGACGAGATCCATACGCTGCCGACGCCCGCCGCGTTGGTGCCCAGGCTGGAAGCGCTGGTCGACGCCTATCGAGAGGAACGCTGAGATGTACGAGGGCGAGTTCGCCGACATCTACGACCGCGTCCACGCCCACCGCGGCAAGGACTACGCGGGGGAGGCCCGGCTGGTGGCCGAGCTGGTCCGGGCCCGCAACCCGGAGGCCGTGTCCGTGCTGGACGTCGCCTCCGGAACCGGCAGTCACCTGCGGCACCTGCGCGTGGACTTCCCGGACGCGGCCGGCCTGGAGCAGTCACCGGAGATGATCGCGGTGGCCAAGCGGCGCATCCCGGAGATCACCATGCACCAGGGCGACATGCGCGACTTCGATCTCGGGCGCGCGTTCGATGTGATCACGGTGATGTTCAGCAGCATCGGCTACGTCGACGACTATCCCGATCTGGTGCGCGCGCTGGGCGCGCTCGGCCGCCATCTCGCCCCCGGCGGCGTGCTGGTGATCGAGCCGTGGGTGTTCCCGGATTCGTTCGCCGACAACTACCTGGCCACGGATCTGGTCCGGGACGAGCAGGGTGCGGTGACCCGCTTCTCCCACTCCGTGCGGGACGGCGACGCCGTGGTGATGAGCGTCCAGTACCTGGTCGCGACGCCCGAGCGCGGAATCCGCCACCTCACCGACCGGCACCGGCTGGCGCTGTTCACCCGCGAGCAGTACCTCGCGGCGTTCGCGGCGGCGGGATGCCCGGCGGAGTTCCTTCAACCGGCGGCGTTCGGGCGGGGTTTGTTCGTCGGGGTCAAGGCTCCAGCGTGAGGCAGTCCGCGTACCGCGGAAGCAGGTCGCGTTCCGCCGCCTCGGCCAAAGTCGGGGCGGCGGTGTCGCGTTCGGAGAGGATCCAGTCGCCGCGCAGGTCGAGCCCGAGGGCCGGGTCGCGCGGGTCGAGCGCGTACTCGTTCTCCGGGATATAGCCGCCGGACAGCAGATACGTCATCACCGTGTCGTCCTCCACGGCGAGAAACGCGTGCGCGACCCCGATCGGCAGATACAGCCCGCGCTCGGCGCTGCCGTCCAATTCCAGCACCTCGTGCGCGCCGAAGGTGGGGGAGCCGACCCGGACGTCCAGCACGATATCGAGGCACCGGCCGTGCGCGCACCAGACGAATTTCGCCCGGCCCGGCGGCGGCAGCGTGTAGTGCACGCCGCGGAACACGCCCCGCCGGGACCGGCTCATCGCGCCCTGCGCCACCGGGAACAGCGGGCGGCCCAGCTCGGCGGCCAGCGTCTCGGCGTCCAACGGAGTGGCGAAGCTGCCCCGGTCGTCGGCGAAGGACGGGGCATCGAAGGCCAGCGCCCCGGCGACCGCGAGCTCGCGCACCCGCATCAGTGCGTCCGTGCGGTCAGGCTGTGCAGGCAGGCCACCAGCGTGCGCGCCTGCACGTTCACATAGTGGCTGTGCCGCAACAGATCCACCAGCTGGTGCACCGGCATCCAGCGGAAGTTCGGCTGCTCGTGCCTGCCGTCGCGCTCGACCTCGATCACCGCGTAGGTGTTGCGCGACTGGTAGAACCGGCCGCCCTCCTCCGACAGCAGCGTGCGGTAGCGGATCTGATCGGGGCGGGCGGCCAGCACCTCGTCCACGAATCTCGGGCGGGCGGCGGGTGGCAGGTGCCGATAGTTGTCCGGAGTGCACTGCACGGTCGGGGCCAGCTCCACCACATCGAGGTAGCCGGGTTCGGCGCGGGCATGGACCAGCGCGTGCAGCACGCCGTGCACCCGCGCCACCAGGAAGGCCACCAGCCCAGTGCCTTTCGCCGCGATCATCGGCTGGCTCCAGCCGGACACCTCCCGCACCCGCGTCTGCACCTGAACCCCGATCACGTCGAAGAACTGCCCGGTCCGATGCGAGATCGCACCATCGACCCGGTGCCAGTCGGGCACCGCGGCCAGCGGCAGTTCCCGGGTGGCGACCTCGGTGCGGGTGCGCACGTCGGTGATCCAGCTGAGCACCTCGGCCATGCTGTGCAGGCTGCCCCGGTCGGGGTCGCAGGACGCCAGCAGTGCCGCGTGGAACTCGTCGCGCGGCGCCCGCACCGTCTCGGCCAGCGCGGGCCCGGCGAAGGAGAGGCAGGCGAGCACGGTGCGCGCGTCCATGTTGATCAGGTCCTCGACGGCCAGCAGCCGGTGCACCTGGCCCAGCGTCAGCCAGTGGAAGCCGGGCAGCACCGGCACATCCTCGGTCACCTCGACGACCATGTTGCGGTTGCGCTTCTGCCGGAACCACGCGCCCTGTTCGGACTGCCGGACATCCGCGAGCACCCGGTGTCGCGCGGTGTCGCGGAAGACGTCGAGGTAGGGGACGGCGGAACCGCCGTGCACGCGCGTGTAGTTCGATCGCGTGGCCTGTACCGTCGGCGAAAGTTGCAGTCCAAGAGCGTTTCCCGGCTCGACCTTGCCCTGCATCAGCAGGTGCAGCACGCCGTCGAACTCCTTGACCAGAATGCCGAGCACGCCCACCTCGGGCTGGTTGATGATCGGCTGGCTCCAGCTCGACACCGCCGCCCCGGTCAGATGAACCTCCAGGCCGCCGACGGTGAAGAACCGGCCGCTGTCGTGGGTGATGTCGCCGGTGTCCGGGTCGGTGTGCCAGCCGTCCAGGTCGTCCAGCGACACCCGGCGCACCGCGATCGTCGCGCGCGCCTGGCACTGTTCGAACCACTGCCGGAACGCGCCGAGATCCCCGAGCGGGCCCGCCGGATCGGAGCCCGCCACGGCCGACACCGCGAACCGGCGCGGCGTATCGGCGTCCGGCCCCACGGACAGTGGTGAGGTCTGTTCCGCGGTCGTGTGGTGCGCCACATCAAACTCCCTGCTCGGTCCGCCCGGTCAGCGGCCCGGCCCGGTGCGGGCGGGCCCCGATCCACCCTGACCCACCCGGCTAGAGGGTCGGCGCGCAAGACGCTCGAACTTCGCTGGGGCTCAACCCATCAGGGCACCGCCGGTGGCGTCGAGCACCGAACCGGTGATCCAGCGCGCCGCGTCGGTGGCCAGGAACGCCACCACGTCGGCGACGTCCTCCGCCTGCCCGACGCGTTTGAAGGCGGACAGCTGCGACATCCGCTCCACCACCTCGGGCACCGCGAACGCGGGCCTGCCGTTGTCGGTGATGCCGGGGACGACGGTGTTGACGGTGATTCCCCGCGGGGCCAGGTGGCGCGCGAAATGCAGCGAGAGCTGCTCCAGCGCGCCCTTGGTCATGGAGTACGGGATCTGGGCCGAGTTGGCGGAGCGGGTAAGGCCGGAGGAGATATTGATGATCCGGCCGCCGTCGGCCAGCAGATTCAGCGCGCGTTGCACGATGAAGAACGGCGCCTTGGCATTGATCGCGAACAGCCGGTCGAATTCCGCCGGCGTGATGTCCTCGGGCAGCAGGCCCGTCTGGATCGTCGTCGCCGCGTTGTTCACCAGAATGTCGAGCCATAGCTCGCCGGTGTGCTCTTTCAGTCCCCGTTCCAACCCGCCGAACAGCCGGTCGATATCGCCCGGTACCCCCAGCTCGGCGCGCACGGAAAACGCACGGCCGCCTGCTTTTTCGATCAGCTCGACGGTCTGCTGCGCGCCCGCGTCATTACTGGCGTAGTGCACCGCGATCAGCGCGCCTTTGGCCGCCAGCTGCCGGGCGATGGAGCGGCCGATGCCCCGGCTCGCGCCGGTCACCAATGCGGTCTTGTGGGTCAGGTCGCTCATGGTTCGTCGTCCCCTTCTGTCCCTCGGCGCGTGGAAACCGCAGCCGACCGATGCCGTCGCGCCGACGGTGAGAATCCGTATTATCAAGGCGCACAATGCATTAATCTGAGAACGCGCTCGTTACCGCGCGCTCCCACAGTAGCTCGCTCGCGCGCGGCCCGCACATGACTCCGCCATCCATGCATTGCGGCGCAGCGGATTTCGCATCGTCATATCGACTCGAAGGGTTACCGGTGTCGGCTGTCCGACGGATACAGCGGCGGACGCCCGCGGGCTACCTTCGATGGGCGGGAGCGGACCCTGCGGGCGAAAGGCAAAGGAATGTCTGAATTCGGTATCAAGGTCACGGTGGTCGCCGCGGCGGTTCTCGCCCTCGGAATCACGATGGGCAGCGGCGTGAGCAACGCCAAACCGACCGACTACTCGAAGTTGAGCTGCCCGCAGCTCGCCATGCTCGCGGAGAAATACGACAACATCGCCAACAGCGCCGGATACGGCGACAGCCCCGCCGCGCAAGCCCGTGCGCTCCAAGCGATTCAGGCCGCGAACAGGGCCGCCGAGATCCACCTGATCATGTCGAAGAAGTGCTGATCGGCGAGTCTGCTCGAGTCAGGCCCCGGTCGCGTCCGCGGCGGTCAGGAGGAGGTCGGTCAGCTGGGTGATGATCGCGTCACGATTGTCCTCGAACTCCGGGCCGGTCAATCCGGCGTCGGGCAGGCCTTCGAGTACCGGCGTGTGAATGTGACCGCCGGGCAGCCCGGTGCCCGCGACGTCACGCAATAGCGTTGCGCGATAAGCGCTTTCGTTGGAGAGGTAGCTGCCACCGCCGCCCGCCCACGCGGTCGAATCCGGTGGCGGGCCGTCCGGCATCGGGACGCCGGGGATGGCGGGAACGCGGCAATCGGTGATCACCGGCAGGGCGGGGAAGAAGGGCAGCAGCGCCGTATCCACCGAAGTGCGCAGCTTGACCCGGAATCGGCCGGGCACGGCCGACATTTCCGCTAGCGGCAGGGTCGACCGAGTCCACTGCGGCGGTGCACCCGCGGCGGCGGTATTGGGCACGCTGCCGAGGTAGCAGACGGATTCGTTGTCCGCCTTCCCGCCGCGCCAGGCCCCGTTGTTCTGCTCGAGGTCGAACTCACCCGGGCTGCCGACACTGAGCGTGGCGAACAGGTCCACCCGGTCCGCGCCGTCGCTCAGGAACGGCCGCATGGTCTGCTCGACAACGCCGTCGCCGAAGTCGCGCCAGCGGACCGGGAACATCGCGGCAGCGAATTCGACCGGGCCCCGGTCGGTTTCGAGGATCTTGCCATCCAGCGCCAACGCCGTTGCGCCGGAGGGATTTCCATTCCTGATCTCGGCGTCCAGTTTGTACGGGTCGAAGCCGGTGATCAAGACATGCCTGGTAGTCGAACGAGGTGTCGAGTAGGCGACCGAATCCTGGCCGCGACCGGTTCGATCGATCGCCGCGACCAGCTCGGCGCGTTGCTGAGCCGACAACTCGAACGGCGGCCGCCACTGCCGCACCGCGACCACCTCGGCCAGCCGCGCCCAATACAGCGGCCGATCGTCACTCGCGGCCAACGCGCCGCTCGGCTGCCTGCCTTGGGCGCGATCCACCGCGTACCGCCACAGCCGCCGCGCATCGGCCGTGACAAGCGCCCTCGCCGCCGCGTAGTCCGTCGTCGAACACAGATCCGCGACGAAAGACCGCACCAGGCCGGTGAACCCACCACCCTCGATCAGCCCGACCGCCTCCACCCTGGCCGACCGAGCCTCCTCCGCCCCGAGCGGAATCGCCGAATCGATACACTCGGCAGCGGAAACCCGTTCCGCTCGAACGTCATTGCCATCCATCGGCCCCCCGGCCGCAGGAACGCCGACGACAGCCATAGTGGTCAGCGCCACCGCAACCGCCGCCGGGCCAATCGCCAACCGCGACCTCCTCATCCAACTTCCTTCCGATTGGTAATGACGCCGAGTGTCAGTCAGATTAGGCCATGACCCCCGCTCGAGCATCCGATGCGCGCTCTGGGGATCATCGACCGCGGGCCTAGCAGGATGCGCCGGCTCGGGTGTTCGGCAACGAAATCGGGGAATCGGTGCGCCGAGTGGAATGTTCACGCAGCTGGGCTGTTCGGATCCAGGCGCAGACGCTTCGGTGCGAGTGGGTTGTCCACGAGAAGCGCTGTTGGCGGCACGTGCAGCCGCGAAGGCATGTCGGGGCCGACCGAGTCCGGCTACTCCACCGCCAAGGATGTCGGTGTTAGTGGTGATCACGCTGACGGGTCGCGATGGCGATCTATCGGCAACCATTGTCTCCGAGCGCGGATCACTCGGGTTGCAGGGAGGCCGCGTAGGCCAGCAGCATCTGCTGGGTGACCTCCAGAATCCGGTCTCCGATATCCGGTCGCGGGTAGGCGATGCGGGTCAGGGCCTCACCGGAGAATTGGTGCACGACGACGAAGGTGAGTGGTTCCCGAACGTGTTCGGGGAACTGTTCGAGGGCGCCGCTGCGTTCGACGTGCGCGGTGAGCGAGCTGTAATAGCGACTCACCGCGGGGGTGATCCGTTCATGCAGGTCGCGGTCGTGCAATGCCGCGATGTAGATCTGCCGCAGGGCGTGCGTCAGGGGCGTGCTCATCGAGGCGCGCAGGAACTGCAGGGACGCTTCGAGGGAGGTCTCGCCTTGACCCAGATGCTCGATCACCTGGTGGAACTGGTGCAGCAGCCGGGTGAGGATTTCCTCGGAGGCCGCGGCAAGCAACTCGATCCGCCCGCTGAACTGTTTGAACAGCGCGCCATTGGACAGCCCGGACCGCGCGCACACCTCGCGGACCGTGGTTCGGTCGACCCCGACCTCGCAGATCGCCTCGATGGCCGCGTCGACCAATCGGGCGACGGTGGCCTCGCGGCGCTGCTGCATGGTGCGGCGCGGGGCCTGCTCGATCGGTTTGCTCATGCCGACCATCCTGCCGCCGCGATGGCGCAGCGGGAAGTTAGCCGGGCCGGACGGCCCTGGACGCCCGGTCCTTACGCGTTCGTGCCGATGGCCTCACCCACCAGCGCGCGCACCGCCGTGGGCACGATGTCGAGCAACCCCGCCTGGAAAACCGGATCCGTGATCTGCGTGGTCGTACTGGAGACATCGCAGCCGGATATCGGGACCCCGTCGAGCCGGTCGCGTAGCCAGGTGAACGCCGCGGGCATCGAGGTCAGGAAGCCGATCCCGTGCTCGGCGAGCAGCTCTCGCACGTAGGTGACGCTGGGGGCGCCTTCGGCGCAGTACTTGTCGGCGAGGCGGTCGACCGGGCCGATGGGTAGCACTTCGTCGAGCTGGGCCTGGTACATGAACACCGGCATGGTCGGGGTGCGCTGGCCGAGGTTGTTCTGCGCGATGATGCGTTGCGCCACCGGTTGTTCCAGCGGGTCGCCGCCGAAGGAGCCGTAGTAGTCCCAGAAGGGCATGATCGCCGCTCCGATCGAATGGCACAGTACGTACTTCGAATCCACGAGGAACTGGCCCAGCGGATCGACCCGCTGCTGAATGAGCCGGCGCAGTTCCGGGTACTCGTTGGCCAGCCCCGCCAGCACCGTGGAGACCAAACCCGTTGCCATGCCCCGATTGTTGAAGCGCAACACCGTCGCCCAATCCGCGGCGGCGATGCCGCCCGCGGCGACCCCGACGATATTCAACTCCGGCGCGTACTGCTGGGCGTACTCGGCGGCGAACGAGGACGGAATCGTGCCGCCCGAATAGCCCCACAGGGCGGTCGGCGTCGCCGGGCCCGAGAGCTGGGCGGGTTCGAAACCGGTGACCGCGCGGATACCGTCCAGGGTGGCCTGGGCGTTCTGCATCGAGGCGCCGTAGGCGGAGCGAGGCCCCTCGTAATCGGGTATGGCCACGGTCCAGCCCTGCCCGATGCCCGCGGCGATCGGGACCATGATCTCGGTGGCGTTGATCGTATCGATCGGCAGCGAACCACGTTGCACCACATAGGAAGCCGCGCAGTACTGCGCGGCGCTGTCCTCGGCGATCTGATACGACAACAACTTTCGTCCGCCCTCGGGCGCCGCCCCGCGCGGTTTGAGCACCGTGGTCACGGTGGCACTGGGCGCACCCGCGGAATCGGTCGTGCGATACAGCAATTGCCAGGCATCGACATTCAACGGCGCCAGCCCGAAGAACGCGGGCGCGATGGCGCGCGCCCGCAGCACCTGCCCCGGTTGCGCGGCGACCACGAGATCGGCTGGCGGACGGAAGAATTCATCGACCTCCGGCGGCAGTGTGAACGAAGGAACCGGCTCGATCGGAACCGCCTCCGCGACCGATACCGCCGAGAACGGCGCGGATAGACACACCGCGAGCCCTATCGCGGCGGCAGTGACGAACAGCGGGCGGCTTCGATGCCTCATCGGAACCCTCTCCTGCACGCGAGGAGCGAAGCGCGTGCGCGTCGACGACGTGATCGGGGCCACAGTATCAATTAAGAGAGGGACCGTTCGCTCTCTTTGGAGAGAATCTCACCATCTGATACGGCACCTTGCCGAATGCGCCGCGGGGGTGGGTGCGCCGTCAAGACACGCTGCGCGGACGCATCCTTCCGCGTGGCAGCGCTGATTAGCCGGACGGCGCCGGCCCTCCGGCAAGTTCGAATGCGCGGCCATCCCGGGTAGGGGACAAGAGAGCGGGATGGCGAGGTGATCGCGATGTAGCGTCGGCGCTCGTAAAGGGTCCCGTGCTCGGCCATTGACTTGCGCAAAGCGCCGACTGCGGCGTCAACCATGAACACCGCAACTTGGAATCTTCCCCTCTTCAACTTATATCGGACCCGGGGGCTTGCCGCAAGACCGGGGTAATGCCGCAGTATGGCCACTCGCCGGGTTCCAACCATCCCGATTCCACTGAAGGGGAGTCTGTGCCGGATCTGAAGTCTTTCGCCGACCTCGTGCCGCTCGACTACGGCCTGTCCGTCGCGGTCACGCTGCGCGCCGAGGGCACACCGCACGCCACAGTCGTCAACGCAGCGGTGTTGCCCCATCCGATCACCGGTACCGACGTCGTCGCCTTCGTATCACCCAGTGCGACTGTGAAACTGGCCAACCTGCGAGCGAATCCGGCCATCGCCCTCGCCATTCGCAGCGGCTGGCAGTGGGTCACCGTCGAAGGCACAACTCAGCTGGTCGGTGCCGACGACCCGCATCCCGGTATCGACGCCGAACGGCAGCGGCTCCTGATCCGTGAGATTTTCGGAAACGCCGGAGTCACCCAGGACTGGGATACCTACGACCAGATTATGCGCGATAAACACGGCACCCTCGTTTTCGTCACCCCGACTCGTATTTATTCCAACGCCGCGATGTGATGAGCCGCCCTGGCGTCGCAGTCGATCGAGAGAGGATCGCATATGCCCGAGGAATCGGATGACCGTACCGTCCCATCACGATCCGCCAAGGACTCGATAGCATTCTGGGAGCACGCTTTCGACCGGAGACGGACGCTGCTACAGGACGAAAAGGAGCATTGGGAAACACCTGAGCAGAACTAGCCTGAAGTAGGCGGGTCGCCGCCGATGTCGACTCGGCCACTGCGCAGCGGATCCGTCAGGCTCCCGGCCGCGGTCACCGATCATCGCCGACGGTCCGATCTGGTCGACGGTAGAACCGCTGCGCTAGGGCGATACTCGGCCGGCGGGCTCGGTATCGGCGTCGTACTCCTCGCGCGCGGCGAGGACCTCCTGCATGTGCCGCACCGACCATTCCGTGAGCGCCTTCAACGGCTCCCGCAGGGTCTGACCCAGCGGGGTCAGCGCGTACTCGACGCGCATCGGCACGGTCGGATACACCGTGCGCCGGACGATCCCGTCGCGCTCGAGCGCGCGCAGCGTCTGAGTGAGCATCTTCTCGCTCACCCCCATCAATCCCTTGCGCAGTTCGGTGAAGCGGCGCGCCCCGTGCTCAGCGAGCTCGCCCAGCACCAGCACCGTCCACTTGTCCCCGATCCGATCGAGCACATCCCGCGACGGGCAGCCACGCGTGTACGGGTCCCACGACACTGTCGGCTTGGTCATATCCGTGGCGCTCGCCATCCTGCTCACCTCGATGCTTTCTATCGGGTTGCTACCTTACCGAAAGGTGGCTGCTTGCCGTTGGAGAGCGACCAGGTCACCGTAGTTGTCGTGAAGCCACGCAGGATTGCGAAATGACCGGAGACCGCTCGAAAGCTCCACGGCTCCAGTCATTTTCGCGTCCGACGTGCAAGCGCTACCACTGCGGCATCCCTGCCTGCGTCAAGAAAGGCCCGTCATCATGCCCACTCGGACTACCTGGCGGTGCGTGTTCGTCACGCTCACCGCGACATCCACGGCCCTGGCGGCTTTCGCGCTCGCTGCCTGCGCCACACCGGCCGATCGTCCCGCGCCCGCCGCCAATACGATCACCATCAACGGTGCCAATGCGTTCCCCGAAAGCATTGCCGCCGATAGCAATTACGTCTACACCGGAAGTATCGGCGACGGCGCCATCTACCGCGGACGCGTCGGAGCGGCGACCCTGGAGCCGTTCCTGCCGGGCGGACAGGACGGCCGTACCCAGACCACCGGCGTCAAGATCGCCGGCGACCACCTGTTGTTCGCCGGCGCCTTCACCGGACGCTTCTTCGTCTACACCGACACCGGAAAGCTCGTATCCTCCTACTCCGTCCCCGACACCGGCGAGAAGACCCTCGTCAACGACGCGGTCGTCACCCCCGACGGTGACGTCTACATCACCGACTCCTTCCGCGCCGTGGTCTACCGGATCCCAGCCGCCGAGGTGAATGCCGCCGCCACCGGCGCGCACCGGCCACTGGAAGTGGCCTACCACCTACCGGACTACGTCGACGGCCAGTCCAACGGCAACGGCATCGCCACCACCCCCGACGGCAAGTCGCTGATCATCGGCTACTGGTACACCGGCGCCCTCTACCGACTGACCCTCGCCACAGGCGAAATCCGCAAGATCGACGCACCACCGTTGCCCAGCGCCGACGGCATTGCGCGACAGGGAGACACCCTCTACATCGCCCGCTCGGTGAACAACGAGTTCACCACCCTGCGGCTCTCCGACGATGGCACCCGCGCCACCGTCGTCTCCGAACGCACCTACCCGGGAGCCCACACAACCACCGGCATCACCGTCAGCGCCGACCGGCTACTGGTCACCAACTCCCAGATGGACAACTATCTGTACGGGGCGCCACTGACCAGTCCCACGTTCACCGTCGAAAACCTCCCCCTGCACTGACTCCGCGCTGGTCTGAGCACGGCGAGCGGGAGGTCGCGAACACCACCCGCTCGCCGCACTGGGGACCGCTGATTTGGGACGCAGTCGTCACCCAGATGGGCGAGGTCTACGAAGCAGGAGGTTTCCTAAGATAGTGATGTCAACCGACCCCAAGAGCACAGTATTTCAAGCCAGCGAAGGACCCAACAGTCCGGCGGCTCGGACTGTGTGATGGATTCTGGTACGGGTGTTTTGCAACTGCAGGTCAGCGCAAGGTGTTCTAATGTACCGCCGACGAGATGATCTCGGCGGTTTCGATGATTCGGTCGCACGGCTTTTCGCTGGTGAACGGAAGGTTCGTTCCGATGCGGATGTTGAGCACACCGTCTGAATCTTTCATCGCGACCCAGCAGGCACCGGCATTCGGTGTCTCGTACTTGATGGCGTCGTTGTTTCCGACCTTGACTGTTGTTGCGGAATTGCTTTCGCGCGTGCGGAATTCGTCAAGGCTGACGTTTGTCGACCAAACGGTCAACGATCGAGCTGTCACCACCTGGCCATCGACTTGTTTCTTGTCGTCGAACTTGCATCCAATGATGGAGTAGGTGTCGAAGATTTGATCGTCCCGTTTGCGGGACTTCGGGTCGAATCCCGCTCGAGTAACTGTCTGATCGTCGACCTGGAGGCATGGATCGATCTTCACTTCTTGCCGCCCCTGATTGTGCTGCGTAGGCGCGGGCGGGAGTGACACCGCCAGGCTGGGCGGGACGGATGTGGTTGGCACGCTGGCGGGTCCGTCCGTCGGCGAGCCATCGTTGCAGCTGGTCAGAACCAGCATGCCGAGTCCAGCGATTGCGGCGCTCCACCGACGGTTCATGTTGGCAAACTATCGGATTCGGCGGCCTGCGCCGCAAACCGCAGCGCGGCGGCGTTCTTCTGATCAGCATCCTCGAGGAGGTTCCCGGCACGGAGGTACGCCTCTTGTAGCCGCATGGCGCCCTCGATCAACTGGTTGATGACGTCGATGCCTTCGCGCGCTTTGCTGATGAATCCGGATTGCAGTTCCTGCCCGGATTGGAAACCGCCGAAGCCTTGGGCCTTGACGGCTTCCTCCAGCCGTTGGCGAGTCGTGGTGAGGCCGTTGATCATTTGGGTGTACAGCCCGACGGCTTCCTTGACAGCGGCTGGGTCGAAATTGATGGACCCTGCGCCCGCCGCCGCATTGAATGCCGTGATGGCGGACTGCCCGTAGTCGATGCTCACTCTGGTCAACTCAACCCCCGGTCTCGGCCTCGAGTGCGAGGGTAACAGTTCACCGGTGGCAGGTCTCTGACAAGCTTCGACGGCCCGGTCAGGCCATGTTTGACCGGTTCGTTGCGGGTGCGATAGCGTTTTGCGATCGCTATAGGTCCCACTGGACGGGGGAGCGTATGGGTACTTTCAAAGCGGATCTCGAGATCCTGGAGAAGTTGGGTCCGCAGCTCCATGACCTAGCGGGTGATGCGGCGGCTGTGAAGCCGGCGTCGACTCCAGCTGCTGGATCCGGCAAGGGACTGTTGTCCTGTACGGCCGCCGAGGAGATCACCCGGGATCTGGTCCAGGGGGCGTTGATATCGGCGGTCAAGGAACGTTTGAGCGAAACCGGGGACGTGATGACCCTGCTCGCCAAGGAATACAAGGACAAGGACGACAGCTTCGCGAACACGCTGGTCGACTTGTATAAGAACGCCACGGGTGACTGGTCGGCGGAGCCTCCGAAATGACCCCATTGGAGTGGCTGAGGAACTGCAACCCCGCGGCCCTGAACGAACTTGCCGACGGGTGGGTGGCGGTAGGCTCCGGGCTCGAAGCCGTGTTCACCCGGTATGTGGATGCGGTAGTCAAGGTGGAAGGCACCCATTGGGAGGGCCAAGCCGCCGAAGCTGCCCAGGGCCGAGCCACCGGCGACCTCAAAACGATGCAGGTCCTCGCCGACAAGCTCGAGGCGCTGGCGCAACGGGCACGGCTCGGCTTCGACGAAATCAACGCACCCTTGCAACGCGCACGCGGCATCCTTGCCGAGGCTGAGAGCCTGAGCATCACCGCGACGCCGTTCTTGACGCTTTTCCCTTCCGGCAAGGAAGTTACTGCGTCCAAACTGGCGCAGCTGCAACAAGATTTGAACGATGCGGTCCAGTCGGCGATGCGCGCGGACATCACTGTTCGCGATGCGTTGAACGGCGCCCGCCCAGATCTCGCCGCGGCGTTCTCGTCCAAGGCCGCGCTGGGCGTTGAACAAGGCAAGGCGGACGGCACCAGCCTCGCCAACGACCCGTCGCACCTCACTCCTGAGGCGACCCAGCGGCTGATCGAGGCCGGCCAGCTGACCCCGGAACAGCTGGCCGCGGTGCAACGGGGCGAGAACACGACCATCCCCGCATCGCAAATGGAGTACCTCACCCAGGTCAGCCGATCGTTGGACGGGAAGAGCCCGCAAGAGATCGAGCAGATCATGAACAAGCTCCCACCCGATGGGCAGCGAGCACTGTCGAACACCTTTCAGATCATCTCGAACGAGAAGATCAATGCCGGGGTCACGACGGATCCGGCGATCCCGAAGACCGGAGGTGCGGACCAGCTACCGAAGAAGCTGCAGGCTTCGCTGACCCGCGACGATCTGGTAACAACGCAGTTCCATCAAACCGGCAACGCCATCACGCCGAGCATCGAATTGAATGGTGTCGCCGACAACCAGGCCACGGCCAGGATCATCGGCGCGGGCGACCCACAATACCGTTCCGGGTCGGCTGTAGATCGTGAGCTGATGGACGTCGGGCGCAAGTACCTAGATGCCCAGGTCAGTCATGAACAAATGCCGGACAGCAAGTTTACGTCGTTCACTGTCGACGGCAAGGGCGCCGATGACACTTCAGCGATCACCGAAGGAATCTTCAGTGCAGTAGGTCAGGACAAGATCGCTGTCGAGTCGGTCGTGACCGGAGACCACGGCAAGGACTTCGTGTCCGATTCGTTGACTCACAACTGGTCCGACAACGGTAAGGCTGTCTCGTCCGTGTTCAGTTTCGGCGAGCACGACGCGACCGTCGAGGATTCACGCAACCCGGCCGATGTTCAGACGGCGACGCGCACCGGTCGCATCATGCAGGTGGTGGCCGAGGCGACCAGCAGCGATGAGGCATGGAAACTGATGTCGAACGTCCCAAACGCCGACGGCCAATCGGTAGGCCAGCTCAATCCTGACTTGCTCCGCACGGTCTCGCACAACATGGCCCCGTACGTATCGGATCTGGCCGGAGCCGATCAGCCCAACAAACCCGGCTTCGATCTACTGCGATCCGACCACACGTCGTGGGCAGATCCCAAGGGAACCAACAGCTTCAGCGGCTCGGCGAACATTTTTGCCCTCATGAACACCGACGAGGCAGCCGGAAAAGAATTCAACGCGGCGGCAATCTCCGAGCTGGTACAGAATGAAGCGCGTTTCGCGGCAAACCCGACCGACCCGAATGCCGGCGGCTGGCTCTCCACATCGGGCAGGCTGCACGGCCTGATCGACAAGGGAAATATGATCGAGATTCAAGACCGATACGACGATCAGCACACACAAGAGACAGAGAGCTACAAGCGCAAAGCGGCGGCATTCGACGCTGCCAAAGCAGCATTGAGCTTCGGTAGCGGGTTCGGTGACGTACCCGAGAAGCTCGGATATGCGTTGATAAATGGCAGTGGAGATTCGCTGAAGGATGCGATCACCGGCGGCAAGCCTGGACCCGCAGCGTTGGCCGGTCTTTCCAGTGTAGATTTCTACCGCGACGACTACTCGATTCTCTCGGCGCGCCAGGATCAAGGACTGCCGCTGCCAGCTGTTCCGCCGCAGTATTCGTGGATGGTCGATGGGAGTGGAAAGCTGTTGAGTTACGACGACATGCAGATCAAGCTCGGCAACGATCCTCAGCGCAAAGACGCGTTCGAATGGATGGTCACCCAACTCGGCGGCGGGGACGGCCATCAGATCCGTAACGCCTACTCCGACGTGGTGCGCAAAGATGGCTGACCTCCGCAGAACGGGGGTCGTCGTCTTTGCGGCAGTGCTGCTGACGGTCGGCTGCGGGACCACCGACGAGAAGCCACCGACGACGTCCACGACATCGCCGCAGCCAGATACCGAGCTGCTGAACTCGAATGTCTGGTCCGCAGACCCTGGCGTTGATCTTTTCAGTCGAGGCGCCGAGCTGGTGCGTGCCGCCGTCGAGGCCGGCGACATCACGTTGTTCGCGGGGATCGGCGCATCATTTCCCGGGTATGCAGCGGCAATCAACGGACCTCGCCAAGTCGGCGACGACGCCATCGACTCGGGATTCGTCAGCGACAGCAAAACCCTGCCGCAATCGAAAAGAACCGAGTACCTGCACATCACCTCATACGCCGAGGAAGGCAGAACAGTTTCGGCGAACGTATGCCGTTTCTATCTCAGAGCTGAACCTGTCCCTGGTGCCGAATCCAACGATCACACATTCTGCGAAGGCGTCATGCTCGAGAATTCGAGCGCTGACGCGGGCACGTCAGGTCAGCGAGACGAATCCGTGTCAGATCACGCTGCGCAGGCCCGGAGACTGCCGACGTGGAATGTGTTCGGAACATGGAAGATCAAGAAACTCAAACTCCTCTCCTTCGCTGATATACCTGACAGCTGCATCGAGTGGTGGCGACAGCAGTTCCCAATGCTTACCCAGATCGGAATCACCAAATCCTTTGCGGCATCGCCGGATTCTCCTCCGCCCATCAAGCCGGTCGCGGTCCAGTATCCAGAATGGATCGCCCAGCGATAAGCTGAGGAGCGTTGTTAGGCTCGTGTTCAGATGAATTGGTGCTACCGGCTCACGCAGGGGGACGACCACGATGGGTGATCAAGACAAACCGGCCAAACTGCCGATACCCGGCCTGCAAGATCTCTTGGACCAGCACGATGTCCAGATTGCCCGAGGCAAGTCCACCGATTCCCAGTCGCGTGTGCGTCGAGATGACGCAGAACTCAACGCTCTCGGTGCGGGAACTGACCCGGATTATGTGCGCACCGAGGAACGCTTCGAGGGCATGACACTGGAAGCCATGATCGCTGCCGTGCACGGCGGAGCCGACGGCAGCGGCGGGTTGAACGCCGCGGGCCTGCAGACGATCCGCAAGACCTGGTTCGACTGCTACTCCGACCTGGTCAACCAGTCCACATTCAACCTGGTGGGGATGAACCGGATTTTCGGCAATGGGCTTTGGCAGGGCGCCAGCGGTTCGGCTGCGCAGACTGCATCCGAGCAGTACTCGCGAGTGGCGAATCAGATCGGTCGAGTGTTCGAGTCCATGAGCCAGCGCCTGGACTCCCTCGCGTGGGCAGCCGAAGCTGTCCGGATCGCGGTCCCCACCACATCGCCGTCGGTGACCGTCGTCCCGAACCCTGACAACCCGGTCGAATCGATCCTGCCCGGACTGATCAACCCCGCATACCAAGATCAAGTCGACAACACGCGAGAACACGCTCGGCAAGCGGCAATTCGAGCTCTGAACAGCGTCTACAAAGAGACGTTCCCGCCTGCTGGAACCGGAGTTCCGACCTACGCGGTCGTGCCGCAAACAGTCCACAACGGGGATCCGGGCATACCCAACGGCATCAACTATGGCAGTCCCGTGCCCGCAGGAACCGGTCCCAACGACGCCGGTAAACCTCCCGGCGACGATACGCCGGCACCAGCAGAAGGGAGTGCGCCGGAAAACTCTGCCGCACCCACCGAACAACCCCTGGCCACGACCAGACCAGCCAGTACATCGCCCGGCGACACCAGCCCTGCCAGTGCCCGTACTCCCGACGGCACCAGCTCGGCCACCACCACACCAGCCAGCGTCACGAATACTCCCGGATCGCCGGTGACGCCCGGACTCACAGGGCCAGGACGAGTACCCAACACAAACACCGGACCCGGTACTCCGCAGCGGACTGGAGGCCCCGGCGCCTCGGTCCCGGCGGTACCCGGAACCGGTCGCGTACCCGGATCCGGGATTCCGGCTGCCGCGACCGCAGCAGGACGTCCTGGAGCGGGCAGGCCCGGAACTTCGATGGGCCCCGGATCCGGCGCGGGAGGACGACGGAAGGACGGCGAAGACGAGTCCGAACACTATGCTCCCGACTACCTCCGGGGAGTCGCGTCGGATTGGACCGAAGGCTTAGCTGCATCAGTAGACGTGATCGGTGCTGGGCCGCTTACCGAAGCCGACCCACATACCAACTACGCGCCACCACCTTCGGTGCCACCGAGGCAGCCGGCGCCGATCGTTGCCGAGCCGATCGATCCTCAGCCTCGAAACCCGGCGGACAACAACGCGCCTGCGAACACGACGCTCAGCTTGCCTGCGCAAGCACACACAGTACCGACATCAGCCGCCGCTGCCGCTGCACCGGCTTCCATCAACTCCCAGACCGAGCCCAACTCCCCAGAACCTGTCGAACGTCCCGATACCGGGCCTTCGCTCCAAGATCTATTCGCCGAGTACGGATGGAACGTGAACGACTCACCGGCAACACCCGGCACCGCGGACGCCAACGCGAAAGAAGCTCGGCCAGAAGGGGACACCGACACGCTCCGCTCGAATGGCACCACGTGATGATTCGGGCAGCCTGGACCTTCACTCCAGACGAATTCGCCTGGGTCTGGAGCGAAACCGGTCTCGACGAGTACCCCGAGCCGCTCAGCATCATCGAGTCAGCGACCACTCGAGAAGAATACGAGCAACTAATCGCGGAGATCAGCGTCCGCTACCCCCGCAGAGGTGATCCCGACCTAACCGGACCGATGCGGGTACTTACAAACCCTGATCTCCGGATCATCTGTAAAGGGCGATCCCATAACTCCCACAAGCGAGTTCGCACCCTAGGGGCAGCCGTTGGTGAAATCGGCGTCATCTTGTTCCAAAGGTCCGGCACCGCAGCCGAATTCGGTGGCGACATCAAGCTGGTCGTCACCCGCCGTCAGGACCTGGCTCGGCACCTCGCCAGCACCATGCCCCCGGCTTCGGCCGGGACCACCGAAAAGATGATCGGTTACACACCACGCGTGCGCGGTGAGGAACCGCCAACCTCGTGGACAGCAACCTCGAACGGCGAACATGCCGTAGAGGAACGCATCCGGAGCCTGTTGCATCGACGCCGTAATGCCGAGGGGCACTTTCGAATCGAACGTAATCGACACGACGCCCGCCCGTACCCTTCGTCGTATCTGAGTTGGATCGACATCCACCCAGATCTCCCAGGGGCAGGACGTTACATCATCGAAGTCAACGACAACGACACCATTGTCACACCGGCATCCCCTGCTGTTGTAGCCCACGAACTGTCGCGCCGCGCTGCACTAGACCAGGTCTGACGAAGCTCCATTCAAACTGCGCTATTCGCTCTTTCTCGGGAGGGGCTGCGTTGGCTTCAGCGGTTTGCGTCATCAATGACATGAAGGTCGTGACGGCAAGAAGGGTTTGGGAAATCGTCGAAACGTTGATATATACACTCCCTTTTGAGGTTCCAGCAGATATTCCTAGCGGATGCTCCGGTGGATTGGCGGAGGCCTAGGTGGGGCGGGCCGCGAGACTCGGTCCGACTGTTTCGGTGGTGATGGGCGGACATCGAGGGCGACTCGGTGGCCTCCGGCGTGTGTTCCGAAACTTGTTGTGATCACGGGGTTTTGCGACCGGTCCGGGTGGTCGGTCCCGGAGTGGCAAGGGAGCTGGATGTTCGAAGACGAGGTGTCGACCGTTGCTATCGACAACGGGTCGGGCAATATCTAGGCAGGGTTCGCAGGAGATGACGCCTCTCGGTCTGACATGCCCGCTCGAGCGCTTTGGCATCACACCCACCACGCCGTGCAGCGAGTCAACCCGAAAAGCGCCCCGTGATGCCGACCAGGCACCGCTGACTCCGAAGGCCGACCGGGACGGTGCAGGTGATGTTAGAGGTTCCCAAGTCCCGGAGCACCACATCGCCAACTCCCGTGCACTGGCGCTGTACGCCCCCGGGCCTGGTGTTCGACCTGGCGACGGCGTCACGACTGCGAGATCGATCGATGGGAATCGCACCATCGATGACGCTGTCATTCCACGGACACTGTCGCCTCGCGACAATCCCTAGCTGTTTGAGCGTTGTGCTGTTTGGGTAATCCCGCTCTGACCCGGAGTATATCCAGGTCAGAGCGGGAAAGCGCCCCCGGCTGGGCGTGACATAGATGGGAACGGCACCGACCAGTATCTTCTTGCTCGTCGGCTGGTTATTGAGGCCGTTTTTGCCCTTGGCAGTAGGCAGTAGGGGTAATCGGCATCGATCTTTCTGTGCGAGTCGGTTACTGCAAGGAGTATTGCTGGTTGCTGGAACGGGCCGCCACTTTGTGTTCTCTCTGAGTTCGTCTGGTGTCTGGGTTGGGCGGGATTCGCGGGCGTGTTCTGGTCAGGTGGTGCTCGTCGGCCAGCGGCTGTAATAGATAACTCGCACGGACATTCGTAACGTCGACGTACGATCGAGCCGGAGCAACCCTCCCACCTCAACTTGCATTGGCTGTGTGGCTCGCCGCTGCCTGCGCCCCGCGTTTCCCGCACCCATCGAACGATTTGGTTTAGATCGTCGTCATCGAGACTTGGTTGTGTGTCATCGTCGGTCGGCGCGGCCCTCTGTGGTGGCGGTCGGGGTCGTGAGGCGAGGGTGGTGGCGTTGACTCGGGGGGTTGAGAGGGATGCCGGCCGCGCTAGCGTCGAGCAGATCGATGCACGCGCCCATGATTTGGTGGAGCAGGATGCGGGGCATCAGTAGTTGTAATGTCGGTCCTTTACCTCCCCAACCTTATCCCGGAAATCTTGGATCAGTTCAGTTGCCGCGTCGCCCACACCGACGCTGAATTCAATTGAGGTTAGCTTTCGCATCGTGCCAGGTGTGATGTGTACCGAATAGTCCTTCATGCCGACCGTGGAAAGGGTGATCCGTTTGTCGTTTGAACTGCCAACAGCCTCAACCGAGTCGCGCTCGGCGAAAAATCGCTTGTCTGTTAAGTCTTCGGCGTCGATAACCAAGTCGGTATGTTCTATTACCTTGCGGTACTCGCGCTGCCATCCGGCCCATAATAGCTCCAAGATATTGGCTAGCACCTGCTCTATCGCCGATTCATCGACGAAATCATAGACTCCTTCTCCAAGTGAAATCGTGACATTTGTACGATGGCGTAGCTCCGCTTCGATTTCCAACTCGGATGCACGCACATGTACCCGAATATTATCCAACCGAGTGGACAAGTTCGACATTATTTCATTCCCGCCCTATGTCCTACCCATGCCGTGTTTTCCATAGAGATCGCCGTCGCTCATATCGGCCAACTTCGGGCGAGCGGCGACTAGACTATCCCGATTCTGATACACAGCATCTTGAAGCCTCCAGAGCCTTTCTTCGATTTGAACTGACTCGACATGCTGAATATGGTCCCGCAGACTATCTATCTCTTTTTGCATCGAAGCGATGATAGTATCGGGCGTAGCCCCGCCTACTTTTGCCTCGTATGTTATAGCTGCATTCCCTACGGACGCGGCGGACCCGATACCTACGACCGGCGCGGTGGCCCCGCCGGTCACAATGGTAATGGCGGCCGCGGCAACTGTGCCGACAGCGGCAAGTACCGAGAACGGAAACTTCCAGTCATTCTTGGTGGGTTCTTGATAATTCTGGAGCGCGTCCAAGGTGTTGTGTGCTATTTTGTCGATGTCTTTGCGCGCGGCAAGCCACATCGCCTGGTGCGCCTGTAGTGCACCTCTCATCGTGGACAGCATAGTGAAGTGGTTTCCGGCAATCGTTCTGAAACGGTCGATATAATTCGCCTTGAACGCAATGGCGGCTTCGCCGGTCCAGTCGTCCAAATAACCTCCAGCAGTCTCCAGATGGTCGAGATTGCCGCCGAGTATTTGCACGTCCTTGCTAAGATCGGTGTGGATAGTGGAAGTCCGATTGTTCAGCTTGGCCATAGCGTCGCCCAATTGCTGGATCGATGGGTCGTAGACCGCCGGATCGGGCATCCTGAGAAACGGATCGAACACTGGCTCTATAAATTCGTAGTTCTTGTAAATATTTTCCCAATGTGAAGTACTTCCGCATCTGTGTATGTATGTCATCTGCGCGCGTGTCGCCTCGATTCTGAGATCCTTCACATGCTGCGCGAGCTGCTCGTAACTCATCGTGCGTCATCCTCTTGCTTTCGCCGATTCATCTCCTCGGCTGCCGCTCGATCCGTGTCCGCGAAATATCGTCCGGCTTTGGCGAGCGCAACACCTGTATCGTCCAGGTTGGTTTTGGTGTCTATCAAGCAATTCACTACGGCTAAATGTAAGTGCATATAAGCTCGGTATACCGGGCCTAGGGTCTCTCCTCCGAAGTACTGCGGTCGCCGCATCATGTTCTCCACCGCATTTTCGACGCTGTTGCAGTGAAAGATTGCTTTCTGATAATCCGTTGCAATTGCCGGGAAATAGTCGTTCGCCACTTTGTCGAGTTTGTACAGCTCGACACCGAACGCTTCTCCGTGCTTGGCTAATTTACTCAACCGTCGGTCCTTTTCTGAACTTCTGAGGTTTCCGGAAGGCAGAGCTTTCGAACGATGCCAGCCGCGCTCGGCCAAATCTTGCATGGTCAGACCCCTCGCCTGGTCGGCCTATATTGTATAGATCTGGAACTCGATGTCCGGGTCGAAATCGGCAGCGGTTTGCAATAGCCGACACTCTGCGAATACGCCTGTCGAAAATAGTTTCAAATCCCCCGTGCTATGGACCACAGTTTCGTGGCATCGCAACCATCACGAACTCTCCGATGCCTTAACGCTAGCAACCAGCAGGAGCCGCGAAGCGACTTCGGAACGACCGTGGCACCGGCGCGCTATGAGCGCGTCAGCCAGCGAAAACGTCACGGCTCTCCACCGATCGGGTCGGCGGAGAGGCAGCAGGATCGGCAGTTCTGCCGCTGCCAGGGTGCGACGTGTCAGCACGCGGTCGTGTCGCGATTCGGCCGCAGCGGGAGTAGACGATGCGGCGCGCCGAATCGAACACCTGGTCGGGGCAGAGCGGACGAGGCACTCATCGAGGGGGAACTCGACCAGGTTAGCTGGTAGGGGTTGTCGATTGCGTTGTCGTCGAGCACAATTCGGTTATCGCGCCGTCTCACGGCGGTTTCGTGGCAGCCGTCAGTTCAGCAGCACGGACGCCGAACGGCCATCTGAGGGAACTGCCGTTGCGTGAGACCGCGTTGATGGCACGTTTACCTCCCGCGACTACCCCCACGAGAGGATCCAGGGACTTGGGGGACCGGATGGAGTTGGATCCGGCCGCGCTGTCGGCGCTCCTGCGGCAGCGGCGCGGCGAACTGGGCATCACACAGTCCGAGCTGGCGCGACGTGCTGGTGTCGGTGTGCGCACAGTACGCGATCTCGAGCACGGGGTCGTCCGCAATCCCCGTACTGCATCGGTGCGCCAACTGCTCGCCGCGTTGACGGAGGCGACATCGGAGCCGATGGCTCCGGCATTGTGGATCGGTGTGCTCGGGCCGCTAATTGTTGGGCGCGACGGCACGCGGCTGGCGCTGGGCGATACCCGCGAGGCGACTGTGCTCGGATTGCTTGCGCTGACAGTGAATCAGCCGTTATCGCTGGCCAGCGCAGCCGCAGCGGTGTGGGCCGACCAACCGCCAACATCAGCCACCGAGCTATTGAACCGGTATGTGCGGCGGCTGCGTCGGTTGCTCGGCCCCCGTCTACGGTTGACCGTCGGCCGCGGCTTCTACCGACTCGATCTGGACCCTGAGCAGCTGGACCTCTTACAGTTCGGCGAATTAGCGGTCCAGGCGCGTACCGCCGCAGAGGCAGGCGATCTGGAAATCGCGTACGAAACCTATGACCGCGCTCTGGCCTGCTGGCGTGGGCCGGTACTGTCCGGGAACGAGCGACTGGCATGGCACCCCTGGGCGGCAGTGTTGTCGCGGCAGCGGCTCTCTGCGACGTTGGCCTTCGCCGATATCGGGTGCGCGCTCGGCCGGCACGAGCAGACCCTCACCCGCCTCGAAGCCGTGCGTGACGACGAGCCGCTGCACGAGGGCCTGCATGCCCGGCTCATGACTGCCCTGGCAGGCAACGGGCAACAAGCGGCCGCCCTGGAACTGTACGACAACCTGACTGAACGGCTCTCTGCGGAGCTGGGTATCGAGCCGGGCCCAGAGATCCGCACCGCGCAGCTGAGGGTCTTGCGGCAGGAAATCCCCGCTGCGGGCCGGGGCTCGCTGGGCGGTCTCAACTTCCTGCCGCGGGACATGGACGACTTCGTCGGGCGAGCCGCCGAGATCGACGACCTGGCCCAGGCCCTGTGGAAGGCGACCGGACCCGGCGTGCATGTGCTCAGCGGGATGGCCGGGATCGGAAAGACAACGCTGGCCGTCCACCTGGGCCACCGCCTCGCCGACCGGTTCCCGGACGGACGGCTGTTCGTCGACCTGCACACCCACAGCGGAACACACGCGCCGCTGACCGTGCAGGCGGCCCTGGACGCGTTGTTGCGACAGTTGGGGGTGGACGGGCATCGAATCCCGGATCAAGTCGACCAGTGTGCGGCGCTGTGGCGATCGCTGCTGGTAGGCCGGGAAGCACTCGTCGTGCTCGACGATGTCGCCGATGCGGCCCACGTCCGGCCGCTGCTTCCGGGCGGCGGCACGAACTGTCAGTTTCTGATTACCAGCAGAAGCCGGTTGACCAGCCTGGATGCGATCGACACCGTGCCGTTGGAGGTGCTCTCCGACCGCGAGGCGGTGGACCTGTTTGTCCAGGTGGCAGGGACGCCGCGAATCTGCGGACAGGACGATCAAGTCTATGAGGTCATCCGGCTGTGCGGATTCCTGCCGCTGGCAATCCGGATCGCTGCGGCTCGCCTGCGTGATCGGCCATCGTGGACACTGGGGCACCTGTTGGCACTGTTGCGAAACGAACGGCGACGCTTACCTGCCCTCAGCGTCGGCGACCGTAGCGTCAGCGCCGCGCTGACGTTGTCGTACCGGCATCTGAACTATGCGCAACAGCGGCTGTTCAGGCTGTTGGGCGACTTTCCCGGGACGGATTTCACTGCCGCTGCGGCTGCGGCGATCAATAATTCCACCGCCGAGGAAACCACCTTGCTACTGCAGAGTCTCGTCGATGTGCACCTGCTGGATGAGGTTACGCTCGACCGGTATAGCTTCCACGACCTGATCCGTGATCACGCCAGGCAGATGGGACAAACCGAGCCCGCAGGCCAGCGGTACGAAGCGACCGCCCGCACCTACGTTTTCTACATACACCTCGCCGCGATGGCTGCCGACTTGCTCGAACCAACCCGCAAACGTTTCCCGATCACCAGCCCACCACCGGATCACCTGCCCGCACTGCACTCAACCATGGATGCGCTGACGTGGTTCGAGTCCGAACGTCTCAACCTGGCCGCCGTCGTGGCCGCCGCGGCCACCCGCGGACATCACGTACAGAGCTGGCAGCTCGCCCAGACATTGTGGCGGTACTTCTTCATCCGCGGACACATGCACCTGCTCATCGAAACCCATCGCATCGCACTGGCCAGCACCCTGTACTTGGGGGATACCGCGGCAGAGGCGGAGATCCGTAAAAGTCTCGGCCTCGGCTACTGGCGCCTCGGGCGCCTGGACGACGCTATCGATAAGCACACCCGTGCCCTGGCACTCGACCGTGCCAACCGCGACACGTGGGGCCAGGCCAAAACCCACAACCACCTCGGCTTCATTCACGCCCGCGACGGCGACCACGCCGCAGCGCTGAAACACCACCAGCGATCGGCGGAGCTGTATGAGGATAGCGGCGACCGTTGCGGCATGGCGCGAGCGCTGATCGGACTCGGCGACCTGGACTACCAAGCAGGTCGCAGCAGCCAAGCTGCCACCCGATTCCGACAGGCCCTCGAATTGGCGCGCGAGGTAGGCGACCGCTGGGGCGAAGGATTGGCATCTATCGGCGTCGGGCTCACCACTTCACTGCCCCACGCCCGCCAGCATCTGGAACACGCCCTGCGTCTCACTCGCACAACCGGTGACCGGTGGAGCGAAGCCATAGCACTGACCGGGCTCGGCATGGTCCTGGCCAACGCAAACGCTGTCGACGACGCCATCAACCACTACCGTCAAGCCATCAATCTCACCCAGGAAGTCGGCGACCAATGGTGGGAGCAGATAGCCACCGCCGGCCTGACCCAGCTGCGAGAACAACTCGGCCGCTGTGCCCCCATCCAGAACCAAGTCAACACATCGCACCACACCACGAAGCACGGTTTGTACGGGTTACCGAACACTTCAACGTGACGAACCTTCGCTGGACGGCGGCCAGTGTTCGGGTTCGGCGTTCGGTCGTTTTCCGAACGCTCTCCGGTGAATCTCGACCGCGCCCCCTATGGCCCTTCAGAGCGAGGCCGCCAGGTTCGGGCGTTCGTCTGATCTCTGAGGTGGAGTAGTGACACCCTTAGCACGCGAGGACGACCTCCGAGGGCGCAAAGGAGATCGTCACGAGCCGACCGGGCTCGTCCAATCCGGACGCCTTCGAGGCAGGAATCAACCAGTTCTCCGATTGGACCGACGAGGAGAAGAACGACCTCCTGAGGTCCGACCAGGCACGTACACGGATCGGCCCAGACGACACGGAAGTGGACGACGATCCACGATAGGTGGGGTGGCGATCGGTCATTTACCTGCGAGAGTTGATCTTTTACGAACGATGTTTCTGTTGCCTGTGAGCGACAAATCCCATGCCGACCGCGCCACCGTTTGAGACTGGCTCTGTCGTCCAAATCCGTTGGTCGACCAGGCTTCCCAATGCGCGCCGATGCCGCAAACTTCCGTCCAGTTTGGCGGTTATGTACTTCTCCCCGTTCAGCTGGGCTCGGCGGACCGTGCAGACGTTTTCGTCGCGTATTACCCTGTGGTGGCTGTGAGTGGCGTTCCGTGTACTTTTAATATGTTGAGCGCCAACAGGATTCGTCGTGCGGCCGGAGACCCGCCTCCTCGGCGGGGCATCATATAGATGGGAACAGTACCGACCAGCATTTTCTTGGTGGCAGGTGCTCGAAGCTGACTTTGCGCTGTGACAGCTGCCGATTGGCGTATCGATTCGGTCCTCGGCGGGATTCGTCCTGATGAGCCCGTCCCGGCCAGCAGGATTCCGGGGTGCGGTGATCGGCACAGTGCGCAGCGACGAACAGGGATAACCTTTGGCTCAACTGCGGCCAGTCAAACCGTTGCGCGACTCCGCGCTGCCTACGATCGCGAGGTGAGTGCGCCCGAGATGTTCTTGGAGTACGTCAACGCCCTGAAATGGCTCGTCCTGGCGGGCGGAATCGTCTGGCTTTTCCGCGTTCCCCTCGACGGCCTCATCCGCCGAATCGAGAGGCTCGTCGTGAAGGGACCAGGCGACACGCAGATGTCAGTGGAGGCGAGTATCGGACAGGATGTCGCTCGAGCCGCCGACCCCGCTGTCCGGCTCCGACAGCGATCGAACGCTCGGCGGCGCCAGATAACGGCAGTCTCGGCACCAACGAGTCATTGGCGGCTGTCAGTCAGGTTCAGGTATTGGTCAGCCCCGATGTGTACGCGTTGACCAAATGTTCTGCGGCCCAGGTCGATACGTTTAGAAGCAAGATCGGCAGTCTAGCCAGCCTGGACTATGACGAAGACTTGCTGATGATTGTGCCTCCTGATTCGGTACGGAACATCTTCGACAACATCGTTTGGATAGTCACGCCGAAGACGAACGCCAGCAGAGGCGCTCAGCGCTGCGGGTGCAGATTGCCGATGTCGAGGCCAGGATGAAGCGGCTGGTCCGCAATCTCGAGCTACTCGATGACCCTGATCCGGACTTCGCCGCCGACATCAACCAGCGCCGGGCTGAACTCAATGACGAACGTGCCGAGCTCCGCGGCAACCTGGCTGCCGTGGACGCGGAGGTGGTCGAGATACCGAACGTGAATCTGATTGACGCGCTTCCGATTGGGTACGTAGACATCGAAGCTTTGCCGTACGAACTGGCTCGCCAGCTGTTCGAGGCGTTCCGACTGGAGGTTCGGTACAACAAGATCCACCACTGCGCCAAATACCGGGTGACGCTCACCGGTCATACGTTGCGTCTGGCCACCGACATCGCGACCACGGCCATAGGGACCGCGAACGCCGCCACCCGGTTGGGTGGCGACGCGATCCGGCGCGTAGATGGGAACCATGTTCCCATCTATAGAGCGCCCCCGGCAGGAATCGAACCTGCGACCTAGGGATTAGAAGGCCCTTGCTCTATCCAACTGAGCTACGGAGGCAGTGGGTTCCACCTTGGCCGACATTGGTCGTGCTGTCCAGCGCGCCAATTATAGCGACCGACCAGATGGCTAGGGGTCTACCGTGACCGCGAGTACGAGCATTGAGGCCATGATCACCTCGAGCACCAGGTAGAACCAAACGGGGAAGAACGCGGACGGGCTTTCGACGAAACCCGACCAGACGCGGCCGACGGCCATGCCGCCGAGCGCTGCGGCGACCGTCACACAGGCCCCGAATCTCAGGTCGCCGACATCGGCGGCGGCCAACCCGAGGATCACCGCGATCGCGACGCCGAATCCGCCGTAGACGGCTCGCACCTCGGCGCGTGCGTCCGCGCGGTCGGCGAGCAGCCCGAGTGGGTCGGCGAGTTGGCTGGGCCGCAGTAGCCCGTAAACACCCATGGCAGCGAAGAACAACGCCACCAAGGCAATCAACACGATCGAAACGATCGACATTGCACCTCCGTGATCTGGGACCACCCTATCGGCCCAAACCCGGCGCGGCCACGCGATAACAATCGAACTACGCTCAGTCGTATGTCGTCAGCGCAGGACCCGTCCGCTTCATCCGATCTGGAGGTCACTCGCTCGGCGGCGACATACGCGGTAGTGATCGCGCTCACCGGTGCGATCGCGGCGGTGGTCGCGGCGCTGGTGGTCGGCCTGTCCGCGGCGCAGGCGCTGAGCCTGCTCGGCATTCCGGATCCCGGCGCGTTGACCACTTACGGCCTGCCCGCGGTGCGCGCGCTCGCGGATCTGTCGGCGGCGCTGACGGTCGGTTCGCTGCTGTTCGCCGCGTTCCTGGTGCCGCCGCAGGCGAACGGGCTGCTCGACGTCGGCGGATATCGCGCGGTGCGCCGCGCCTCCAATTTCGCGCTGATCTGGGCGGGCTGTGCGGCGCTGCTGATTCCGCTGACGGTGTCCGACACGACCGGGCAGCCGGTGCGCGACACGCTGCGCCCGGAGGCGCTCTGGCGCGCCATCGATCAGATCGAGCTGGCCGGCGCCTGGCGCACCACGGTGCTGTTCGCGCTGATCGTCGCGGTCGGCGCCCGGATCGCGCTGCGCTGGGGCTGGACCCCGGTGCTGTTCGCCGCGTCCATCGTGACCATGATGCCGCTGGCGCTGACTGGGCACTCGTCCTCCGGCGGCGCGCACGACCTGGCCACCAACAGCCTGATCCTGCACCTGGTTTCGGCCGCGGTGTGGGTCGGCGGCCTGTTCGCGCTGCTGGCGCACGCACGCCGCGGCGGCGCGCACACCGACCTCGCCGCGCGGCGGTTCTCGCTCACCGCGAGCATCGCGTTCGTCACCATCGGGGTGAGCGGCGTGATCAACTCGTGGATCCGGGTGCCGTGGGACGACCTGTTCACCACGACCTACGGCCGGCTGGTGCTGGCCAAGGCCGCGGCGCTGGTGGTTCTCGGCCTGATCGGTTTCGCGCAGCGGCGCGCCGCACTGCCCGCGCTCGCGGCGAACCCGCGCGATCGCGGCGCGCTGGTCCGCTTCGCCGGGGCCGAGGTGCTGGTCTTCGCGGCGACCATGGGGCTCGCGGTCGGCCTCGGCCGGACCCCGCCGCCCCCGCCGACCAGCATTCCGACGCCGGCCGAGGTCGAACTCGGCTACAACCTGGCCGGGCCGCCGAATGTCGCACGGCTGCTGTTCGACTGGCGGTTCGACCTGATCTTCGGCACCTTGGCGATCGTGCTCGCGGTGGTGTATCTGCTGGGCGTGCGCAGGCTCCGGGCGCGCGGCGACGCGTGGCCGATCGGGCGGACCATCGCCTGGCTGTCCGGCTGCGTGGTGTTGCTGATCGCCACTTCGTCCGGCGTCGGGCGGTACGCGCCGGCCATGTTCAGCGTGCACATGGGCGCGCACATGGCGTTGTCCATGCTGGCCCCGATCCTGTTCGCGCTCGGCGGCGCGGTGACGCTGGCGTTGCGCGCGCTGCCGCCCGCCGGACGTGCGGGTGCGCCGGGACCGCGGGAGTGGATCCTGGCCGCCGTGCACAATCCGGTGTCACGCTTCCTGACCCATCCGATCGTGGCGTCGGTCATCTTCGTGGGCGGGTTCTACGCGCTGTACCTGGGCGGGATCTTCGACACCTACGCGGACTCGCACGCCGCGCACCTGATGATGAACGTGCACTTCCTGCTCAGCGGCTACCTGTTCTACTGGGTCGTGATCGGCATCGATCCCAAGCCGCGCCGGGTGGAACCGCTGACCAAGCTCGGCATGGTGTTCGGCTCGCTGCCGTTCCACGCCTTCTTCGGCATCGCGCTGATGAGCATGAATACCGTGCTCGGCGGCTGGTTCTATCGTGGCCTCGGTCTGGGCTGGAACGGCGACCTGCTCGGCGATCAGCGCACCGGCGGTAGCCTGGCCTGGGCGAGCGGTGAGGTGCCGCTGGTCGTCGTGATGCTGGCACTGCTCATCCAATGGTCGCGCAGCGATCGGCGGCTGGCGCAACGCACCGATCGGGCCGCCGACCGCGACCACGACGCCGCCCTCTCCGCGCACAACGCGATGTTCGCGGAGCTGGCAAAACGTGACCGAGGGGTACACAAGTAAGTGAGCGAGCGGCAGCGAGTGAACCAAGGGCACAGCGCGTCGTGAGCGGTCGGTCGGCGCAATGCCTTTGGGCATGAGGTCTCAGGTCATGGTGGAGTCGAGTTGGTCAAGGTGTGGTTGTGAACGAGCGGTCCGTAGTTTTCTCCGAACACAGACCGGTCGATCGGATCTACCGATCCGACGTACGAGCCGCGCGTAGGCGGCTGGCCGGCCGGATCCGCAAGACGCCGGTCTTCCATACCTCCGTCGCCGGGCCGAACGGTCCGGTGCCGGTCACGATGAAACTCGAATACCTGCAGTACGGCGGCACTTTCAAGGTTCGGGGGAGCTTCAACGCGCTGCTCGAGTCGCCGGCGGGCACCGAGGTGGTCATCGCCTCGGGCGGCAACGCGGGGATCGCCGCCGCGCTGGCCGCCGCGCATCTCGGAAAGTCCTGCACCGTGGTGGTTCCCGAGTCGGCGCCGCACACCAAGGTGGCGGCTATGTGGTCGCACGGCGCCGAGGTGCTCTGGCACGGAACGACTTACGCGGAGGCCCTCGGCCACGCGAACGAACTCGCCGCCGAGCGGAAGGCGGTGCAGCTGCACGCCTACGACCTGCCCGCCATCGTCGCGGGCGCGGGTGTGGTCGGGCTGGAGATCGAGGAGCAGGTGCGGGGGCGGCCGCCGGTGCTGGCGGCGGTCGGCGGCGGCGGGCTGGTCGCGGGAATCGCGGCGGCGATCGGCAGGCGCCAGCAGGTGATCGGGGTCGAGCCGGAGGGCATTCCCACGCTGCACGCGGCGCTGTCGGCGAACCGGCCGGTCGAGGTCGCGGTGTCGAGCATCGCGGCGGAATCCCTGGGCGCCACCAGGATCGGTGATATCGCCATGGACATCGCGCGCCGCTATCAGGTGCGTTCGCTGCTGGTCACCGACGACGCGATCGCGACGGCCAGGGACTATCTGTGGCGCGAGTTCCGCATCGTGGTGGAGTTCGCCGGTGCGGCCGCGCTGGCGGCGGTGCAGAGCGGCGTCTACGTCCCCGCGCCGGACGAGCGCCCGGTGATCGTTCTCTGCGGCGCCAACACCGATCTTTCGGTGCTGTAACCACTTTCGCCCAGCGCCCCCGCCGGTGGCAGGAAAGAAGCGCCGGATATCCACATTCGGAAAAGTTGTCCACATTCGCGGATCGAGGCGACCGATCGCCCCGCGCATCGATGAGGCTGGAGGGGTCCTTCCGGACGAGCGGAAGTTCCCGGGCACCCGCCACGGGCCGAATGCGAAGGGGCGTAAACATGTACGAGGCGCACGCGACCGTGATCGGCAATGTCGTCAACAATCCGATCAGGCGGGAACTGCCGAACGGCGAGCAGCTGCTGAGTTTTCGGATGGCGAGCAATTCGCGCCGATTGGACCACAGCACGGGGGAGTGGGTGGACAACGGCACCCTGTTCCTCACCGTCAACTGCTGGCGCAGACTGGTGGCCGGGGTCGAGGCCTCGCTGCGGCGCGGCGATCCGGTCATCGCGTACGGTCAGCTGCGCTCGCACGAATTCCGTGGCCGGGACGGGATAGAACGGCGTGACCTGGAGATGCGGGCCAGCGCCGTCGGCCCGGATCTCGGCCGGTGCACCGCGCAGGTGACCAGGTGGTCGCAGATGCGGAATACTGGAGACCGCTTCGGCGCTGATGTCGAGGTACCGGCAGGCGACGAGCTGGGGGAGAATGTCGCAGCCGCCTCTACGGCGCCACCCCGAACGACCCACCCCGAGCCCGCCGACGCCTGACCCAGTACGGCGGACTTCCGGCCGCGCGCTGCGCGGGGCATCCGCCGGTTCTCCTTACCGTTTCCGACACCGATAGGCTTCCTCTCTATGGCTGAGTTCATTTACACGATGAAGAAGGTTCGCAAGGCCCATGGCGACAAAGTCGTGCTCGACGATGTCTTCCTGAACTTCCTTCCCGGCGCCAAGATCGGTGTCGTCGGCCCGAACGGCGCGGGTAAATCCAGCGTCCTGAAGATCATGGCGGGACTGGACCAGCCGAACAACGGCGAGGCGTTCCTCGCCACCGGCGCGACGGTCGGCATCCTCATGCAGGAGCCCGCGCTGAACGAGGAGAAGACGGTCCGCGGCAATGTCGAGGAGGGCCTCGGCGAGGTCAAGGTGAAGCTGGACCGCTTCAACGAGATCGCCGAGCTGATGGCCACCGACTACTCCGACGAGCTCATGGACGAGATGGGCAAGTTGCAGGAGTACCTGGACCACGCCGACGCCTGGGACGTCGACTCTCAGCTGGAACAGGCGATGGACGCGCTGCGCTGCCCGCCGCCGGATGAGCCGGTCACCAACCTCTCCGGTGGTGAGCGCCGCCGCGTCGCGCTGTGCAAGCTGCTGCTGAGCAAGCCCGACCTGCTGCTGCTCGACGAACCGACCAACCACCTCGACGCCGAGAGCGTGCTCTGGCTCGAACAGCACCTGGCCGCGTACCCGGGCGCCGTACTCGCCGTCACCCACGACCGGTACTTCCTGGACAACGTCGCCGAGTGGATCCTCGAACTCGACCGCGGCCGCGCCTACCCCTACGAGGGCAACTACTCCACCTACCTGGAGAAGAAGGCGCAGCGGCTCGAGGTCCAGGGCAAGAAGGACCAGAAGCTGCAGAAGCGGCTCAAGGACGAGCTCGCCTGGGTGCGCTCCGGCGCGAAGGCTCGTCAGGCCAAGAACAAGGCCCGTCTCGGCCGGTACGAGGAGATGGCGGCCGAGGCCGACAAGCACAGGAAGTTGGATTTCGAGGAGATCCAGATTCCGGCGGGCCCGCGCCTGGGCAACGTGGTGGTCGAGGTCTCGCACCTGGACAAGGGCTTCGGCGACCGCCAGCTGATCAAGGATCTGTCGTTCACGTTGCCGCGCAACGGCATCGTCGGCGTCATCGGCCCGAACGGTGTCGGTAAGACCACGCTGTTCAAGACCATCGTCGGACTGGAGGCGCCGGACAGCGGCGAGGTCAAGATCGGCGAGACGGTCAAGCTGAGCTACGTCGACCAGAACCGGGCCGGCATCGACCCGAAGAAGAACGTCTGGCAGGTCGTGTCCGAGGGACTCGACTTCATCCAGGTCGGCAACCAGGAAATGCCGTCGCGCGCCTACGTCAGCGCGTTCGGCTTCAAGGGTCCGGATCAGCAGAAGCCGGCCGGCGTGCTCTCCGGTGGTGAGCGCAACCGGTTGAACCTGGCGCTCACGCTCAAGCAGGGCGGCAACCTGATCCTGCTCGACGAGCCGACCAACGACCTCGACGTGGAGACCCTCGGTTCGCTGGAGAACGCGCTCGAACAGTTCCCCGGCTGTGCCGTGGTCATCTCCCACGATCGCTGGTTCCTGGACCGCACCTGCACGCACATCCTGGCGTGGGAGGGCGATTCCGACAACGACGCCAAGTGGTTCTGGTTCGAGGGCAACTTCGAGGCCTACGAGGCCAACAAGATCGAGCGCCTCGGCCCGGAAGCCGCCCGCCCGCACCGGGTTACGCACCGCAGGCTGACCCGCGACTGACCAGGTTCCGGATCGAGTCGTGCCGTCGCGCACGACCGCACGACTCGATCCCGACCGGTGCCGAAAATACCGGACGCCCGTTATGTCTTGTATCCGGCACAACGGCCGTACACCTGCGCCCCACAGACGCTCTTCGCCTCGCTAGTGTGGGACACGTGAATGCGCAGGCACAGTTCGAGCAATCGGCGGCCCCCACCGTCGACCTGGTAGCCGAGCTGAACCGAGGTGCTTCGGCCCCGCTGCCGCCGCAGAAAGACCCTGTCGCGCACACCTGACGTTCGTGCGTCCGAACGATGCTGTGCCGAGATCATTCATCCGAGCTGGGCAATCGCGTGGCGAACACGGCCGTGATGGTGAACACCCCAGGATTGGAAGGGATTTCACCCCCTCGTCTTCCACGCACAGCTACTCTCGGACCGGCGTCGCTTTGTTACGGAACCGAATCCGAGGAGTTGGCGAAAAAATGACGGTCTCGTCCGAATTGTCCGGTGCGGCGTGGGCCGCGAGTCTGCCGCAGGTACTGCGCGGCGAACTCGCGACTCTCGAAGAGGCGTATTTCCGCCACGTCGACGCTGGCGATGTGGACTGCGCGATCACCGGCATCACTCAAATCTTCCGGCGGCACATGGAGTTGGCCATGCACCGCCCGGCGGGCCGGGCATTGGTCCGGGTGTACCACCCCGACGACGGCTCCGGCCTCGGCGCGGCGGTACAACTCGTCACCGATGACATGCCCCTACTTGTCGAGTCGATCACCTCGTCGCTGAGCCGGCTCGGCGTCAGCGTGAGCGAGGTGATCCACCCGATCTTCGAGGTCGAACGCGATGCGGACGGCCTACTGCAACACGCGGGCCCGCATGAGGTGGACGGCGCCAACGGCGCGGGCGCATTGCGTGAGTCCTGGATGCACCTGCAACTGCACCCGGCGACCAGCCGGGCGCTGCTGGCCAAGATCGAATCCGGCATGCCGAACGTGGTCGCCGACGTGCGCCAGGTCATCGGCGACACCGAGTCGATCAAGGACGTGCAGAGCAAGCTGGCCGACGACCTGGAGCTGGCCGCGAAGTCGGGCACCGCGCCGTTCCCGGACACCGACCTGGTGGACACCGCGAATCTGCTGCGCTGGCTGGCCAGCGGTAACTTCACCGTGCTCGGCTATGCCCGCTATCAGCTGAGCGCCGAGCCGGGCCAGGAGTCGTCGTCCAACCCGATGCCCGGCACCTGCCTGGGCGTGCTCCGGCCCGACGTCGGCACCGACTTCCGGGTGCCGATCAACGCCGCCGATCGCCCGCTGCTGATGCTCACCCAGGGCCTGGTGCCCGCCACCGTGCACCGCTCGGTGTACCCGTACTTCATCGGCGTCGCCGACTTCGACGAGTCCGGAACCATCGTCGGCGAGCACCTGTTCATCGGCGTCTTCACGGTGACCGCGGTGCACGAGAACGTGCTGGACATCCCGGTGATCGAGCGCCGGGTGCGCTCGGTGATCGAGGAGAGCGGGTTCGACCTGGAGTCGTTCTCCGGGCAGGCGATGCTCGAGGTCATCCAGTCCTTCCCGCGCACCGAGCTGTTCTCCTCCGACGCGGAGACGATGCGCCGCACCGCTCTGGCGGTGCTGAACATCGGCCTGCGCAGGCAGGTCCGGCTGTTCCTGCGCGCGGACGGCTACGGCCGGTTCGTCGCCTGCATGGTCTACCTGCCGCGGGACCGCTACACCACCAGGGTGCGGCTGGAGATGCAGGACATCCTGGTCCGCGAGCTCGGCGGCGTCTCCATCGACTACTCGGCCCGGGTCGGCGAAAGCGACTTGGCCAGTGTGTATTTCACCGTCCGCATGCCCGAGGCCGAGCACGGCGCCCCGCGCTACGCGGCCCCGGCCGCGGACACCTCCGAGGCCAACCGGCTGCGTATCCAGGGGCTGCTCGGCGAGGCCAGCCGGACCTGGGAGGATCTGCTCAACGACGAGGTCAGCACCTCGACCATGCTCGACCCCGCGGTGGTGCAGCGTTACTCCGCGGCCTTCCCGGACGCCTACAAGGAGGACTTCGAGGCAGGCCGCGCGCTCGCCGACATCGTCCGCCTGGAGCGGCTGCGCGAGGGCGGCATCGATCAGTACCTCTACCGCAATGTGGCGTCCGACCCCGGTTCCTGGCGATTCTCGCTCTACGTCGCCGGCCCCGGCATCTCGCTGAGCCAGGTGCTGCCGGTGCTGCAGAGCCTCGGCGTCGAGGTGGTCGACGAGCGGCCGTACCAGCTGCAATTGGAGCCGCAGCCCGGCGGCGACCCGAGCACCGGTGGCGAACGCTGGATCTACGACTTCGGCCTGCTGGCTCGTCCGGAGCTGCTGCGCAGCGCGCTCGACCGGGACCTGGACGCGGAACTGCTGGAGTCGTCCACCCGGGCGGCCGTGCTGGAGGCCGAGGTTCGCGGCCTGCGTGAGCGGTTCACCGAGGCCTTCGAGGCGGCCTGGTACGGTCGCGCCGAAGCCGACGGGCTCAACGAACTGGTGCTGCGCGCGCGGCTGCCGTGGCGCGCGGTCTCCATCCTGCGCACCTACGCGAAGTACCTGCAGCAGGCCGGTTTCCCGTACAGCCAGGCCAATATCTCCCGGGTGCTGCTCACCTATCCGGACGTGGCGCGGTTGTTCGTCGACCTGTTCGGGGCCCGCTTCGACCCGGACACCGTCTCGGCCGAGCATGCCGCCGAGCTCGAGGTCCAGGTCCGGGGCCGCATCGACGACGTGGTCAGCCTGGACGCCGACCGCATCCTGCGCGCCATCCTCAACCTGATCCGGGCCACGCTGCGCACCAACTACTACGTCACCGACGCCGAGGGCATGTCCCGCGACTACGTGTCGGTGAAGGTCGAGCCGCGCGAGATCAGCGAATTGCCCAAGCCGCGGCCGCAATTCGAGATCTTCGTGTACTCGCCGCGGGTGGAGGGCGTGCACCTGCGGTTCGGTCCGGTGGCCCGCGGCGGGTTGCGCTGGTCCGACCGTCTGGAGGACTTCCGCACCGAGGTGCTCGGCCTGGTCAAGGCCCAGGCCGTGAAGAACGCGGTGATCGTCCCGGTCGGCGCCAAGGGCGGCTTCGTGGTGAAGCAGCCACCCGCCGCCACCGGCGATCCGGTCGCGGATCGGCAGGCGCTCGGCGCCGAGGGCATCAGCTGCTACCGCACCTTCATCTCCGGCCTGCTCGACGTCACCGACAACGTGGATCGCGCGACCGGCAAGGTGCTGCCGCCCGCCCGGGTGGTGCGCCGCGACGGCGACGACACCTACCTGGTGGTCGCCGCCGACAAGGGCACCGCGACGTTCTCCGATATCGCCAATGATGTGGCCAAGCGCTACGGCTTCTGGCTCGGCGACGCGTTCGCCTCCGGCGGCTCGGCCGGCTACGACCACAAGGCGATGGGCATCACCGCCAAGGGCGCCTGGGAGAGCGTCAAGCGGCACTTCCAGGAAATGGACATCGACACCCAGACCCAGGACTTCACCGTCGTCGGCATCGGCGACATGAGCGGTGACGTGTTCGGCAACGGCATGCTGCTGTCCGAGCACATCCGCCTGCTCGCGGCGTTCGACCACCGGCACATCTTCCTGGATCCGAACCCGGACACCGCGGCCTCCTACGCCGAGCGGCAGCGGATGTTCGCGCTGCCCCGCTCGTCCTGGGCGGACTACGACGCCTCGCTGATCAGCAAGGGCGGCGGCGTGTACGACCGCACGGTCAAGTCGGTCCCGATCAGCCCCGAGGCCCGAAAGGCGTTGGGCCTGGCCGACGACGTCGAATCGCTGTCCCCGCCGGAGCTGGTGCGCGCGATCCTGCTCGCGCCCGCGCAGCTGCTGTGGAACGGCGGCATCGGCACCTACATCAAGGCCAGCACCGAGGTGAACGGCGAGGTGGGCGACAAGTCCAACGACCCGGTCCGCGTCAATGGAAACCAGTTGCGGGTCAAGGTGATCGGCGAGGGCGGCAACCTGGGCGCGACGGCGCTCGGCCGGATCGAGTTCTGCCGCAACGGCGGCAAGATGAACACCGACGCACTGGACAACTCGGCGGGTGTGGACTGCTCCGACCACGAGGTCAACATCAAGGTGCTGCTCGACGGCGTGGTCAGCGCGGGCCAGCTGCCCGAGCCGGAGCGCAACCCGCTGCTCGCCTCGATGACCGACGAGGTCGCGCAGATGGTGCTGGAAGACAATGTGGCGCAGAATTTCCTGATGGGCATGTCCCGCACCGACGCACCGCAGATGCTGAACGTGCACATGCGGCTCATCGATGATCTGGAGGCGCGCCGCGGCCTCGACCGGGAGCTGGAGGCGCTGCCCTCGGACGCGCAGTTGCAGCGCATGCTCGACGAGGGCGCCGGCCTGAGTTCCCCGGAACTGGCCAACCTGATGGCGCACGTGAAGCTCGCGCTCAAGGCCGACCTGCTCGACACGGATCTGCCGGACAGCCCGTTCTTCGTCACCCGGCTGCCCGACTACTTCCCGACGCCGCTGCGCGAGCGGTTCGGCGCCGCGATCAAGAAGCACCGGCTGCGCCGGGAGATCCTCACCACGATGATCGTGAACGAGATGGTCGACTACGGCGGCATCACCTACGCCCACCGGTTGAGCGAGGAGACCGGCGCGACGCCCACCGATTCGGTGCGCGCGTTCGCGGCGGCCACCGAGATCTTCGGCCTGCCGGAGATGTGGGCGCGCATCCGCGCGGCCGACGCCGCCACCTCGGTGCGCGACCTGCTGGAACTGGAAACCAAGCGGACCCTGGACCGGGCCTCGCGCTGGTTCCTGAGCAACCGGCCGCAGCCGATCGCGGTCGGCGCGGAGATCAACCGGTACTGCCAGGACGTGCAGGCGCTGGCGCCGAAGGTGCCGGGCTGGCTGCGCGGACATCACGTCGCGACGCTCACCGATCAGTCGGCCGAGCTCATCGCCCGCGGTGCGCCGACCGACCTGGCCACCGAGGTATTCGGCCTGCTCAACCTGTTCCCGCTGCTCGACATCGTGGACATCGCCGACATCACCGATCGCGACGGCGACGAGGTGGGCGCGCTGTACTACGCGCTCAACGAGCACCTCAAGATCGACTGGCTGCTCCAGGCGGTCAGCCACCTCGAACGAGGGGACCGCTGGCATTCGCTGGCCCGGCTCGCGCTGCGCGACGACATGTACTCGTCGCTGCGCTCGCTGACCCTCGATGTGCTCTCCGCCGGTGACCCGGAGGAAAGCGCGGACGAGAAGATTGCATACTGGGAGTCGAAGAACCAGTCCCGGCTCGGGCGTGCCCGAGCCGCGCTGTCGGAGTTGTTCGAATCCGGTACCCACGATCTCGCCACGCTGTCGGTGGCCGCGCGGCAGGTGCGAAGCATGGTGAGCGGGGTGGGCGCCCAATCGGAGGTACCACGTTGACGAGTGCGTTGAACGGTAACGGGAAGGCGCCGGCTGTGGCGGACGCCACGGGCAGCAAGGTCGTGCTGCCCAAGCGTTTTCACACCCAGGTAGAGGTCAGATGGTCGGACATGGATGCTTTCCAGCATGTGAACCATGCCCGCATGGTGACCCTGCTGGAAGAGGCGCGCATCCCGTGGCTGCTGGAACCGGGCCGGCCGACCGCCGCGCTCGGCACCGGCTGCGTGCTGGCCGACCTGCGGGTGCGTTACCGCGGTCAGCTCCGGCACGAGGACACACCGCTCGACATCGCGATGTGGATCCAGCAGCTGCGGGCGGTCGATTTCACCATCGGCTACGAGGTGCGGGCCGCGGGTGCGGCGCCGGACTCGCCCGCCGCGGTGATCGCCTCCACCCAGATCGCCGCGTTCGACATGAGTGCGCAGCGGTTGCGCCGGCTCACCGACGCCGAACGCGACTATCTCGCCGAGTGGCTGGACTGATCCGCATCGACAGCAGCCGGTCGAGAACGGCAGCACGGCCGTGACGACAGAACAACGTGTCCTGCACGTGTCCGATCCGGCGGAGCGAGAGAACCTCGCGACGTTCCTGACTCGGGCCGTGCGGCTGGACCCCGCGGCGGTGGTACGTCTCCGCCGCCGCGGGCAGCAGTACGTCTCCGCCTGGGTGGCAACGGGTTTCGAGGCGCTCGCGGTCCGCACCATCGTCGGTGAGCTCGGCGTCGACGACGTCACCGTCGGCGCCGACATGGTGCTGGCCGGGCTCGGCTCCGGTCTGCCCATCGATCTCGGCTATTCGATGGATTCCGCGTGGCGGGGCGCGCTGCCGCCGGTGGACGGTTTCGCGCACATCGACGACGTGCCGGCCCGCACCCTGGTCGAACTCGCCGAGCAGGGCGCGCAGTTGGCCAAGGAACACGGCAGCAGCCACGGCCCGCCCGCGTCCCTGCTCGACCAGACGGTGCTCACCGTCTCCGGCGCCGACACCGAGGTGCAGGTTCCGATGCGCGTCGTCTTCGCGCTCACCGCAATGGATTTCATCCCGCACTCGGGGGACAAGGCGGACTCCCGCCGCATCCTGCCCACCGAGATCGTCCGCGTCCGCGCCACCAAAACCTGGCTCCGCATCGACGCCCGCTACGGCTCGGTCGCCCGCCGGCTGGGCGGCGGCATCTCGCTCTCCCCGAGCTGACGCTGCCGCCGATTCGGGCTAGTGGAGGCCGAGCAGGCGGAGTAGGGCGGTGGTTGCGGCGGCGGCGAGGATGACCACGAGGATGGGTTGTTTGCGCCAGGCCAGGATGCCGGCGACGAGAACGCCTGCGGGGAGGGCGAATCCGAATTCGCCGGTGGCGGTGGGCAGGGTGGTCACCGCGACCAGCGCGGCGATCAGCACGACGGCGCCGACCTCCAGTAGCCGAATGGTGCGGGCCGGGAAGCGAATACGGTCGCGCAGCGCCGGACCGGACCAGCGCAACGCGTAGGTTCCCAGGGCGAGTGCGATCATGCTCGCGGCCAATATCATTCGGCACCTGCTTCGACGGTATTCAGCTCACGGTTCGTAACTGCCACCGGCACAGTGGGTTCCGATGCTTCCGTCGTTTCGCGTTCCCGCCCGATGAAGAGCAATCCGGAAAGCGCAACCAGCACCGGCATTCCCGCCGGCAAGAACGGCGCGCCGGTGACCGCCACGACCGCGCCGACCACAGCCGCGCGCAGCGTCGCCAGCTCCCGCAACGCCGGGATGATCAACGCGAGCAATACCGCCGGGAACACCGCGTCCAACCCGAACGCCGCGGTATCCGGCGCGAAGGTCCCGATCAGCACCCCGAGCACCGCACCGCCGGGCCAGGCCAGCAGAACGCCGAACCCGCACGCCCAGTAGGCGGCTCGCTTGCGCTCCACCGACGACTGCGCCAGCGCCATCGCCACCGACTCGTCGTTCATCAGATGCACGCCGAGCAACCGCCGCCACCCGCTCCCGACCACCTCCGGCACCGACAACCCGTACGGCAGATGCCGGGCATTCACCACCAATCCGGCCAGCAGCGCCGCGATCGGACTGCCGCCGGACGCGATGATCCCGATGAACAGAAACTCCGCGCCCCCGGCGAGCACCACGAAGCCGAGCACGATCGGTAACCAGGCCGGCAGGCCGGTGGTGACCGCGGTCGCGCCGTAGGACACCCCGATCACGAAGACCGCCAGGCACACCGCCACGATCCCGGAGAAGGTGTCCCGTCCGAGTGTTCGCCATATCGAACGCATGTAGCTTATAGTGAACACGACGGCCCGATCCGTCAATATGGTTTTCTGTTGGGTGGTCAACCACACAATGGGAGGACAAGTGGCACAGCAGGACTCGACGACGGGCACGCCCCAGGCGGTGATCGCGGCTGCCCTGCGCCGGGAACGCACCAGGGCCGGCCTCTCGCTCACCGAGGTGGCGCACCGTGCGGGCATCGCGAAATCGACCCTGTCCCAATTGGAATCGGGCACCGGCAACCCGAGCCTGGAAACGCTCTGGGCCCTGTGCGTCGCGCTGGACATGCCGTTCTCCGGCCTGCTCGAGCCGCCGCGCCCGGCGGTCCGGCTGATCCGCGCGGGGGAAGGCCCGGTCGTCGCCGCGGCGGAATCGGACTACCGCGCGACCCTGCTGGCCGCCAGCCCGCCGAACTCGCGCCGCGACCTGTTCCGGATCACCGCCGAACCGGGCCAGGCCCGGCTGTCCGAGCCGCACATCCCCGGGGTCTTCGAGCACGTCCTGCTAGCCAGCGGGCGCGCTAAGGTCGGCCTGATCGACGAACCCGCCGAACTGGGCCCTGGCGACTACATCTCCTATCCCGGCGATCTTCCGCACGTGTTCGAGGCGCTGGAGCCGGGGACGTGGGCGACGTTCGTGATCGAGTACACCTGAGCGAGGGTCAGGCGGCCCCTTCGCCGAGGTACTGCAACCACACCGGGTCCAGGTCGGCCGTCGTGGACAGCAGCCGCCAGTGCGGGCCCTTCGGCGAGACCAGCGGCGAGCGCAGGGTCCAGCCCAGTTCGCTCAGCATCTTGTCCGCCTTGCGGTGGTTGCACGGCGCGCAGCTGGCGACGCAGTTCTCCCAGGAGTGTTCGCCGCCGCGGCTGCGCGGGATGACGTGGTCGATGGTTTCCGCCTTGCCGCCGCAGTAGCCGCAGCGGTAGCGGTCGCGGTGCATGAGGGCGGCGCGGGTCATCGGGACGCGGGCCCGATAGGGGACGTGCACGTAGGTGCGCAGGCGGATGACGGAGGGGATGGCCACGGCGGCTTCGGCGGAATGGATGACCGGGCCTTCGGCGTCACCGTGGACGGTGTCGGCTTTGTCGCAGATGAGCAGGACGATCGCGCGGCGCGCGGACAGGGCGGTGAGCGGCTCGTAGGTGGCGTTCAGGAGCAGCACCCGGCGCTTCAACCAGCTCGGAGTCTCACTGGGCGGCGATGCTGAGCGGTGCGCATGATCGGCATGACCGTGATGCGCGCCCGGATAATGATCGGACAAGATATGCAGCGGAGTAGCCCCCGAGCCACGATTGTGGACGTCGGCGGGCTGGAGTTGTCGGTGTGTCCGCGCCTCGTGTGATCTGGCGCTGTGCCGCTGCTTCATCTGGACCTCAATTTCATGATTGGCAGGATCATGCTGTTAGCTCGGCAGAGATTGCCACCCAGTTGACCATGGAACGACGGCTATTGCACGGTGATTTTCAACAATGTCCGGTTAACTGTGGCTGAAGCGCCGCCGGTCTGCGATTTGCGGCCCCGGAAAACCGCGGTGTGGGCTGTCGATGCCGGGCACGGGCACAATGGACGTCGGCGCATCCAGCGAATCGAGAGGGTCTATGACTTCGGGCGAGCAGACAGCAGCGGCATCGGCGGAACAGACGCCCGCGTCGTTCTACGACGCGGTCGGCGGGGCGGACACGTTCCGGCGGATCGTCGCGGCGTTCTATCGCGAGGTGGCGACCGACGAGGTGCTACGCCCGCTCTATCCCGAGGAAGATCTGGGCCCGGCCGAGCGCAGGCTGCGCATGTTCCTGGAGCAGTACTGGGGCGGCCCGCGCACCTATGGCGAGGAGCGCGGCCACCCGCGGCTGCGGATGCGGCACAACCCGTTCGTCATCGGCCCGATCGAGCGCGACGCGTGGTTGCGTTGCATGCGAATCGCCGTGGCGGAGATCGAGCCGGAGCTACTCGATGACGAACATCGCAAGGCTCTGCTGGACTACCTGGAGATGGCGGCGAATTCGCTGATGAACGCCCCCTGGTGAGGGCGTTTGGGTCGAGAACCGAGACGGGCCGAGGGTTTTCGGCGCGTCCCGGCGGACGCTGGCGGTTTGCCCAAAGTTGAGATCGGTGCTCCGCCTAAAGGTTTTTGCCGCAAAACTTTGGCACTATTACGTCTGTGACTGATACACCCGCCGTGCTGGTTCCGGCGGATCGCACCACGCAACCATGGTGGCGGTCGGCCGTGTTCTACCAGGTTTATCCCAGATCCTTCGCGGATTCCGACGGCGACGGAGTCGGCGATCTCGGGGGCGTCCGCGACAAGCTCGGCTATCTCGAGCTGCTCGGCATCGACGCACTGTGGGTGTGTCCGGTGATGACGTCGCCGATGGCCGACGGCGGCTACGACGTCGCCGATCCCCGCGACATCGACCCGCTCTTCGGCGGCCTCGCCGCGATGGACGAGCTGATCGCCGAGGCGCACTACCGGAACATCAAGATCACCATGGATCTGGTGCCGAACCACACCAGCAGCGAACATCCGTGGTTCCTCGCCGCGCTCGAGGCCGGTCCGGGCAGCCCGGAACGCGCCCGCTACCTCTTCCGCGACGGCCGCGGACCGCACGGCGACGAGCCGCCGAACAACTGGCCGAGCATCTTCGGCGGTCCGGCCTGGACCAGGGTCACCGAACCGGACGGCACGCCGGGTCAGTGGTACCTGCACATCTTCGCCCCCGAGCAGCCCGACCTGAACTGGGAAAACCCCGAGGTAGCCGCCGATTTCGAGAAGACCCTGCGGTTCTGGCTCGATCGCGGCGTGGACGGCTTCCGCCTCGACGTCGCGCACGGCATGGCCAAACCGGCCGGCCTGCCGGACATGGCGGTGGTCAAAACCGCGCTGCTCGCCAATGACGACGACGACCCGCGATTCAACAATCCCGGCGTGCACGAGATCCACCGCCGCATCCGCAGGGTGCTCGACGACTACCCGGACGCGGTGTCGATCGGCGAGGTGTGGGTCGACGACAACGTGCGGTTCGGCGAGTACCTGCGCCCCGACGAGCTGCACCTGGCCTTCAATTTCCGGCTGGCCAAGACCGATTTCGACGCCGACGACGTGCGCGCGGCGATCGACAACTCGCTCGCCGCGGTGGCGCCGGTCGCCGCCGCCCCCACCTGGACGCTGTCCAATCACGACATCGAGCGGGAGGTCACCCGGTACGGCGGCGGGGCCGCCGGCGTGGCCAGGGCGCGCGCGATGATCATGCTCGAGCTCGCCCTGCCCGGCTCGGTCTTCATCTACAACGGCGCCGAATTGGGCCTGCCCAACGTGGACGACCTGCCCGAGTCGGTCCTCCAGGACCCGACCTGGGAGCGTTCCGGGCACACCGAGCGCGGCCGCGACGGCTGCCGGGTGCCGCTGCCGTGGGAGGGCGCCACGCCCCCGTTCGGTTTCACCACCGGGCAACCCTGGCTGCCGATGCCGGCCGACTGGGCCGGTTACACCGTCGAGGCGCAACTCGAGGAACTCGGCTCCACCCTCTCGTTGTATCGGATGGCCATCGAATTGCGCGGTCTGCGACCGGAATTCAGCGGCGACCGGATCGAGTGGTACGGGAGCCCGGCGGGCTGCCTGGCCTTCCGCCGGGAGGGCGGGCTGGTCTGCGTGCTGAACGCGTCGCAGGCGCCCACCCAGTTGCCGCCGGGGGACGTGCTGTTGGCCAGCGCGCCGCTCGACGGGGGGCAGCTTCCGCCGAACGCGGCCGCCTGGTTGGTCTGAATCGCACCGGGTCCGGATCGAGGACCCGGCGCTATTCGCACGGTTGAGTTTGCACGGGTGCGGTGAGAATGCATTTGCAATTTCAATAATATTGCGCCGCAACGGGTTTGTTGGAATTCCAGGCATGGCTTGCGGAGTCCAACGAACTCCGTTCCGGCGGTGCGCCCTTCGACATACGGGCAGTTCATGAGCTGTTTTGGACTGCCGCACCCGGTTGATTGGACTCGAATTGTGTTCGGCGAAAGCACCTGCCGGTCAATAGGACTGGATATGTACGGTCCGGCCGTGGAAGAATTGCCGACGCCTTCGATCGGATTGTGGAGGCGTCGCCGCCCGAGCCCGTCAGGGCCCTGTGCGGTGGGATCCGTGAACCATTGCGTGGAGTCCGTGACGCACGAAGATCGCCGCGCTCGACTGGCATCGTCGCCCGCCGAACTCCTTGCCGGACTGGAGGAGTGCTCGTGATGATCGGTGGTCGGCTACCCGCGAGCCCCGGCGATCCTGCGGTCCGCGCGACCGAGCCGGCCTGCGCGACGCTCGAATCCGACGAGTGACCGGCGGTCAGCTGCTGTTCGTCCGGCGCGGTCGTGGATCGCTGAGTTGTTGCGGTGGTTGATCTTTCGCTCGTTATCCGTGCGCAACGCACATGCTGCCGTGGGTCGGTTCCGGATGGATTGCGCGATGCGCACCGCCGCGAAGATCGGTCATCCGGCCGATGCGCACGTCGAACCGCAGTGGATCTATCCCTAGGGAGCGTCCCGGACGCTGCGGCCCGGCGTCCAGGGGCCTTGCACTTGCGCTTAAGTCGCTGGTGGGCGGGATTTTTCGTGGTCAGCGGACGGATCACGCCGACGATAGTTACACATTTGTGATTTTTGCTCGCGAAGGGTGGCCGTAAGTGTGACGGAGTGGCAAACTTGGTGCTGCCCCCAGTGCAGTGGGGAGCCGCGCTCGGCATTGCCGGTTGATTGCGCGCGAGCGTTGCGCTGGTCCCGAATTGAGCTGCACCTGCAAAGTTTTGGGGTTCGCGAGGCGCGCGATGTTTGTCGGGCCGGAACCCATCTCGTGGTGGATCCGGACCCAGCGGCGCCGACGGCGCGCAGCATCGCGGCCCGCGAACCCCTCCGTTTCATAGGTTGAGGAGTTGACGTGACCGGTCTTGCCGTGCCGGAATGCCTGCACCGCCTGCGAGCCTGGCGGACCGTGGAGGTCGACGGCGCGCTATCTGTGAATCCGGGTGTCACTGACCACTTTTCGCCGCATTGAACGCCGAGTGGGCGCTGCTCGGCGCCGCGCTCGAACTCACGCTGGACCTCGACACGGCCACCTACGCCGAGTTGCGCGCCGAGTTCCTCGCGATGACCGCCGCGGCCCAGCGCGCCTCGGGGCAGTCCAAGGCGGTCGTGGTGCAACGCTGCGCCGGTCGCCCCGGCAAGCAGACCGTGTACAACTACGCCGGCGGCGCCGGATACCTGAGCTTCCCCAAACCCGATCTGCTGCAACGGTATCTGGAAAGCTGCGACCTCCCCCCGGACCGGGTGCGGTTCGCGGTCGACCGCTGCGCGCAGATCCGGCGCCGACACCCGGAGGCCGGCAAGCCGGGCCCGCGCAAGGCCCCACCCCCTCGACCCGACGAGCGCAGCGCCGACGGACTGGAGCGCGCCGCGAGCGCCGCCCCGGCGGCCGCCCCTGAGTTGCCGAGCGCCGCGGGTCTGGTGGACGGTGCCGATTCGGTGGACGCTCCCGGCTTCGCGAGCGCGAATGACGTGGTGAGCGCTACTTGCTCGGCCGACGACTCCGGCCTGACGGGAGGTGGCCGCCTGCCGCGCGTCGGGCTGCCGTTGTCGGCGCAATCGGGTGGTTGGGCCGGGCGGTGGCGTGGTCTGGTGCGGTTGATTGTGGCGAGGAAGATCGTGGCCGCGGTCGACGGTGCTGGTGAGCCGCGTTTCGTCACGCCGTTGCCGTCGACCTGGTACGGGTCGCGCACGTCCGAACCGTGGCAGCCGAGCAAGCACACGCCGGTCTGGCAGCGGGGCGACAGCGCGGATCGATCGTGGGGTGGCCGCGAGTTGCGCGACTCGGGTATCCGGGTCACGCCGGGTCGGCTGGCGTTGCGGATCGTCCGGGCCGAGCTCGAAAACGCTTGGCCGCGAGATGAATGCAATGCCATGGAACTGGTGCGTAAGGCGTACGCCACCCTCGGAATCGCCTTGCGCACCCGGGCGGGCGAGGAGTCCGGGGTGCCCGTGTCGCTCGAGCAGGCCGCGCCCGGTGACATCCTTACCCTGGTCGACGGCCGCAAAGGCCTGTACGCAGGCGGCGGCTGGGCGCTGCTGCTCGCGACCGCGGCGGACGGCGCGAACCTGCACGGCATCCGGGATGACCAGGTGCACACGGTGCATCGCATCAACTGGGATTCGGTGCCACTCACCGACCGCCCCCTGGGCTGGGGTGGCGTATGGCCGAATGCCGATTGGGTCGTGCTGGGTGACCGCCGGGCGCCGAGCAGTGCGGTCGGTGTCGTCCCGGACCCGTGCCACGCGCCGCCCTCCTACGCCGTGCCGCCGATGGCTTCGAGGCTGCCCTCGATCGCGGCCGACGGCGTACCGCCCTACGCCGGCGGGGTCCCGAAGCCGGCCGACGATGGCAACCGTTCGCCGTCGTCGACGGCCACCGGTGAGCCGTCCCTCTCGACCGAATCGGTCGTCGCGCGGTACGAGCAACTGATGCGCGCGGTGACCGAGCAGGTCGAGGCCGCCGGGCCGATGGCCGAACTGGGCTTGGCGGCGCTGCGGGCGATCGGCGTGGCCGTCGCCGGGTATGGACAGGTCGGGCACCGTCCGGCACCGACGGAAACCGGGGGTGAGCCGCCGGTCTCGGCCGAAGCGGTCGCCGCACGATACGAGCACCTGGTGCACGCGATGAGCGAGCAGGTCGAGGCCGCCGGGCGGGCGGCCGAACCCGGCCTGGCGGCGCTCCGCGCGATCGACAGGCTGGTGTTCCCGCATCCGGGCTCGCAGGCGTGGCTGGTTCGCGAGGCGTTCAAGGCCGTCGATCTGCCACTGCCGGAACGCATCCGGTTCGAATTGCCGATCATGGCGGCCGCCCTGCGGCATGTGGCGCTGCGCCCGGGCGACATCGTGTTCACCGAGTCCGGCGTGCTCGGCTTCTACGGCGAACGCGGCGAGTTGGTCTATTTGGGGCCCGCGGGAGCCCCTGTCGCCAGCGCGTTGCAGCCCGCGCTGTACGTGGCGGCGTGGCGGGTGTCCGCTGTTCCGGCGCCCACCGGCTACGGGCTGACCAGCAAGGTCGAGATCGTCGAGCACGACGGGACCGGGCGTCTCGTGCGGATCTATCGGGCCGGGGAGCGGCGCAGCGGCCGCCATCGCCGGTGCCCGGAAACCGCCGAGGTGGTGGCGATGGTGATCGTGGCGGTCGAGCGGGCGCGCCAGCGCGCCGTGCCGATGCCGCTGAGCGGACGGGAGTTGTTCACCGCGGCCAGGATTCGGGGCGGCATCGAGTTCTCCTCGACCACGACCGCGTGGGATCCGGTGCGTGAGCCGGTCTATCCGCGCGACGCTCGGTTGACGGCGATACAGGACGCGCTCCCCAAGAACTCCGCGACCGCCGCGCAGCAGTTGATGGCCAGGCTGGAGACGGCTCCCAGGGCCCGTTGGAGCAGGCGACCGCGGCCAGGTGTCGCCTAGGCAACATGAGGCGATCCCTCGTCCGCGGGACTTAACCGATCGAAATACTTCCATTCGATTGTTTTTGTGTGATCGTGGGATGGTCGATTTCGGTTCCAATTCATTGTCATCGGGGTCGATGAATTTGTCCAACCATTTCAGAACCATGCAGTCCGGTTTTGGATGCGGGTCTAATCGCCGGGAGTGGGCCTCTGCATACGGACGGCGGTCTATTCGGCGTCACCTTATTCTCGGTAGCGTTCCCTGCGTCTGGGTCGGGGGACTCGGTGTGCGCACCGATCCGGGGCGCTCATCTCGTTTACCAATCAACCATTCGCCCGTGGCCAGAACGGTCCCGACAAGGGACTCGCAGGGGCTATTTGTCCGTGTCCAACGCGGATCCAAGTTCCAAATGTGCTGTTAGGCGCACTTTTTGGCGGATTCCAACGATCCTGGTCGGAGCCTGGATCGGGACCGTAACGGCCAATTTGGAATTCATCTTTGGAATTCCAACTATTCATTGATCCAACCGAATGGGCATTTGGTCCGGACGGAAGTCCGATGTTCGCTCGAAGATGAATCGATCCGGGCGGACGGGTGAAAAAGGAACGTTGAAACCCGGCCGGTTTTAGTTATGCTCATGATCGCCTTCCCCGGTCTGGGAAGGCGGCGACTCCGGCAAGCCTGCGCTCGGGTTCGCCGGGCAGTTCGATAAACGCGCACCGCGTGTGCGCCGGTCACATTCCCCGCAGTTCACGAGTTCGTCGTTCGACCGGCCGGTGCGGTCCACGAACACGGATTCCTCACCAAGGAGCACGAAACCAAGATGCTGAATTCGCACCGACATCCCGCGGGCGGAGCCGAGCGGGTGGACGACGTCGAAGACCAGGTGAACGCGGACGCCGCGGTCGTGCTGCCACCCGAGCCGCAACCGGCGTTCGACGTGTGGACCTCCCGGGCGATCCTGCGCTCGATGAAGGTCGATGTCCGGTTGCTCGCCGGCAGCGTCATGACCGCCGCGACGGGTGCCCACCTGGCCGGGTCCGGACTGCCCGCGGACGGACCGCATCGCACGTTGCTCGTCGGCGCGGCGGTGTTCGCCGGTCGCGCCGGCTGGTCGTCGCTGCGCGCGCTCTGGCGGCACTTCGGGTTCGCGGAGATCAACCTCAACGTCCGCTTCCGCCATCCCCGCAGGTGATTCGCCGGGTGACGGCCCGACACGACGGATTCCCGGCCACCAGAGGAGGAACTACTACACAGCATCGTCTACCGTTGGACCGTGAGCATTCTCGAGACAGTGCTGGTCTTCCTCGGCATCCCGCTGGTGATATACCTCGCGATTGCCGGATTGTCATATCTCGGCAAGCCACTCGCCGGTGAGAAGCCCGCCCACTACGACCTCGGTCAGCAGTGGACGGCGGCGCCGGTGCTGTGGAGTGCGACCGACGAGGTGACCTCGGCATTTCACCACGAACGGGCCGAAGAGTCGCACGGTCATCACGCGGAGACGGCGCATGGGCATCATGCGGCGATCGACGCACCCAAGGCGGAGCTGATCGGAGGCCGGGCAAGTGGCAAGTTCTAAGTGGCCCGCGGTGGTCGAGGCCGACCTGCCGCACGGGTACGTGGTCACCACCAGCGGACGCGTCTCCGGCGTGCACGAGGCGGGTGACGTGTTCAAGGAGGCCCCGTTCAGCGACGACGAGCGGCTGGCCATGGACAACGTGCTCACCGAGGCGACCCGCGCGACCAAGGTGCGATTCAACGTCTACATCGGCGATCTCGGCGCGGATCCGGCCGCCGGCGCGGACGCGATCTTCCCGAACACCCCCGAGGCGGCGCGTTCGGTGCTGATCGCCGTCTCGCCCAACGACAAGGCGATCGAGGTGCGCTCCGGCCGCGAGGTCGCCGACCGCGCGAACGATCGGGTGTGCCAGCTCGGCGTCACCGCCGCGTCCAGCTCGTTCCGGCAGGGCCAGCTGATCGATGGGCTGGTGTCCGCGGTCCGCGTGATGGCCGCCGCGATCGGCCGCTGACCCGTTCCGCCACCCCGGCGGAGTCCCGAGCAATGCTTCCGGCGCGCTCACCCACCTCGGGTGAGCGCGCCGGTGGCGTTTGCGGCACAGCACAATCGGGTTGCGCGCCGCCGCGCGGCTCGCGCACCGTGGTGCGGTGAAGATTCTTGTGACAGGAGCCACCGGGAACATCGGCCGCATGGTCGTCGACCATCTGCTCGCGGCGGGCGCCGACGATGTCCGGGCACTGACCAACCATCCGGACCGGGCCGCGCTGCCCGCGGGCGTCGAGATCGCCGAGGGCTATCTGGGCCGGGTGTCATCCCTGCCCGCCGCCTTCGAGGGCGTGCAGCGGATGTATCTCGCGCCGAAGCTGGAGACCGTAGCCGAGGTGGTCGCGCTGGCGAAGCAGGCGGGCATCCGGCACATCGTCGATCTGTCCGGGGAAGCGCACTGGACGCCGATCGCGCAAGCGGTGGAGAACTCCGGGCTCGCGTGGACGCACCTGTTCGGTGTCGACTTCATCGAGAACGCCACTGTCTGGGCCGAGCAGATCCGCGCGTCCGACGAGATCCTCGACCCGTATCCGGAGGTGGAGAGCGTCCCGGTCGCCATGGACGACATCGCCAGGGTGGCCGCGAAAGTCCTGCTCTCCGAGGGGCATCGGGGACAGACCTACGAACTCACCGGCCCGGAGGTGTGCACCAGGGCCGACCGCATCCGGCAGATCGGTGTGGCCCTCGGCCGCCCCCTGACCGTCCGGCAGGTCTCGCCCGAAGCGGCGATCGAGGTCTTCGCGCGCAGCATGCCCGCCCCCGAATGGTACGTGCGGGCCACCGGCTCGATGGTCGGCTGGCACCCCACGCCGGGCACCGCCGTCGCCGACCTCACCGGCGCCCCCGCCACCACCTTCGCGCACTGGGCAGCGGCCAATACCGCGCTGTTCCAGTGACATTCACGAACAACGGGACCTGCCGCACGCCCGCGGACAGGTCCCGTTGATTCGTGGTTCGATTACCGCCGGTCGAAAGCCCTTGCGCGCAAGGCACGTTCGACGCCCGCCTTGCCCTCGACCACCAGGCGGCGCAGGGCAGGCGGGTGATCCCCGGCGAGGAACTTGTCGGCGATCGCCACGGCGTCGTCACTGATCGACCAGCCCGGGTAGAGGCCGACCACCACGGTCTGGGCGACCTCGCTGGAGCGCCGCTCCCACACGCCGGCCACCTCCGCGAAGTAGCGGTCGACATAGGGCGCCAGCAGCTCGTTCTGACCCGCCGGGGCGAATCCGGCGACGATCGCGCGGGTGGTGATGTTGGAGACGGAATCGTCCGAAACCACCTTCACCCAGGCCTGTTCCTTCACCTCGGGCTGCGGCCTTGCGGTCGCCGCGGTCGCGGCGTGCCTGCGGCCCGCGGCGGTCGGATCCTTGGCCAGCTCCTGGTCGATGAACGGGGTGTCGAGGCCGTCGGCGTCGATCTCACCGGCCGCCGCCAGCGCGATCACGATGCGCCAGCGCAGGTCGGCGTCGACCGCCAGCCCGGCCAGGCCGACCTTGTCCGGATCGCCGTCGATCAGTTCGCGCAGCACCTCGGTGTGCCAGGCGGACAGCTTGGCCGTGGTGAGCGCGTTGACGAAGGCCAGCTGATGATCCGAGCCCGCCTCGGCCTCGCGGGCCAGCTCCAGCAGCCGGTTCGCGTACTCGACCCAGCCGGTCTCGGCCGCCCACACCGGGTCGGCGTAGCTGCGCAGCGACAGGTTCGCCTGCATCAGGAGTCGTTGCACCACACCGATTTCCGATTCCGCGCCGACGCCGCGCTGGACCAGCGCGAGGAAGTCACGGGCCCGGAACTCGGCCTGCCTGGTCATCTCCCACGCCGCCGACCAGGCCAGCGTGCGCGGCAGCGGCTCGGCGATGTCGGCGATCCGGTTGACCAGCACGTCCAGCGAACCGGCGTCGAGGCGCACCGAGCAGTAGGTCAGGTCGTCGTCGTTGATCAGCACGAACTGCCCGCTCGCGACGCCGGCCAGTTCGGGCACCTCGGTGCGCTCGGCGGCCTGCACGTCGAGCTCGACGCGCTTGGTGCGCACCAGCTTTCCGTCCTGGTCGTCGTAGACGCCGATGGCAAGGCGATGCACGCGCCGCTCACCGGCGCCGGGCTCCGCGCCGCCCTGCACGACCGCGAACGAGGTGAACTTGCCGTCGGCGTCGACGGTGAAGTCCGGCCGCAGCGTGTTCAGGCCGGTGGTCTTGAGCCACTGCGCGCCCCAGTCGGAAAGGTCACGGCCGGAAGACTTCTCCAGCGCCGCGAGCAGATCGTCGAAAGTGGCGTTGCCGTAGGCGTGGTCGGCGAAGTAGGCGCGCAGGCCGGCCAGGAACGGCTCCAGGCCGACGTAGGCGACGAGCTGCTTGAGCACGCTCGCGCCCTTGGCGTAGGTGATGCCGTCGAAGTTGACCTCGACCGCCGCCAGGTCGGGGATGTCGGCCGCGATCGGGTGCGTGGACGGCAGCTGGTCCTGCTGGTAGGCCCAGGACTTCTCCGCGTTCGCGAAAGTGGTCCAGGCACTGGTGTATTCGGTGGCCTCGGCCTGGCACAGCACGGAGGCGAAGGTGGCGAACGACTCGTTCAGCCACAGGTCGTCCCACCACTTCATGGTGACCAGGTCGCCGAACCACATGTGCGCCATCTCGTGCAGCACGGTCTCGGCGCGACGCTCGTAGGACGCGCGGGTCACCTTGGACCGGAAGACGTAATCCTCCAGGAAGGTCACCGCCCCGGCGTTCTCCATCGCGCCCGCGTTGAACTCCGGCACGAACAGCTGGTCGTACTTGCCGAACGCGTACGGTACGCCGAAGTTGTTGTGGTAGAAGGCGAATCCCTGCTTGGTCTCGGTGAACAGCCGCTCGGAGTCCATGTGCTCGGCCAGCGAGGCGCGGCAGTAGATGCCGAGCGGGATGTCGCCGTGCTCGTCGGTGTAGACGTCGGTCCACTGCGCGTACGGACCCGCGATGAGCGCGACCAGGTAGGTGCTGATCTTCGGCGTGGTCCGGAAGACGTGCTTACCCGGTTCTGCCGCAAGGGTTTCCACGACCGCGCTGTTGGAGATGACCTGCCAGTCCGGCGCGGCGGTGACGCTGATGTCGAACGTGGCCTTCAGGTCCGGCTGATCGAAGCAGGCGAACATCCGCTTGGCATCGGCGGTTTCGAACTGCGAGTACAGGTAGACCGCGTCGTCGGTCGGATCGACGAAGCGGTGCAACCCCTCGCCGGTGTTGGAGTACTCGCAGTCGGCCTCGACGACCAGCTCGTTGGTCGCGGCCAGGTCGGGCAGCGCGATCCCGGTGGACTCGTCGTAGCCGGAGACATCGAGCGCGGTGCCGTTGAGCACCGCCGAACGCACGCCGCGGGCCACCAGGTCGATGAAGGTGCTCGCGCCCGCGGTCGCGGAGAAGGTGACCGTGCTGCGGGAGAAGAAGGTCTGCTCGCCCGGTTTGCCCGCACCGTCGGTCAGGTCCAGGTCGATGCGGTAGTTGTCGACCGACACGGTCGACGCGCGTTCGATCGCCTGGTCGCGAGTCAGGTTCGGTGCGGACATAAGGCTCCTTCGGGTTCGAAGAACTAGCTCGGGCGTTCCCCACGATGCCACCTGGGTAAGGTTGCCCGCGCGGGAGTTTTTTGCAGACTGCCTTATGAACCCTATCCAGGATCGGAGCTGCGGAGTGAAGCATGTGCACGCCGGCAAGGTGCGCGACCTCTACGAGGACGGCGACACCCTGCTGCTCGTCGCGTCGGATCGGGTCTCGGTGTACGACGTGGTGCTGCCGACGCCGATCCCGGACAAGGGCGCGCTGCTCACCCAGCTGTCCAACTGGTGGTTCGACTACTTCACCGACGTGCCCAACCACGTGGTCTCCGCCACCGACGTGCCCGCCGAGTTCGCCGGCCGCGCGATCCGGGTCAAGCCGCTGAAGATGGTGCAGGTCGAATGCATCGCCCGCGGCTACCTGGTCGGCTCCGGCCTGAAGGAGTATCAGCGGGAGGGCTCGGTGTCCGGTGTCGCGCTGCCACCCGGCCTGCGCGAGGGCGACAAGCTGCCCGAACCGATCTTCACGCCGACCACCAAGGCGTCCGAGGGCCACGACGAGCCGATCACCTTCGCCGACGTGGTGAACCAGGAGGGGCGCGAGGTCGCCGAGCAGCTGCGCGACCTGACCCTGCACATCTACTCGCGCGGCGCGGCGCACGCCACCGAGCGCGGCGTGATCGTCGCCGACACCAAGGTCGAATTCGGCTGGGACGGTGACACGCTCACCCTCGGCGACGAGGTGCTGACCTCCGACTCGTCACGCTTCTGGCTCGCCGCCGAGTGGGAGCCCGGCCGCGCGCAGCGCTCGTTCGACAAGCAGTTCGTCCGCGACTGGTCCACCTCCACCGGCTGGAACAAGGAGTACCCCGGCCCGGAGATCCCGGCCGACATCGTCGAGGCCACCCGCCAGAAGTACATGGAGGCCTACGAACTCGTCACCGGCCGCACCTGGACCGGGGTGCCGCGGTAGTCGTCAGGCTCGGCCGAGGTAGTCGTTCAGCCGATCCAGGTACGGACGCTGCCCCGTGCCGAGCTTCTCCCGCGCGGTGTCCAGATCGAACCAGTCCGCGCGGTCGATCTCGGGGAAGCTGGCCAGCTTGCCCGAACGCGGCGGCCACTCCATCTCGAATGTGCCGGGGACCACGTCGGCCGGGTCGAGATCGCCCTCGACGGCCCAGACGGTGAGCGTCTTCTTGCCCTTGCCGCTGCTGTAGCGCACGTCGCCGAGTGGAATCCAGTCACCGGCGGGCACGAACAGTCCGAGCTCCTCGTGGAACTCGCGGCTGGCCGCAGCCTGCGCGTCCTCCAGCTCCGGCTCGTACTCGCCCTTCGGAATGGACCACGCGCCGTTGTCCTTCCGCGCGAAGAACGGCCCGCCCATGTGCCCGATCAACACCTCGACGTGCGCGTCCGCACCCCGCCGAAACAACAGAACCCCCGCACTGGTCTTATCCGTCACCTATGCAGTCTGCCCCACGCTCCGGCCGGTGTGCGGCACCCGGTGGGCTCACCGATGCCGGAGCTCGGCGGCGCGCAGGGTCAAGTAGTGGTTCTCGGGTGCGCTGGGCGTACGGCCCGCGGCGGTGGTGTAGCTGGTGATCGCGGCGTCGAAATCGCCTGCCATCTCGTGCAGATGGCCGAGGACGGCATCGAGTCGATGGTTGCCGGCCAGCTGGTCGCGCAGGGTCGCGGCGAGTTCGAGGCCGGCCGCGGGACCGTGCACCATCGCGAGCGCGACGGCGCGGTTGAGCGTGACGATCGGGTTGTCCGCCAGCTTGTCGAGCAGGTCGTAGAGCGCGAGGATCTTCGGCCACTCGGTCTCCTCGGCGCTCGCGGCCTGCGCGTGCAGCACCGCGATGGCCGCCTGGAGCTGATAGGGGCCGGTAAGTCCGCGAGCCAGGGTGCTCGTCGTCAGCGTGACGCCCTCGGTGATCAGCCCGCGATCCCACAGCGCCCGGTTCTGCTCGGCCAGCGGAATCAGTTCGCCGCGCGCCCCCGTGCGGGCCGCCCGCCGGGAATCGGTGAGCAGCATGAGCGCGAGCAGCCCGGTGACCTCGGTGTCGTCGGGCAGCAGCCGATGCACCGCGCGGGCCAGCCGGATCGCCTCGCCGGACAGGTCGGCCCGCTGCAACGCCGGACCGGTCGTGCTCGTACTGCCCTCGTTGAAGATCAGGTACAGCACGTGCAGCACGGTCCCGAGCCGGGCGCGCCATTCGGCATCGCCGGGGCGCGCGAACGGCCGGTCCAGCGTCGCCAGCTTCTTCTTGGCCCGCGTGATCCGTTGCGCCATGGTCGATTCCGGCAGCAGGAAGGCGTGCGCGATCTCCGCCGTGCCGAGTCCGCCCACTGCCCGCAAGGTGAGCGCGACGGCGCTGGCGGCGGACAGCGCCGGGTGACAGCAGAGGAAGAACATGGCCAGGGTGTCGTCCTGGTCGACCGGCAGCGCGTCCGGCACCTCGCGGTCGAATGCCGTTGTCTCCCTGCGCCGCCGGGCCACCTCGGCGCGCACCGCGTCGGCCATCCGGCGCTGCGCCACCTGGATCAGCCAGCCGCGCGGATGCTCCGGCAGGCCCTCGACCGGCCACTGGGTCGCCGCCGCGAGCATCGCCTCCTGGAGCGCGTCCTCCGCGGTGTCGAAGTCGCCGAACCGGCGGACCAAAGCACCGAGGACCTGTGGCGCCAACTCGCGCAACAGGTCCTCGGGCCGCGCCGGGAGCGGTGTGTCGTCGGGCACCACTCGCCGGTAGGTCACAGGTCGCTGGCCGGGACGCTCATCACCGGCCGTACCTCGATGTATTCGCCGATCGGTTTGCCACCCGGCCCCGGTGCCGCCGAGGCGCTCGCGGCGATCTCGTAGGCCCGTTCCGGGCTGTCCACATCCACGATCCAGTACCCGGCCAGGAACTCCTTCGTCTCCGGGAACGGTCCGTCGGTCACCAGCGGCGCGGAGCGGTCGTCGGAGCTGACGATGCGCGCCTCGGTCGGGCCGGTGAGCCCCTGCGCGTCTACCAGCTCACCCGATTTCGCCAACTGCTCGCCGAGGGCGCGCTGAAAGTCTATGTGCGCCTGGATCTCCTGTGGGGACCATTCGCTGATCGGTGTGTCGCAGTAGGCGGGGGAGCTGTAGGTCTTCAGCAGCATGTACTTCATCAGGACTCACAACGGTTTCGAGGTATCGGCCAGCGCGTCCGGGTCGACCGGTTCGCCCGCCAGGATAAGCTCCTTGATCCGATCGGTGACGTCCCAGACGTTCACGTTCATGCCGGCCAGGATCCGGTTGTCCGCGTCCAGCCAGAACGCGACGAACTCGCGTTTCGCCACATCGCCGCGGGTGACCACGCGTGCGTAGTCGCCGGGCGCCGCGTAGCCGGTGTACTCCATGCCCAGGTCGTACTGGTCGGTGAAGAAGTAGGGCAGCCGGTCGTAACTGGCGTCCTTGCCGAGCATGGTCGCGGCCGCGACGGCGGGCTGGTTGAGCGCGTTCGCCCAGTGCTCCACCCGAATTCGGCGGCTGAGCAGCGGATGCTGCTGTTCGGCGATGTCGCCCACGGCGACGATGTCCGGGTTGCTGGTGGCCAGGTGCTCGTCGACGAGCACGCCGCCGTCCACGTCGAGCCCGGCCTCGGCGGCCAGTTCGATGTTCGGCTTCGCACCGACCGCGACCAGCACCGCCTCGGACTCGATGACGCTGCCGTCGTCCAGCTTCACCCCGGTGGCCAGCCTGGTCCCGATGCCTTCCTTCGTGGTGATCTCGGTGACCTTGGCGCCGAAACGCAGCTCGACCCCGTTGGCCCGGTGCAGCTCGGCGAACACCTCGCCCATCTCCGGTCCGAGGGAGGCCAGCAGCGGACCTTCGGCGGTCTCCACGATGGTCACCGCGAGCCCGGCGGCGCGGGCCGCGGACGCGACCTCGAGGCCGATCCAGCCGGCCCCGATGATCACCAGGGACCGGGTCGCGCCGGCGAAGAACTCGATCAGGGTGTCGGAGTCCTCGATGGAGCGCAGGGTGTACACGTTGGGGGCGTCCGCGCCGGGGATCGACAGCGTGCGCGGCGTCGAGCCGGTGGCGAGGGCCAGCTTGTCGTAGGCGACCGTCGAACCGTCCGGCAGCGAGACGGTCTGCGCGGCGGTATCGAGGCGCTCGACGGTCGTGCCGACCCGGACCTCGACGTTGTGGTCGCGGTACCACTGGCGCGGATGCGTGGTGAACTCGGCGAGTTGTTTCTTGCCGGCCAGATGTTCCTTGGACAGCGGCGGCCGCTCGTAGGGCAGCTGTTCCTCCGCGCCGATCAGCGTCACCGAGCCGTCGAAGTCGTTGGCGCGCAACGCTTCCGCCAGTTTCGCCGCGGCCAGCCCGCCGCCGACGATGACAAAACGATCATCCGAACCCATGCGGACTCCTTGTCGAGAGGGAACGTGGACTCCTGCGGACCAACCCTACTGGGGCCGGTCGCGGCCGCAGTCGAAAACGCGACGACCGGGTGGGAACGAATCGGCGCCGGCTGTGGTTGGTTCCGTATAACGGCGGAGCTGAGCGCCGCCAGTCGAGCATGCGATTCGAGAGGACCTGTCGTGAGTGAGAAGAGCTCCACGAAAGATGTTGCGGACTTCTGGTTCGACCCGCTGTGCCCCTGGTGCTGGATCACGTCGCGCTGGATTCTCGAGGTCGAGCAGGTACGCGACATCGAGGCGCGCTTCCATGTGATGAGCCTGTCGGTGCTGAACGAGAACAAGGAAGGCCTGCCCGAGCAGTACCAGGAGCTGCTGTCCAGCGGCTGGGGCCCGGTTCGGGTCGCCATCGCGGCCGCGCAGGAGCACGGCGACAAGGTGCTGCTGCCGCTCTACACCGCGATGGGCACCCGCATCCACAACCGCCGCGAGGAGTACCAGCGGGACTCGCGCGTCGAGTCCCTCGCCGCGGTGATCGCCGATTCGCTGGCCGAGGTCGGCCTGCCGGCCGAGCTGGCGAAGGCGGCCGAGAGCACCGACTACGACGAGGCGCTGCGCAAGAGCCATCACGAGGGCATGGACAAGGTCGGCCCGGACGTCGGCACGCCCACCATCCACATCAACGGCACCGCGTTCTTCGGCCCGGTGCTGTCCCGGATCCCGCGCGGCGAGCAGGCCGGGAAGCTGTGGGACGCCGCGGTGACGCTCGCGGACTACCCGCACTTCTTCGAGCTCAAGCGCACCCGTACCGAGGATCCCGAGTTCGACTGAGACCGGGCGAGTGCCGCGGGTTCGCCCGCGGCACTCGGACCGTGCCGGCTAGGAAACGGGTTTCGGCGGTAGCGCCGGCGTCTGATAGGTGCTCGGATAGCCGCCCGGCGGCGGGATCGCGCCCGCGGGCGGGCTCGGCCGCAACCACAGCTTGCCGTGCCTGCTGCGATCACGCAGCGCCCACATCCGCCAGGTCAGCACGGGGTGCGAGGACATGGCGTTGACCACCCAGACGAAGAAGCCCTTCTCGGTCGCCGCCCGGTCGGCCATCTCGTCGACGCCGACCAGCGTGTTCAGGTACTTGCCCGCGGCCAGCGTGCCCATCGCCGCGGGCGCGCCGGTGTGCCGATTGCAGAAGCCGTGGTTGTCCGCGGTGTACTCCTGCGCGCGGATCAGCGAGTTGCCGATGAGCGGCAGGAACGGGACCAGGAACATGCCCACCTGCCGCCAATACGACGTGTGGCCCGCCGCGATGTGACCGACCTCGTGGCCGATGATGAACGCCAGCGCGTCGGGTTCCCGTGCGGCGCCGCCGATCTCGAACAGGTCGCTGTACACCGCGACGAACCGGCGGAACCCGTGCCCGCTGGCGAACGCGTTGATCTGGCCGTTGCCGAGCACCACATACGCGTCCGGCACCTTCGTCATGCCGAACCGCGCGGCCGCCTCGACCACCAGCCGATGCCCCTCCGGGAACTGGGTCGGCGACATCTTGACCCCGTTGACCCGCTGGGTCGAATACAGCATGCCGCGACCGAACCAGATCAGCACCGGCGCGAACACCAGCAGCAGCACGTATTGGTCGAAGCTGCCGGTAGCCAGCAACGTCACCGCGATCGCGTACGCGAGCACGGTCAGCGTGACGACCACGATGAGCATCGGGATCTCCCAGCTGTGCCGGGCGGGCATGCCGAACGGGGACAGCCCGCGGGGCTGCTGCTGGGGCGGCACGGTCGGCGGGACCGGCGCGCCAGGATAGGGGCCGTATGGCGGCGGGACGGGGTAGGGCGGCGGCGAGCCGTAGGGCGCGTCCTGCGCCTGCGCCCACCCGGCCGAGGCATACGGGTCGACGTGCGGGCCCGTCTGATGGGGCTGGGGTTCGTGCGGCTGCATGAAATGAACTCTATTCAGTTGCTCGGGACAGAGGCGGTTACTCGGTCGTGGCCGGCGGAGCGCTGTGGCTCAGGACACGCACGCGGTATCTCTCGATTCGCGGTGGCGGGCCTCAGTGTTAATCGGGCGGCGAACCCCTTCGTAACGGCCCGGAAACGGGCCTGACAGAATGCGTGCCATGCGCGTATACCTCGGTGCCGATCATGCCGGTTTCGAACTCAAGAATCACGTGAAGGACCATCTGGAAAAGGCGGGCCACGAGGTGGTCGACTGCGGCGCGCTGGAGTACGACGCGCTCGACGACTACCCGGCCTTCTGCATCGAGGCGGCCCGCCGCACCGTCGCCGACCCGGGCAGCCTCGGGCTGGTCTTCGGCGGCAGCGGCAACGGCGAGCAGATCGCCGCGAACAAGGTGCCCGGCGCCCGCTGCGCGCTGACCTGGAGCGTGGAGACCGCCCAGCTGGCGCGTCAGCACAACAACGCACAGCTGGCCGGCATCGGCGGCCGCATGCACTCCACCGAGGAGGCGCTGGCCATCGTCGACGCGTTCGTCACCACCGAGTGGTCGGGCGAGGAGCGCCACCAGCGGCGCATCGACATCCTGGCCGAGTACGAGAAGTCCGGTGAGGCCCCGGCGGTTCCCGCGTACTGAGCGGTAACCGACTGTGCCCGAAGGTCATACGCTGCACCGGCTGGCGAGGCTGCACCACAGGCGCCTCGCGGGCAGTGTGGTGCGCGTGTCCAGCCCGCAGGGCAAGTTCGCGGCTGGCGCGGCCCGGGTCGACGGGCAGCTGCTGACCCGCGCCGAGGCGTGGGGCAAACACCTGTTGCACCACTATGATTCGGGCCTGATCGTGCACGTGCACCTCGGCCTGTACGGCAAGTTCACCGAATCCGAGCTGCCGATGGGGGAGCCGGTCGGGCAGGTGCGGATGCGCATGTTCGGCGTCAAGGACGGGCAGGCCGGGTTCGGCACCGACCTGCGCGGGCCGACCGCGTGCGAAGTCCTGCTCGCCCCAGAGGTTTCCGCGCTCACCGATCGGCTCGGCCCGGATCCGCTGCGCCGCGGCGCCGACCCGGATCGGGCCTGGCAGCGAATGCATCGCTCGCGCAGGCCGATCGGCGCGCTGCTGATGGACCAGGCGGTGCTCGCCGGGGTGGGCAACGTCTACCGGGCGGAACTGCTGTTCCGGCACCACATTTCGCCGCACCGGCCGGGCACCGCGGTGTCCGCCGCGGAGTGGGCCGCGATGTGGGTCGATCTGGTCGCGTTGATGAAGGTCGGGGTGCGGGTCGGCAAGATGGTCGTGGTTCGGCCCGAGGACGACCACGGCGAGCCGTCCTACGCACCAGACCGGCCGCGCACCTACGTCTACCGCCGCCAGGGCGCTCCCTGCCGCGTGTGCGGCACACCGATCGCGCACGCGGTCATGGAGGCCCGGAACCTCTTCTGGTGCCCTACCTGTCAGGCGGTCTAGCTTCGCCGGCTCCTCAACCCGCCACGGCCTCGTCGATGGCCGGCTCGTCCGCCAGCGCGAACCGCCGCCCGCCCGCCGTCTTCGCCGAGTACATCGCGCGGTCGGCCCGGCGCAGCAGATCGCTGAAGTCGCACGGACTTCCGGGCGGACAGAACGCCGTACCGACACTCGCCGAGACCGGCACCGGACCCGCCGTCGACCACACCGGGTCGCGCAGCGCGGACACGATCTTGCTGGCCAGATCGCCGAGCGTGTTGTGCGGCGGATTGACCGCGAGCACGAATTCGTCACCGCCGTAACGGCAGATCACGGTTTCCGGCGCGCACACCTCGCGCAGCCGATTGGCCAGCTCGACCAGGACCTCGTCGCCGATCGCGTGCCCGTAGCCGTCGTTGATCTGCTTGAACCGATCGAGGTCGATCAGCAGCAGCCCGACGCCGCGGTTCGGGTCGGTGGACATCAGCCGCACCCGGTCCTGCAGCAGGGTGCGGTTGGCCAGATCGGTGAGCGCGTCGTGGGTCGCCTCGTGCCGGAGCCGATGCTGCAACGCCGCGATCTCCTGCACGCGCAGCGAGACCTTCGCCGAAAGGTTCTGTTCCTGCTGGGCCAGCGCGCGTTCCTGCAGCGCCTGGGCGTAGCTGTCGATGGCCTGGCTGGCGATGAACGGCCAGCGGGTGGCGACCAGCGAACCCGGGGCGCCGGACGGGAAGCCGAGCAGCCACCTGGAGGCCTGCGCGAGCATCCGGATCCGGTCGAACGGCGCCTCCGACAACCGGGCGCCGAGCATCCGGGCCTGCGGCACCGGGAACGGCTCGGACCTGGCGAGCGTGAGCAGCTGCTCGACGATCTCGATAAGCACGGGTTCCAGCTGTTGCGGCGCCGCGCCGGAACCCGGCTCGGCGCACACCGCACGGGCCCAGGCGCGGGCCATCGCGGCGACAGGGGGCTCGATATCGATCGACATCGAACTCACCCTGCGCAGGTGGCGTCGGTACCCAGAGGCCCTGTGCTGACACAGGTGCCGACGTCACCCCGATCGTTCGCACTGCTACGCGGTTGTGTCCACCTCGCTCGGCGCACGCTCACCGCCCCCTTTCCAGATACCCCCGTCCGGCAAAAAGGATCCTAGCAAGCCACCCGGCATCAAAAAACGCTGTTTTGCAACGTGTTCTCGATACCTCGCGAATGGCGATCGGATATGAGATCGCAGAAGTCGCGGCGGCGTTACACCCGGATTTCGTTCGCTGAGAAGTCGCGCCGAGACGCGCTGGCGACACGCTGTAGCGCCGCGCCATGCGGGTCCCCTCGGCCGCTCGCCAGACCCCGGCGCGATGTGGCCGAGCGGGCGGCCGGATGGGCCGTCCGCCAGGTCGCGGCGCCGAAGTAGCGGTGCGAGTAGCCGAAGGTCTGCGGGTCTTCTGCCCAGTGGGGGTGTGGAGCCGGATTTTCCTGCCCACAGCACACCCGGCGGTCGGTGGCACGGCGCAATTTCCTGCTAGTGCTATTTCGGCGAGTCGTGATGTCCCCATGGGTGGCATCCTCTCCGCGACCGGTCGGGCGTGACTGGTGGCCACCCCGTGGGCCACGGCTCCCCCCGACAGGAGTCGTCACGCGTCCCATATGCTCCCCGCTTCCAATCCGACACGCCCGAGTTTCAAGGAAGAGATGCCTCTTAATTTCATTAAGTTCTGCACCGCGCGCCCCGCCCTGACCGGGGCGAGTGGCGTGCGAGACTCACGATAGGGCGTCGCGCCGGCTACCCGGACACACACCTGCGCTATCTCGCTGCGCGGGGGGCTGATTGGCATTTGCGAAGCAGGGTTCGGTACAGTCGGGACGCACGCGACATCGTGGCGATCCCATCGGTGTCGTTTGCCTGCCGGTGTAGTTCAATGGTAGAACCTCAGCCTTCCAAGCTGATGGTGCGGGTTCGATTCCCGTCACCGGCTCCACACGGAATTCAGCCTCGGCGGCGGCCGATACCCGCCGCGAGGGACGACGGGGTGTAGCGCAGCTTGGTAGCGCATCCGCTTTGGGAGCGGAGGGTCGCAGGTTCAAATCCTGTCACCCCGACAACTATTCGAGCCGATCGACGCGGGTCAGATGCGTTGGTCGGCTCGCGGCGTTCCGGCCGTTCGATCGGCAGCGGGCCGATCTGACCGTTGCAGGCCGATGCCTGTGTCATGCAGGTCGGATCCCTTGTGATCGTCACCACACTTTCGCGCTGTCACGGTCTCTGCCCGGCCGGTGTCTTCGAGATGTCGGTTCGAAGCTGGAGCGGAGGTGGGTGTGCGGGCACACGTCGTGGTGGTGGGCGCGGGGTACGCGGGCGTGATGGCCGCGAATCGGCTTGCCGCCGTTGGGCAGTCGGACGTGCGCGTGACGGTGGTCAATCCGCGGGCGGAGTTCGTGGAACGCATCCGGCTGCACGAGCACGCGGCCGGCGGGACGAACGCGGTGCAGCGGCGAAGGGGGCTGCTGCACCGCGACGTCCGGCTGCGGGTAGCGGCGGTCGACGAGATCGGGGCCCGGTCGGTGCGGCTCGATGACGGTGCCGCGCTCGGATTCGACTATCTGGTGTACGCGGTGGGCAGTGCGGCCGCCACCGGCGTGCCCGGGGTCGAATACGCGTACCGCGTCGCCGACCTCGCCGGTGCCGAGGCGTTGCGCCTGCGGTTGCCGCGGCTGCCGGCGGGCGCACGCGTCGTGGTGATCGGCGGCGGTCTGACCGGAATCGAAACGTCCGCCGAAATCGCCTACCGGTACCCGTCTTTGACGGTCGAGCTGGTTTCGCGGTCGGTCGCCGGATGGCTGCCCGAGTCGAGCCGGGCGACGATCGAAGGCAAGCTCGTGCAGGCCGGTGTCCAGTTGCTGACCGGACTGCGGGTGAGCGGAGTCCGATCCGATGGAGTGGTGACCGACGCCGACCTGCTGCCCAGTGACTGCACGGTCTGGGCCGGTTCGTTCGGCGTGCCCGACCTGGCGTTGCGCAGTGGTCTACCTGTGTCGGCCGACGGTCGCTTGCGCACCGGCGATACGTTGGTGTGTGTTGATCATGGACGGATCGTCGGCGTCGGGGACGCCGTCATGCCACCTGGACATGTGGGGGAGCACGTGAGAATGAGCTGTCAGGCCGCGATACCCATGGGCGCGCACGGCGCCGACACGGTGCTCGCACTGATCCGCGGCGAAGAACCGGAACCGCTGTCGCTCGGCCTGGCCGGTCAGGCGATCAGCCTCGGACGGCGCGACGGGTTCATCCAAGCCACACACCGCGACGACAGCGCCCGCGGGTTCACGCTGTCCGGGCGGGTGGCGGCGGTGGCCAAGGAACAGGTCTGCCGCTGGACCCTCACCTCGATGCGTTTCCCGCGCGCCTACCGGTGGCGGCCCGGACCGGCTGTGCCCGAGCCGATCCCGGCCGCGATCCGATGAACGGCGAACTCCCCGAAACGGATACCTTCGATCAGTTCCGCCCGCTGCTGTTCACCATCGCCTACGAGATCCTCGGCAGCGCGGCCGACGCCGAAGACGTGTTGCAGGACAGCTTTCTTCGCTGGCTCGACACCGACCAGGACACGGTCGAACACCCCCGCGCCTACCTCGTGCAGATCGTTACCCGCCAGGCGCTCAACCATCTACGCACCGTGCGCCGCCGCCGCGAGGAGTACGTCGGCAACTGGCTGCCCGAGCCGATCCGTACCGAGCACGACGCCAGTCACGATGTGCTGCTGGCCGAATCGGTGTCGATGGCCATGCTGCTCGTGCTGGAAACCCTCGGCCCGACCGAGCGCGCGGTGTTCCTGCTCTCGGAAGTGTTCGGCCACAGCCTCGTCGAGATCGCCGAGATGATCGGCAAGACCGACGCCACCGTGCGCCAGATCGCGCACCGCGCCCGCGAACACGTGCGGGCCCGCCGTAAACGCTTCCAGCCCGACGCCGAGACCAACCAGGCGATCATCACCCGCTTCCTGCTCGCGGCGCGCACCGGCGAGGTGCAGACGCTGATGGACGTGCTCGCGCCCGACGTCGTGCAGATCTCCGACGGCGGTGGTCGGGTCGTCGTCGCCGGTCGCCCGATCGTCGGGGCCGAGCCGGTCGCCAAGTTCCTGATCGGGCTGGCCCGCAACAGCATGGCGGACATGGCCGTCGAGTTCGGCAGCTTCAACGCGCTGCCCGCGCTGCTGCTGCGGTCCGGCGCCGACGGGCAACTCGACACCATCCTGATGATCGAGATCGACGGTGACCGCATCACCGGCCTGTACGCCGTCCGCAACCCCGACAAGCTGCGCTCCGCCGACGTGCTGCGCCCGCTCGACCGCGTGATACCCGATGGCCCGGGGTGACGGAGGCCACAGCCGCCCGCCTGTCACGCTCCCGGGCCGAGCGGTGTCTCAGTAGGGACCGGAGCAAATCCGACGTGAAGGAGTCTCGTCATGAAGGCCATCATCGTGTGCACCTCGGTGTCCCATGGCAATACGAAGCGGATCGCCGACCTCATGGGTCAGGTCCTGGCGGCCCGGGTGGTCACGCCCGACCAGATCGATGCGGCCGAACTCGCCGGCTACGACCTCGTCGGCTTCGGTTCGGGAATCTTCCTCGGCTCCTTTCACGCTCAGCTTCGCGAGTTCGTCGACGCTCTGCCGGAGGAACCGCGGCGCACGGCATTCCTCTTCGCCACCAGCGGTTTTCCCGAGGCGCGCTTCCAGCGCTTCTCCCGTCCGATGGCAAAGCTGCTGGCGCAGAAGGGTTTCGAGGTGGCAGGCACCTTCTCCTGCCGGGCCTTCGACACCTACGCCCCCCTCAAACTCGTCGGCGGCATCCGCAAGAACCGCCCCGACGGCGCCGATCTCGCGGCTGCCCGTGCCTTCGCCGAACGCCTGCGCGCGCGGGTCGCGGCCTGAATCGACTCAGGCGGTGAGCGATTCGTAGGCGGCCAGCAGGATGCTGAGGGACCGGTCGTAGCCCGAGTCCCACAGCACCTGATTCATCGTGTACGACACCGTCATTCGATGATCCAGGTCCACGAGCACCAGCGAGCCGCCCCACCCGCCCCACGAGCAGCTGCGCCCCTCCAGCCGGTATCCCATACCCCAGCGGATCGGGCTCCCCAGCACCCGGTCGATGCCCCGGAACTGCTCGTCGAGCACCCGCTCGCAACCCGCTCGCGACAGCAGCCGGACGCCACCCACGGTGCCGCCGCAGGCCAGCACGGACTGCACCAAGCCGACCGAGCGAGCGTTGCCGTGGCCATTGATCGCCGGTATCTCGGCCCGCCGCCACGCCGGCGTATTGGCATCGGAGACCCCGACCACGAATCCCGCCGGCTTGTCGCCCTCCGGCGCCGCGATCAATTCCGCCACCCGCCAGTCATGTTCGGCCGCGAGCCCGATATGAAAGTCCGCGCCCAGCGGCCCCGCCACCTCCTCGGCGAAGAATCGGCCGACGCTGCGTCCGGTCACCCGCGCGATGACTTCGCCGAGCAGGTAGCCGAACGTGATCGAGTGGTATCCGGCGGAAGCGCCGGGCTCCCAGCGCGGCGCCTGAGCGGCCAGCCGAGCCGTGGCCACCGGCCACGCGTACAGGTCTTGGACGGTGACCGGGTCGTCCCAATCCGGCAGCCCCGCCGTATGTCCGAGGAGGTGCCTGACCAGCACGCCGTGTTTCCCCGCCGCCGCGAACTCGGGCCAGTACTCCGCAACCGGCGCATCCAGATCGAGCGCCCCGCGATCCGCCGCGATCAACGCGCACAACGCCACCATCGTCTTGGAGGTGGACCAGACATTCACAATCGTGTCCCGCCCCCACGGCACACTCCGCCCCGCATCGGCATACCCGCCCCAGATGTCGACCACGGCTTCGCCATCGATGAACACCGCCGCCGCAGCGCCGACGTCGTCGCCGTCCAGTGACTCCGCCAACGCGTGCGCCACCGCCTCGAACCGGCCGGCGCACCGGCCGTGGATCTCCGCCATCGCCGTAACCTAGCCCCGCCCGAATCCCCGGAGCCACTCATTTTCCGGCAGCGCACGGCCATCGGAAGCTTCGGGCTTCGGGCAACGACCGGGTCCGGAAGGCGGCGACCTATTCGGCGTCGATCTGGGATTCGGACAGGTAGCTGTCGACGGCCTTGCCGTGCTCGTCCTCCAGCGTCACCCGGTACCAGGGGTGATCCCGGATGGATGGGTTGAGGCTGAGGTCGTTGTCGGCGTGAGCCGGGGAGTATTCGCGATCGACGGCGACGACGACGCCGTGATGACCCATTGAAACGTGGCGGATTCGATCGCCTACCGAGAACTTGGCTTCCGTCATGATTCACGCACCTTTCCGATACAGGTCACTGTATCTGGCTTGCGTGCAACAACATTGATGAACCAAGCGGGGACCGGCCGGACTGGCGGTGGCTGCCGTTGTGCTGGTCGGCCGGGTATCGGGTCGGCAACCATTCATTCCGGGTTACCCCCTATCGTACTTAGCAAACCGGTCGGTTTCTTCGGTGGGAGCGGTTTGTGCCGTCGAAGCGCGGGCACCCTCGGGACGGCGGATGCTATACAGTACAATCGTACTAAGTACGCTCGTACTGTTTACGAGAAGGGTTTCGTATGTGGGATCCGAAGAAGTATCTCGACTTCGCCGACCACCGGGCACGCCCGTTCTTCGAGCTGGTCGCCCGGATCGACGCCGAAAAACCGCGCCGCGTAGTCGATTTGGGCTGTGGCCCGGGTAACCTCACCGGCGTGCTCGCCGAGCGATGGCCGGACGCGCGGCTGGACGCCCTCGACTCCTCGCCGGAGATGGTGCGGGAGGCGCGGGAGCGGGGGATCGACGCCCGCGTGCTCGACGTGCACGACTGGGAGCCGGACGCCGAGACCGATGTCGTCGTCAGTAACGCTGTCCTGCAATGGGTTCCGAACCATTTGACGCTGCTCGCGGAGTGGGTGAGCGCGCTGCCGACCGGCGCCTGGTTCGCCATGCAGGTGCCGGGCAACTTCGACGCGCCCTCGCACCGGGAGATCCGCGCGCTCGCCACCGAGGCGCGCTGGCGGGGCGAGCTCGGCGAGATCGCGTTGCGCAGCGCCGACGCGGTCTCCGGGCCTGCCGACTACGCGACGGTCCTCGCGGTCGGCGACACCGCGGTCGACGTGTGGGAAACCACTTACCTGCAACGTCTTTCGGGTCCGGATCCGGTATTGGAGTGGGTGACCGGCACTGCCCTGCGCCCGATCCGCGCGGCACTGGACGACGAGGACTGGCGCGAATTCCGCACCGAACTCGCACCCCGCCTTCGCGTGGCCTACCCCGCCCGCCCCGACGGCACCACCTGGTTCCCGTTCCGCCGAATCTTCGCGGTGGCGCACAAACCCTCGGCCTGATCGGCAGGTCGCCAGTCGGTCGATCGGACCGGCGGTGACCCGCTCGTGCGGCGCTCGTTCGCGGTCGGCATCGTGCTGATCTTCCGGTTGCCGTCCGGGGTCAGGGCGCGGTGAGAAAGCTGTCGACGACGCGCCAGGCCCGCGGGATGGCGCGTTCGTCGTCGAGGCGCAGCGCCGTGTTGGTCACCAAGAGCACGGCGTCGATCTGGAAGACCGCCAGTTCCGCGTCCACCTCGGCGATCTCACCCGCGGCCACCGCGTGCCGCAGCTCACCCTCCAGGATGCGCATCCACGCCTGCCGGTCGCGGAACAGCGCATCGCGCACCGGTCCCGGCCTGCTGTCCTGTTCCGGCATGTTCGCGACCCAGAAGCAGCCGCCGGCGAACAGCGGGTTCTGCACATAGGCCAGCCAGTTCCGCACCAGCGCCCGGAACCGGGCGACGCCGTGCGGCACGGGCCGGGCCGGTTCGACCACGGTCTCGACGAACATGTCGCGGGCGAAGTCGATGGCGGCCAGTTGCAGCGCCTCCTTGGTCTTGAACAGCGTCTGGATGCCCGCTTTGCTCAGCCCGGAGTCGGTCGCGAGCCGGCCGAAACTCAGCCCCTCCAGCCCGTCCAGCGAGGCGATGTCCACCGCGTGCCGCAGCACCGTCTGCCGCGTCTTCGCCCCGCGGAGCAGGCGCTTGTCGGTGATCTCGGCGGGCTCGCGGTGGGCGAGGGCCGCGGTATCGGGGCCACTTTCCATACGGTCGATCGTACTCACGCTGGCGAAAAACGGACACCGGCCCGCCGGGAGTGTGTTTGGATCGGCCCATGTCCTACGAGCCCGACCCGCGCGTCGACGCCTACATCGAGGCCTTGCCCGCCTGGCAGCAAGCGATCTGCCGGGAGGTGCGCGAGCTGGTGCACGCCGCCGATCCCGAGGTGGTCGAGACCATCAAGCGCACAGTGCGGCCGTACTTCGTGCTCGACGGCAATATCTGCGCGTTGCTCGCGGCGAAGACGCACGTCAACGTCTTCCTCTACGACGGCGCGATCGTGCCGGACCCCGACGGCATCATCACCGCGGGGCACGCCAACAAGACCGCGCGCACCGTCGCCGTCCGCGAGGGCGAAAAGGTTCCTGCCGCACCGCTGCTCGCGATGTTCGAGCAGATCATCGCGAACAATCGGGCGGGCGGCTGGCGCAAACTGAAGGGCGACAGCTGACGGTCAACCGACCGCGACGTCGAGACTGTCCGGCAGCTCGCCGGTGTCGTCCAGCCCGCGCGCGGCCCGCTGCGCGAGCATGGCGAGCACCGGCAGCCGCGCGTCACCCAGCGACATCGCGTGATTGCCCAGGTGATTGGTGACGAACGCGACCGACAGGCCGAGCCCGGGCATGGCGATGCCGCCCGACCCGCCGATCCCGAAGTGCCCCAACGCCTGCCGGGTGAGCTTGGTGCCGACGATGCCGCGGTGGTACCCGAGCGCGAAATGCGGTGCGGCGCCGAGGACGTAGTCGAACCGCCCGTTCGGCGGCATCTGCGCGATCAGCCGGGTGGTCTCCGGGCGCAGCAGCCGCCGGCGGCCGATCGCGCCGTCGTTGGCGATCGCGCCGTACATCTTGGCCAGCGCGCGCGCCGTGAAAACCCCGTTCCAGCCGGGCATCATCGTGTCGTAGGGCTGTTCGCCGAGGGTCATGTCCGCCCAGCCGTCGTACACCGCGCCGCGCGCCGAGTGCACCGCGCGCAGCGAGGCGAACGGGGCGATCATCCGGTCGAACGGCACCCGCGCGATGCCGAGCCGCGGCGACAGCCTGGCCAGCCGATGCCGCTCGCGCTGCGGGACGCCGAAATAGAAGTCGTTGTCGCCCAGCGGCTTCGCCAACTCGGCGCGCACCAATTCGGTGAACGTGCGCCCGGTCGCCCGCTGCGCGATCTCCGCGACGATGGTGCCGAAGGTGAGCCCGTGATACCCGGACGCCCGCAGCCGCAGCGGGTCCGGCGCGGAGGCAGCGATGGCGGCGGCCATGGCGTCGTGGTCGAGCAGGTCCGCCGGGTCCTCGACCAGTCCGCGGGTGCGCTGCAATCCGGCCCGATGGCTCAGCACGTCGCGAACGGTGATGGCTTCCTTGCCGTTCGCCGCGAACTCGGGCCAGTAGGTCGCCACCGGAGCGTCGTAATCGAGCACGCCGCGTTCGGCCAGCCGGTGGATGACCGTGGCCGCGACACCCTTACCGGTCGAGTAGGACAGCGCCATCGTGTCGGCATGCCAGCGCCGTTCGGTGTCCGCCCAGCCTGCCCAGATGTCCAGCACGGGCGCGCCGTGCAGGTAGACCGCGAGGGCGCCGCCGCCTTGCCGCCTGCGCCGGAACAGGGAGAAGAACTTCCCGGCCACGACGGTGAAGCGGTCGTCGATGAGCATGTGCCCGTTGCCGGGCGTGCTGTCCGAACTCCCGAACGGCATGGTCAGACTCCTTCGTCCCGTGCGTCAGCCGAACCGTTGCGGTAACACTTGCAAGCGGCTTGCTAACACCCCACGGTAACGTGTGTCAGTCGCCGCCCGCAATGGGTCTGAGACAGTTGCCCGGCGCGGGCGCGGCGGGTCACAGACGTGGGTCGACGGGCTCCGACTCGAGCGCGAGCACCGCGAAGACGGCCTCGTGCACCCGCCACAGGGGTTCCCCCGCGGCGAGCCGATCCAGGGCCTCGAGGCCGAGGGCGTACTCGCGCAGGGCCATCGAGCGCTTGCGGCCGAGGCCGCGCGAACGGAGGCGATCGAGGTTGTGCTCGCGCAGGTATTCCGGACCGTAGATGATCCGGAGGTATTCGGGCCCACGGCATTTCACCCCGGGCTGAACCAGCCTGCCCGCGTCCGTCGCGTTGTCGGACTTCTTCGGCCCGCGCGCCAGCGCTTGCCGGGGCTTGACCACCATGCCTTCGCCGCCCGACGCGGTGAGCTCGGTCCACCAGTCCGTGGCCGCCGTGACGCTGTCGGGATCGGTCAGATCGACGAACATCCGGCCCGTCGAGGTGAACAGCTCGGTGTCGGCGGCGACCAGGCGATCGATCAGCGTGAGGTGCCAATCATGCTCGCGTACCGCATAATTCGTCCCCTCGGCGGCGAGGATCTGGAACGGCGCGAGCCGAAGCCCGGACATGCCCTCGACCGGCCAGCAGTATCGGCCGTACGCCTCGGTGAACGCCGCCGCGTCGTCCTTGCGCGCTCCGGTGCGGCTCGCCAGATCGGCGACATCCAGTCCGCGCCCCGCCACCGCGGCCAACACGTCGGCGGTCGCACCGAGCGCCGACCGGGCGGCGGCGCCGACGGCGGCGTACTGGTTGCGCAGCAAGCCGATCGCCTTCGCCGACCACGGCATCAACTCGGCGTCCAGCAGCAGCCATTCGCTGCGCAGCTCGTCGAACAGCCCCGCGGTCTCGGCAGCCGCGCGCACCCGGGTGAGCAACGCCTCGGTGTGCGCCGGGTCGTCGAAGAACGGACGGCCGGTGCGCGTGTAGATCACCCCGGCGCCGCCGTCGTCGACGCCGAACCGGTCCCGCGCGGCCTGCGCGGACCTGGCGACCAGGACCACGGCCCGCGACCCCATGTGCTTCTCCTCGCACACCAGCCGGTCGACGCCTTCGGCGCGGTAGTAGGCGAACGCCTCCGCCGGATGCTCCAGGTAGCCCGCCTGCTCCGAGGTCGCGCACGGCGCCATCGTCGGCGGCAGGTACACCAGCCAGCGCGGATCGATGGCGAACCGGCTCATCACCTCCAGTGCGGCGCAGGCATTTTCCTCCTGCACGCCGACGCGGCCGTGATACCGGGTCTGCACCACCCGCCGGCCGACCACGTCGTCCAGGTCGAGCACGCCGGGATCGCGGTGCACCACGCCCGCGGGCGTGCTGATCGTCACGGCCTCCAGCGGACGCACCGGCTCGTACCACACCGCTTCGGCCGCAACCGAAACCGGCTCCCGCTCGGGATAGCGCAGCGCCGACAGCCTGCCGCCGAACACCACACCGGTGTCCAGGCACAGCGTGTTGTTCACCCACTGCAGATCGAGCACCGGCGTGTGCCCGTACAGCACGGTCGCCCGTCCGCGGTAGTCGTTCGCCCACGGATAACGCACCGGCAGACCGTATTCGTCTGTCTCCCCGGTGGTTTCGCCGTACATCGCGAACGACCGCACCCGCCCCGACGCGCGCCCGTGGAACTCTTCCTTCAGCCCCGCGTGTGCGACGACGAGCTTGCCGCCATCGAGCACATAGTGGCTGACCAGCCCGCGGCAGAAGTCGTGCGCCGCCTTCCGGAACACCTCGTCCTCGGCGTCGAGCTGCGCCAGCGACTCGGCGAGACCGTGCGCCACTCGAACCTGCTTGCCGTCGAGGGCTCGCACGAGCTTGTTCTCGTGATTGCCGGTGACGCACAGGCCGGTTCCCGCCGCGACCATGCCCATCACCAGCCGCAGCACGCCCGGGGTGTCGGGTCCGCGGTCGACGAGGTCGCCGACGAACACCGCCGTCCGGCCCGCCGGATGGCGCGCGCCGATCGCCCGGCCCGCCTCGTCGCGATCGATCGCATACCCGAGTTCGCCCAGCAGCGTTTCCAATTCGCTCCGGCACCCGTGCACGTCGCCGATCACGTCGAACGGCCCGGTCAGCTCCCGCTTGTCGTTCCACGCCTTCTCGTCGACGATGGTCGCCGCTTCCACCTCGGCCACCCCGCGCAGCACGTACACCTTGCGGAAGCCCTCGCGCTCCAGCCCGCGCAGGCTGCGCCGCAACTCGCGCTGCTGCCGGACCACCACGTGCGCGCCGAGCGTCGCCCGGTCCGGCCGTCCCGAATTACGTTCCAGGCATACCGAATCCGGCACATCCAGCACGATCGCCACCGGCAGCACATCGTGCGCGCGGGCCACCGCGATCAGTTCCTGCCGCGCCTTGGCCTGCACGTTGGTCGCGTCGACCACCGTGCGCAGACCGCGCCGCAACCGGACGCCGGCGATGTGGTGCAGCAGCGCGAATGCCTCGGCGGTCGCCGACTGGTCGTTCTCGTCGTCGCTGACCACGCCGCGGCAGGCATCCGACGACACCACGGCCGTGGCTCGAAAGTGCTTGCGCGCGAATGTCGACTTGCCCGATCCGGTGCTGCCGATCAAAACCACCAGGGACAGCTCGGGCACCGAGAGCTCTGCCATCATGCCGCCCCTTCCGTGAATACCGCCATCTGGGTCGGAGCTCCGAGCTCCGGGTCCGGCACGCCGATCGGCACGAACCGCACGCGATAGCCGTGCCGTGCCGCGACTCCGTCGGCCCATGCCGCGAATTCCGCTCTGGTCCACTCGAATCGGTGATCGGCATGCCGGAACGTGTCCGCCGGTAACGTCTCGAAGCGCACGTTGAACTCCGCGTTCGGCGTGGTGACGACCACCGCTCCCGGTGCCGCCGAGGCGAACACCGCGTGCTCCAGTGCCCCGAGACGCGGCAGATCCACGTGCTCGATGACCTCCATCAGCACCGCCGCGTCATAGCCGCGCAACCGGGCATCGGTATAGGTGAGCGCTCCCTGCCGCAGCGTCAGCCGCTGCGCCACCCGTTCGGGCATCCGCTCCAGCCGCAACTTGCGTTCGGCGACACGCAACGCCCGCATCGACACATCCACCCCGACAATCTCGCTGAACGCGTTGTCCGCCAGCAACTCCCGCAACAGCGCACCCTCACCGCAGCCGAGATCGAGCACCCGCCGGGCCCCCACCTCGTGCAGCGCGGAAAGCACCGCCGCCCGCCGAGCCACCGCCAAAGACGTTGCCCCGCTGATGGCTTCGACCGCACCGCGCCGTTCAGTCGCCACCGCGGCCGAGCCGTCGGCGACCGTCGCGTCGCCGACCGGGTTCCCAGTCGTGCCATCGCCACCGGTCGATGCGCCGACTTCGGCGCCGCTCGCGGTGAAGCTGTCGTTCGTGGGCGTAGTGATGCGTTCTGTCACCGTCGTTTTCGGGTCGTCGCCGGTGGTCGCGACCTCGTCGCGCTCGTCCACCTCCACCGCATCCAGCAGCTCCGGCTCCACCTCGTCCAACTCCGCCAATCGAGCCAGCGCCGTGCGTACCAGCGAATGCCGCCGCGCCAGATACCGCCGCGTGATCCACCCACGCTCCGGATGCTCGGCCAACCACCCGCCACCGGCCCGGATCAGCTTGTCCACCTCGTCACCGGCCACCCAGTAGTGCTTGGCCCCGTCCAATACCGGCAGCAGGACGTACAGGTGCGACAGCGCGTCGGCTAGGCGCACGGTCCCGGACAACGTGACCCGCAGGTAGTGCGAATCGCCCCACTCCGGAAACGCCGGGTCCAACGGCAGGGGAGCGGCCGTCACCGCCCAGCCGAGCGGCGCGAACAGCCGCTCGGCCACCTCCGTGCCGCCGCGACACGGCACCGCGGGCAACTCGATGCGCAACGGCAGCGCCGTCCGCACCAGCTCCGGCCGCAGCGTGCAACGCCCGTGCAGCGCCGTGCGGAACACCGCGCCGATCGCCACCGACAGCAGCGACGACGCCGCGTACGGCCGATCGTTGACGTACTGCCCGAGACTGAAATCCGGTGTCCCACGCGAACGTCCACGCACCAGCCGGATCGGATCGATCTCCAGCACCAGCGCCGCGGTGCACCGGGCCGCCGTCGCCTCCGGGTACACCACGTGCGCGGTGCCGTAGGACTGCTCGAACGCCTGCACCCGGTCGGGGTTCTTGTGCAGCAAGAACCCCAGATCGGTCGCCGGCCAGGCCGCGCCGTCCGGTGGTGTGCAGGTGATCGTCAACAGCATGCAGCGATCGTCGCGTAGGCCCGCCAACCTGCGCAAGGAAGTTTCATCCTGGCCGCGGCTACCGGACCGGCGCTCACTCCGTCCGGTGCGGCCACGTCCAATCCGCGACGGCGGGGATGTCCGCGCCGTGCTCGCGCGTCCAGGCCCGCGCCTCCCACCGCGCGTCCACCATCTCCTGCCGCAGGCCTGCGGCCCGCTCGCCCAGGCTCGGCACCCGATCGATGACGTCCATCACCAGGTGGTACCGGTCCAGATCGTTGAGCATCACCATGTCGAACGGCGTGGTCGTGGTGCCGCGTTCCTGGTATCCCCGCACGTGCAGCCCGGCATGGTTGGCCCGTCGATAGGTCAGCCGGTGCACCAGCCACGGATACCCGTGGAAGGCGAAGATCACCGGCCGGTCATGGGTGAACAACGTGTCGAACTCGCTGTCCGGCAACCCATGTGGATGATCGTCCTGCGGCTGCAACCGGGTCAGGTCGACCACGTTGACCACCCTGACCCGCAGCTCCGGCAGCCGTTCGCGCAGAATCGCGGCCGCCGCAAGGGTTTCCAACGTCGGCACATCGCCGGCACAGGCCAGCACGACATCCGGCACGGTGCCGAGCTCGTCGTTGTGCCCCGCCCACTCCCAGATCCCGATGCCGCGCGCACAGTGCTCGGCGGCATCGGTCACCGAAAGCCAGTCCGCCTGTGGCTGTTTGCCCGCGACCACCACGTTGACGTAGTGCCGCGAACGCAGACAGTGATCGTAGGTGGACAGCAGTGTGTTGGCGTCCGGCGGCAGATAGACCCGCACGATCGACGCCTTCTTGTTCATCACCACATCGAGGAAGCCGGGATCCTGATGGGTGAACCCGTTGTGATCCTGCCGCCAAACATGCGACGACAGAAGATAATTGAGGCTCGCGATCGGGCGCCGCCACGGCACCCCCGCGCTCGCGTCGAGCCACTTCGCGTGCTGGTTGAACATCGCGTCGACGATGTGGATGAACGCCTCGTAGCAGGTGAACACCCCGTGCCTGCCGGTCAGCAGATACCCCTCCAGCAGCCCCTGGCACAGGTGCTCGGACAGCACCTCGATCACCCGCCCGGCGCGGTCGAGGTGTTCGTCGTGCTCGCCGATCTCGGCCTGCCAGTCACGCCCGGTCACCTCGAGGATGTCCTGTAAACGATTGCTGGCCAGCTCATCCGGCGCGAAGGTGAGGAAGTTGTCCGGGTTGTTCCTGGCGACCTCGCGTAACCAGCCGCCGAGCACCCTGGTCGCCTCGTGCTGCGACCCGCCCGGCGTGCCGACCTCGACGCCGAACTCGCGCCAGTCCGGCAGGTTCAGGTCGCGAACGAGGCTGCCGCCGTTGGCAACCGGGTTGGCGCTCATCCGGTAATCGCCGTCGGGCACCTGGTCCAGCAGCTCCGACACCGGCCGGCCCGACTCGTCGAACAGCTCCTCCGGGCGATAGGACCGCAGCCACTGTTCCAGCACCGCACGGTGATCGGCGTTCGTGCGCGCCGCGGGCAGCGGCACCTGATGCGCGCGAAACGTGCCCTCGACCGGCTCGCCCTCCACCATCGGCGGACAGGTCCAGCCCTTCGGCGTGCGCAACACGATCATCGGCCAGATCGGCCGCACCGCGTCGGTGCCGCCGCGCGCGGCCCGTTGAATCTGCGCGATGCGTTCCATGCAGGTGTCGATCGCGACCGCCATCGCCTGGTGCACCGCGGTCGGATCGCTGCCGGAGACGATGATCGGCTCGTACCCGTAGCCGCGCATCAGCGAAACCAGCTCGGCCTCCGGGATCCGCGCCAGGATGGTCGGATTGGCGATCTTGTACTGGTTCAGCGCAAGGATCGGCAGCACCGCGCCGTCGCGCGCCGGGTTGAGGAACTTGTTGCCGTGCCAGCTGGTGGCCAGCGGACCGGTCTCCGCCTCGCCGTCGCCGATCACGCAGAACACGGTCAGATCCGGATTGTCCAGCGCCGCACCGAAGGCGTGCATGAGCGAATAGCCGAGCTCGCCGCCCTCGTGGAACGACCCTGGCGTCTCCGGCGCGCAGTGGCTGGGCACCCCGCCGGGGAAGGAGAACTGCGCGAAGAACGCACCCATCCCCGCCGCGTCCTGCGGAATGTGGCTGTACAGCTCGGAGTACGTGCCCTCCAGCCAGCCGCACGCGTTCGGCCCCGGCCCGCCGTGGCCCGGCCCGGCCACGAACACCGCGTTGAGCCCGCGCTGGCGGATCGCCCGGTTGGCGTGCACCCACACCAGGTTCAACCCGGGCACGGTGCCGAAATGACCGAGCAGCCGCGGCTTGATGTGCTCGGCCTGAAGTGGCTCGCGCAGCAGCGGATTCGCCATCAGATAGATCTGCCCCACGGCCAGGTAGTTCGCGGCCCGCCACCAGGCATCGATCGAGGTCAGCTCGTCGCGGTCCAGCGGTCCCGCGAGGTCGGTCAGCCGATAGGGCTCGGGGGCGACGGTCTCGCCACCCGTGCCGCCGACATTGTCGGCCGAGGTGTCACTTCCCGTGCTGGCATGGGTCATGCGCCGACTCTCCTCGTAGTGGGGGGAGAATTCCAGTGCCAGCGTATCGGCAGTTCGGCGCGCACCGGGCGACTCGGACGTCCGCCGCCCCGATGGTCTAGGGTCCGCCGCATGCACACACTCGGCAGGTTCATCGGGATCGGCACCATGGCCGCGGCAGCGTTGACACTGGTCGCCTGCGGCTCGGACGACAAGGCGTCGTCCACTCCCTCCGCTACGTCCACCGCAGCGAAGGCCACCGCGCAGGCGCAGGGCGCGCCGTCCGCGAGCAAGGGCCGCGAATGCACCGCGGCGGACATCGGGGTGAGCGGCGACTTCGGCACCGCCCCGAAGATCACCCTCCCGGACAACTGCGATCCGCCGAAGCAGCTCATCACCAAGGACCTCATCGCGGGCACCGGTCCCGGCGCCGCCCCGGGTCAGCAACTGACCATGAACTACGCGCTGATCACCTGGTCCAACGGCCAGAAGAAGGACAGCTCCTTCGATCGCGGCACCCCGTTCCAGCTCACGCTCGGCGGCGGGCAGGTCATTCCCGGCTGGGACCAGGGCCTCGTCGGCGTGCAGCAGGGCGCGCGCCGGCTGCTGATCGTGCCGCCGGACCTCGGCTACGGCGCCAGCGGCCGCAGCGGCATCGCCCCGAACGAGACGCTGGTCTTCGTCACCGACGCCGTATCGGTCGGAAAGTAGGGCCGGAAAAGCGGCCCAGTGCAGCGCGCCCCGGCCGGTCAACTAACCTGGTCGGGATGCGTACGCCGCGTCCCTCGCCGACCCGGCGGGTGCCGGGGTCCCGGTGGAAGTCCGGGCCGACGGGGGATCGCGTCTCAACCAGAACAGACGACGAACAAGGAGCATGTCCGTGAAGAGCACCGTCGAGCAGCTGAGCCCGACCCGGGTCCGGATCAATGTCGAGGTGCCCTTCGAGGAACTCAAGCCGGACTTCGATCGCGCGTACAAGGCGCTCGCCAAGCAGGTCAAGATCCCCGGCTTCCGTCCGGGTAAGGCGCCGGCCAAGCTGCTCGAGGCCCGCCTCGGCCGCGGCGCGGTGCTGGAGCAGGTCGTCAACGACGTGCTGCCCGGCCGCTACAGCGAGGCCGTCACCGCGTCCGACGTGAAGGTCATCGGCCAGCCGGAAATCGAGATCACCAAGATCGAGGACGGCGAGGAACTCGCGTTCACCGCCGAGGTCGACGTGCGCCCCGAGCTCACGCTGCCGGAGTACGAGAACATCGAGGTCTCCGTCGACGCCTTCACCATCGGCGACGAGGACATCGACGAGCAGCTGCAGTCGCTGCGCCAGCGCTTCGGCACCCTCACCGGGGTCGAGCGCGCGGTGCAGGACGGCGACTTCGTCTCCATCGACCTGTCCGCGACCGTCGACGGCGAGGACGTTCCCGAAGCGGCCACCACCGGCCTGTCCCACGAGGTCGGCTCCGGCCAGCTCATCGAGGGCCTGGACGAGGCGCTGGTCGGCCTGTCCGCCGGCGAGTCCAAGGAGTTCACTTCGACCCTGGTCGCCGGTGAGCACGCGGGCAAGGAAGCCGTCATCAAGGTCACCGTGCAGTCCGTCAAGGAGCGCGAGCTGCCCGAGGCCGACGACGACTTCGCCCAGCTGGCCAGCGAATTCGACACCCTCGAAGAGCTGAAGACCGACCTGCGCAGCCGGGTCGAGCGGAGCAAGAAGGTCGAGCAGGCGGGCCAGATCCGGGACAAGGTGCTGGAGACCCTGCTCGAGCAGGTCGAGGTGCCGCTGCCCGAGGCCGTCGTGCAGGCCGAGATCGACGCCGTCACCCACGACGCCGTGCACGGCTTCGACCACGACGAGGCCAAGCTCGCCGAGGCGCTCGAGGCCCAGGGCTCTAGCCGCGAAGAGTTCGACAAGGATGCTAAGGAGTCCGCCGAGAAGTCGGTGCGCACCCAGCTGCTGCTGGACGCCATCGCCGAGGCGGAGAACACCCAGGTCGGCCAGGAAGAGCTCACCGAGCGGATCCTGTTCCAGTCCCAGCGCTACGGCCTGGCGCCGGAGCAGTTCATCCAGCAGGTGCAGCAGGCGGGCCAGCTCGGCGCGATCTTCGCCGACGTCCGGCGCGGCAAGGCGCTCGCGGGCGTGGTCGGCAAGGTGAAGGTGACGGACTCCGCGGGCAACGTGGTGGACACCGCCGAAATGTTCGGTGCCCCTGCGGATTCCGACGCCGACGCCGAGGTCGAGGTGACCACCGAGGTCGCCGCCGACGACGAGTCGACCGAGACCGCCGCGGCGAAGGCCGAATAAATCCATGCAACACCAGCGCTATGAGCGGCAGCGAGCTGCGTTGATTGCGCTGTGAGCGAGCGAAGCGAGTGAACCAAAGACACGGCGCGCCCTCGCGAACAGCGCAGCTGAGCGCTAGCGAAGTTGCGCTGTGAGCGAAGAAAGGGCGGTACCGGGAGTTCGGTGCCGCCCTGCTTCGTTAATGTTTGTGACAACGAACCAGAGATGGCCGTCGGCCAACGAGCCGGTAAGAAAAGGCAGGTATCCGTGACAGTCAATCAGGCAGGGGTCGTCATGACATCCGCGACTGCTGGGCTCAACCTCAGCGATTCGGTGTACGAGCGACTGCTCCGTGAGCGCATCATCTTCCTCGGCACCCAGGTCGACGACGACATCGCGAACAAGATCTGCGCACAGATCCTGCTGCTCTCGGCGGAGGATCCGAGCAAGGACATCAAGCTCTACATCAACTCGCCCGGTGGCTCTGTGACTGCCGGTATGGCCATCTACGACACCATGCAGTTCGCCGACTGCGATATCGCCACCTTCGGGATGGGCCTGGCCGCCTCGATGGGGCAGTTCCTGCTCACCGCGGGCACCAAGGGCAAGCGCCATGCACTGCCGCACGCACGGATCATGATGCACCAGCCGTCGGCGGGCATCGGTGGTTCGGCCGCCGACATCGCGATCATGGCCGAGCAGTTCGCGCACACCAAGCGTGAGCTCAACGAACTGCAGGCGCTGCACACCGGCAAGACCGTGGAACAGGTCAACATCGACGCCGACCGTGACCGCTGGTTCACCGCCAAGCAAGCCCTGGAATACGGCTTCATCGATCACGTGATCGGCCACGCGAGCCAGGCCAACGGCGTAGGCAGCAACTAGACGCCATCCGGACTCTCTGTCCGTTCAGCGCATCAGCCGCTTCCACACACAGACTTTGGAGACCAAGATGGCCAACCAGTTTGACCCACGCGCAGGCCTCGGCGGTATGGCACCGCGGGGCGCCGACTCGCGCTACATCCTGCCGTCGTTCATCGAGCACTCGAGCTTCGGCGTCAAGGAGTCCAACCCGTACAACAAGCTGTTCGAGGAGCGCATCATCTTCCTCGGCGTGCAGGTCGACGACGCGTCGGCCAACGACGTCATGGCGCAGCTGCTGGTGCTCGAGTCGCTCGATCCCGATCGCGACATCACCATGTACATCAACTCGCCCGGCGGCTCGTTCACCTCGCTGATGGCCATCTACGACACCATGCAGTACGTGCGCGCCGACGTCGCGACCGTCTGCCTCGGCCAGGCCGCCTCGGCCGCGGCGGTGCTGCTGGCCGCGGGCACGCCGGGCAAGCGCGCCTGCCTGCCCAACGCCCGCGTGCTGATCCACCAGCCCGCGCTGGAGGGTGGCATCCAGGGCCAGGTCTCCGACCTGGAGATCCAGGCCGCCGAGATCGAGCGCATGCGTCGCCTGATGGAGACCACGCTGGCCTTCCACACCGGTAAGGACGCGGACCAGATCCGCAAGGACACCGACCGCGACAAGATCCTCACCGCCGCCGAGGCCAAGGACTACGGGATCATCGACCAGGTGTTCGACTACCGCAAGCTCAGCGCGCAGAAGAAGTGATCTACCGGAGCGAATCGCCGATCCCGGCGGTGATTCGCTCGTAAGTTGCTACACCCCAGGGAATTCCGGCCGGGAAGCGCGCCTCGTTGCGTGCTGCCCGGCCGGACTGCTTCAGTGCAACGGCTGGCCCGGAAACGCTCCGGCGACCAGCCCCGATGAAACAAGCGGCCGGCGCACGAAAAGGCTGCTGAACGCACACAACGCACTCCGGTGCGGTGAGAACTCGCACAACCCGGCGGAGAAACATGCTCGAGTTGTCGACCTCCATCGCACACACCAGGTACGGTCAACCTAGGGACCTTTGCTCCCGGTTGACAGCACTGCCTCACCCACCGGAACCGGTCGAAGCGTTTGCGACTACGGCCGGTGGTGCGAACAGTTAACGCGGCAGATAGCTGGCAACCTGGACGGACGGTTGCACGCGGACAAGGAAGTAGGGACCCACGAGATGGCGCGCATCGGAGATGGCGGCGATCTGCTCAAGTGCTCGTTCTGCGGAAAGAGCCAGAAGCAGGTCAAGAAGCTCATTGCGGGACCAGGGGTGTACATCTGCGACGAGTGCATCGATCTATGCAACGAGATCATCGAGGAAGAGCTCGCCGAGTCCAGCGAGGTCAAGCTCGATGAGCTGCCCAAGCCCGCGGAGATCCGGGACTTCCTGGAGAACTACGTGATCGGGCAGGACACCGCCAAGCGCACCCTCGCGGTGGCCGTCTACAACCACTACAAGCGCATCCAGGCCGGCGACAAGGGCCGCGACAGCCGCGGCGAGGTCGTCGAGCTGACCAAGTCGAACATCCTGATGCTCGGGCCGACCGGCTGCGGCAAGACCTACCTCGCGCAGACGCTGGCCAAGATGCTGAACGTCCCGTTCGCCATCGCGGACGCGACCGCGCTGACCGAGGCGGGCTATGTCGGCGAGGATGTGGAGAACATCCTGCTGAAGCTGATCCAGGCCGCGGATTACGACGTCAAGCGCGCCGAGACCGGCATCATCTACATCGACGAGGTCGACAAGATCGCGCGCAAGAGCGAGAACCCGTCGATCACCCGCGATGTCTCCGGCGAGGGCGTGCAGCAGGCCCTGCTGAAGATCCTGGAGGGCACACAGGCGAGCGTGCCGCCGCAGGGTGGGCGCAAGCACCCGCACCAGGAATTCATCCAGATCGACACCACCAACGTGCTGTTCATCGTCGCGGGCGCGTTCGCCGGCCTGGAGCGGATCGTCTCCGAGCGGACCGGCCACCGCGGCATCGGCTTCGGCTCCGAGGTGCGGTCCAAGTCCGAGATCGACACCGCCGATCACTTCGCCGAGGTGATGCCGGAGGATCTGATCAAGTTCGGCCTGATCCCCGAGTTCATCGGCCGCCTCCCGGTGGTCGCCTCGGTGACCAACCTGGACAAGGAATCGTTGGTCAAGATCCTGTCCGAGCCGAAGAACGCGCTGGTCAAGCAGTACGTTCGGCTGTTCGAGATGGACGGCGTCGACCTCGAGTTCACCACCGACGCGCTGGAAGCGATCGCCGATCAGGCGATCCTGCGCGGCACCGGCGCTCGTGGCCTGCGCGCCATCATGGAGGAAGTCCTGCTGCCGGTGATGTACGACATCCCCAGCCGCGACGACGTCGCCAAGGTGGTCGTCGACTCCGACACCGTCACCGAGAACGTGCTGCCGACCATCGTGCCGCGCAAGGCGCAGCGGACGGAGCGCCGGGAGAAGTCGGCGTAACCCCACGTCAGAGCCGAAAGAAGCCACCGCCCCGCGCGGTGGCTTTTTTCATGGTGTGACGGCCCCGCATTTTGGGTACCCAATGTTCAGGGTTGAGCACACAGCCTAGTTCTGAGCTCACGAGGAGCCCCGGGCGCAACGCATTGCCGGCAACGGACGTCAATTGCCGTGCGCGACAGGACTGAGATCCTCATGTCGACAACCCTTGCTACTTCCGCATCCGCTGCGGGTACGACGTCGAGATCGGACCCCACATCGAACCGAGGTGTGGCACCGAGTCGAGCGACCTTGCCGAAGCTGTCCGAACCCGAGGCCCGGCTGAGCGTCTCGATCACCGCCCCCAGCGAGCGGGTGACCCTGTGCGCGCTCGCCGGTGAGGTGGACTTCTACACCGCCGGCCAGTTCCGATCGCAGCTGATCGGAGCACTGGACACCGCCGGACCGCTGGTGGTCATCGACCTGTCCCAGGTGACGTTCTTCGGCGTCGCCGGGCTGCACGTGCTGATCGAGGCCCGCGGTTGGGCCGAGCACACCGACCGGCGGATCCGCCTGGTCACCGGGCCGCGCTGTGTCGACCGGCTGCTCGAGGTCGCGGGCGACGTCGCTACCTTCGATACCGCCGCCAACCTCGTCGACGCGTTGCTCGACGCCGCCTAGTTCCAGTGGCGGTGGTGGTCACTACGATTCGATCATGTTTGCTCACCGCCGCCTCGAACGGAAGATCGACGCGCTGAACTACAAAGTCGATCTGATCCTCCAGCACCTGGGGATCCAAAACCTTCCTGCCGCTCCCGCCGAACCGATCCGGGCCGTGCCGACCACCGCACGGCCCGCCGTCAATTGGGCCGAGATCGACGCGCTCTTGCTGCACGACAAGAAGATTCAGGCGATCAAGCGGTACCGGGAGTTGACCGGCGCCGGTCTCAAGGAGGCCAAGGACGCCGTCGAACAGCGCCACCGGTACTGATCGGTTACAGCGGCACCGGCCGTTCGTGCACCACGTGCTTCATCACCAGGGTCGAGGTCAAATGCTGGACGCCGGGTAGCGTGGCCAGCTTCTCGTCGTAAAGCTGTTGGAACGCAGGCAGATCCGCCGCCACGATGCGCAGCAGGAAATCCGGATCGCCGAACAGGCGTTGCGCCTGCAGCACATGCGGTATCTCCGCGACCGCCTGCTCGAACGCGGCCACCGTGGTGCGATCCTCCTGCCGCATCGTCACGAAAACCAGCGCCTCGAAGGTCAGCCCGACGGCCGCGGCGTCGACCAGCGCGCGGTAGCCGCGGATGACTCCGGACCTCTCCAATTCCCGCAGCCTGCGGTGACACGGCGACAGGCTCAGGCGCACCCGCGCGGCGAGTTCGGTGATCGTCAACCGTCCGTTCTGCTGTAGCTCGGCAAGAATCTTCCGGTCGATGCGATCCATGGGGAAGATTCTTCCATACGTTGGCGTCTACCAGCGAAAACTTGGAATCACCTGCTGGATCGACAGGCCTATCCTTTTCCGCATGGCTGTCGGGTACATCGCTGCGTTCTGGACCGTGTCGGTTCTGCTGATCCTGGTGCCCGGCGCGGATTGGGCGTATGCGATCGCCGCCGGCCTGCGCGAGCGCTCGGTGCTGCCCGCCGTCGGGGGACTGCTGCTCGGGTATGTCGCGTTGACCGCGGTGGTGGCGGCCGGGGTCGCGGCGGTGGTCGACCGGAATCCCGTTGTGCTGACCGCGCTTACGGTGTTCGGCGGCCTGTATCTGCTGTGGCTCGGCGGCACCACCCTGGCATCGGCGAGCACTCCCGCCGCGCTGCCCGAGCAGGCCAACCCCGCGCCGTGGGGAACCAGCGTGCTGCGCGGTATCGGAATCAGCGGCCTCAACCCCAAGGCCATCCTGCTGTTCCTCGCCCTGCTGCCGCAATTCACCGATCGGACCGGTTCCTGGCCGCTCGCCGCCCAGATCGGCACGCTCGGCCTGATCCACACGCTGAGTTGCGCGGCGATCTACCTGTGCGTCGGCGTCCTGGCCCGCACCGTCCTGCGTGCTCGTCCCACCGCGGCCCGCCTCGTTACCCGGGTGTCCGGCGTAGCCATGATCATCATCGGCGCGTTGCTATTGGTGGAACGTCTACTGTGAGTTGGCCTGTCGGGCCCGAGTTCAGCAAGCCGCAGACAGCCACCGAGAGGTCGGCTCGGGCCGGCACACAATCCGGCAAAAAGATTCTGGTAACGAATCACTATCGCCGAGCGATGTAGCCGTCATGGAGTTCATTCTGGTCGCCATCGCTGCTGCCTACATCGCGGTCACCGACTTCGTTGGTGCGGCGGCAGGCGCCCTGGGGTCCTCCGGTAGGTAGATAGACCGGGTCGCGGGTGAACACCTGCAGGCATCCGCGGCCCGCGCAATCCCGACTGCCCCGAGGTCGACTCGAACATCGACCTCGGGGCAGATCCATGTCCGGGGTCAGCTCGGTTGGTCGGCGGTGTCCTGGGCGGGGAGTCGGCCGTGGACGAGGCACTCGGCCGAGACGGTTCGGGTGTACTGGAGCCGGGGAGGCCCCTGGGCCTGGTCTACGGCAAGCCGAGAGGGCCGGGGCGACCACCGTTGTCAGTCGTGAGCCGGGGGACGAGTGGGCCGTGCGGTCGCCCGAGATCGGTGTCGCCGAGTTCTGGCGATCGCCGATGTACAACGATGGGGCCATGTCGACGGATCCGGTGCCGGCCAGGGTGCGAGCGCTGTGGGAGGGACTGGCGGCAGCGCCGGTCTCGTTCACTTCGGTGCCCAGCGTGGTGGTCTCACCGAAAGCGCTGATCTGTCCGCCGGGATGGGTGGGCATCGTCGCGCTGCACGGGCAGGCGATCGTGACTGCTCCCAGTTCGGCTGCCGCGGCGGTGATTCGCGCCGCAGTTGCCCAGCTGTCGGTGGCTGATCTGACCGTCCCCGATATCCTCGGCGAGGCGTTGCCGCTGGCCGAGGTGCTCGGCCCGGCCGCGCTGGCATATGTGGGCGAGGACGGCTTCCGTCCTGCGCCGCGGAACTCGCTCGCCGTGGAATCCCTACCCGCCGAGCATCCCGACCTCCGCACCCTCGAGGTGCGGTCCGGTGATCAGGACGCGGCCGAAAGCGGCCTGGACGAGATCACCTCACCCGCCTTCACCATTCGCGCCGGAGCGGACCTGATCGCCGCCGCCGGATACCACATCTGGCCCGGCCGGACCGCTCACCTCTCCGTCCTCACCGCACCAGACCGACGCGGCCGAGGCTTGGCCCGGGTAGCGGCCTCCGCCGCGGTGGCCCACGCACTCGATGCCGGGCTACTGCCCCAGTGGCGAGCCCGCCCACCCCAGTCCAGAAGAGTCGCCGCCGCGTTGGGCTTCCGTGAACTGGGCACTCAGCTCAGCATCAAGTTGACCTGAGCGCCCGCACTACGAACTGACTCGGGGGGCTGTTCGCATGGACCATGCCGGGCAGCCGGGAGCACCTCCGGAACCGGTCGTGGCTTCTCATCAATCCGGACACACCGACTACCCGCCGCGTCTACCGTCGCGCAGCTGATGGCCTACCAGCCGACGCGCGTGCGGAGGTCAATGAAATCATTTTGCGGCCGAAGGGATCTCGGTGCTTACCTCTGCACTTCCGCCGAAACATGGGCTACTACAAGCCTGTCGAGGTGAGCTGTCGGCGCTGCGGCCGGCGCGGGAACTGACCCGACCTGCACGAGCAGCGGTTGTGTTCCGCCAGGGATGCCATCGCCGACCGTAGCCAGATCGATGACATCGACTCGGGGCGTGCGGGTTTGGTCCGCGACCTCGATCGCGGCGTTGGCCGAATCGGCTATCGGCTCGACCGTCACCACGTGGCTTCGGCCTGCTCGTTCTCCATGCGGTAGTAGCGGCGGGTGAGGTCGAGGAGGCGGGCTATTTCGTTGGTCATCGAGGTGGGGCTCATCGGCGTCGCGACGATCGGGTCGCCGGACTTGATGTAGTAGCGGCCGTCGTCGGCATAATCGGTCCAGAGGAAACCGCGGCCGTCGGTGGTCGGCCTGGAATCTATTGCCGGGCCGGGGAATACGGTGATCTCGCCGACGGCGGTGCGGTCGCGCTTGAACATGCGGTTGAGTTGGTCGTTGATGCTGACCTCGCCGGGGCGGCGACTGTAGCGCTGTCGGTCGGCGGCGATCTCGTCTCTGCGGAAACTGACCGCCGGATGGGTACCCGCCTGCGTTTTCGGCAGCGCGGCCACCGCCGCGGCGGCCACCTCGCTCGGCGCGCACAGGCCCATGATCACGTCGCCTCCGGTGTCTTCCGCGGTGCCGGGCAGTTGAACCAGGGTGGCGCCGGAGCCATTGCGGACCGTGCCGTGGAACCGGAACACCGCGGCGAGCCCGGAGCCGCCGAAACCCTTGGATTCGACGCGGGTTTCGGGTTCCAGCAGGGTCGTCAGGGCGAGTTCCAGGTTCTCTGAATACCGGCCGAGCAACTCTTGAACGGCCGACTCGCGTTGCCGCACCAGATCATCCCAATCGACCGCCGTCGTCGGGCGGAACGCCAGGGGATAGGGCAGGCGGTCACGACCGTAGGCCGACCAGAGGATGTCGAACTCCTGGCCGGTGAATCTCCAGCTGCGCACGCTCAGTTTTCCCCGATCACCGGGGGCACGGCCTTGGTCGGTTCGCCGAGCAGCTCCTCGGACCAGTCCCCGATCAAGTAATCCTTGGTCTGATGGGCGCCTTCGTCATCGTCCTTCTTGGCGCCGGCGCCACCCATCGGCATGCCGCTCATGCCGGGTCGGCCTGCGGCACCGGTGCTGGTGCCCGCGCGGGCGGCCAGCGGGGCCGCGGTTCCCGGTTGGCCCGGCGTGCCGGGGATGCTGCGCCCGGGGGAGGGGGTGCCCGGAGTGGTTGGGGTGCGCGGACTTCCGGGGCTGCCGGGCGACCGGCTGGTCGGGCTGCCCGGGCCGTTGCGGCTGGGCGTCGGTGTGGTGACCGGTGTTGTGCCGGGGTTGTTCTGGTTCGGCGTCGTCGAGGTGGTGCTCGGCGTCGATGTCGGGTTGTTTGCCTGAGTGGTGGATTGGGGCGTCGTGCTCGACGCGGTGGTCTGCGGGTTGTTGCTCGCGGGTTGGGTCGAGTTCGGATCCTGGCTCGGGTTACCGGACTTGTCGCCCGACTTGTCTCCGGACTTGTCTTCGGTGGAACCCGGATTCTCCTGCTTCGGCTGATCGCCGGCGCCGGTGGAAGTCCCCGGGCTGGGCGAAGTCGACGGTGGACTCGACGGCTGATCCGGATTGCTCACCAGGGTCGGGCTGTTGGGCACGACCGGCACCCCGTTGTCCGTCTGATTCGCGACCTGCCAGTACACCGTGCGCAACACGCGCCGAGCCTCGGCGGTCGCCTCGGTCTGGTTGTGGTCATCGACCTTGAGCACGCCCTCGCTGGGCAGCGTTTTGCCGCGTAGGTCGGGGCTGCTGTCGCCGGCGCGCGGCATGAGGGCCTGGGTTTGGTGCAGGCCGGTGTACAGCTCGCTGAGCTTCACGGAGATCAGTTCAGTGGACAGTGTCAGCTGTTGCGACATGTCTACGTACCGGCCGACTGATTGGACCGCCTGGTCCGCGGCCTGGCCTCTCCAACCATTGGCGACGGTTGCCTTGATCGCGTCACCAAAGGCGTGCGACTTCTCTCGGAACGCTGCGCTGACGTTCTGCCACATCTGCGAGGCTTCCCACGCCTGGCCGGGTTTCATCGCCTCGACCTTGCCGATGAGATCTTGCAGTGTGCTGGTCTCGATGACAAACAGATCCTGGCCGGGGTCGGTGATCGACGGCGGGTCATAGCCCTGCTCTAGATCCTGCGCCAGTCTGCTGAGATGTGAGTAGATCGCAGTGCGGTCGTCGTTCCACTGCTGCTGGGCCGCGATGATCCGCGCTTGATAGTCGTCCTGACTCATGAGCCATCCTTCCCCGGAGCGTCGAGGGTCGGGATTTGCTGGCTATTGCTTTCGTCAACAGCGCGATAGTTCGCCATGGCCTGGGCGAAGACTTGGCGCATAAGTTTGACTTCATCGATGTGCGTTTCGAGCGATGACTCGAGTGAGGTGTCGCCGCCCCTGCCCTTGAGCGCAAACTTTTGCTCTAGGACAGGACCAGACGGCATTCCGCCGAACCCCGTGGCCCACGAAAGTCCGCGCATAGAGCCGCGGATATCGTCAAGGTCGTCCAGGTACGTCTCGCACTTCGCGTCGAGATCCTTGCCGACTTCCGGACTCAGTCTCAGTTCGCCTGCGTTAGCTCGGTCGAGCAACTGACGCCAGTCTGAAGGTTGCGCAGCTGAATCCATCGTTCAGTTCCCTCCGCCGGGCAAGTACTTCGCAAAATCATTCGCATGCCGCGTCGCCTGGTCACAGGGATCGCCAAGCTTGCCGATCGAGTAGCGCGTGGTGACCAGGAACGCCACCGTTCCCGCTGCTTTCCCTTGAGGGACTTCGACAGCTACGCCGCAATCGAGCCGCTTTTCAGCATCGTCGGAGAACAAGAAGCGTAATGCCGGATGTCCTCCGACGGTGAGCGGTACGACGCTTTCCAGGTCTTGCCGCTTTCGGACCTGATCGAGCGTGGGCTCGCCGGAATAGATTCCCAGGTCGTACCATTTGGCTGTTGATCGCCAGGCGCACACTTTCCAGCCGGTCGGGTCGAACCTTGCGATGTCCTTGGTTCGAGTATCGGGATTGAGGTCATCGGCGCGCAACGCATCGTCCGGCAGCGATGTACACGGATCCCAGATCGCCGCATCCGGATCCTTCGGCCCCGACGGCTTCGCACTCGTCACCCCCGTCGAACTCGGCGCCCCCGTCCCCGTAGGCGCCCCATCCGTCGTCTTCTCACACCCCACCAACACCAAACCAACACCCACTACCAGGGCGATTCCACGCAGCCTGCTCCCCCTGCTGGTCATCCGTTCCCCTAACCGCCGGTGTCCGAATTCCATCCGGAGGTGGCGACGTCCCGGTGCCCGCCCCCGTTACCTGGGCAAACCGTACCGCCGACCACTCGCACCCCGCAACAACACGGGCTCATCTCGGCAGCGAGGAAAGCGATCCCGCGGAGCCGGACCGGACTCGATCGATCCGGATCCGCGCACGACAAATCAACCGATCAGCGTGCACGAGTCAGGCAGCGGGCCCGACCGGTGATCACCCTCGCTGCGCTCCCAGTAACGTGCTGTCGAACGTCGGCCGGGGCCGATCCGGGTTCTCCCGGATGTGCTCGGTGGCCCGGGTGATCGCCTGGCTGTATCGCGCGCTCGCCGCGTTGTGCGTCAGCAGCGCGACACCGATCATCATCGGCGCGACGGCATGCACGCCGGCGTCGAACCACCGCGCATCCCGCACGTGCGGATAGGTGTTCAACCCGATCGTCAGTGCCAGCAGGACGATTTCGGCCGTGACCACCTGGGTGCGACTGTTCAGCACGCCCCACTCGGCCAGCTTGGTCGTGCCGATCATGATGATCACCAGACACACGCTGATCATCGCCTCGACCAGATAGCTGAACCAGTACAGCGGATCCGTGATGCCGTCCGGCGCGATGTTGTGCTGCACGTTGACCGCCGACCACAGCATGCCCGCGACCACCACGCCCGCCAGCGCGCGCAGCGACCAGGCGCGATGCCGGTACAGCGAGGCGAGCTGCGCGTGCGGGCTGGACTCGCGACGCTGTGCGGCAATGGCTTTGCGGGCCATCAGCAGGTCGCGGATGTCGGCCTTCTCGATGGCCTCTTTGGTCTGCCTGGCGCGGTCGGCGGCGTTGGACACGGCCTCCGCGTACTTCCACCGCTGGCCGCGGTCCTGGGTGCGGATGCGTTCGGCCAGTTCACGTTCGGCTTCCAGCTCGTCCTCGGCCAAGACCTCGGTCAGCGCGGGATCGAACTGGTAAGCCAGTCGACCGCGGGCCCGCTCGACCCGCCTGGCCAACTGCGCGACTTCGTCGAAGGGGTGTTCCTCGGGCATGCTGCTCCAAAAGTGGATGGGCTGAACGGAACTCGACAAATCGGGAGATGTCGGGCTGCCCGATCACCGGGAGCTGGGTAGTAGCTCGCTGCGAGGGTAGCGGACAGGTGGCATCGACACCTACTCTTCATAGTCGATTCAGCGCGCCGAGGACACGGTCGAGCGTTATCTGCGCCGAAAATCCCGGCGAGTCACTCGGGCTCGATGGCCATGTCTTCCTGGCTCCAGAAGGCGCGCATGCGGGTGATCTTGCCCGCGTCGTCGAATTCCATCACGTCGATGGGCGACATGGTGAAGCGCTGCCCGCCGACCCGGGTGACGATGGTGAACATGAAGGCGGCCTCGTTGCCCGCGACGCGCACGCTCTCCGCGTGCAGTTCGGTGTCCCGGTCGAGCGCGGCGATCACGTCGTAGAACTCGCGGATGGCGGCGTGTCCCTGCCGGACCGGGGTGCCGACCGGATCTTCGACGGTCGCCTCCGGCGCGTAGAGCTCGACGATGGCCTCGGTCGGGCCTGCGCCGACCAGCTTGACGTACTGCTCGACCGTGTCGCGGATCTGCTTGGACATCGGAACTCCTGCCGAATTGGAACGTGTTCTAATTCGGCAGACTAGCAGCACAGCCGCGGGGGCGGTCAAGGATCGGTTCCGCGCTCTCGTTGCGCTGTCCGACGGCGATCGATGTGACTCGGGCCGTGGGGAATCCCCCCGAAAGTTGCATTGCCCCCGCAGACACTGTGCTGTTGTCGGCATCCGCGCCGTGGACCCGGTGACGATCGGCGATCCCGATCGCGCCCGGTGCCGGGGATCGTCATTGATCCCCCGTGGTTCGCCGTTGAACCTTTATCCCGCGCTGATGCTTTCGTAGATTCTGTCGCGTCTACCGGCCGAGGTGTTACCGCCGGTCCTGTGAGCGGAACAAAGCCGAATTTTGTCCCTTTTGCCCGCTGATTACTGCTTTCTGCGGCCGCCGACCAGGAAACTCATCGCTAACTCCGCCGAACCGGTCCCGGTGTGTCGGCCTTGCCCTGCCGGTGGAGTGCTGTTTACTCGGTCCGGTCAACCAGATGTTCGAGTGACGAGTGGAAGCGGAGGAGACATGGCACTGCCTACCATGACCGCGGAGCAGCGCACTGAAGCGTTGGCCAAAGCGGCAGCGGTCCGCAAGGCGCGCTCCGAACTGATCGGCAAGGTGAAGGCGGGCAAGGTTTCGGTCGCCGACCTGCTGAAGAAGGCCGATTCCGATGAGCTGGTCAAGAAGACCAAGGTCGCCGCGGTGATCAAGGCTCTGCCAGGCGTCGGACCGGTGAAGGCCGCCAAGTTGATGGATCAGGCGGAGATCCCGGAGGATCGTCGGATCGGCGGGCTCGGCGCACGTCAGCGTGCGGCGCTGCTCGACGCCCTGAAGGACTGACGAGCTACAACTCGCGGTTGTTAGAACCGGGGAACGAAACCTCACGTCGGTGGCGCGGCTCTGCCTCGCGAAGGACCGCCTGCTCGCGGTCCTGACCACGTAGCTCAGCCCCCAGCCGCACGGACAGTTCAAACGCCCCACAGCGCCGAGACGGGCTGTGGGGCGTTGTCGTCGGCGGGGTTCACCGTCGGCGACGCGGGAACTCGATATTGACTGGCGCCGGGTCCGACATGGGTATGTCGCCGCGCGGCGGCAGCAGCAGACAGGCCAGCCCGAGGACGATCAGCAACGCCGCGGCTACGAGACTGACGGCGAAATTCACCCCGCTCATTTCCATCGGTCGGTGGAAAGCGTGGTAGACGAAATGCGGCACGCTGAAAACCAGCCAGCCGATGCCCGCCATGCGCGCCGCCGCGGTGGAATTGAGCACCAGGGCCGCGATGGTCACCGCGGTGAGCGCCAGGAAGAACGCGCCGACATCGCCGGCCAGATGGTGGTTGTACGGGCCATCGGCGGCGACCCAGCGCATGCCGAAGCCGGGGAAGCTGGTGAACCAGGAGTGCGGCGCGACGGTCGCCCACAGCCCGACGACCGCACCTTGAACGGCCAGCACCGCCAGCACGCTCGGGTGATCAGCAGGCGGCGGCGATACTGCTCGAACCGCATCCGCACGCGTAACCCCGCCTGCGTGCCCTCCACCGAGATCCGCATCGGTCTCTCCGTTCCCGCCGAACCGCTCCGATCACGTGCTGTCACGGTAAGTCGGCCATCCGGTCCGGGCAAGCGTGATCAGGCCAGCATCGAGGTGTCGTTGGGCGTGGCGACGATCCGCTCCGGATGGGTGTAGACGTTCATGGTGTCGCCACGCAGGAACGCGGCGAGGGTGAGGCCGCTTTCGGCGGCCAGATCGACCGCGAGCGAACTGGGCGCCGAGACCGCGCCGAGCATCGGAATGCCCGCCATCGCCGCCTTCTGCACCAGCTCGAAGGAGGCGCGCCCGCTGACGATGAGCACCAGATCGCGTGCCGGAACCAGGTTTTGCCGCAGCGCCCAGCCGATCACCTTGTCCACCGCGTTGTGCCTGCCGATGTCCTCGCGCACCGCGAGCACCGTGCCGTCGGTGCCGAACAATCCCGCCGCGTGCAGGCCGCCGGTCGCCTCGAACAGGAATTGCTTGCTGCGCAACGTGTCCGGCATGCCGGACAGCACCTGCGTGTCCACCATCGCCCCGCCCTCGGCGATCGGATACCGGGACAGCGTGCGCACCTCGTCCAGCGCCGTCTTGCCGCACAGGCCGCACGCGCCGGTGGTCAGGAAGTTCTTGGGCCGCACCGGGGTCGGGTGGCGCAACGTGAGATCGAGGACATTGTAGGTCTGGCGGCCGTCGTCGTCGGTCCCCGCGCAGTACCGGGCGGCCATGATCTCCTCGGCGACGCCGATCATGCCCTCGCTCAACAGGAATCCGTGCACCAGGTCGACATCGTTGCCGGGGGTGCGCATGGTGACGGCGAGCGATTCGCCGCCGATCCGGATCTCCAGCGGCTCCTCGACGGCGAGGGTGTCGGGGCGTTGGATCTCACCCGACGGCGAGATCCGGCGCATTCGGCGGCGGGCGGTGACTCTACTCATCGGCGGCCCGTTCGAGTCTGACGGTCACCGACTTGGAGACCGGGGTGTTCGACCGGGCGGCGACATGGTCCAGGGGGACAAGGGGATTCGTCTCCGGATAGTAGGCCGCCGCATTGCCGCGCGGGGTCGGGTAGGCGATGAGCCGGAAACCCTTGACGCTGCGTTCGGTTCCGTCGGTCCATTCCGAGATCACGTCCACCAGATCGTCTTCGGCGAAGCCGAGCGCGGTGATGTCGTCGGGATGCACCAGCACCACCTTGCGGCCGCCGTGCACGCCGCGGTAGCGGTCGTCGAGACCGTAGATGGTGGTGTTGTACTGGTCGTGGCTGCGCAGCGTCTGCAGGATCAGCCTGCCCTCGGGCACCGGGGTCCAGCTCAACTCGTTCACCGCGAAGTTGGCTTTGCCGGTGCTGGTGCGGAATTCGCGGCTGTCCCGGGGCGGATGCGGTAGCACGAATCCGTTGCGGGCGCGCACCTTCGTGTTGTAGTCGGCGCAGCCGGGCACCACCCGGGAGATCGCGTCCCGGATGGTGTCGTAGTCGCCGCGGAAGCGTGCCCACGGGACCGGATGATCCGCGCCGAACAGGGTGAGCGCGAGATCGCAGACGATGGCGACCTCGCTGCGCAGCTGCTCGCTCACCGGCTTCAGCCTGCCGGTGGACAGATGCACCATCGACATCGAATCCTCCACCGACACCTGCTGTTTGCGGCCGTCGCGCAGATCCTGATCGGTGCGTCCGAGGGTGGGCAGGATCAGCGCGGTCCGGCCGTGCACGACGTGGCTGCGGTTGAGCTTGGTGGAAACCTGCACGGTCAGTGCGCAGGTGCGCAGCGCGGCCTCGGTCACCGCGGTGTCCGGCGTCGCCGAGACGAAGTTGCCGCCCATCCCGAAGAACACCGACGCGCGCTCGTCGCGCATGGCGCGGATGGCGTCGACCGTGTCGAAGCCGTGCTTGCGCGGGCTGGTGATGCCGAATTCCCGGTCCAGCGCGTCGAGAAACGCGTCCGGCATCTTCTCCCAGATGCCCATGGTGCGGTCGCCCTGCACGTTCGAATGCCCGCGTACCGGGCACACGCCCGCGCCCGGCTTGCCGATCATGCCGCGCAGCAGCAGTAGGTTCGTCGCCTCCTCGATGGTCGCGACGCCGTGCGCCTGCTGGGTGAGCCCCATGGCCCAGCAGATGATGATGTTCTTCGATTCGGCCAATTGCTTTGCGGTGCGGTCGAGTTCGGCCTGGGTGAGGCCCGTCGCCGCCAGCACCGTGTCGAAATCCACGGCGCGGACCTGTTTCTCGTACTTGGCGAGGCCGGCGCAGTGCGTGTCGACGAATTCCCGATCCACCACCGTGCCCGGCGCGCGGTCCTCGGCCTCGAACAGCAGCCGGCCGAGCGCCTGGAACAACGCCATGTCGCCGCCGAGCCGGATCTGCAGGAAGTGGTCGGCGATCGACACGCCGGTGGTGAACCCCTTGACCGTCTGCGGATCCCGGAAACCGAGCAGGCCGGTCTCCGGCAGCGGGTTGATCGCGATGATCTTCGCGCCCTTGTCCTTCGCGCCGGCCAGCGCGCTGAGCATGCGTGGATGGTTGGTGCCCGGGTTCTGGCCCGCGACGATGATCAGGTCGGCGGCGGCGAAGTCGTCGATCGAGACCGAGCCCTTGCCGATGCCGATCGAACTGACCAGTGCGGCGCCCGAGGACTCGTGACACATGTTCGAACAGTCCGGCAGATTGTTCGTGCCGAAGCTACGGACCAGTGTCTGATAGAGGAACGCGGTCTCGTTGCTGGTGCGGCCGGAGGTGTAGAAGACCGCCTCGTCCGGAGATGTCAAGTCGCGCAGATGATCCGCGATCAGCCGGTAGGCGTCGTCCCAGTCGATGGGGGAGTAGTGGGTGTCGCCGGGACGCAGCACCATCGGATGGGTGAGCCTGCCCTGCTGGCCGAGCCAGTAGCCCGACTTGTCCGCCAGGTCGTCGAGCGAGTGGGCGGCGAAGAACTCGGGGGTGACCGTGCGCACGGTCGCCTCCTCGGCGACCGCCTTCGCCCCGTTCTCACAGAACTCCGCCGGACGGCGATGTCCGGTCGGTTCGGGCCAGGCGCAGCCGGGACAGTCGAAGCCGTGCACCTGATTGACCCGCGCGAGGGTGCGGGCGGTGCGGATCACGCCCATCTCGTCGATCGCGCGCTTCAGCGACACCGCGACCGCGGTGACACCCGCGGCCTGCTCTTTCGGCGGGGTCACGCGCAGCGCGGACTCATCGATATCCTCGGTCGGACCATTACGGTGCATAGTTCGTATTGTCCTCTTCGCGCTGTCTGAGTCGGGCAGGGGACCAGCTACTTCGATGGTATGCACTCGGGACGGTGCGGGTGCGGAACCTGCGCTGACCCTAAACCGCGTGCGGCATCCGGCGCGTCCCCAGATCGCGCCGGATGCCCGGCTCCCTCGGCGGCCGGGCTCGCCGGAGTTGGCTCCGCGTTGGCGCGCACGGCATTACGATGCTAGAGATCGCACGCACGTAGGCGCGGTCGTACAGAGTCCGCCGTCGAACCGGGCAGGGTCGGCGCGACGGCGGCGGTACGCCTAGCGAGAGCATGGCCGATGGGGACGCTGGCACCAGTTGCTGCGCGTGCCGGCGCAGGGCGTCGGCAGGTGGGGAACAGGCGCGCGGGCCGAGCGCTCATCGGCGCCACCGGAATTCTGTACGGCGTTGTGCTGGTGGGTTTTCCGGGGGTTGCCGCGGTCGGGGATCCGGGGTCGGCGGAACCGGCTCCGGTAGTGGTGCAGCCGCGATGGTCGGCACCGAGTGGTGGGCTGAACCGCGGACAAGCTCGTGCTGGGGCCGACCTTGTCCGGCAGTCGACCGATTCGGCGTCGCCGGCGTTGCCACCCGATGGTGGTGGAACCCGCGCCGGGCCGGTCTCGACCGGGCCCACGCCGGAACCACCACCATCACCACCTTCGCGGGGCGGACCCGCGAGCGTGCGGTACCTCGATGCCCGGCTGGTAGCGCCGGTTCCCGCACGTCAGCCCGCGAGTCCGCTGCCGCCGCCGGGGGACGGTGGCGGGACGCGCGACGGGCCGGTGTCGCCGGTCCCCGCGCGGCAACCGCCGCCACCGCCGCAGGACGAGACCGGGACGCCGGACGGGCCGCCGCCGCGGCGGCAGCAACCGTGCGATGAGCCGGATGGACCGACGTGTCCGAGTGCGCCGCGGTCGACCGAGCCGACCACACCGGATACCACGACGCCGCCGGTCACCACTCCACCCACGACGACCCCACCCACCACGACCCCGACGGTGACCACTCCGCCGTCGATCACATCGACGCCGCCCGCGAGTTCGACCACCGAGGTTGTCCCGCCGCCGGAAGCGGCCGTCCCGGTGCCGCCGCCGGTGATCCGGCCGCCGATTGTTGTTGTGCCGCCCGGGAATCCGGCCCGGACACCCGCTGTCGTGCCGCCCGATCCCGCGGTTCTGCCGCCTCCGCCGCCTCGAACCGAGCCCGCTGCAATGGATCTCACGCCGTCGGCGATCGGCCCCGGTGCCGGTGTCACCGCCAGCGGGCACGGTTGCGATCCGCGCTCGCCGGTCGATGTCTCGATCGAGAATGTCGCCGTCGGCAAGACCGTCGCCGGGGTGGACGGGGCGTTCGAGGTGCCGCTGCGCACCGGCGCGGTGGAGGTCGGCAGGCATCAGGTGACGGCGAGATGCGGGCGGGTGCTGGTCGCGCCGCTGGATGTGGTGCTGGTCGGCAGCGTCGGGTCGGCCACCTCGACACTCACCGTGATCCTGTTCTTCCTGCTGCTCGGCGGGTGGTACTACGGCAATCGCCTGATTTCGCAGCTACCCGCGCGGAGGGGCGAATGAACCGTGATTCCCGGGGCTTTCGGCGTGCGGTCTGGCCGGTGCTGTTGCTGATCGTGCTGGCCTGGCCCGCCGCGCAGGCGGATGCGCGATCCGACCGGGTCGACCTGTCCGCGAACTTCGACGGGCACGACATCGCGGGGACCACGGCGGACAAGCCGCTGCGGCTCGAGCCGGACAGCACGGTCCGGGTGGCGGTCGAGCTGACCAACAATACGAGTGAGCCGCTGGAGATCCGGCACGTCGATCTCGCGGGGCAGGTGCTCGGTCTGAGCTTCTTCTCCTATTCCACCGCGGTCGAATTGACCATTGCGCCAGGCAAATCCGATTCGCTGGGCTATCGGCTGGAGTTGCGCGGGCTGGCCGGGCAGGCGACCGGGTTCATCGGTGGTGAGCTGGCGGTCTACGGCGCCGGCGATACCGCGGTGGCGAAGATTCCGCTGGTCACCGATGTGCGTGGGTCGCTGTGGTCGGTGTATGGATTGTTCGGCATCGCGCTGGCCGTGCTGACCGCGCTCGGCTTCGCGGATGCGGCATTGGCCATTGCGCGACACCGGCTTTCGGCCAATCGGTGGCAGCGGGGGGTGCGGCTGCTCGCGCCCGGGCTCGGGATCGGTCTGGTGTTCGCGTTCACCGCGTCGGTGGCGCGGTGGTGGGTGCCGGACACCGGACTGTGGCTGGCCTTCGCGGGCGTCACCGCCGCCGTGGCGTTTCTGCTCGGCTACGCGTCGCCGACGCCGGAACCGGACGAGGACGACGACCTCGACGACGACACGGACGAGGCCGACGAAGACGTCACCTACCGCTTCCCGGCCGAGGGGCCGACGCCGTGACCGAGCAGGACGAACTCGTGCGGGCGGCGTTGCCCGCCTACGACATCGGCGCCGAACTCGGCCGCGGCGGGTGCGGGGTGGTGCTCGCGGGGACGCATCGCCGGCTGGGCCGGCCGGTGGCGATCAAGCAGATTCCCCCGCAGTTCGTGCACGACGACCAGGTCCGCCGCCGGTTCGTCGCCGAGGCGCGGGTGCTCGCGGCGATCGATCATCCACATGTGGTGCGGGTTTTCGACTATCTGGAGCACGGCGAGCTCTGCCTGCTGGTGATGGAATACCTGCCGGGCGGCACGGTCGGCGAGCGATTCGCCAGGCAGGGTTACGATTCCGCGACCGCCGTCGCGATCGCCCTGTCCTGCGCCGCGGGATTGACCGCCGCCCACCGGCACCAGGTGCTGCACCGCGACGTGAAACCGGCGAATCTGATGTTCGCGGCGGGCGGGGCGATCAAGCTCACCGACTTCGGTATCGCCAAGATCGTCGGCGGTGACCAGACTTTGGTGACCAAGGCGGGCGACATCATCGGCACGCCGTCCTACATCGCGCCGGAGCAGGCCCGCGGACAACAACTTTCGCCCGCGACGGATGTATACGCCTTGGCCACCATGCTCTACCAGTTGCTGTCCGGGGTGCTGCCGTTCCCGCCGGGCGACGGGCCGCTGGCGACGCTGTTCGCGCACGCCTTCGACGAGCCGATCCCACTCGGCGAGGTCGCGCCGGGCATCCCGGAACCGATCGCCGCCGTGGTGATGCGCGGCTTGGCCACCGACCCCGCCCAGCGATTCGACACGGCCGAATCCTTCGGCATCGCCCTGGCCCAGCCCGCCGCCTCCTGCTGGGGCGAGGATTGGCTTACCCCCCTGGGCATTCCGGTGTTCGGCGCGGACACGATCATCGCCGCCGCGACCGGAGCCGGACGCACACCGGGCCGTGGGACGAGCGATTACCCGCGAACGCCGCCGGTGACGCCTGGGCCGGGTCGAGGAATGCCGCCCGCGATGCCGGAGCCGCACCCCGGTCCGCCGCCGTCGTCCGGGGCCGCTCCGCCTACGGTGCCCTGGTACCCGGCCGGGTCGCGGTCCGCCGGCTCGCCGCCTCCCAGTGCTCCGCGACCGCCGGCCGGGGCTCGGCCGGTTGGTGCGCCCCCTTCGGCCGGGACTCGGCCACCCGCTGGGCCGCGGTCCTATCGGCAGGGCGGGCGACCGGTTCGAGGGCCGGCGGCGCAGGTGCGGCCGTTGCAGGTGCTGCCGGCGGGCGGGGCGCGGCTGGTGGAGATCGATCGGCGGGATCTGGTGCCGATTCAGCAGGTCGTCGGTTTCAAGCCGGCCAGGGTGCCGTTCGCCGTGGCCGCGGTCCTCGCGGTGGCGGCGGCTGTGCTCGCCGTATTCGGGGTGGGGGAGCCGGCGATCGGCGGTGGTCTGGCGGCGGGTTCGGTCAGCCTGGGTGGCGTCGATCCGGTGACCACACCGGTGGAGATCGATCTGACGAAGCCGATCCCGTTGCGCGTCAACGGGGTCGAGGCGGACGCCGCGGCGCTGACGGTGACCGTGCTCGGCGTTCCGCTCGGGGGCGAGATCGTTCCGTTCGTGCCGGGTGAGCACAGCGCCATGCTTCCCGCGCCCGTCCATCGGTACGTGCTGGCCGGGACACTCACCGGGAACCTCGTACTACTGCGGAACGGCAGCGAAATCGCCGTCGAGCGAGTCGAATTCCACACCGTCCAGCCCCCGGCGACGACCGCGACGGCCGCGGGCATCGTGCTGCTCGGGTTGTTCTCGCTGGCTTATCTCAAGTCGAACATGCGCCGGTTACGCAGGGGGCGTGGTGGATTCGCCAACAGCCTCGGCCTGATGATCAGTGCCGCGCTGCTCGCCATCGCCCTTGTCGGCGCCGCGTGGATCCTGCTCGGGCACCCGCCGATGGTGCCGGCGACCGTGGGATCGGCCGCCCTCGCCACCGCGGCGGGATCGGCCGCGTCCGTCGGTGCGCGCCGAATCGGCAAGCGCCGCCGCTATCTTCGCCGCGCCCGTCGGCAACGTTGAGCGTGCAGGCGCGGGCGTCAGGACTCGGGATCGGGCTCAGCGGGGGAGCGGTAGGTGATCACGCGTTCGCTGATGCGGACGCTCCAGCCGGGCGGCAGTTCGGTGGGGGAGGTGCCGATCCGGGTCCACTGGTCGGCGCCGGGCGGGGCGATGAAGGTGCCGGAGGTGGCGGGGGCATCGCGGACGAAGACCTTGCCGCGGTCGACCGAGACGTAGGCGTGCACCCGGGAGACGTGCCGGTCGCGCTGGATCACGATGGGCTCGGCGGTGGCGGAGCGGACGGCGTCGTCGGCTTGCGGGCCGCGGCCGATGACGTAGGGGCGGTCCAGGGGGAACGCCGTGCCGTTCTCGAGGATCAAGGTGCCTGCGGCTCGGTCCTTCTCGGCGACCGGACGGACGAGCCGGGCGCGGTCGGCCGAGGTCTTGTGTAGCGCGACCGGTTCGGGCAGATGCGTCTGGGACCAGGCGAGTTGGCGATCCGCGGGACGGTTGCCGATCGGCGGGCGCGGTCTGGCGCGTGGTCGCGCCGATTCCTTCGGCTGGAGCGTGGCGGAGGTGGCCGGCGGCCCGGCGGCGGCTACGGCTGAGGCCACGGAGGTCGGCGAATCGACCGCCGGGTCGGCACCGGTCGGCTCGGGCGTCGCGGCGAATCCGGCGGCGGCGGTCGGCGCGGGCTCGGTTGTCGACGTGGGCGCGGACGGGCGCGGCGTCGACGAACCCTTGGCCGCTTTGGCCGCGCGACGAAGCGCCACGTTCACCACGAACCCACCGCCGGGCACCACGCCCGCCCGCAGATCGGTGCGCGGCAACGCCTTCAGCGGTGTTTCGTTGTCCGTGCCGACGGTGATCCGGCGCAGCGGCTCGCGGACGATCTCGTCGACCCAGGTGAACGCGCGCGCACCGTCGAGCCTGCGGGTGCCCTCGGCGCCGTTGATCTCGGCGAAGACCGGTCCGCGCAGCAGGATCAGCGTGCCGTCGTCGGTCGGCGCCACCACGCCGAACGGCGGCGTCTCGGAGGTGCCGCCGAAAACCACGGCCGCCAGCCGCTGGGCGATCGCCGCGCCGGGATGCTCGGCGTCCGCGACCGCCTCGATGGCACCGAGGATCCGGTCCGTGGCGGCCGTTTCGCCCGCCAGATAGACCACCACGCCGCCGAAGCGCGCGACCAGGCCATGACCCTGCGCGATACCGACAGTGGACGATTTGCTGCGCACCCGCGCCCTCCTTCCCGGCGCACTACCGACATTCGAAGCCAGCATAGAGCGTGCGCGAGGACCGGATCCGGTGCGTACCGCGACGGTGGGGACTTGCCGGGATGCGCAGTCGTGTTCATCTGGAAGTATCGACCGGTCCACGAATTTCCCAGCGCCGCTGGGATTCTGGTGGTTCGTCGCTCGTGGTGCCGGCCGCCCGTAAATGCTGGCGGCCTGGCGTTTCGTCCAATTCGCCCGCGGCGGCAAGTGTGGCGACCATCTCGCCCGGCACCGGGTTCGGCTGCTCGTCGCAATGCTGAGTATCGGCTGTGCGCAACTGTTCTACACCGCTTCGGTCGCCCGCACTACCAGTGCAGGGGTGCGGCCGAGGGAAGCGGTGTGCGGGATGGTCGTCGTTGGGTGCGGATGCCGGGCTCAGCCGGTGAACTCGGCGGCGTTCTCCTCGACCCAACTGGCGAAGGTGCGGGGTGTGCGACCGGTCAGGCGGGTGACGGTGTCGGTGAGCTGATTGGGCACCCCGTCGGTCCGGCGCCAGTAGTCGAGCAGGCCGTCGGCGTACTCGGCGGGCATATAGGCGGCCATCTGCCGTTTCCATGCCTCGGGCGTGACCTGCTCGATCGCGACGGCGCGCCCGGTGATCTCGGCGATGCGATCGATCTGCTCGGTGAAGGTGAGCGTTTCAGGTCCGGTCAGGTGGTGCGTTTCGCCGCGGTGTGCCGGCATGGTGAGCAGCGCGTAAGCGGCTGTGGCGACGTCGATTTCATGGATCGGGTCGACGTAGGCGTTCGGGTAGGGGAGGTTGATCGGGGTACCGGCCTTGATCGGCCGGGCCCAGCCGCGGGCGTTGCCGGCGAAGGCGCCGGGCCGCAGCACGCTGACGGTCATCGGGGCGTCGGCGAGGCCGCGTTCGGCGTCGAGGTGCGACTTGGCGACGGGGTTGGCGTCGGCGTCCGGGTCGAGCACCGCGGACGAGGACAGCAGCACGATCTGCTCGACCCCGGCTTCGGTTGCGGCGGAGACGAACTCGCCGATCGCGGCGGCTTCCGCGTAGAGGAACACGGAGCTGACGCCGTCGAGGGCCGCGGGGAAGGTGCCCGGGTCGGTGAGATCACAAGCGACACCGGCGACCTCGGCGGGTAGCTGGAGTTTGCCGGGATGGCCGGAGCCGACCCGGACGGCACGGCCGTCGGCGTGCAGCAGGGTCAGCAGCTGGGTGGCGACCGCGCCGCGGCCGCCGGTGATGAGGATCATGCGAAAGTCCTTCGAGTCGGTGAGTTGATCAGGAGGGGTGTGTGTCCGTCGTGGAATCGCTTGCGGCCGTTGGCGGAATGGGTCAGTGCTGCGCGGGTGCGTTGCGCGGTAGCAGGCGGACCAGCCCGCAACTGGCGAGGGCGACGGCGGCGACCAGAACCAGGCTGACGATCAGCGCGTGTACCTGGCCTGCGCCCGCGGAGTGGAAGTACACGGTGGTGACCGCGGCCGCGCCGACGGCATTGGCGAGCTGTTGCACGGCGGTGAGAGAGCCACTCGCACTGCCGGTTTCGTCCTGCTCGATGTCGCCGATGGTGACCTGGTAGATGGTGCCGAAGCAGGTGCCGAGGCCGAGACCGAGGATCAGGATCGGCACGGCGATCGCCCACCCGGCGACGGTCGCCCCTGCGGTCATGGCGAGCACGAGCAGCAGTCCCGTACCGGCCAGCGTGATCAGCAAGCCGATCAGGATGAGGGTGCGGCCGACGCGGGCGATGAACTGGTGCGCCACGATCGAGGAGACCACGATGCCTGCGGCCAAGGGCGCCAAGCCGATCGCGGCACCGGTCGGGGTGTAGCCGAGTCCGGCTTGCAGGAACAGTGACAGCACGTAGAGCAGCCCGGCGACCGCGGCGAAGAACACGAGCCCGAGCAGCAGTCCCGAGGTGAAGCCCCGGTTCGCGAACAGCGTCGGCTGGATCAGCGGGTTCGCGGCGGTCAGCTGGCGGCGGGCGAACAGTCCGAAGCAGACCAGGCCGGCGGCGAGGTAGGCGAAGGGCGCGCCGGTCCAGCCGTTGGCCGAGCCGTCGATCAGCCCGAACAGCGCACCGAACATGCCTGCGCCGAGCAGTGCGGCGCCCAGCCCGTCGATGGCGATGCCGCGGTCACCGGTATCGGCGGGCAGCAGCCGGTAGGCGGCGGCGAACGCGGCGCCACCGAGCGCGATGTTGATCAAAAACATGGCGCGCCAACCGAATCCGAACAGGTCTGCGTCGATCAGGACCCCGGCCAGGATCGGGCCGCCGACCGCGGACAGGCCCATCGTGGGACCGAACGCGCTGAACGCCTTGCCGAGCTGTTCGCGGGGAAAGACGGCGGTGAGGATGCCGAAACCCTGGGGAATCAGCAGCGCGCCGAACGCGCCCTGGACCAGCCGGGCGGCGATGATCGAGGTCGGACCGATGGCCAGGCTGCAGGCGACCGAGGCGATGGTGAAGCCGGCCAGGCCGATCAGGAACATGCGGCGCCTGCCGAAGCGATCGCCGAGCCGGCCGCCGACGACCAGCAGGACGCCGAGGGCGAGGGCGTAACCGGCGCCGAGCCACTGGATCAGCGACTGGCCGCCGCGCAGGTCCTCGGCGATGGTGGGGGCGGCGATGTTGGTGATCGTCGAGTCGAGCAGGTCGAGGATGTCGGCCGCGAGGATGACGGCGAGTATCGCCCACATCCGGCCGTTGACCCGGGGTGGTGTGGGAGTAAGGGGTGCGACGGTGGTCATGGGACACCTCCTTCGAGGTGAAGAGAAAGCGATCGAACTTCGATCGTTACGAACGGTGTTCGGTTACGCCACGATAAGAAACGAACGGCGTTCGTGTCAAACGCTGTTCGTCGGCGCGTATGCTCGACGCCATGAACGCACCCGTCAGTCGCCGCGCTCGCCCGGCGAAGGCCCCGCTGAGCCGGGACGTCATCATCGAAACCGGCCTGCGCATCCTCGACGAGGACGGTCTGGCCGCGCTGACCATGCGCCGCGTCGCGCAGGAGTTGGATACCGGCGCGGCCTCGCTCTATGTCTACGTCGCCAACCGGGACGACCTGATGGCCGCGATGCTCGATCACGTGCTCGGCACGATCGGCGAACCGGCCGGGGATACCTGGCGCGAACGGCTGGTCGACCTGGTCGAGACGACCGTCACCGTGATGAGCAAGCACGAGGGACTGGCGCTCGTCGCCCTCGGCGCGATTCCCACCGGGGCGAACGCGCTGCTGCTGTTCGAACGAATGCTGGCGCTGTTCGCCGAGGGCGGCGTGGACGACCTCACCAACGCGTGGGCGGTCGACCTGATCTACCTGCATATCACCGCCGCGGCCGCCGAGCAGAGCGCCTACAACACCAAGGACTCGTCGCAGACCGAGCACCTCGCCGAGGTCGCCGAGCGCTTCGCCGAGCTGCCGCGAGACCGCTATCCGATGATCACGGCGATGCAGGGACCGCTGCTCGCGGGCGAGGGTGACGCCCGCGGAAAGTGGGCGCTCCGGGTGCTGATCGACGGCATTCTCGGCACGCCGGTCACCTGAACTCTAAGATGCGAGGGGTGTCCGTGATCCGACCGGCGACCGAGGTCGACTTGCCAGCCCTCCAGGAGATCGAAATCGCGGCGGGTAAACCGTTCGCCGATATCGGCATGACGGCCGTTGCGGAGGATGAGCCACCCTCGCTGGAAACGCTGCGTGAATTCCAGCGCGCCGGGCGCGCCTGGGTGTGGGCCGATGACGGCGACCATCCGATCGGCTACCTGATCCTCGGCGTCGTCGACGGTGACGCCCACATCGACCAGGTGTCGGTGCTGCCCGGTCATCGCGGCAAGCGCATCGGCAAGCGCCTGATCGATCACGCCGTGTTCTGGGCGAAAGACCATGGGATGCAGGCGATCACCCTCACCACGTTCATCGACGTCGCGTGGAACGGCCCGTACTACGAGCGCCTCGGCTTCCGCTACCTGAGCGACGAGGAGCAGACGCCGGGCCTGCACGCGATCCGCGCCGCGGAGGCGGCACACGGCCTGGACGGCTGGCCGCGTGCCTCCATGAGCGCCGATCTGGAGTCCTGGTCGTTCGACGGGACGGTTTCGGAGACCTAGGTCGCCGGTGCCAGCGCGGCCATCGCCGCCGGGGCGGCGGCCGCCCGGTCTTCGGCGATCAGGCCGATGCGGGTGCGGCGATCGAGGAGATCGTCGGCGTCGAGGGCGGCCTCGTGGGTGACCGCGAACTGGAATTCCGCGGCGGTGACGTCGATTCCGGGAGCCACCGGCTGCGCCAGGGCCGGATTGTCGTGCGCGGCGGCTAGAACGGTGACGGCCTCGCTGCCGTAGCGGTCGATGAGGACCGGCGGGGCATCGATGCGGTCGCGCGCGGCGCCGGATACCGCGCCCACCAGGGGAAGTCGCTTGGTGCGGCACGCACCCGCGGTGAGCCCGGCGCGGGTGACGGCGGCGTCGACGACGTCCTCGGCCATCTGCCGGTAGGTGGTGAGTTTGCCGCCGACGATGGTGATGACGCCGGTGGGCGAGTGCAGCACCGCGTGTTTGCGGGAGATGTCGGCGGTGCTGTCGTCGGCGGTCTTCAACAGCGGCCGCAGGCCCGCGTAACTGCCGCGAATGTCCTTGCGGGTCAACGGTTCGCGCAATGCGGTGTTGATCGTGTCGAGCAAGAAGCCGATTTCGGATTCGGTGGGTTTCGGCTCGTTCGGGACCGGACCGGGGGCGTCCTCGTCGGTGAGGCCGAGGTACACGCGGCCGTGCGCGGCGGGGAAGGCGAAGACGAAACGGCTGGTGCTGCCGGGCACCGGGACGGTCAACGAGGCGGTGAGGCCGCCGAACGACTCGGCGGAGAACACCAGGTGGGTGCCGCGACTCGGGCGTAGCTCGATGCTGGGATCGACCTCGTCGGCCCACACGCCGGTGGCATTGACGACGGCGCGAGCACGGATGGTCATGGTCTCGCCGGTCAGGGCGTCGCGCAGCGCGGCCGAATTGCCGGTCACGCCACGGGCTTCCACCCGAGTGAGGATGGTCGCGCCCTCGGCGGCCGCGGTGCGCGCCAGGGCGACCACCAGGCGGGCGTCGTCGACGAGCTGTCCGTCCCACGCCTGGAGGCCGCCACGTAATCCGTTGCGGCGCACGGTCGGTGCCAGTCGCAGCGCTTCCGCGGCCGCGACCCGGCGGGACCGGGGCAGGATCGCGGCCGGTGTCCCCGCGCCGCGACGCAGCGCGTCACCCGCCAGGAACCCCACCCGCACGAGCGCGCTCTGCGCGGCTCCGATACCGGGCAGCAGCGGCACCAGCTGCGGTAGCGGTCGCACGAGATGCGGTGCCGTGGTCCGGAGCAGAATGCCCCGCTCCACGGCGCTCTCGTGCGCGATGCCGACCTGACCGCTGGCCAGATACCGCAGCCCGCCGTGCACCAGCTTGGAACTCCACCGGCTGGTGCCGAACGCCAGGTCGTGCCGTTCCACCAGCACGGTGCGCAGTCCGCGTGCGGCGGCGTCGAGGGCGGCGCCGGCGCCGGTGACGCCGCCACCGATGACCAGCACGTCGATCTCGCCCTCGTCGCCGAGCCGCCGCAGCTCGCGGGTGCGGCGCTCCGCGTTGAGCGCGGAATCCCCTCTGGACACTGCGGTCATCGCGTCACCTTTCCGAGATCGGTCGAATCAGTCATCGTCACAGCACCTTTCGATCGTTCGGCCCGAGATAACCGTCGAGCGCGTTGGCCAGCTCGGTGTCCAGATCGGCCCCGGCCAGCAGCGGGGCGACCGTGCCCGCCGACTGGACGGCGGACTGCGCGATCAGCAGGAGCATGGTGGCCAGCTGTTCCGGGTCGCCGGCGCGGATGGAGCCGTCCTGCTGGCCCGCGCGGATGCCGGCGGCGAACAACTCGATCAGCGCGCGCTGGTTGCGGCCGAGGCGGCCGAAGACGTAGGTGAGCATCAGGTCGGTGTCGGTGCGGAAGATCTTGCCGAACAACGGGTTCGAGCGGATCTTGACCGCGCCCGCGACGATGCCGGTGACCAGCCGGGTGCGGCCGGGCCCGGCGCTGGGCATGGTCTCGGCGACGATCGCGCGCAGCTCACGCACCAGCAGCTCGGCGACCAGCGCGCCGGTGTCCGGCCAGCGCCGGTAGACGGTCGGCCTGCTGACGCCGGCCCGGCGGGCCACCTCGGTGAGCGTGGTCCGGCGCACGCCGAACTCCTCCACACAGCGGCGGGCCGCGGTGAAGATCGCCAGATCGATGGCGGAGAGCGCGTCGTCGGCGGGTGCGTCTGGAGCGGTCAAGGCGTCACCTTCGAGAGGTCGAGTTCGTTACTGCTTGACATTCTATGTCAAACTGTAACGCATGGTCGAGACGCAGAAGCACACCGGCGAGGAATCGGCTCCGGCGCAAAACCCGGGCGTAACCGGGACCGCGGCGAGTATGGTCTGGGATGCCTGGGGCATTCCCGCCGGACACAAGCCGCTGTCCGCGCAGGTCCGGGGCCTCCTGACGCAGGTGTTCGGAGTGTCCGGCGACCCGGTGGCGCGCCGCGATGAGGGCGAGGTGCCACTCCGGGAGTCGGCGCTCACGCCTGCCCAACGAGACGGGTTGGCCGCGGTGGTCGGCGCGGACAACGTCTCGGCCGGCCATCACGACCGGCTGCGGCACGCGGGCGGCAAGAGCACCCCCGACCTGCTGCGCCGCCGGGCCGATGGCCCGCAGGACGCACCGGACGCGATCGTCTTCCCCGCCGATCACCAGCAGGTACTCGCCGTGCTGGCGTACTGCGCCGAGCACGCCGTCGCGGTGGTGCCGTTCGGCGGCGGCACCAGCGTGGTCGGCGGCGTCGAGCCGGGACGCGGTCGCTTCGACACCGTGATCGCGGTAGACCTGCGCAGGCTGGACACGGTGTCGGACATCGACCCGGTCAGCGGCATGGCCACCCTCGGCGCCGGGCTCACCGGGCCGCGCGCGGAGGAACTGCTTCGCGCGCAAGGGCTTTCGCTCGGACACTTCCCGCAGAGCTTTGAATTCGCGACCATCGGCGGATTCGCCGCGACCCGGTCGTCCGGGCAGGCGTCGGCCGGTTACGGGCGGTTCGACGACATGGTGCAGCGGCTCGAGATCGCCACTCCCACCGGTTCGCTGGTACTCGGCCGTCCGCCCGCCTCGGCGGCGGGGCCGGATCTGCGTGAGCTGTTCGTCGGCTCGGAAGGTGCGCTGGGGGTGATCACCGCGGTGACCGTGCGCGTGCATCCGGTGCCGGAAACCATTGCCTACCAGGCATGGTCGTTCCCGGACTTCGAAACCGGCGCCACCGCGCTGCGGTCGGTGGTGCAGGCAGGTGCCGCGCCCACGGTGCTCCGGCTGTCCGACGAGGCCGAGACCGGGATCAACCTGGCCCGGGCCGGCGATATCGGCGGCAACGCGGTCGCGGGCTGCCTCGCCATCACCACCTTCGAGGGCACCGAGGCGCACGTGGCGGCGCGCAGCGCCGAGGCAGGCGCACTGCTCGCCGCCGCGGGTGGCACCGCGCTCGGCGAAACCCCGGCGAAGGAGTGGGAACACGGACGGTTCGGCGCACCGTACATGCGCGATGCCCTGCTGGATGTCGGTGTGCTGTGCGAAACGCTGGAGACCGCGACCACGTGGGCGAACCTCGCCGACCTCAAGGCGAAGGTGACCGCGGCACTGACCGATTCGCTCGCCGGGCAGGGCACCCCGCCGCTGGTCATGTGCCACATCTCGCACACCTACCCGACCGGTGCGTCGCTGTACTTCACCATCGTCGCCAAGCAACTCGACGATCCGATCACCCAGTGGCACACGGCGAAGCAGGCGGTCGGCGACGCGATCGTGGCGGCAGGCGGCACCATCACGCACCATCACGCGGTCGGCACCGATCACCGTCCGTGGCTGCCCGCCGAGATCGGCGAGCTCGGGGTGCGGGTATTGCGTGCGGTGAAAGCCGAACTGGATCCCGCGGGCATCCTCAATCCTGGAAAGCTGGTTCCGTGACGCAGTATTCGACCCGCGCCGTGCGTGCGATCACCGTGGTGACCAATCGGCACGCGGGACTCGGTGCAGGGCAGGCGGCCGCGACCGCGGCGCTGGCGCGGTTGCGCGAGCGTGGGGTCGAGGTCGCCGAGGTGCAGGCGCCGTCGGCCGCCGAAACTGTTCGGCTGGTGCGGGATTCGATCGAGCGGGGCAACTCCGACGCGGTGGTGTGCATCGGCGGAGACGGGCTGATCAACGTGACTCTCGCTGCCGTCGCGCGCACGGGAGTGCCGCTCGGCCTGGTCCCCGCGGGCACCGGCAACGACCTCGCCAGGGAACTCGGTGTGCCGACCGAGGATCCGGTCGCCGCCGCCGATATCGTCGTCGGCGGCCGGGTCAGGACCATCGACCTCGGCCGGATCGAGTCGGCCGCACCGGAATCGGCGCCGATGTGGTTCGTCACCGTCACCGGCACCGGGTTCGACGCCCGGGTTACCCTGCGCGCCAACGCCATGCGCTGGCCCAGGGGGCGGCTGCGGTATACCGTCGCCGCGCTGGCCGAGATCTCCGGCCGGCTCACCGTGCCCTACCGGGTCGAGTTGACCGGTGCGGTCACAGACGGGCTGACGAACCCGGGCATCGGCTCCGAACTGGCGTTGAACGCGGTGATGGTCGCGGTCGGCAACACCCGCACCTACGGCGGGGGCATGCTGATCTGTCCGGACGCGGTGCTGGACGACGGCCTGCTCGACCTCACCGTGGTCGGCGCGCTGTCCAGGACGGAGATGTTGCGGCTGCTGCCCGCGTTGTCCGCGGGCAAGCGGCAGAATCACCCGGAGGTCAGGCAGTACCGGGCCGCGGAGATCACCCTGACCGCGCCGGGCGCGCCCGCGACCGCCGACGGCGAACCCGCGGGCGTACTGCCGATCACCATCCGTGCCGTGCCCGCCGCGCTGACCGTGTTGGTGCCCTGAGCTCCCTACGCGGCGAAGGTGACTCGGCTCAGATGATTGATGTTGATCCGGTCGACGATCACCAGCGACTCCGGCGCGGGCCGCAGTCCGCCACCGGCGCGTAGCCGCTCCATCAGCCGACGCCAGCGAAAGCAGTGCAGCACGAAGGTCATTCGGTTGGACCGCCGCCCGCGTGCGTGCTGGCCGGCGCGGGCCACGGCGGTGGGGACGTCGAGCAGGATCAGATGCAACTCCCGGCCGTATCCGGCGGCCCACAGGGAGATGATCCGTCGCGACCATCCGGTCGTGGCGCAATCGTGGATCACCACCGGTCCGTCGGTATCCCGCAGTGCCGCACGGATTCCGGCGAAATGCGCGACGTGCACCACCGGCCGCCACAGGGAGTACGGCAGCCAGCCGAGCCGGTGCCGCAATCGATTTCGCGCCTGCAGCGAATCGAGCACCACCGATCCCTCCGGTCCGTCGGACGGATCCTCGGATTCGGTGGTCGCACCGAAGAATCGGCGCAGCACGGTGCTCTTCCCCGCGCCTGGTATTCCCGCCACGACCAGCGCCGACATCGGCGGATACTGCAACTCGTCGATCGCCCGTCCGCGCAGATCGTGCACGGCATCCGGCGCGAGGAAGGGCAGCAGGGCTGCGGGGGCGGGCGGCGGCAGGATGGCGAGCGGCGGGTTCACCTCTTCCAGGGTCCCCAGCGGCCGCAACTCCGGCAACGGGGAAAACCCTGCTTTTTCACTGAGATTTCCCTGAATCGGACCAGCGGTTGCGTTCACATCTTCCAGGGTCCGCACCGGCGGCCGATCTGGCAAGAACGGACAATACGGACATGACCGAATTGTGACTGGCCTGCCGCCGCCCAGGAGCCCGTTTCGACCGGTTAATCCGGAGATCAGGGGTAGAAAATGCCAGAAGCTGAGAATTGCTTATGGATTCCCTTTCCCTTCCAGTTGGGACGGTAAGCTTTGAGGTGTAGGCGGAGTCTTCGGTGTCCCTCATCCACCGAAGACTCCGCCTTTCTTTGTGCCCGATACCCCGGCAATCCCGTTGTGCGGCAGCATGAGCAGCCGCAGATACGCCTGTTCGTCCTCGGTCAGCAACAGGGCCCGCGCGAGGCGGCGGAGCGCGTCGTCCGAGACGCGAGTCACCCGGCCCAGCTCCAGCCGGGTGTACTGATCGACGCTCAGCGCGGCCAGCTGGGCAACCTCCTCGCGGCGCAGTCCGGACACCCGGCGCGGATTGCCGACCGGCGTGAGGCCGACCTGTTCCGGCGCGATCGACGCACGCTTTGCCCTCAGGAATTCGCCGAGCTGACTCACCCGGCAAGTCTCACACGACGCGCGCTGGGTGACGTCCACCCTGGGCATTCGGACGGACCGTCCGGCGTCGGCCCGAACCCTGCGGAAATCGCTGGAGCCCGACCACTAGAATCGTCGGGTGACCAGCGCAGCCCCTGACCAGACGCGTAATCGTGCCGATGCCCTGCCCAAGAGCTGGACCCCCGGCGAGGTAGAGCCCTCGATGTACGAGCGCTGGGTAGCCGCTGGCTATTTCGAGGCCGACCCCACCAGCGGCAAGCCGCCGTACTCGATCGTGCTCCCGCCGCCGAACGTCACCGGCAACCTGCACATCGGCCACGCCCTCGACCACACCCTGATGGACACCCTCACCCGCCGCAAGCGCATGCAGGGTTACGAGGTGCTGTGGCTGCCCGGCATGGACCACGCGGGCATCGCCACCCAGACCATGGTGGAGAAGCAGCTCGCCGTCGACGGCAAGACCAAGGAAGACTTCGGCCGCGAACTGTTCATCGACAAGGTGTGGGACTGGAAGCGCGACTCCGGCGGCGCCATCCAGTGGCAGATGCGCGCGCTCGGCGACGGCGTCGACTGGAGCCGTGACCGGTTCACCATGGACGAGGGCCTGTCCCGCGCCGTGCAGACCATCTTCAAGCGGCTCTACGACGCCGGGCTGATCTACCGCGCCGAGCGACTGGTCAACTGGTCGCCCGCGCTGCGCACCGCCATCTCCGACATCGAGGTCAAGTACGAGGACGTCCCCGGCGAGCTCGTCTCGCTGCGGTACGGCTCGCTGGACGACAACGAACCGCACGTCATCGTGGCCACCACCCGGGTGGAGACGATGCTCGGCGACACCGCGGTGGCCGTGCACCCGGACGATCCGCGCTACCAGGCGCTGATCGGCACCACCCTGGAGCACCCGATCACCGGCCGGCGGATCCCGATCATCGCCGACGACTACGTGGACCCCGAATTCGGTTCCGGCGCAGTGAAGATCACCCCCGCGCACGACCCGAACGACTTCGAGATGGGCCTGCGGCACAACCTGCCGATGCCCAACATCATGGACGTGCGCGGCCATATCGTCGACACCGGAACCGAATTCGACGGCATGGACCGGTTCGAGGCGCGCGTCGCGGTGCGCGAGCGGCTGGCCGCCGAGGGCCGCGTGGTCGCCGAGAAGCGGCCGTACCTGCACAGCGTCGGGCATTCCGAGCGCAGCGGCGAGCCGATCGAACCGCGCCTGTCCATGCAGTGGTGGGTGAAGGTGGAGTCGCTGGCCAAGGCCGCGGGCGACGCGGTGCGCAACGGCGACACCGTGATTCACCCGGCCAGCTCGGAGCCGCGCTGGTTCGACTGGGTGGACAACATGCACGACTGGTGCATCTCCCGGCAGCTGTGGTGGGGGCACCGCATCCCGATCTGGTACGGCCCCGACGGCGACGTGCTGTGCGTCGGCCCGGACGAGACCGCGCCCGAGGGTTACGTGCAGGACCCCGACGTGCTCGACACCTGGTTCTCCTCGGGCCTGTGGCCGTTCTCCACCATGGGCTGGCCGGACGCCACCCCGGAACTGGAGAAGTTCTATCCGACAAGCGTTCTCGTCACCGGTTACGACATCCTGTTCTTCTGGGTGGCCCGGATGATGATGTTCGGCACCTACGTCGCCGACGACCCGGTGCTCACCGCGGGCAAGGGTGATCAGCGGCAGGTCCCGTTCAAGGACGTGTTCCTGCACGGCCTGGTGCGTGACCAGTTCGGCAAGAAGATGTCGAAATCGCGCGGCAACGGCATCGACCCGCTGGTCTGGATCAACGAATACGGCGCCGACACACTGCGTTTCACGCTGGCCAGGGCCGCGCAGCCCGGCGGTGACCTCTCCGTCGGCGAGCCGCACGCGCTGGCCTCGCGCAGCTTCGTCACGAAGCTGTTCAACGCCACCAAGTTCGCGCTGATGAACGGCGCGCGCACCGGCGAACTGCCGGACCGGGCCCGGCTCACCGACGCCGACCGCTGGATCCTGGATCGGTTCGAAGAGGTGCGCGCCGAAGTGGATTCGGCGTTCGACAGCTACGAATTCGGCAAGGCCTGCGAGGCGCTGTACCACTTCGCCTGGGACGAATTGTGTGACTGGTACCTGGAATTGACCAAGGTGCAGTTCGCCGGGGACGGCGCGCGCGCGGAGGCCACGCAGGTGGTGCTCGGCACCGTGCTCGACTCGGTGCTGCGCCTGCTGCATCCGGTGATCCCGTTCGTCACCGAATCGCTGTGGCAGGCACTGACCGACGGCGAGTCACTGGTGATCGCCGAGTGGCCGCAGGCCTCCGGGGTGGCGACGGATCAGGTGTCGGCGCAGCGCATTTCGGATACCCAGCGGCTGATCACCGAGATCCGCCGGTTCCGCGGCGATCAGGGCCTGGCCGACAAGCAGAAGGTGGCGGCCAAGCTGATCGGCCTGGACGCCGCCGGACTCACCGAACTGCACGACTCGGTCGCGAACCTGGCCCGGCTCACCGAGCCCGGCGACGAGTTCGCGGCGACCGCGACCGTGGAGGTCCGGCTCAGCGCCGCCACCGTCACCGTCGAGCTGGACACCTCCGGCGCCGTCGACCTGGACGCCGAGCGTCGTCGCCTGGAGAAGGACCTCGCCGCGGCCGAGAAGGAATTGGCGGGCACCGCGGCCAAACTCGGCAACGAGGCGTTCCTGGCCAAGGCGCCGGAGCCGGTGGTCGCGAAGATCAAGGATCGCCAGGCGGTCGCCGCCGCCGAGGTGGCGCGCATCGGCGCTCGACTCGCAGAACTGAGCGGAAAATGAACCACGAACCGGAACCGCAGTACGGCGACGACCTGCGCCACCCGGCCGCGGGCCCGCGGCTGAGCTCCGGCCCGTCGCCGGTCGAGCTGGCCGAAATGGCGCTGGTGGAGGCCGAACTCGACACCCGCTGGCCGGAAACCAAGATCGAGCCGTCGCTCACCCGGATCGCCACCCTGATGGACCTGCTCGGCTCGCCGCAGCAGAGCTACCCGGCGATCCACATCGCGGGCACCAACGGCAAGACCTCGGTGACCAGGATGATCGACGCGCTGCTCACCGCGCTGCATCGGCGCACCGGCCGGATCACCAGCCCGCACCTGCAACTGGCCACCGAGCGGATCAGCATCGACAACGCGCCGATCACGCCCGCCCAGTACGTGGAGACCTATCGCGAGCTGGTGCCGTTCATCGAGATGATCGACGCGCAGTCGGCCGCGGCGGGCGGTCCGGCGATGAGCAAGTTCGAGGTGCTCACCGGCATGGCGTTCGCGGCCTTCGCCGAGGCGCCGGTCGACGTCGCGGTCGTGGAGACCGGCCTCGGCGGCACCTGGGACGCCACCAACGTGATCGACGGGCAGGTCGCGGTGATCACCCCGATCGGCCTGGACCACACCGAATACCTGGGCACCGATCTCACCTCCATCGCGGGGGAGAAGGCCGGGATCATCAAACGCGCGCCGGAGAGCCTGATCCCGCGCGACACCGTCGCGGTGATCGCCGAGCAGGACCCCGAGGCGATGGACGTGCTGCTGCGCCGGGCGGTCGAGATGGACGCCGCGGTGGCCCGCGAGGGCAGCGAATTCCGGGTGCTGGCCAGGCAGATAGCGATCGGCGGCCAGCAGCTCGAATTGCAGGGCCTCGGTGGCGTATACGACGAGATCTTCCTGCCGCTGCACGGTGAGCACCAGGCGCACAACGCGGTGCTCGCGCTCGCGGCGGTCGAGGCGTTCTTCGGGGCGGGCGCGGACCGCCAGCTCGACATCGAGGCCGTCCGTGCGGGTTTCGCGAGCGTCACCAGCCCGGGCCGGCTCGAGCGGATGCGCAACGCGCCGACCATCTTCATCGACGCCGCGCACAACCCGGCCGGCGCGCAGGCCCTCGCCTCGACGTTGACCGCGGAGTTCGATTTCCGCAAGCTGGTCGGCGTGGTCTCGGTGCTCGCTGACAAGGACGCCGACGGCATCCTCACCGCGCTGGAGCCGGTGCTCGACGAGATCGTGGTCACCGGCAACGGTTCGCCGCGCGCCATGGACGTCGACCAGCTCGCCGATCTCGCGGTGCAGCGCTTCGGCGACGAGCGGGTGATCACCGCGCCGACCCTGCCGGACGCGCTGGAGACCGCGATCGCCATCGCCGAGGAGGTCGGCGAGGCGGGGGAGATGGTGTCCGGCGCGGGCGTCGTGGTGACCGGCTCCGTGGTCACGGCGGGCGCGACGCGCGCGCTGTTCGGAAAGGACCCCGCATGAGTGAGCCCGCCGCCCAACCTGATTCGGTACCGCCGCCCGCGACCGATCCGTGGAAGGGCTTTCGCGGGGTCATGGCGGGCACGCTGATCCTCGAGGCGATCGTGGTGCTGCTCGCGCTGCCCGTCGTCGGTGCCGTGGGTGGCGGGGTGACCTGGGTTTCGGGCACCTATCTCGTGCTGCTCGCCGTGGTGATGTTCCTCGGCGCGGGCGTGCAGCGCAGGTCATGGGCCATGCCGTTCAACCTCGGGCTGCAGGTGTTCGTCTTGCTCGGCATGTTCATCCACCTGTCCATCGGCGTCATCGGCATCGTCTTCGCGGTGGTCTGGGGCTTCATCCTGGTGTTGCGCGCGGACGTGCGCGGCCGGATGGAGAAGGGCCTGCTGCCCAGCCAGCGGGCGCAGCGCTCGTCCTGAATCCGGGACCGCCGCGTTGCCTTGGCAACCGCCGGTTCGGTACCCACTGGGGGTTCCGGTTAGAGTGTGCGCCGTGACTGAGCAGACGTTGGTACTCATCAAGCCGGACGGTGTGGCCCGTGGCCTCGTCGGCGAGGTGCTGGTACGAATCGAGCGCAAGGGCCTGAAGATCGCGGCCCTCGAGCTGAAGCATGTGTCCGAGGACTTGGCCAAGGGCCACTACGCCGAGCACGCCGAAAAGCCGTTCTTCGGCTCCCTGATCGAATTCATCACCTCCGGCCCGGTCGTCGCGGCCATCCTGGAGGGGCCGCGCGCCATCGCGGCGTTCCGGCAGATCGCCGGCGGCACCGACCCGGTCGAAAAGGCCGTACCGGGCAGCATTCGCGGAGACTTCGCCCTGGAGACTCAGGAGAACCTGGTACACGGGTCCGATTCGCCCGAATCGGCCAAGCGTGAGATTGCTCTGTGGTTCCCGGAGTTCCCGGCCTGAAAATAGTTTGCGAGTTGGACACAGTCGTGAGCGAGCGCAGCGAGTGAACCAACGACACAGCGCCCAGCGGTGCGCGGCTGACCGAGCTTCAGCGAGGTTAGTCGTGCGCCGCGGCGAACCCGCGGCGCTCGGTATGGGATACTGACATCGGCTGCTTTTGATGCCGACTGTTCGCGCAGGTACGTGGACTATCGGGGCCATCGCAGCCGGATGACACACCGCGGTTCGATGCCGATCATCGCTGCCACGGACAAAAGGCCCGGTCGCTGGGCCTGTTGTTCGCGTCGGCACGCTGGATGAGCGCTCACAACTGTGGAGTTCAGCCAACAGCCAGGCGCCGCGTGACCAGTTAGCCCAAACCGACGAACAACATGGTGATAACCGGACATGCGGGGCGAGACCATATGACCTTGCGCTGAGCGGCGTGAGGCGAACGGATAGTGCCCCCGCGTCGGCCGCTTCACTCCTTACCGGGAGGGACGCGCCCGGGGGTCCGAGGAGACTTCGTGGCCGAAAAAGAGCCATTGGAAACAACACCACAGGATGCCGAACAATTGCCGGAGCGAATCCGAGTTCACGCACTCGCCAAGCTGCTGGGGGTAACGAGCAAGCGCATCCTGGCCAAGCTCACCGAGTTGGGGTCCGACGCGCGCAGCGCGCAATCGAACGTCGACCGGGCGATCGCGGAGTCCGTCCGCGACGCGCTGGGGCCGCCGGAAGGCGACGCCCCGGCACCGCAGGCCGCGGCCGAACCGCCGGTCGAAGTACCGGCCGCCGCGGTCGAGGCCCCTGCCGAACCGGAACCCGCGCCTAGCCGCGGTCACGGCGGCCTGGTCTTCTCCGCCCCCGAACCGCTGATCGGCAACTCCGGCGCGGAGAACCCGCACGAGGTCGCCCACCAGCCCTCGGTGCAGCTGTTCACCCACCCGGTCCGGGAAGAGCCGCACGTCGCCGCGCCGGTGGTCTTCGAGTCCGCCGCCGTCGTGCAGGCGCCGCTGTTCCTGCCGCCGGATGCCGCGGCCGCCGAACAGGCCCGCCGCAAGCGCCGCACCGAGCGCGACGTCCGCCGCGAAGAGCCGGTGGCCGAGGAGCCGGTGGTCGAGGACGAGCCCGAGACCGCCGAGGACGATCAGGACTCGAACGACCAGCAGAACGACGCCGACGGTCAGCCCCGTCGCCGCCGTCGTGGCCGCCGTGGCCGTGGCCGCGGTCGCGGCGAGCAGCACAGCGACGCCGACGACGAGAACGACTCGGACGACGCCGAGGACGAACAACCGGCCGAGACCGCCGAGACCGGCGGCACCCCGGAAGCCGGCGACTCGTCCGAGGACAACGCCGACTCCGACGAGGACGAGAACGAGTCGGACGGCGCGAGCCGTCGCCGGCGTCGTCGTCGCCGGCGCAAGGTGGCCGGCGACTCCGCCGACGCCGAGGCCGCCACCACCACCGAGGACGACCCGCCGAACACCGTCGTGCACGAGCGCGAGCCGCGGAACAAGAGCCGCAGCCGCGCCGCCGCCGTCGACGAGGTGCAGGGCATCACCGGTTCCACCCGGCTCGAGGCCAAGCGCCAGCGCAGGCGGGACGGCCGCGAGGCAGGCCGGCGTCGTCCGCCGATCCTGACCGAGTCGGAGTTCCTGGCCCGCCGCGAAGCGGTGGATCGGGTGATGGTGGTGCGGGAGAAGGCGTTCCCGGACCATCCGACCGCCACCCAGGTCGCGGTGCTCGAGGACAACATCCTGGTCGAGCACTTCGTCACCAGCACCGGTTCGGCGTCCATGGTCGGCAACGTCTACCTCGGCAAGGTGCAGAACGTGCTGCCGAGCATGGAGGCGGCGTTCGTCGACATCGGCCGTGGCCGCAACGGCGTGCTCTATGCCGGCGAGGTGAATTGGGAGGCCGCCGGTCTCGGCGGTAAAGAGCGCAAGATCGAACAGGCGCTCAAGCCGGGCGAACTCGTGCTCGTGCAGGTCTCCAAGGATCCGGTCGGGCACAAGGGCGCTCGGCTGACCACGCAGATCAGCCTGGCCGGCCGCTTCCTGGTGTACGTGCCCGGCGGCACCTCCACCGGCATCAGCCGCAAGCTGCCCGACACCGAGCGCAAGCGGCTCAAGGAAATCCTGCGCGACATCGTCCCGAACGACGCCGGTGTGATCATCCGCACCGCGTCCGAGGGCGTCGCCGAGGACGAGCTGGCCCGCGACGTCGAACGGTTGCAGGCGACCTGGCGCACCATCGAGAAGGCCGCCGAAGGCAAGAACGACGGCCAGCCCAAGACGCTGTACGAAGAGCCCGACCTGCTGGTCAAGGTCATCCGCGACCTGTTCAACGAGGACTTCTCCAAGCTCGTCATCGAGGGCGACCGGGCCTGGAGCACCGTCGAGAAGTACATCGGCACCGTCGCGCCGGAAATGCTCGCCCGGGTCTCCCGGCACGAGAACAACGGCGTCGACGTGTTCGAGGCGTACCGGATCGATGAGCAGCTGGCCAAGGCGCTCGATCGCAAGGTGTGGCTGCCCTCCGGCGGCACCCTGGTGATCGACCGTACCGAGGCGATGACCGTGGTCGACGTCAACACCGGCAAGTTCACCGGTTCCGGCGGCAGCAACCTGGAAGAGACGGTCACCCGCAACAACCTGGAGGCCGCCGAGGAGATCGTGCGCCAGATGCGGTTGCGCGATATCGGCGGCATGATCGTCGTCGACTTCATCGACATGGTGCTCGAATCGAACCGGGACCTGGTGCTGCGCCGGCTCACCGAGGCGCTCGGGCGCGACCGCACCCGGCACCAGGTGTCCGAGGTGACCTCGCTCGGCCTGGTGCAGATGACCCGCAAGAAGCTGGGCACCGGCCTGGTCGAGGCGTTCTCGACCACCTGTGAGCATTGCCACGGGCGCGGCATCCTGGTGCACGCCTACCCGGTCGAGCCGTCCTCCGGCGACGACGGGGGCGGCCGGGGCGCGGCCAGGGAGACCGGATCGCGGCGTCGCCGCGGCCGGGACAAGGGTGCGGCGCCCGCCGCGCCGGTCGCCGCGACCAACGGGACCGCGCCGGTGGAGTCCGAGGAGGACATCGCCGTCAAGCGGGCGCATCCGGTGGCGTTGGCGATGGCCGCGCATCACGGTGACGAGGACGAGCCCGGTGCTGCCGAGGATCGGGCTGACGCCGAGCACGAGTCGGTGGATATCAAGCCGCTCGAGGTCGCGACGGCCGAGGCCGACGTTGCCGAGCCCGCCGAGGTCGCGGACACCGTCGAGGCGGCCGAGCCGGTCGTCGAGACCGCGCCGGTCGAGCCCGCGCCGGTCGCCGAGGCTCCTGCGGAAACGGTGACACCGCCGACCGTGGAACACGCGGTAACCAACGGTGCGCCGGAACCGGCACCGCGCACGAGCCGACGTCGCCGGGTCGCGCGTTCGGCCGCGGCTCCCGCCGCCGACAGCAGCGGCGCGGTGTTCGTGTTGCCGACCGCGGAGCAGGCTCCCGCGCCCGCGATCGACTTCACCGCCGAGATCCCGGTCGAGGTGCCGCAGCGCAAGCCGCGGCGGCGTGCCGTGGGCCGACCCGCAGGCCCGCCGCCCGCGGAGTCGTAGCGGCTGATCTGACAGCCTCGACGCGGCCGGTCACACCCTCGGGTATGACCGGCCGCGTCGTCGGATGACGGTCGCGCTGAGGCGGTGCACGGCCGTGCTCAGGCACGGGGCGCAGCACGCGGAACGCACCGGAACCGGGCCTACGCGGGGTTGCTCGCAGGCTGCCGACGGGCGGATTGTGTCGCTGAAGGGGTGCTCTGGTAACCTAGGTCGGTCGCTGCCTGGCGATGGGCGTTATATCACGCCCCGCGCAGCAAGCCAGCCAAGAACATCTCGCGTCGCGCAGTTGTGTCGCGAGAAGAAACATGACTGTACTTAATCGAGTGGAGGAAGCCGACCGATGGCAACGTACGCGATCGTCAAGACCGGCGGAAAGCAGTACAAGGTCGCGGTCGGTGACCTGGTGAAGGTCGAGAAGATCGAGGGTAAGCCGGGTACTTCCGTCGCCCTGGATCCGGTTCTCGTCGTTGACGGGGCCGACCTGACCACCGACGCCGCAAAGCTGGCCAAGGTCTCCGTGGCCGCAGAGGTCGTCGAGCAGACAAAGGGCCCGAAGATCCGCATCCACAAGTTCAAGAACAAGACCGGCTACCACAAGCGTCAGGGTCACCGTCAGCCGCTGACGGTCATCAAGGTCACCGGCATCAAGTAAGACATCCCGAGGAGATTCAGCTATGGCACACAAGAAGGGTGCGTCCAGCTCCCGGAACGGTCGCGATTCCAACGCCCAGCGCCTCGGCGTCAAGCGCTTCGGCGGCCAGAAGGTCAACGCAGGCGAGATCCTGGTGCGTCAGCGCGGAACCCACTTCCACCCCGGCGTGAACGTCGGTCGTGGCGGTGACGACACCCTGTTCGCCCTCGCGGCGGGCGCGGTCGAGTTCGGCACCAAGCGCGGACGCAAGACCGTCAACATCGTCGTCCCGGAGCCGGTCGAGGCCTAGGCCTTACCTCTCCAGACAACAGCCGAGCGGGTCAGGGTCGCAAACCCTGGCCCGTTTTCGCGTTTTCAAGACTCAGCGCGTTTCAGAACACCGCGCGTTTCCTGCGCACCACTGCGATCGACCAGTCCTGAAGGAGGATGATTCGGAAATGTCCAAGTTCATCGACCGTGTCGTACTGCACGTGCGTGCCGGCAAGGGCGGACACGGCTGTGCCTCGGTACTCCGCGAGAAGTTCATGCCGCTCGGCGGCCCCAACGGCGGCAACGGCGGCAACGGGGGCAATGTGATCCTCGAGGTCGACCCCAACGTGCACACGCTGCTCGACTTCCACTTCCACCCGCACGCCAAGGCCGGCAACGGCAAGCCCGGCGAGGGCAGCAATCGTGACGGCAAGCAGGGCGTCGACCTGCTGCTCAAGGTGCCCGACGGCACCATGGTGCTGGACAGCGACGGCAAGGTCCTGATGGACCTGGTCGGCGCGGGCAACCAGTTCATCGCCGCCCGCGGCGGACGCGGCGGACTCGGCAACGCCGCACTCGCCTCGAAGGCGCGCAAGGCCCCGGGCTTCGCGCTGCTCGGCGAGGACGGCGAAGAGATGGACCTGGTCCTCGAGCTGAAGTCGGTCGCCGACGTCGGCCTGGTCGGCTTCCCGTCCGCGGGCAAGTCCTCGCTGGTCTCGGTGCTGTCGGCGGCCAAGCCGAAGATCGCCGACTACCCGTTCACCACCCTGGTGCCCAACCTCGGCGTGGTCCTCAGCGGCGACACCACCTTCACCGTCGCCGACGTGCCCGGCCTGATTCCCGGCGCCAGCGAAGGCCGCGGCCTCGGCCTCGACTTCCTCCGGCACCTCGAGCGCTGCGCGGTCCTCGCGCACGTCGTCGACTGCGCCACCCTCGAACCGGGCCGCGACCCGGTCTCCGACGTGGACGCGCTGGAAGCCGAACTCGCCGCCTACAAGCCCGCGCTGAACGCCGACGCCGACCTCGGCGACCTGGCCGACCGGCCGCGCGTGGTCATCCTGAACAAGATCGACGTGCCGGACGCCGCCGAGCTGGCCGAGATGGTCACGCCCGAGTTCACCGCCCGTGGCTGGCCGGTCTTCGAGATCTCGGCGGTCAGCCGGGAAGGCTTGCGGCCCTTGACCTTCGCGCTCGCCGATCTGGTGCTGAAGTATCGCGAGGCGCATCCGAAGGCGGCGCCCGCGCGTCCGGTGATCCGGCCGATCGCGGTCAACCAGACCGGCTTCAGCGTGATCGCGGACCCGCAGGAGCCGGGCGGCTTCATCGTGCGTGGCTCGCAGCCCGAGCGCTGGGTCGTGCAGACGCAGTTCGACAACGACGAGGCCGTCGGTTACCTCGCCGACCGGCTGGCTCGCCTCGGCGTCGAGGACGAGCTGGTCAAGCAGGGCGCCGAGCCGGGAGCCCCGGTGACCATCGGCAACGTGACCTTCGAATGGGAGCCGCAGATCTCGGCGGGCATCGACATGGTGCCGACCGGTCGCGGCACCGACATTCGACTGGAGCAGGACGACCGGATCAGCGCCGCCGAGCGTAAGCACGCGTCGCGGGTGCGGCGTGGTCTGGTCAAGGACGACGAAGAGTAGACGCGCGGGCTCGGCCTCGGCCGAGCCGGCTGCGGTAGGTTCGGTGTCGGCGAGTTCTATTGCTGCGCAGGGAGTTCGATTGCGATGACAGTGAGTTCGGATGCTACCGAGGCGGATTCGGAGCTGAGCGAGGCCCGGCTGGCGATCGCGTCGGCCCGCCGGGTCGTGGTGAAGATCGGTTCGTCGGCGCTGACCAGCCTCGCGGGTGGGCTGGACACCGCGCGCCTGGATCGCCTCGCCGACGCGGTGGAGGCGCGGATGCGCGCGGGATCCGATGTGGTGGTGGTGTCTTCGGGCGCCATCGGTGCGGGGCTCGCACCGCTCGGACTGAGCACCCGGCCTCGTGACCTGGCGACGAAGCAGGCCGCGGCCAGCGTCGGTCAGCTGGCCCTCGCCCACGCCTGGGGCACCTCCTTCGCCCGTTACGGCCGCACCGTCGGCCAAGTCCTGTTGAGCGCCGACGATTTCGCGCGCCGTGAGCACCACCGCAACGCGCAGCGCACCCTGGACCGGCTGCGTTCGCTCGGCGCGATCGCCGTGGTCAACGAAAACGACACCGTCGCAACGGAAGAGATCCGCTTCGGCGACAACGACCGGCTCGCCGCGCTGGTCGCCCACCTGGTCGGCGCCGACGCGCTGGTGCTGCTCTCCGACGTCGAGGGCCTCTACGACGGCGATCCGCGCAAGGGCGCCGCCAGCTTCATCCCCGAGGTGCGCAGCAGCGCCGACCTCGACGGCGTGATCGCCGGCAGCGGTGGCGCGCTCGGCACCGGCGGCATGGCCTCCAAGCTCTCCGCCGCCCGCCTGGCCGCCGACGCAGGCGTCCCCGTTCTGCTTGCCGCCGCGGCCGCCGCCGACCTGGCCCTGACCACCGGCAAGGTCGGCACCGCCTTCGCGGCCCGCCCGACTCGCCTGTCCGCCCGCAAGTTCTGGGTCCGCCACGCCGCCGACAGTCGCGGCGCCCTGCTCATCGACGACGGCGCCGCCCGCGCCGTCGAAGACCGCCGCTCCCTGCTTGCCGCCGGCATCACCGCCCTGCGCGGCCGCTTCTACGGTGGCGACGTCGTAGACCTGATCTCCACCGGCGATCGCCTGGTGGCCCGCGGCGTAGTCGCCTACGACAGCACCGAACTAACCGGCATGCTCGGCCACTCCACCACCGAACTCCCAGACACCATGCAACGCCCCGTAATCCACGCCGACGACCTGGTCAAGGTCTAGCCCCGTCCACGCAGCCCGCCAGCCGCACACCCCCTGATTCCCCGCATACGTAATGGCATGCGACTCCCTATGCGGGAAATCAAAAGCTGTGCGTCATCCTGCATCGAGACGCAGGTAAGTCGGCTACTCACCAGGTCGAATCCCTCAGGCGTGCAGCCGGTTCGGTTCGCCGTCTGCCGAGTGCGGCCGCCAGCGGCTACTTCTGCGAGGGCACCACGCCGGGTTGGTTGGTGGTCGACGGTGGTTGCTGCTGTTGATTTTCGTCGGGGATCGGGCCGGTGACGCCTGGTTGGCCGCCTGGATCCGGCAGGGGGACAGGGGGTTGCGCGGGGGCGGGGACCGGCGGTGCCGGGGGTGGGGAGGGCAGGGGTGGGGGTGCCTGCTCGGTGGTCGGGGGCGGCGGCGCCTGCTGCGGAGCCGGCGGGGGTGCCTGCTGAGTCGACGGAGCCGGGGCGGGTGGGGGTGCCTGCTGGGTCGACGGTGCCGGTTGCGTCGAGGGCGGCGCGTCCGGGGTCGGCGGGTGCGGGGTGGTCGGCGGCGCCTGGGTGGTCGGTGGCGGCGTCGGCTGCGGGTCGGGGACCGGGCGCGGCGGAGTCGTAGTGCTCGGGGGCGCTTGGGATTCCGGGACCGAGGGGGCCGGGGCGGGCGCCGACGGACGGCCGTTCGGCTGGCTGTCCTGCGGGATCTGTTGCGGCGGAGTGTATTCCGGCTGTTCGCTCGGCGGCGCGGGCCGACGCTGCGGTGGCGCGGCGGGTGCGGGCTTGCTGTCGGCGGGCAACTGCGGCGGCGAGGGCAGCGCCGGAACGGCCTTGCCCGCCATCCCGTAGGCCGGCTTATACACCATGTTCATCGCCAGGACGGCCTCCTGGCGCAGCGCCTCCTCGGCCATCTTCGCGTCGATGACGTGCGCGGCCTCGAGCAGCCGCGCGACCGCGCCGATCGGCCCGGACGAACCGGGCGGCGCGACCGCGATCTTGACCGCCTCGGCCGCCGCGGCCACGCCGCCCAGCCGGGCGCCGACCTGCCCCAGCACCGCCGCGAGTTCGTCCGCGGAGGCCGCGAAGCTGCGGATGCTGGCGAACGCGGCGTCGGCCGCGGCGCCCTTCCACTCCATCGAGTTCATCACCCGGTCGACGCTGCCGCGGGTGAGCGGGAAGGAAGTGCTCAGCGTGCCTGCGACTTCCAGCCACGCGACCGACGCGCGCAGCACCTCGGCGGCGTCGATCTGCTGGGCCTTGGCGTAGATCTCCTCGTGCCGCATCGACTCGAAGTGCTCCATCGAGCTGATGTAGTCGGGATCGGTGCCGGTCATCGCGGCAGCCTCGAGGCGACGGCGCGCAGGGCGGCGGCGTTGGCGGCATCGGCTTCTTCGAGTAATCCGCCGCTGATCAAGAAGGCTTCCTTCATCCGGTATGCGGCCTCGATGTAGCTGTCCAGCAGCGTGGCGGCATCGCGCGCTTTGTGGTTGAACCCGGCCTGTAACTGCTGCGCGGACACGAATCCGCCGAATCCGCCCAGTTCCGCGGCGGTTTCGAGGCGCTGCTGGAGGTGGATCAACCGTTCGGCTTGCTGGTCGTACATCTCGGCGCAGCGCCGCGCGGCAGCCGGATCGAACTGGACGCCGCCTGCCTGGGCCGCTTGCTTGAACCGGACGATATCGGCTCGGCTGGTCTCGATCGTCATCGCACACCCCTGAGATGGTCGGTCCGCCTCAGACTAGCTCGTGGCCGCGTCGACCGGCAGCAGTGGTTATCTGTCGGCATCGGCGGCCGGGCTCACGACTGGATGCGTTTCTGCAGTTGCGCGCCGATCTGCTCGGCGGAGGCGGGCGTGATGTGCACTTCCTTGCCCGCCCTGATCAGGTAACGCCCGTCGCCCTTGACGTCGAACCAGGTGTAGTGGATCGGCGGCGCCGGCGTCGGCTGGTCCAGCGCGGCCTCGATCCGGATATGTCCTTCCGCGCTGTGCGGTTTGAGCAGCAGCCGGCGAATCCGCGGCGCCGTCGGCTGCTGCGCGACCACCGTCTCCTCGTCGCGCACCGCGTCCGTCGGCGCGACCCTGGCCGGTTCCCGCCCGGGTGGCGCGGCGGGCAGCAGCCCGGCGATCCGGGTGCCGAGCTTGCCGCTGTGCCCGATCGAGAGCCGGACGCGCCCGCCGAAGTCCGGCGTCGATCCGGGTTCCTGCACGGCGAGCACGGCCCGGTCGAAGATCGCCGCGGCCAGCAGCCGGATCTCGCTACCCGGCGTGTGCGTGCCGCCGATCGCGACGATCCTGGTCTGGGGTGCGGCGAGAATCCGCAGGCAGGCGCTCAGATCGGGGTCGGCGCGCAGCGGCAGCCGTTCGTTCAGCGTCGCGCGCAGCCGATCGGCCTCGTCCTCGGTGCGCGGGGTCTCCAGGATGCGCAGCGGATACGGGTGCCGATCCAGGTCGGTTTCGCGCCACAGGTGGGCGAACTCGTCCGGAGTGAAGGTCCAACTCACCGCCCGAATCACATCCTCACCGAACACACCGAAACTGGTTTGTAGCTTAACGGTCGTGGCGCGCGCGGGTGGTTGCCGCACCGAGCACCTAGGATTGTGGGCTAACACTGCGGTGAATTCTCGGATATATCCATACAACCCCCATGTGAGTTTTGCGCGGCCCGGGTCGGCCGGTGCGTGGTGCTCCGGCACGAAAAACAGGGGTGATGGGAGCATGCCGTGCAGGTGCTTGGACCGTGGACCGACATCGCGACGATCGCCGCCGTCGGCGGCGGTAAAGCGCGCGGGCTGCACCGCCTGCGCCAGTGCGGATTTCGGGTCCCGGACTGGATCGTGCTCGGCACGGACGTCTTCGCCCAGTTCACCGCGGAGACCGACCTGCTCCGGAAAGTGACCGAGGTCACACTACTGGGTGACCTGGACGCCGCACTCGTCGCGGGTGCCGCCCTGCGGGCCGACATCGTCTCGACCTCGCTGCCCGCCGAGATCCGCGCCGTGATCGCCGACGCCTACGCGCGGCTGGGCGGTCCGATCGCGGTGCGCTCGTCGGTGGTCGCCGAGGACGGGCCGGAACACTCGTACGCGGGGCAGTTCGACTCCTTCCTGAACGTCAACGGCCTCGACGCCGTGCTGGCTCGGGTCCGCGACTGCTGGGCGTCGGCCTTCTCCGAGCGCTCGCTGCGCTACGCCTTCGCCAACGAGCAGCCGCGCGCGGGCGCGGTCGCCGTTGTGCTGCAACGCTTGATCGCGGCCAGGTCCAGCGGCGTGATGTTCACCGCGAACCCGATCAGCGGCGCCCGCGACGAGCTGGTCGTCAGCGCGGTCTACGGGCTCGGCGAGGGCCTGGTGTCGGGCGCGCTGGACGCCGACTCGGTCGTGGTCGACAAGTCCTCCGGCGCCGTGCTGGAAACCGTGCTGGGGGACAAGGACCGGTCGTATGTGGCCGGCGGCGCGCAGGGCTACACGATCAGCGAGATCGACCCGGCGCGGCGCGAGCTGCCCGCCCTGACCGACGCCGAGATCGCCGAGCTGGCCGAACTGGGCCGCAAGGTGGAGGCCGAGTTCGACGCCCCGCAGGATGTGGAATGGGCGATCGACGACGACGGCCTCTGGTTCCTCCAGTCCCGCCCGATCACCACGACCCTCGGGACGCACCCCGGCGCGATCATTCGCGGTGCCGGCGAGGCGGTTCCGGACGGCGAACAACGAATCTGGGACAACTCCAACATCATCGAGAGCTTCAACGGCCTCACCTCCCCGCTGACCTACACCACCGCCGCCGACATCTACGGCCGCGTCTACCACGGTTACGCGAAGTCCCTCCGGGTGCCCGAGGCGCAGCTGCGCCAGACCGAACGCTGGACTCCGGTGCTGCTCGGCTACTTTCACGGCCGCGTGTACTACAACCTGCTGCACTGGTATCGCATGGTCGGCATCGCACCGGGCTATCCGCTGAACCGCAAGGTGCTGGAGGCGGCGCTCGGCGTGGCCGAGCCGCTCGCCGACGACATCGCGAAGACGTTGCGCCCGTTCACCTTCGGCAATCCGCTGCGCCGCCTCCGGTCGCGGGCGGTGACCACGGCGACGTACGTGCGCCGGTTGTTCGGCATCGACGCGGTCGTCGAACAGTTCATGACCGACTTCTACCGCGTCTACGACGAATACGACGCCATCGACTACACCGCCCTCTCCGGCGCCGAAGCCGACGCCGCCTATCGCAGGGTCGACCGCGACCTGGTGGAACGCTGGGGCCCGCTGATGGTCCTCGACGCGATCCTGCTGACCTGCACCGGATTGATGTTCCTGCTGACCAAACTGCTGCTGCCCAAGGCCCCGGAGTGGTTCCTCTACGCGGTGGTCGGCCCCGGCGCCGACGTCGAATCCGCCGAACCGGCCCGCGCGATGAAGGCCCTCGCCGACACCGTCCGTGCCGATCCCGAACTCACCGCCCTGGTGAATTCGGCGGCGCCGGAACAGGTTTACGCCGCGCTGGCGGACCGGCCGGACTTCCGCGCGCGGGTCGACGCCTACATCGACAGCTACGGCTACCGCAGCCTGGACGAGCTCAAGCTGGAGACCCCGGACCTGCGCGAAGATCCGGCGAGCCTGTTCATCATGCTGCGCAGCGCATTACCCGACGCGCCGCTCGGCCACCGCGACGAGGCCGAGGAGTACCTCGACGCCCATCTGCACGGCGTCCGCCGCCGGATCTATGAACGGTTGCGCGGCAAGGTCTCCCGCTGCGCCGCCCACCGAGAGCGCCTGCGGTTCTGCCGGACCAGGGCCTTCGGCATGGTCAAGCGGATGATCCGGGTGATGGGCCGGGATCTGGCCGAGCGCGGAGTCATCGATGAGTTCTCCGATGTGTTCTATCTGACCGTGCAGGAGTTGCGCGGCAGCTACGACGGGGCCGATACCGCCGGCCTGCGCGACCTCGTCGGCGCGCGAAAAGCGCAGCGTGCCAAGGACGCCGGGCTCGTGGCTCCGGCCAGGTTCGTCACCACCGGATCGACCTTCGGCCGCGCCGAACTGGCGGCGCAGGGCTGGGTGCCGATCACCGACACCCCGGCGGCCGCGGCGGGCACGGTGCTCACCGGCACCCCGTCGGCCTCCGGCATCGTGGCGGGAACCGCGGTGGTCGTCGACGAGCCGCGCGATGTCGCCGGTGGCATTCTGGTGGCGTATCGGACCGATCCCGGCTGGGTGGCCGCCCTGCCCTCGGCGTCGGCGCTGGTCATCGAGCGCGGTAGCCCGCTCACCCATGTCGCGATCGTGGCCCGTGAACTCGGGGTGCCGACGGTGGTCCAGGTCAAGGACGTGACCAAAAAGGTACGGACCGGCATGCGGATTCGGGTCGATGGCACGAACGGAACCGTTACTGTGCTGGCCGAAGGAGATGTCCGCGATGAAGCATGACAAAGACGTTGCGGCCGTTCGTGATTGGCTAGCCGACCCGGCCGGGGCGGCCGGGATTCGGCTGGCCGACGAGGCCGGCGGCTGGGACTACCGGAGCTATCCCGAACTGGCCGAGCAGACCTGGTCGATCGCCGCGCTCATGCGCGGGCACGGCATGGGCAGCGGCGACGGCGCCTGCGTGATCATGCCGACCGGATTCCCCTGTATCGCCGCGTTCTACGCGGTCTGGGCGTGCGGCGGGGTGTTCACGCCGGTCGCGCCGCCGATGTTCGGCGATCTCGACCAGATCATCGCGCACATCGCCGGGATCCTGGTGCAGGCCGAGCCCCGGCTGGTGGTCACCTCGACCGAATTCGAGCAGCTCGTCCGGCAGGCGGCGACGGTGGCCGGACGGAGTGACGAGCCACTGGTGATCGACGCGGCCACACTGCGACCGTGCCCGCCCGCTGAGCGCGTGTTCGGCGAGCCGGACGAGTGCGCGCTGCTGCAATTCACCTCCGGCTCCACCGCCGCCCCGCGCGGCGTGCGGGTGAGCTGGCACAACCTGGCCAACAACATCGCGATGATCTCCGAGCTGGTCGAGTGGCGCGCCGGCGAGGCGATGGTGTCGTGGCTGCCGCTGTATCACGACATGGGGCTGGTCGGCGCGTTCCTCACCACCGTGACCAATCAGGGTGAGCTGTGGCTGATGCGCCCGGATCAGTTCGTCCGCGATCCCGCGCGCTGGCTGCGGGCGATGGCGCACGCCCAGCACTCGCCGTCGCCGTCGTTCGCGCTCGGCTATGTGGCGCACCGGGTTTCGCCCGAGGAGATCGCCGATCTGGACCTGTCCGGCTGGCGCACGCTCGCCGTCGGTTCCGAGCCGGTCGAGGTGGCCGACCTGCAGTCGTTCGCGAATCTCACCGGGCCGCTCGGCTTTTCGATGAGTGCGTACACGCTGGCCTACGGTCTGGCGGAGTCGACGCTGATGGTGACCTCTTCGGCGCGGCATCGTCCGATCACCGCGCTGCGCATCGACACCCCGACCCTGCGCTTCGGTGAGCCCGTCACCATCCTCGACCGGGAACTGCTCGACGACACGCATCGGGTCGACGGCGCGGGCTGGATCACCGGACTCGGTTACTCGACCCCCGAATCGACCGTCACGGTGGTCGACGAGAACGGCAGCCCGTTGCCCGACGGAACGCTCGGCGAGATGGTGGTGGTCGGCGACTCGGTGGCGCTGGGCTACTCGGACGAATCCGATGGCGCGTCCACCAGGATCGTGGACGGCGCGCTGTACTCCGGCGATGCCGGATTCCTGCATCGCGGTGAGGTATTCGTGATCGGCCGGATGGGGTCGAGCCTGAAGGTGCGTGGGCGTTCGGTGTTCATGGAGGACATCGAATCGCGCGTTGCCCAGGAAACCGGGATCACCAAGGGCAAACTCGCCGCCGTAGCGATCACCGAGCCAGGTGGGCAAGGCATCGCGCTGTTCGCGGAGTCGGCGCCGGGCGACTGGATTAGCGCGGCGCGCAAGATCATTCGTGGCGAGCTGGGGCCCGCGCAGACGGTCACCATCGTCACCGGTCCGCGCGGGATCATCCGGCGCACGTCGAGTGGCAAGCCGCGCAGGCGATACATGTGGGACCAGTTCCGCGGCGGGGCGCTGGCGGACGCGGTCGTGCACGAGGCAGAAGCCACGTCCACTGAGACACTCGGATCTCCCGGTGAACGCCGGGATCCGGTCGCCGTGCCCGTGCCTGCGCTGGCCGCCGAACGGGTCGGCCAGTTGCTCGACAGTGCGTTGGAAAGCGTGGCGATTCCCGCGGATTCGACCGTCCTGTTCGAGGGTTCACTTGCCGAGGGCTTCGGCAACGAGGGGTCCGACGTGGACTTCCTGGTGCTCGCCCCCGGCGACGAGGAACTGCCCACGCTGCCGACCGTGCTGTTCGTCGACGGACGCCGGGTGGAGGTACGCACGCGCTCGGAGTCCCAGATGCGGCGGCAGCTCGCACAGGTGGCCGACGCCGCGACCGTTGCCCAGCTGGACGAGGATCTGCTCAACCGATGTCAACGGTTCCTGCGCGCGACGGTTGTCCGCGCGGGAGCCGTCGAGGTCGACGAGTTGCGTTCGCTACTGCCGCATTCCACCTTCATGAGGTTGATCGCGGACTGGTGGACCGCTCGAGCGCAGCAGGCCCTGCGCTACGCCATCGCACTGCGCTCGCTGCGGGCGCGCGACGAGGCGATCGACTGGGCGCGTGACGGCTTGCTCCAGGCGATCAAGGGCTGGGCCGCGCGCCGGGGCGAAAGTTATCTGGAAACCAAATGGCTTCCGCGGCAACTCGATCGGATCGGCGACGACGAAGTCATCGATCGCTACCGCGATCTCGGCGATCCGCGCGCGTGGGCGGGTGACGACCCGGAGCGGAGCTACGGCGACGCACTGCCCGGCGTACTCGGCGATGCGCAGGCGCGGGCGCTGTCCGAGCAGGCAACGTGGACCCAGGTTCTCGAACTCGCCGCGGAACTGGGCGTCGAGGGCGTCACCGACGATCCCGACCAGATCCTGTTCGTCAGGAGACCCAAGGTCACCACGTGGAACATCGGTCAGCGCGTGCACGTCATTCGCGGTGACAGCGACGTTTTCGTCCTCTCGGACAGCGGGGCTCGCGCCTGGCGTTCGGTGGTCTTCCGGCATTCGCTCGCCGCCGTGCTGTCCCGCGCGCCGCACGACATCACCGCTGAACTCGCCGAGTTCCTCCGGCTCGGCTTCGTCGGATTGCAGTGGCGCTGTGGCGAAGTCCTGACACCCGCGCTGGCCATGTGCAAACCGGTGCGGCCTTACACGCCGGTGCCGTCCGCGGCGGCCCCCGCGCTCGGCGTCACCGGGGCCGCGCGCGCAGACCTGATCGCGACCCTCTCACCGCTGCCCGCGCATCGGTTCACCGAGTGCGCGATGAACCTGGTGTGGTCGAACATCGTGTTGGAGAACGCCCGCGAGGATCTGGCGGGCGCGATCAAGAACGGTCAGGGCGCCGTCGCCGACCTCGCCGCACACCGGATGATCGCGATGGCGGTCCGAGTGACGCTGTCCGCCTTCGGCATTCATCCATTGCCCGCCGACGTCGCACCGCCATCGACCCTGCGCCGCCTCCTCCCGCCGCACGCCGAGCACCGGGACGAGCTGGTGGCGCGGCTGGAATCGGCTCGGCAGGTTCGGTTCTCGGAATCCGGGGATGCCGTCATCGGTCTCGCCGTCCTCGACGACTTCGTCACCCTCGTCCGCTCCGTCGCCGCGGACCCGGCCGTCACCGCCTTTCCGGCCTCGTTCGATTCGCGCGAGCAATGGCGGCGCACGCTCGCCATCGGCTACGACTGGCTGCGCGTCGCCGGCTATCTCGACACCGACCTGCCCCTGGACGAGGCCCGCGACCTGCTGGCCTCCGGTGGGCAGCAGCCGCACCTCCGCGTGGAAGGAATGCCGCAGCCATGACCGCCGTCGCCGATGCCGCGGTCGCCGAGCGGGTGCGCAAGCTGGTCCAGGCCATGGCCCCGGACCCGCGCGCGCTCGCCGCCGACGACCGAAGGCTGGTCGAGGACCTGGGTTTCGAGTCGCTGCGATTGATGGAGCTGACCGTCGCGCTCGAGCGCACCTTCGGTCTCCCGCGCCATCGGCCGGAGCGGTTGGCCGGCATCCGCCGGGTCGGCGACGTCGTCACGCTGGTCACGACGGGCCTCGCCGCGGGGGTCGGCGACGAGCACGGCAGGCCGGCGGCGAAGGATCGCAGCCGCCTGCTCGGCCACGTCGGCGCCGAGCGGCAGCACGACGACGGAATGGGCAGGCGCGACACGGTATTGGTCACCGGCGCGAGCGGGCTGGTCGGCTCCGAGGTGGTGGCGCGCCTGGCCGCGGCGAGCCGTCCGGTCGCCGCGGTGCTGCACAACAACGCGCGCATCGTCCGCAACGACGGCACCGCACTCGGTGCGGGCAGTCCGGTCGCGGGCGACATCCGGATGCCGGGATTCGGTCTGTCCCCGCGGGATTCCGCGGACCTGTCCGAACGGGTCGGCACGATCGTCCACTGCGCGGCCACCACCGCGTTCGACGCCGACGCGACCGACTATCACGAACTCAATGTGCGCGGCACCGCGAATGCGGTGGCGCTGGCCAAGGCCTGGGACGTCCAGCTGGTCTACGTCAGCACCGCCTACGTGTGCGGCAACCGAAGCGGCGTGATCGAGGAGAACGAACTCGACGCGGGCCAGACCTTCGGAAACCGATACGAGGAAAGCAAGTTTCATGCCGAGCACCTGGTCCGCGCGGCGGGCGGACACGGCCTGCGCTGGGCGATCGTGCGGCCCGGCATCGTCACCGGCGCCCTCGGCACCGGTGCCATCCGCGAATACAAGAATCTCTACACCGTGGTCAAGCTGATGGTCGAGGGCAAGCTGCGCTCGCTGCCCGGCCGCTACGACGCGACGCTCTCGCTGGCACCGGTCGATCATGTCGCCGAGGTGATCGCCGCCGCCGTATTGGATTTCGACTCGGCCCATCGGCGCACCTTCCATGCGGTCGGCCGGGACACGCTGTCGCTGCGCGAGGTATCCGATGTGCTCGCCGAATACCCGTCGTTCGAGGTTGCGACGTTCGTGCCCGCGGCCACCTTCCGCGAAGACGACCTCGGCGCCGTCGAACGCGAGTACTACCGGCGCATCGGCTCGCTCTACACCAGCTACTTCGAGCGGCGACTGAGCTTCGCCACCGCGAATGCCGAAGTGCTGCTCGGCAAACCAGCACCATCCACCGGCAAGGAGTACCTGCGCGTGCTGCTGGATCACTGCCTGGAATCCGGCTATCTCGGTGTGCCGTTGCCGTCGATCGAAGACATATTGGCAGGCAATGACTCCGGTGGGGCGGGCCGGTGACCGCGCCGCTGCGCGAGCTGCTCGCCGCGCTGACCCCGCAGCCGGAGAAGGTGACGGCCTACGCCGACGACACCTACCTGCAAGAGACCGTCGAGCAACTCGACCGCCTCGGCGTCGACGCCGCGAAGTTCGCCAGAGCGCACTCGATGCTGCTGCTCAAGCCGGACGCCATCGTCGCCAGATCGGTCGAGCCGACGCTGAACTGGTTGACGGACAACGGCTTCCGAGTTGTCTCCGCCTTCCGTGTCGCGGTCGACCGGCACTTCGCGCGGGCGCTGTGGTACTTCGCCTGGAACATCGCCTCGCCCGAACGCAGGCGCCTGGCCGATCTCCTGGTCGGCATCTCGGATGTCCTGGTGCTCGTCGTCCGCGGCGAGGACGCGGAACTGCCTGTCCCCGTACGCCTTACCGAGGCCAAGGGGCCGACCGATCCGGGTAAGCGTCAACCCGGCGAGCTGCGCCACCTGCTCGGCCGGCACAGCTATCTGCTGAATCTGGTGCATTCGCCCGACGATCCCGCCGACGTGCTGCGGGAGCTCGCCATCTATCTGGACGAGGACCGCCGGGCGAAGGTGATCGCGCAGGCCGGTGACGGGGCCGACCGCTCGTCCGAGGCCATCGCGATCGCGCACGACCTCTACACGCAGGCGCCCGCGCGCAGCTTCGACCGTGCCGACGCGCTCGGCCGGATTCTGCGTGACCTGGAGAAAGCCGGTGCCGCACCGGCTTTCGCGGATCGGACGGACGCGGACTGCGCGCAGCTGCTGTATTCCGCGTGGGCCGAGGGGCGGGAACTCGATCCGTGGTCGGTGATCGTGCTCGGGTCCTATGTACTCCCGATGCGGGTCGGGACGCGGCCGCAAACGCTGCGCCCGGTGACCGCGAAAGACTGGCTGGAGGAACGACCGTGACGGCAAACGTGGAAACGGTGAAGACCGCGACCCATCTACGCACCATCTCGCGCGAGCTGGCGCACCGGTGCGCGGTGTCGGAGGTGTTCGTCACCTCGATGGACGCCGTGACCGAGGACGAGTTCGTGGTCGGCGCCCAGTTACCCAGGATGCACGCCTATTACGGTGACCATCTCGGCTCGCTCGGCCTGCGCCACGACCCGCTGCTGGTGATGGAGGCCGCCCGGCAGGCCGCGATCGCGCTCAGTCACGAGTTCTACGGTGTGCCTTCGGACATGGCGTTCATCGTGCGCACCTTCAACGGCACCGGCGCGGACACCCCGGCCTGGGAGGTCGGCTCCGCCCCGGCCGATCTGGTGATGCGCGCACGGGTGCCCCGGCGGCACGTGCGCGGTGAGACGGTGCAGGGCCTGGACATGGTGCTCGAAATCGATTGCGGCGACGAGTCGATGATGACCGTCGACGGCTCGTTCTCCTGGATGACGCCGCGGCAATGGGCCGGGCTGCGCGGGGCGTTCCGGAAGAGCCTCGGCCTCGGGGCGTTCGTCGGCGCTTCGGCGCTCGCCGATCGCGCGGTCGCGGCCGAGGTGGGGCGGGAGAACTGGCGCAATGTCGTGATCGCCGCGCCGGAGTTGGCGGGGAACACCGCGCGGGCGGCGCTGGTTCCCGACCTGGGTCATCCGTTCCTGTTCGATCATCAACTCGACCACGTTCCGGGCAGCCTGCTGATCGAGGCGTGCAGGCAGACCGCGTTGGCCATGGTGCTGCACCGGGCGCCCCGATTGGAATGCGTCGGAAGCGCTTTCGAGCGATTCGTGGAGCTGGATCGCCCCGCCGAGTGCGTCGCGGAGATCACCGGCCAGCAGGCCGACCGGACCGTGATCCACTGCGAGATCCGGCAGGCCGACGCGGTCGCCGCCGAACTCGATCTCGAATTCGCCGACGACGAACTGGGTTTCGACGCCGGGGAACCGGAGTCCGCGTGACGAATCCGCTGGTGTCCGTGGTGCGTATCGCCCGGTTCACCGCGGTGATGTACAAACCGCACTACTTGCTGTACGGGGTGCTGTGGGTGCTCGCCCTGGAGGGCACCGCTTCGCTGGTGACGCAGCCGGATTCGGCATGGCGGCCGACCGGGGCGACCGTGGTCCGGATCGTCGTGGTCGCGTTCGTGCTGCTGTATCTGCGAATGGTCGACGAACAGAAGGATCTCGAATACGACCGCGTGCACAACCCGGACCGGCCGCTGGTGACCGGGGCGGTGAGCGCGGTCGAACTGCGAGTCGCCATGGGGCTCATCGCGGTCGGCGCCATCTCCGGCAGTCTCGCGCTGTCCGTCGGCTCCGCCGTGATGATCGCTGTCGCAATGGCTTACGGATTGGTGCTGTGGGGACTGGAGCGGCTGTTCGCTACCGTGCGCGCCGATATCTTGTTGAACCTGATCGTGACCTATCCGGTGCAGCTGCTCGTCACGGGCTACATCGTGGTCTCGGCGATCGACACCGGTGCGGTGCGCGCGCACTGGCAGGCCGCGGCGGTTGCCGGTGTCTTCGCCGGCGCGTTCCTTCAATTCGAGTTCGCCAGAAAGACCTCGCGCGAGCGTCGTCCGGGTGCGCTGTGGTATTCGAATGCGCTGGGCGCCAAGGGAAGTACCGCGGCGTCGCTGCTCTGCGCGGCGGCCGCGGTCCTGGTCGACCTGCTGCTCGTCCGCCCGTGGGACTATCCGCCGCCGTCGTCCCTCGTCGCCTGGCTGCCCATCCTGTTGCTACTGATCCCCGCCCTCGGCGCACTGAAGTTCCTGCGCGGCGACCGCACGGACTACCCACCCGCCCCCGCCGTCCTCTTCATCCTCGCTCTCTACCTCACCCTGATCGCCCAAGCCCTGACCCTGCCGTAGCGGATCTCGCCGCCGGTGCTCCGTCGTGTCCCGCACCGGCGAGGCTCGGGTCTGGTGGAATGGCCGGGGGTTGATCAAGGGGGAACGCTTGATCAAGATGCGGTGACCGGACCGATTCCGGCTGGAGTGCACCATCGCGCCGAGAAAGGGATTCACTGTGAGCACCGTGCGACGAATCGTCGGAGGTGGCTGCTTGTTCGTGCTCGTCTGCGGCACCGTGATTGCCAGAGCCGACCGGGCGGCCGCCGACCCCGGCGGTTGCTACGTCGACCGCGGCCTCACCGACGCCGTCGCCCTCTGCCACGAGGGGTATGGGTCCACCGTGCTCGAGGTCGAATGCCTCGGCATCAGCGTCCCCGCCACCCCCGACAGCCCCATCTTCGGCCCCTACCCCGGCGCCGATTCCCCCGCGGCCGCCGCCGGCCAGTCGATGCGCGCCTCCTGCGTGACCCCCACCGCCCTCGGCATCACCACCCGCGCCTTCGTCTCACCCGCCTGAGCCACAGTTCCCCCACCGCCCACTCAACTCAGCAGACCCCAGGTCGATGGAACCCGATCAACCGCTCTCCGACCACCGCTGACGATCTGCCCCGAAAGGCGGCGGTGTAATGCCAATCAAAGTAGGCCGCTGAACCGGGCTTGTGCGCCTCACACCTCCGGCCCGCGAGAGCAGCGAGGCGGTCCTGGACCGCGGGTGTGGCTGTTTCATCGGCGATACAGAGTCGGCCGGTGTGATCGACGGAGATCCAGCCGTCCTCGTACAAGGCGTCACAGCCGAAGGTGCAGGCCAGCATGGCCACGTTGAACAGGTCGCGGCGCTCGTCCTCGGTGCAATGCTCGCGCCTCTTGATGTGGGCAGCAACGAGCAGACTTACGGGGAACTCGTTTCCACATACTGCACAGGTACCGGTCGCACCTGATCCGACCAGGATTCGACGTAGTCGTGATTGCTCACGCCGGATCTTGGCTGGGCGCAGGCCGTCCGTCTCACCGACGATCGGATCTCCGGCCTCGATCGTGACTGCGCTGCGGGAGAGGTCTTGTGCCAGTTGCTCGGCGTCCGCGGGCTCGTAATCGGGAACGATGATTCGCAGGAGCAGCCGCTTGCGGTTGTTGCCTTCTTTCTGCGATGTCGATGACAGGCCGACGCGCCCCTGTGCCCGGGTCAGATCGAGACGGCATTGGGGAATATCGGAGATGGTCGACATCGTGATCGGGTCGGTCAGCAGCTGTCGGTCATTGGCGGCAAGTCTCGTTGCGTTTGCCGAGACGACCTCGGCCCCAACGATTGTCGCGTCGAGTTCACGCAGCCGGGCGAGCAGCAGTTCCAGTAACGGAACATAGTCGCTGTTGCGAGGCAGCGGGCTGCCGACCACTTTGCCGCCGGCGCTTTCGATGATCAACGAGAACGCGTCGCCGTCGGCGCCCACAGAGAATTCGGCGTTGAGCACCGTGCCGTCGCTGTTCTCGGCACGATGGCGGTGCGGCTTCAGGATCTGCGCGGGACCTTCGATGGTGCTGCTGCCTGCGTCGACTGCATCCATGCCGCGGACTTTAGCCTCCAGCACCGACAACTGAGATCGACGCAGGTCGCTGAGCGCGGTTAGCCGTAGAGGCGGATGAAGTCTTGGATGGGGTCGACTGCGGGGAGGGTGTAGGTCGGCGGTGGCGGGTCAGCCGACTTTTCGGACGGCGGTGACCATTGCCGCCGTGTAGTGCACGGTGAAGCTGCCGCCGGCGGCGTCGATGACCGCGCCGAGGCCGGCCAGTACCTGGTCGAGCAGCGGTTGGGGGAGGCGGGTGGTGGCGCCGGTGGTGGCGGAGTATTCGAGCCATTCGTCGCGGGTGTACCGCTGTTCCCACTCGAATTGCTGTTGCTGCGGCTCGCCGAAGGCTCCCGATCGGCGGATGCCGTCGGAGGTTTTGTCGCACATCGACGCGTAGAGCTGCAACGCGGAGCCGGTGGGGACCTGGCCGACCGGGGAGTCGGGGACCAGTCGGCGGAAGACATCGGCGAAGTCGCGCTCGAGGTCCGGCGGCGGCTGGCTCACGTTCCAGAACGGGGCCAGCACTCCGCCCGGTCGCAGCACCTCGGCCGCTTTGGCCGCGCCGGCGACGGTGTCCACCCAGTGCCAGGCCTGGCCGGCGACGACGAGGTCGAAGGTCCGGCCCGCGGGATCCCAGGCCTCGAAGGTGGACACCTCGACCTCGGTCCCGCCGCGGCGCGCGAATTCGGCCATGCGCTCGTCGGGTTCGACGCCGAAGACGTGACAGCCCGCCGCGCGGAACTGCCGCGCGACGATGCCGGTGCCGATGCCGACGTCCAGTACGTCGCGTCCCGGGCCTGCGGCGATGATCGCCTGCACCATCGCGTCGGGATACCGGGGCCGGGAGCGGTCGTAGCGCTCGGCGTCGATGCCGAACGACTCGGCGATCTCGCGAGCCTGATGCGATTCTTGCTGGGGAAGGGGCGACGCCCCCGAAGGTATAGTGGGCATGCGCCCACTATAAGTGGGCACATGCCCACTCTTCAACCGTTCGACGAAAGGAGAAGCACACAGTGCCGACCGGAGTGGCCATGCGCGACGTGCGCGAGCAACTGTTCGACGCCGCCGAACGCATCCTGATTCAGGCCGGCCCGAGCGCGCTGACCAGCCGCGCGGTCACCACCGAGGCGGCCTGCGCCAAGGGCGTGCTGCACCGGCACTTCGCCGACTTCGACGACTTCCTCGCCGAACTCGTGCTCGACCGCATCGCACGCATCGACCAGCAGAGCGCCGCGTTGCGCGCGGCCGCGGGCACCGGCACGGTGGTCGGCAATCTCGGCGACGCGTTGACCGAGGTCTTCGGAACGGTCGCGGTGGCCATCGTCAGCCTGGTCACCTTCCGGGACGAGTTGCGCGCCAGGCTCCGCCGGACCAGGCCGACAGGCGTTCCGCTGCTGGCGGAGGCGACGGCGATGATCGCGGACTACCTGGGGGCGGAGCGCGACCAGGGCCGCATCGCGGTGACGGCCGACGTAGAAGTACTGGCCCCCACGCTGATCGGCGCCGGGCATCTCCTGTTCGCCGACCGCAAGGGCGCCCCGCCGGAGCCTGAAGCAGTTGGCCGGGTGGTGAACACGGTCATCGCCGGCGTGCTCACCCCCTAGCCGGGCACGGCCTCGAGCACGTTGTCCGGCGAAACCGTCGGCACGATCCGGCTGAGCGTGAATCCGAAGCGCGCCAAGAACTTCCGATACTCCTCGGCGCTGCGCTCACGACCGCCCGTGTGCACCAGCATTTCGAGATCGATGTACTTACCCGGATGCGGTCGAGTGTTCTCCGGAACCACCAGCTCGATGATCAACAGGCGCGCATCGGGTTTCATCGCCGCACGAACGGTCTTCAGGATCCGTCCCGCGTCGTCCTCGGGCCAGTCGTGCAGGATGTGCTTGAGGATGTAGGCATCACCGCCCTGCGGAACCGCGTCGAAGAACGATCCGCGCTCGACCGTGCACCGGTCGGCCAGCCCGAGTTCGTCCAGCCGCCTGCTCGCCGACTCGGCCACCTCCGGCAGCTCGAACAGAACACCCCTGGATCGTGGCGCCCGGCACAGGATTTCGGCGAGCATCGTGCCCTCGCCACCGGCGACGTCGACCAGCGTCTCGAACTGCGCGAAGTCGTAGGCCGCGAGCAGCGGAGCAAGCCCCAGGCTGCCGATGCTGGTCATCGCGTTGTCGAACAGCGCGCCCAGCTCCCGATCGGCGCGCACGTGCTCGAAGAACGACATGCCGTGCAGCGCCCGGCCGACCGGCTGCCCGGTGCGCACCGCGTCGACGAGGTGCGACCAGTTCTCCCGATGGATCGAGCAGCCGAAGAACAGTGCGGCGTCTCGCAACGAAACGCCGGCATCCCGGCGCAGTGCCCGCGCCATCGGCGTCAGCGCGTACCGGCCGTCCCGTCGCCGGGTGAAGATCCCGTGACCGATCAGCAGCCGCAGCAACCGGTGCAGCGCATCCTCATCGGCCCCGACCAGCTTCGCCAGCTCGGCGCCGTCGCGCGGCCCGTCGGCCAGCGCGTCGGCGACCCCGAGCTCGGCGGCGGCATGAATCGCCTGCGTCAACCACCCGGCGGCCAGCATCTCCATCACGGCGACCTGACCGGGCACCAGCTTGCGGTAGGCGACCGAAAGTCCGTTGCGCACCAACTCGACCGCGCGAACCAGCCCTGGCGGCGGCATTCTCGGCTGGTCGGATGCCACGGGGCGACTCCCATCCGCTCGACGGTCAGCGCTTTGCGCCAACCAGCAGGGTACGGGCCGCCGCGGCGCCGTGCGCCGGACACCGGTCGATGAAAGCGGAACCGCTCAGAAACGCCAGCGCGTCGCGCCGCCGGGCTCGACCGTGCCGAGCGCCGTCGCCGTGGTCGCGGTGATGCGGTAGACGTGCCAGGGCGGCGGGCCGGCCGACGGCGCGCTGTACTCGGCGGTGAGCGCCTGGCCGCTCTCGTCGACCGTGGCCGGCCAGCCGTCCGCGGCATAGCGCGCGGCGATCTCGGCGACCGCCGCCGGGTCGGTGACCAGCGCGGCCGTGCCGTCGACGGTGAGGTCGAAGTCGTGCAGGGCGATGCTGATCGTGCAGCGCGGATCGCGGGCGAGGTTGCGCCCCTTGCGGGTTCGCGTGCCGGTGGTGAACCAGAACGCGCCGTCGAGCCAGAGCGCGCCGAGCGCGGTCACGTGTGGGCTGCCGTCCGGGTTGATCGTGCTCAACCAGTAGGTGTGCCGGTTCGGGCCGCCGGTGTCCGGGGCCTGCGGGATGTTCGCGTCGAGCTTCGATTCGATGTTCGCCCAGTCCAGCTCCGGCAACGAGTAGAGGTCGGCGAGGTTGGTGGTGTCCATACTGTGCTGACGATACGACGGCGCGGAACTCATCGGCGCCGGACGCACCCGCGGCCGGTCATGGGCGGGCCCGCAGCACCACCGGCAGCCGGGACGGGGCGGCGACGAAGTCACGATTCGACGGCTTCACCTGGTAGCCGGGGTCGGCGACCGGCTCCCACCGAGCGAACAGGGCGGCGGTCGCGAGCGTGATCGTCATCAGCGCGAAGTTGTTGCCCGGGCAGTGCCGGTTGCCCACCCCGAACGGCAGGATCGCCTGCTTGTCGATCTCCTCGACCCGGCCGGGGAACCAGCGATCGGGGTCGAAGGTTTCCGGGTCCGGGTAGTAGTGCGCGTTGTGATGGATCATGTACGGGCTGTACACCACCATGGCGCCGTCGGGCAGCGTGGTGCCGCCGAGCGTGACCGGACCGTCCGCGGTGTGCGTGCTGACCCACGGCCCCCAGAACCGCAGGGTCTCCAGCACCACCAGCCGCAGGTAGGGCAGCTCGGCGACGCGGTCGGGCGGGACCGGCCCGTCGCCGACGAAATCGTCCAGCTCGCGGCGCAATTCGGCGGCGATGTCCGGATTGCGCATGACCTCGTGCCAGACCCAGCCGAGGATGGACGCGGTCGAGCCGACGCCGGCCGCGAGCATGAGCAGCAGCTCGTCGATGATCTCCTCGTCCGACAGCCGGGTACCGGTCTCCGGGTCGCTGTGCCGCACCAGCGCGGACAGCACATCGTGGAAATCCCGGTCGGCGCGGCGGTATTCGGCGACCACGGCGCCGATCTCGGCGCGCAGCCGATGCGACTTGGCGGTGAACCGGCGGTTGGCCACGACGCGCAGGCGGCGCACCGGCGGCGGCAACGCCGCGCGCTGGATCACCTGGCCGAGCAGCCACGGAATGGTCTGCTGCACTTCCCGTTTCGCGTCCGCGCCGAACTCGGCGGTGAACAGGGTCGAGGAGATGGTGTCGAGGACGAGCCGGTGTGCCTCGTCGACCAGATTCAGTTGCCGGCCCGGCCGTAACGATGCCGACCAGGTGTTCGCCAAATCGGCGACGACCACGGCATATTCGGCCAGCCGGCGCTGCCGCAGCGCGGGCGCGATCATCCGGCGGCGCAGCTCGTGCGGCTTGCCGCTGAGCACATTGGACGCGCCGCGGATCACCTCCTGGATCGCGTCCCGCAGCTCCTCGCGGTGGAATTCGCCCGCCGCACCGAAGCTCACCTCGCGAATGAGCTTGGGGGTGGTGAGCACGTAGGCGGGTCGCGGCCCGAGATAGATCCGGACGATCGGGCCGACGCCGGCCAGCGACGTGACGAACTTCAGCCCGTCGCGCAATGCCGCTACGCTGTGGCCGAGCAGGGGGAGTCGGCCAGGGGCGGTGGGCACATTCGGAATGATCTGTGGCATAGCGGTTTTCGTACCTCTGGCCAGGTCGGTGTAGATCGACAGGACGGCCTCGGTGAGACGGGACTGCCGGGCGTCGTCGGCGTGATCGGTGAGGACCTTGCGCATCGGCGCCAAGTGTTCCGGGTGCTCGGCGAGTTCGCGCAGCGAATCGGCGAGCGCCGCCACGGATGGGTCGCGCGTGCAGACCCCGCCGCCCTCGGGCACCGTCTCGGCCAGATCCGGATCGCAGTAGACGACGGGCAGCCGCATCGTCACCGCCTCCAGCAGGGCCATGCCCTGGGTATCGAAACCCGATGAGGGAAAGAGCAATACGTCGTGCGCCGCCATGGCGGCCAGGCAGTCCGCCTGGCTGACCCCGCCGTGCAGCCGCACGCGGTGGTCCAGGCCGCCGCTCTCGATCGCCGCCCGCGCCCGCGCGTACAGCTCGCCCGAGCCGTAGATGTCGAACGTGCAGTTCTCGACGCGCCGCACCGCCTCGATGGCTTCGAGTAGCCGCTTCTCCCCGGACAGCCTGGCACACCACAGGATTCGCAGTGGACCGTTCCCGGCTTCGGGCTCGAGAGTCCGTGCCTCGTCGAGCAACTCGTCATCGATTCCGTTGGAGATCACCCGAATCGGCCGATCGAGCCCGTGCGCCAGAATGCGCGTGGCGAAATGCGCGGTCGGCACGATCACCCGATCGGCGGCCTGCGCCTGCGCGACCATCGTCCGCCAGGCATGCCGCGCCGCGCGGGACTCGTTGTTGCGCGGCATCTTCCCGCGATGCGAGACGAAACGCCCGTGCAGCGCGCGCATGGTGAGCGCGGACAGGTACGGCACGGGGGAGGTGTTGGCGATGAACACATCATCGCGACTGTGCACCGTGTGCACCACCGGAATCCCGTGCCGCCGCGCCGCCCGCAGCCCGGCGATGGCCACGCCATAGGTGGTCTGGGTGTGCACGACGTCGATCGGCCCGCGTTCGGCGAAGACCGCGTCGATCAACCGGTTGTTCGCCGGAGTGGGCAACACCATGGCGAAACCGTTGACCACAACCCCGCCGAGTGCGGAAAGGACCACAATGTCCTGCTCCGATTCGGTAGATTCCGGCGTGGGCGCGGTGAACACGGTGACGCGGTGGCCGAGCCGCTCGAGCCCGCGACGCTGGGCGTGTACCGAGGTCTGGATCCCGCCGAGGGTCGCGGGATGAAAGTCCGTGAACAGCGCGACGTGCATGCGACCACGGTACGGACATGTGCACCATGCGCATGCTGGATGAACGACGAGTCGCCGACCCGCGGCCCGACGACTGCGGGGGCGCCCGCCGAGTACAGGAGCTGGCATGAGAGTGGCGATTCCGTTGACGGGCACCCGCGGCGATGTCCAACCCGCGGTGGCGCTCGGTCTCGAGCTGCGCAGACGCGGCCACGACGTGCTGCTCGGCGCGCCGCCCAACCTGGTCGACTTCGCCACCCGCACCGGCCTGTCCGCGGTCAGCTGCGGGCCGGACGTGCAGCAGCTCTACGCCTCCGACGAAGGCCAGAAGGCGCTCGCCGCGGGCAGCAGCTTCCGGCTCATGCAACTCGTCGGCAAGCAGATGGCCGACTACGCCGAGCAGATGAACCGCGAGGTGATCGACGTCTGCGCCGGCGCGGACATCATCGTCGCCACGATGCTCACCGAGGACCGCGCCGCGTCGGTCGCCGAGGCGATGCGGGTGCCGCTGGTCTCGCTGCACGGCTTCCCGTGCCGCACGAACGCCGCGTACCCGTTCCCCGGTGCGCTGCCGGCGGACTGGCAGCCGCCGGGGGTGGTCAACCGAGCCACCTGGCTGCTCGCCGAGAATCTGCGCCGCGTCGTCTTCATGAAGTACCTGAACCAGCTGCGCCGGGAACTCGGCCTGCCGCGCTCGACCGCCAGTCCGGCGGCCGTGCTCGAACGCGACGGGGTGCCCGAGGTCCAGATCTACGACCCCGCGCTGGTCCCCGGCCTGGCCGAGGAGTGGGGCGCGCGCAGGCCGCTGGTCGGCTTCCTGCCGCTGGAGCGGACCGCGCGCGAAGCACTCGGCGAGCTCGCCGCCGATCACGGCGAGGTGATCGCCTGGATCGCCGAGGGCGAGCCGCCGGTGTACTTCGGCTTCGGCAGCATGCCCATCCGCGACACCCACGCCGTGCTGGCCCTGGTCGAGGAGGTGTGCGCCAGCCTCGGCATCCGTGGCCTGGTGAGTGCGGGCTGGAGCGATCTGGCCGCCGCCGACGCGCAGACCAGTGCCCGGGTCAAGGTGGTCGGCCCGGTCGCGCACGACATCATCTTTCCGGTGTGCGCCGCCGCGGTGCATCACGGCGGCATCGGCACCACCTTCGAGAGCCTGCGGGCCGGGCTGCCGACGCTGGTCTGTTCGGTGTCGTTCGACCAGCCGATGTGGGGTGGGCAGGTCGAACGGCTCGGCGTCGGCGCCCACCTGAGTTTCCGCAAACTCGACCGCGATCGGCTGGCGGCGGGGGTGCGGACGCTGCTGGAACAGGGCACCGCGCAGCGGGCGAAAGCCCTCGCCGGTGAGCTGCAATCGCACGCCGATGCGACTCCCCGAACCGCCGATATCGTCGAAGCGGCCGCCGGGTGAGCAGGACCGCGGCGGCGGCATGAGCGCGCCGGTAACGGCCGTCACCGATTCCGCCGTCATGTTCCGGCGCGCGGTGCGGCATACCCTGCGCAGCCGGGACACGCTGCTGATCTCGCTGCTGCTGCCGGTGCTGATCATGCTGCTGTTCGTCTATGTGTTCGGCGGCGCGATCCAGGTGGACGGCCCGTACATCGATTACGTGATCCCCGGAATCATCCTGCTGTGCACCGGATTCGGCGCCTCGATCACCGCGACCGCGGTGGCCACCGATCTGCGCACCGGCGCGGTGGACCGATTCCGGACCTTGCCCATCTTCCGGCAGGCACTGCTCGCCGGGCACGTGGGCGAAGGCGTCGTGCGCAACCTGATCGCCGTCGTCATCGTGCTGGTGGTCGGCACGATCCTGGGATTCCGCTCGGACACCGGCTTTTTCGCGTGGCTGGGCGCACTCGCGATAATCCTGCTCTTCGTGCACGCGATCACCTGGATCGCGGTGGCATTGGGCCTGCTGGCGCAAAACCCCGAGGCGGCAGGCGGGTTCACCTACGCGATCATGTTCATCCCGTACATCAGCAGCGCCTTCGTGCCCACCGGCTCCATGCCGACCTGGCTCCGCGGGTTCGCCGAAAACCAGCCCGCGACCCCGGTGATCGATACGCTCCGAAATTTGCTCACCGGTGGTGTGGCGGGCAGCGCGCTACTGGCCGTGCTCTGGTCGGTCGGTCTGGCGATCATCGGATATATCTGCGCCGCAATGATCTTCGCCCGTAAGTCACGGAACTGAGATCGCTAGGCCGAAGTGTCGGGGCGCGAATCCGATCGCGCGCGTTCGCGTTCGGCGGCGGTGGCGAGGTAGTCGCCGAGCTCGTGGCGCAGGGTGACGTCGAGCGAGCGGGCCAGGGTGGAGTGCACCGAGGCGACGGCGAGTTCGCGCATCTTGCTCAACATTGTTGTGGTGTCGGCGATCTCGCTGCTGGTGTCGGGGAGCCAGCCGGGGCCGTGCTCATCGATGATGTGCTGCTTGGCGGCGGTGATCATGATGTGCGTGATGTCGTCGATGCGGTCGGCGACCTTGGCGTAGATCTCGATGAGCGTGCGCAGTTCCAGGCCGTACTCGTGCAACTCGGCGAACGAGGTGAGCAGCTGGGTTTCGGTGAACACGACGGTGTCACCCTCCAGCCGGACCAGCTTCATCTCGCGCAGCCGGTCGACCAGCTCGTCGGCCTCGGCGCCGAGGATGGTGCCGATCAGCTCGCGCGGCACCTCGAATGTCTCGTCCTTGGCCCAGGACGCGGTCACCGCGTGTTGCAGGCCGAGCACCTCGGTGAGGTCCTTGCCGGTTTCCCAGCTGGTGATGAAGTCGCCGATGTGCGAGGTGGTGAAGCCGCGCTGGAGCAGCGCGTCGATCAGCCGCAGTCGTTCCAGGTGTGAGTTGTCGTAGATGCTGGCCCGGCCGTCCTTGCCGACCGGCGGGGGCAGCAGTCCACGTTCCTGATACGCACGCACATTGCGGGTGGTGGTGCCCGCGGCGCGCGCGAGGTCATCGATCCGGTACTCCATCGATTCCACCTCCTCGCCCACCACGACGCCGGTGTGCCGGCGACCGAACAGCCCGGTCAATATTCGATCGCGGGGTCCACGGAACCTCCGTGGGCACGCGAGCCACCGCCTCCGGGGCCGTCGCTCACGCCGCGTGATCGACCGAGTCTATCGCCAAGGTCGCCGGCGCCCGTCATCTAGGAAACCGCCGCGATCCGGGGCCTGCGTGAACTGCGATCCGCGGCGACCACCGTGTAGTCGGCGAGGTCCACGGTCCGCAGCTGGTTGACGTACTGCGTGGCGAACCCCGGATACATGGTCGCGTTGAACCCGTCCTCGGTCAGGTACCAGCTGCGGCAGCCCGAGTTCCAGGTGGTGGCGGTCAGCCTGCGCTGCATGCCCGCGTTGTAGCGGTCCTGCCGGTCCTTGCGGACGTCGAGGACGCGCAGATCCTGCTCCAGGATGGTGCCGATGGCACTCACCAGGTAGTCGATCTGCGCCTCCATGTACACCAGCGCGGAGTTGTGACCCGGCCCCGAGTTCGGCCCGAAGGTGAGGAACAGGTTCGGGTAACCCGACACCGCGACGCTCTTGTAGGCGTACGCGCCGCCCGACCATTCGTCGGCCAGCACCCGGCCGTCGCGGCCGACGACCGGAACCGGGGTGCCGGTCTTGGACACATCGAAGCCGGTCGCGAAGACGATGCAATCGGCCTGGTGCTCAACGCCTTCCGCGGTCCGGATGCCGCGCTCGGAGAGCTTGGCGATGGGCCAGGTGATCAGCTTGCAGTTGTCCCGTTGCAGCGCCGGGTAGTAGTCGTCGGTCATCAGCAGCCGCTTGCAGCCCGCCCGGAAGTCCGGCGTCAGCTGGCGGCGCAGCCAGGGATCCTTGACCTGCCTGCGCAATTGGGCCTTGCCGACCAGTTCGACGACCCTGGTCAGCGGCGTGTTCCAGACGACGCCCAGGGCGACCGACTCGTGCCCGTAGAACCAGGCCTGCCGCGCCAGCTGCTCGGCGGCGGGCACTCGGCGATAGATCTCCTTGGTCACCGCGTTGGTGCGCCGGTTGACCCGGGGCAGCACCCAACCCGGTGTCCGCTGAAAGACCTTGACCGAGGCCGCTTTGTCGACCAGCTCGGGAATGATCTGCACCGCGCTCGCACCGGTGCCGACGACGGCGACCTTCTTACCGGTGAAGTCGTAGTCGTGATCCCAACGGGCACTGTGGATCTTGTGCCCCGCGTAGTCGTCTATCCCGCGGATGTTCGGAAAGCTGGCATTGGCCAACGGTCCCGAGGCGAGCACGACCGCGCGGGCCCGCACCGTGTCCTGGCCGTCGATGCTGATCTCCCACTGCCCGGCCTCCTCGTCGAAGACGAGGCCGGACACGTTGCTGCCGAACCGGAAATGCGGTCCGAGCCCGAACTCGGCGGCCATCGACTCGATGTAGCCGAGGATCTCGTTGCTGCCCGAGTAGGTGTGCGACCAGTCCGGATTCGGCGCGAAGCTGTAGGAGTACAGCCGCGACGGAATGTCACACGCCGCACCGGGATAGGTGTTGTCGCGCCAGGTGCCGCCGATCGCGTCGCCGCGTTCGAAGATGGCGAACCCGTCGATTCCCTTCTGTTTCAGGCGAATCGCGGCGCCGATACCGGCGAACCCGCCGCCGATGATGGCGATGTCCAATGTCTGATTACTCATCTGCCCTATGCCGCCGGCTCGTAGGTGACTTCCTTGACCCAGGTCGGGTCCCTGCGCAGCAGTGCCTTCGGCACCCTGGCGGTGATCTTCACCAGCGCGTCGGCGAACAGGTGGTACGGGTGCCCGCGGTCGATCACCCAGCCGCCCTGCAGCTTCACCAGCTGATACATCGGCAGCCTGCGCGCGAACTCGCTGCGCTCACCGACGTTGGCGTAGCGCTTGAGCGCCGAGTACAGCTTCTCCTCGTCGACGCCCATTTCGACGATGTTGTCGCGCATCTTGTTCAGCAGCGGCACATAGCTCAGCACGCCGATGATCAGCGACGGCTTCAGCCAGCCGCCGATGAGATCGGTGGCGAGCTTGCGGATCTGTGCGTGACCGAGCACGTCCATCACCGCGAAATCGACGGCCAGGTGCCGGGATTCGTCGTTGTTGATCTTCTTGAAGACGTCCTGGCAGACCGGGTCGTGGATCTCGTCCATGATGAACTTGACCAGCGCGCCGTCCAGCGCGACCTCGAGCATCGGGATGACGGTGCCAAGGAACGACAGCGACATGCCGTCGGCGTACTTGTCCAGGAAGTCGATCACCAGCTTGACGTTCACGTTCGGCTGCGGGATCTCGTCGCCGTCGAGCATGCCCCAGCGCCGCATCAGTGCCAGTTCGGCATTGGCGTGCCGCTGCTCTTCGGCGTGGAAGTAGCGGTAGATCTCGCGCAGCGTCTCGGTGGGCGCCTTCTTCGCCATGGCGGCGAAGCCGCGCGCGCCGACGTTCTCGATCCACATCAGATCGGCCATGAACGGCTTGAGCTTGGCGTGCAGCTCGGGCGTGATCGTCTCGGCACCCGGTGCGTCCCAATCGATGTCGGCCAGCGCCCACTGCCGGTCTTTGATCTTGGCGAGCATGTCGTCGAAGTCCATCGTGATGGCCATGTCAGACTCCTGTCTTGTCGGTGACCGACGTGCGGTCGGTGGAAGGCGAGTTGTCCTGGGGCAGAACCCGGTCCAGGAGGCCGAGGACATAGGTGTACTGGGCGGGGAAGTAGCGCTTGAGCCGCCAGACGACGTGGGCGTCCAGCTGCGGCAGCACATACAGCTGCCCGCGGTCGTGCGCGTCGAGGGTGCTGCGGGCGACGTATTCGGGGGAGAAGCCGGTCCAGCGCATGAGGGTGTCGGCCAGGCCGGCCGACTGCTGGGTGATCCGGCCGTCCTTGGCCACATTGGTTTTCACGAACGTGGGGCACAGCACGGTGACCGCGACGCCGGTGCCGCTCAGCTCGGCCGCCATCGTCTCCGACAGCGACATCACGCCCGCCTTGGACACGTTGTAGACGGCCATCGACGGCGCGGCGGCGAACCCGGCGGCCGAGGCGACATTGATGATCCCGCCCCGGCGCGCGGCGCGCAGCTGCGGCGTGAATACCTCACACCCGTGCACCACACCCCACAGGTTGATGCCGAGCGCCCACTCCCAGTCCGTGAAACCGACCTGGCCGACCCGCTTTCCGCCGATGCCGACGCCCGCGTTGTTGATCACCAGGCTGACCGGGCGTTCGAACAGCGATTCGGCGAAGCGCGCAAGATTTTCCACGTCCTCGCGCTGGGCCACATCGCAGCGGAACGCGTGCGCGGTGCCGGGATGCTTGCGCTCGATCAGCGCGACGGTCTGATCGGCGCGGGCCTCGTCGATGTCGGCGCAGATCACCTGCCCGCCGCGGTCGGCGAGCTCCAGTGCGAAGGCCCGGCCGATACCGCTGCCCGCGCCGGTCACCACCGCTCGCGCGCCGTACGTGCGCCGTGGCCGATTGCCAAGCGGCAGCAGCTTTTCCAGTCCGAACATAGTCAGCTCACCTTCTCGGAGACAGTGCGGTCGGCCAGCGCCGCGCGCAGGAACTCGGCCGCGCGGGTCAGGGCCTGATCGGCTTCGGGCACCAGCGTCGGCAGCGCCTGGAAGACGTGCACCTGACCCGGCCAGATCTCTAGTTCGCAGCTACCGCCCGCGCCGCGCACCGTCGCGCACAGTGCGCGCGCGTCGGCCCTGAGCATTTCCGCGCCGCCGACCTGAACGAGCATGGGCGGCAGGGGCATACCCTCCGGCACGGTCAGCCGCAGCCGGGGCAGGTCGTCGGGCAGACCCTTCGTGTACTCGCGCGGCATCCGGCTTGCCGCCGCGGCGGAAATGAGCGGATCTCGTTGCTGCCGTTCCTGTTCGGCGGCCAGCCTCAGGGTGAGATCGAACAGCGGCGAGAACATCGCCACCGCCGCCGGCTGGGGGATGTGCTGCCGGTTGTTCTCGATGAGCAGGTCGAGCGCCAGGTGCCCGCCGGCCGAATCGCCGGCGATCACCAGGTCGTTCGCGGCATAGCCGCGGTCGAGCAACCAGCGGTAACCAGCCTCGATATCGTCGGCGGCTGCCGGGAAGCGATATTCCGGGGCGAGGCGGTAGTCGACGACGAAGACCGGGAGTCCGGTCTTGCGCGACAACTGCGCGGCCAGCCCGCGATGGGTGCGCGCCGAGCAGATGACATAGGCGCTGCCGTGGATGTAATAGACGGCGCGCCGGCCGAAGGAGACTCCGGCCGCACGGACCCATTCGCCGCGCACCGGCCCGGAGCGCACCGGGGTGATGGTGGTGCCGCGGGGGACCGGGCCGCCGATCGCCATGAAGGTGGCGACCAGCTTGCGGGCGAACCAGACGCCGGGGGCATTCATCGGCACCGCGTTGTTCAGCGGGCGTAACCCGATCTGGGTGGCCGTCGCGGCCAGCGTGGCCCGCGCAGAGGCTCTAGCGGGCACCCTGGGGATCGAGGTCTTCGTTGACCTTGTCATGCGCTCAGAATCATCCATGGATGTGCCAGTTGTCAATGGCACATTCATTGCAGGCTGATCGCGATCGGTGTTGACCTGCGAAAACGACCGCGGTACCAGCAGGTCTGCTGGTACCGCGGTCGTCGGTCGGTTCGGCGGTCAGCGCGCTTTGCGCAGGCCCAGGGATTGCAGGGCGGCGAAGCCACCGACGGTGGCCGCCTGCATGACCGTCCAGAGGGAACCAACCGTATTCAGGTCGAGCGCGCCTTCGATCAGGGCGGCGAGGCTGACCACGACCCAGGCGGCGTTGCCGGCGATCACCACGCGGGTGGCATTGGTGCTGATCGTCTGCCTGGCGCCGATGATCGCCACCGCCACGCCGTACAGCGTCAGGAAGATCCCGATCGGAATGCCGATCTCGGTGTCCAGGCCGAGCAGTGACTCCAGTGGCTTGGCCAGGGCGAGGTAGGCCAGGCCGTTGACGCCGGTGACCACGGCATCCAGGCGGAGCGAGAGGCGGAGCAACTGCGGGCCGGGGGCCAGGACGGAGGACAGGTAGGACGGGGCGGTGGTGGTCATGGTTGCGTTTCCTTCAGTGAATCAAGCTGGGGCGGAACGGGTTCAGGCTGCGGCGGGCACCTTGTCCAGGAAGCCGTACACGTTGGCGATGCGGCCGTCCTCGAGCACGGCGACGTCGAAGCCGACGACCACCGCGGGGGCATCGGCCGGGCCGAGCTCCCAGGTGAAGCGGACCTGGTCGTGGTGCGCGTCCACCGGGCCGGCCAGGCGGAACGTCCAGCCGGGGAATTGTGCTTGCGCGGCGGCGATTCCGGCGTCGATGGCGTCGTGGCCGGCGACCGCCATCAGCGGATCGGTGTAGCCGGCGTTCTCGGTGAAGACCCGGGCGACGGCGGCCTTGCGGTCGGCGGCGTCGGTGGTGTTCCAGGCTTCCAGGTACTGGGCGACGATGGTGTTCATGATGGCTCCTTCGGGGCTCTGAGCTGCGGTTTCGTTGTCGTTCCCGCTGACAGGAACTACGTTATGGCCGCAGGGGGATGCCCCGAATCAGTCATCTATAAGTACTTTTCGGCGAGGTATACGTACATCGCCGGTCGACCGTGGTCAACGGGACATGGTGGCGTGCTCACTCGCACCTTGCCGCGGCCATGTCCCGTCGGCGCGGGAGGTTAGTAGCCTCGGTCGGGATCTATCGGTGCCAGGAGGTCTTTGCCGGTGACGAAGCGTTCGACGTTCGCGCCCGCGTGGTCGGCGAAGGCGGCCAGACGCAATTGGGGCGGGTTCGAATCATGCGGTGTCACAATGGCATTCGGCAGTACCCAGAGTGGGTGACCGTCGGGCAGCGGTTCCGGCTCGGTGACGTCCAGCCCCGCGCCGGCGATCGCGCCGGAGGCGAGCGCGGTGACCAGGGCATCGGTGTCGATCAGGCTGCCGCGGGCGACATTGATGACCCAGGACGACGGCTTCAGCCGGGCGAGCACGTCCGCGTCGATGAGATGGTGGGTCGCCGCGGTGGCCGGGGCGGCGACGACCACATGGTCGGTGCGCGGCCACACCCGGGAGAGGTGGTCGGTGGAGATCGTCTCGATCGTGTCGGGGATGCCCGGGCCGGTGATCGGACGGCCGGACCGGTTGACCGCGATCACGTGCGCGCCGAGCGGGGTGAGCATCGGGATCAGTGCCCGTCCGATGCCGCCCGCGCCGACGATGGTGACCGTCTTGCCGCGCAGCGAACCGATATGCGGGAAGAAATCCTGCTGCCGCCAGCTGCCCGCGCGCAGCTGCTCGGGCAGATAACGCACCCCGGCCAGTAACAGCATCAGCGCGTGCTCGGCCACGCTCGCGGCGAAAGCGCCTGCGGCAGAAGTGAACTGGACCTTCGGGTGGGCGGCGATCACGCCCGCGGTGAACCAGTCCTCGACACCGGCGGCGGGCAACTGCACCCACTCGATCGTGTCCGGCAGCTCATCCGGGAACTGCCCTGGCGTCCCCGCCCAGATCAACCCGCGCGCCTCGGTCAGATCGGCGATCGTCGCCCCGCCGTCCTCGACCGCCTTCACCAGCAACGCGGGCGGCGGGTCGGCCGGCCCGATCGCTATCGCTACTGCCGATCGGCTCATGGACAGACCTCCTTCAGAGCAGTACAGCGGGTGCGCTGGTGACAGCGCCGCAGCGACGTTAGCACCGCGGCCGGTGGGGTTTACGGGTCAGTCGGCGTCGAGATCGGTTTCCGCGCCGAGGTCGGTGTCGACCTTGTCGCGGTCGGCCCATTCCAGCAGCTGGTCGATCTCGAAGACCGTGTCGTCTATGCCCTCGTGCAGGTCGCCGAGGTCGGCGAAGCGGGCGGGGACGGTCTTGATGGTGAAGTCGCGCGGGTCGACGTCGGGGATCTCGTCCCAGCGGATCGGGGTGGAGACGGTGGCCGTTGGGACGCCGCGGACCGAATAGGCGGCGGCGATGGTGTGGTCGCGGGCGTTCTGGTTGTAGTCGACGAACAGCATCCTGGGGTCGCGGTCCTTGCGCCACCAGGTGGTGGTCACGTCCTCGGGTGCGCGGCGCTCCACCTCGCGGGCGAAGGCGAGCGCGGCCCGGCGTACCTCCTTGAACCCCCAGTTCGGTGCGATGCGGACGTAGATGTGTAAACCGTTGCCACCGGAGGTCTTCGGCCAGCCGACCGCGCCGAGCTCGTCGAGCACCTCGTGTGCGACCCCGGCCACCCGCTGCACCCGTGACCACGGGCAGTCCGGCATCGGATCGAGATCGATGCGCCACTCGTCGGGGCGCTCGGTGTCGGCCGCGCGGGAGTTCCACGGATGGAACTCGACCGTGGACATCTGCACGGCCCAGATGACGTCCGCCAGTTCGTGCACGCAGAGCTCGTCGGCATGCCTGCCGTAGCGGGGGAAGTAGACGCGCACCGTGTTGATCCAGTCCGGTGCGCCCGCGGGCAGCCGCTTCTGGTGCACCTTGTCCCCGGCCAGGCCCTTCGGGAAGCGGTGCAGCATGCACGGCCGGTCGCGCAGCGCGCGGACGATGCCGTCGCCGACGCTCAGGTAGTACTGCACCAGGTCGAGCTTCGTCGCGCCGGTCTCCGGGAAGTACACCCGGTCCGGATTCGAAATGCGGATCGTGCGGTCGCCGACATCCAGTTCGATCGCCGACGCCGCAGCCTTACTGGCCACGGGTCCGACGATAGCCGAACCGGCCGACCGTTCGCCGTCCGACAACGCGCATCGCGATATGCTGCGTACGGGTATGCATGAGGGTATGCGCGAGCGAATCACGGCCCGGTGTGCTTCGCTCGCTCCGGAGCCGAGCGGTGGCGAGGTGGAGGCATGGGCAAAGCGACGCGGGTGACCGTCACGCTGGATCCGCAGGTGGCCGAATGGGCAAAGCAGGCGGCCGACCAGCAGAATCGCAGCCTGTCCTCGGTGATCAACGCCTCCCTGCGCACCGCGCTCGTGCACGACAGCCTGGCCAAGCTGTCCGTCGACGACGCCGCCGAACAGGCCGCCGCGTACGACGACTTGAACGTCACGGAGGCCGCCGAGACCGACGCCCGCGGCGCCGCATGAGACGGGGTGAGGTCTGGCGTTACTCCCCGGCACTGCGCGACGGCACCCCGCTGCCCAGGCGCATGTCGGTGGTGCTGGTCTCCGACTCCGCGGTGATCACCTCGCCCTATCGCTGGCTGCACGTGGTCCCGCTGCGCGACGCCGACCCCGGCCACGTGCTGGCCACGCACACCGAACACGGCTGGGCCGACACCCTCGAACTACACCGCGCCTACCGCCCGTGGCTCACCGAGCAACTCGGCGAACTGACGACCAGCGAATCGGAATCGCTCGACGCCAGATTGCGCGCGACCCTCAGCCTGTAACCAGCGGCTTCGCCGCCCGCGAACACCGTTGTCACCGGTGGTCCGGCGCGCACACTGGACTCATGAGAAAACTATTGCGAGCGATTCGAAGATGGTTGGGCGGCAAGGTGACCACCGGCGGTGGCCCGCCGGGGCGCGAAGGCGGTGGCGGCACCGCAGGCGTCCGCGAACCCCGACGCCCCCTGCCCCCGGACGACCACCTGAGCGCAACCCGCCGAATCGAGCCCGACCCCAAAACAATCACCTTCCCCGACCCCCGCACCTGAGCTGCGCCCGCCCGCGGGTGCCACTACGAGCCACCACGGAAACCGCCGCTGACCGACCGCTCTTGTCCGAAGCGTTTGTGACGCAACCACAGCCAGATGACCACGCTGGAACTCGACACCGCGTGCTCGACATGCGCCTAAAGCCGGGTACGGCAGGCGACGTGCCCAGCACTACTCCAGTGAAAACCTGGGTAGGTCTTCAGCTTTCCCTCGTCAGGTCGCGTTGGGACATGCCGGGGGTCTACCTGGCAATCAGGTGCGCCTGCTCCCAGAGATGATCGATAGTGCTGAGCACGTCAGGCGGGGTCCCCGACCTACTTACCCAGTTGGCATGGGCAACGCGAGAGTTCCAGCGTGGTCATCGGCTTGTGGTCCGGTTCAGAGAGGCTTGGGAAGAGAGGGGATGGTCGTTCGCGTATCGAGTCGAGTCAAAAGGTCGTTGTTGAAGATCATCTAGCGACCCTTTGACTCGATTCGATGGGGACGGTCCGGCCTATGTGACCGAGGCGAGGGCGAAGGGGAGTACTGCGTCGGCGCCTGCGGTGCGCAAAGCGTGGGCGGCGAGGGTGAGGGTCCAGCCGGTGTCGGAGAGGGTGTCTACCAGCAGGATCGGGCCCTCGACGTCGGTGAGGTCGGGGACGTCCCAGGAGTCGTACAGGCCGGCGACACGATGTGCCGAGTTCGCGGCGGACACCGGAGCGCGGTCCGGGCGGGTCGGCAGCGTGCCCAGGTCGTGCAGGCGGCCGATCTCGGCGAGACCCGCTGCGAGCGTGGCGGTCAGCACCGGATAGCGGTGTGACTCGAGGGCCATCACCGATGTCGGGCGCGTGGTCCAGTTCCAGTCGCGCAGCACCGCGACGCAGGCCTCGAAAACCTTCTCGGGGATCGGATCGTCGGGGCCGTCGAGCAGGGCGCGCAGCCGCTGACCCCAGCCGAGATCCGTCAGCCGGCCGAGCACGCGACCGGTCTCGGCCCCGCCGGTGATCTTGCCGGACAACGGAATTCCGAGCTTCGCCATACCGGTCGGCCACTGCTTGCGCGGACTCAGGTCCAGCCCCGGACGGTCGAGGCGAGCTCGGGTGGCCGCGACCGCCTCGGCGTTCACCGACACATCGGGCCGAGTGCCCGTGCAGTTGTCGCACCGGCCGCAACCGGCCGAATCCGACTGTCCCGCGGTCAAACCCGGGTCATCCAGCTGTCGCCGCAGGAACTCCATCCGGCACTCGCCGGTCGACTGATAATCGACCATCGCCTGCTGCTCGACCTCGCGCGCCTCGGACAGCCGCGCATACCGCTCGGTGTCGTAGGTCCACGGCTGCCCGGTGGAGATCCAGCCGCCGCGCACCCGGCGCACCGCCCCGTCCACGTCGAGCACCTTGAGCACCATCTCCAACCGCGAGCGGTTCAACTCGACCAGCGGTTCCAGCGCGGCCGTGGACAGCGCCCGGTCCGGGTCGAGCGCGTCGAGCACCGAGCGCACGATGTGCTCGCGCGGAAACGCCACGGAGGCGAAGTAACTCCAGATCCGCGCGTCCTCGGGTCCGGGCAGCAGCACCACCTCGGCGCGCTCGGTCGCGCGGCCCGCGCGGCCCACCTGCTGGTAGTAGGCGATGGGCGACGACGGCGCACCGACGTGCACGACGAACCCGAGATCGGGCTTGTCGAAACCCATTCCGAGCGCCGAGGTGGCGATGAGCGCCTTCACCTCGTTGTTCAACAGCGCCGACTCCAGCGCCTCCCGTTCGGCCGGATCGGTCTGCCCGGTGTAGGCCGCGACATTGTGTCCGTGCGAGTTCAGCACGTCGGCCAGGTCGTGCGCGGCGGCGACGGTGAGCGTGTAGACGATCCCGGAACCGGTGAGGTTGTGCAGGTGCCCGCTGAGCCAGGCGGTGCGTTCCACCGCGTCGTCGAAGCGCACCACCGACAGGTGCAGTGATTCGCGATCCAGCGTGCCGCGCAACACCAGGGTGTCGGTGCCGATCTGGGTGGCGACATCGGTGACCACCCGATCGTTCGCGGTAGCGGTGGTGGCCAGCACCGGCACATCCGAGCCGAGGTCGGCGATCAACGTGCGGATCCGCCGGTAGTCGGGGCGGAAGTCGTGACCCCAGTCGGACACGCAGTGCGCTTCGTCGATCACCACCAGGCCGGCGTCGGCCGCGAGTTTCGGCAGCACCTGATCGCGGAAGTCCGGGTTGTTCAGCCGCTCCGGGCTGACCAGCAGCACGTCGACCTCGCCGGAGGCGACCTGGGTGTGGATTTCGTCCCATTCGGTGACATTGCCCGAATTGATCGTCGCGGCAACCACACCCGCCCGTTGCGCGGCGGCGACCTGGTTGCGCATCAGCGCGAGCAACGGCGAGACGATCACCGTGGGCCCGCGGCCGGCCCCGCGCAGTAGTTTCGCGGCGATGAAGTAGACGGCCGATTTACCCCAGCCGGTGCGCTGCACCACCAGCGCGCGACGCCGCTGCACCACCAGCGCCTCGATCGCGGTCCACTGGTCCTCCCGTAGCCGAGCGCCGGGTCCGGCCAGTTCGCGCAGCAGCTGTTCCGCGCGCTCGCGAAGGTCGGGTGCGGTGAGGTCGATCGCCGGGACATCGGTCGCCGTGGTCATGCGCTCCATCGTGCCCGACGGTACCGACAGGAACCGTGCTCGTCGCGCGCGCCCGCCCCGGCCGTGCATGTTGTGCATTGATACCGGTCGGACTCTCGGTAAGCGCCGCGTGGTGTCTTACACTGCGTGCATCGCTGCTGAGTGGCCGAAATCCCCGGCCACGGCGGTGTTCACCACGAGTGAGTGCGGTTCGAGACGATACGAGGCTTCCGTAGACGCCGAGGACGAGTCGAATGAGCGAGCGAGTCAGGTCACAGCGTGCCCCGCGCGGGACCGCGCCGAGCGTCGGCGAGGCGCGGTCATGAACGACTACCTGCGGCTGCTGCGGGACTGGTGGCGCGACGGCGTCGACTACCGCTGGGTGGTGAACGCGCTGGCCGACCGCTCCGCACTCGGCGTGGTGAAGTTCGCGATCGGCCTGTGCGGGCTGGCGACGCCGCTGATCAGCGTGCTGACCGTGACGTCGTCGGCGGGTCCGCAGAGCGTGCTCGGCCGGACGGTGCTGTGGTGCATCGTGGGACTGTCGGTGGTGTGGGTGGTGCGCTGGTGGGCGTTGCCGTGGCCGAGCCGGGTGGAATCGCTGAGCCTGCTCGTGATCGGCGACGTGTGCATCACGGTGGTCTGCGTGCTGAGTCCGGGCAATGTGGTCCGATCGGTCGGCATGATGCTGCTGTTGATCGTCGGCATCTATGTCAGCGCCTTCCACAGCCCGCAGGTGCTCGCCGCGCATACGGGATGGTCGCTGGCTTCGGCGGTGGTGCTGTCGATTCCGCTGTTCGGGGTCGGCGACGCCGCCTCGGCGGTGATCATGATCCTCGGCATGGTCGCGGCCACGGTGGTGCCGCCAGGGCTGCAATTCTGTTATTGGGTGCTGCGGTCGGACATGCTCTGCGATCCGTTGACCACATTGCTGAGCAGGCGCGGATTCGAGTACCACTCCGCGATGATGGTCGGCGGCTCCGGTCCGATCCCGGTGTGCGTCATGATGGTCGACCTGGATCGGTTCAAAGCCGTCAACGACACCTTCGGGCACCACGCGGGCGACAAGGTGCTGGTGCGCACCGCCGATCGGCTGCAGCACGCCGCGCCCGCGCACAGCATCGTCGCCCGGCTCGGCGGCGAGGAGTTCGCGATCGTCGCGCGCCTGCCCGTGCCGACCGCGATCGATGCCGCCGAGCGATTGCGCGGCGCGGTCGCCGAACCCGTCGGCTCGATTTCGGTTACTGCCAGCATCGGCATCGCCGTCGCCGACGCGGGCGCCGACGGTTACCGCCGCAGCCGGGAGCTGGTGCAGGATCTGATCCGGTGTGCCGACAGTGCGATGTACCAGGCGAAACAGCGGGGCGGCAATACCATTGTGGTCGAGCACATCACGGCGTTGCAGGGCATCGACACGCACGATGTGACCCGGTCGGCGTGAGGAACAGGCGCTGCCGCACCAGCGTTCAGCCGCGCGCGGTTTCCTCGGCGAGGGCGATCAAGCGGGCGCGAACCAGTTCGGGTCGCTCCTCGGCGATGAAGTGCCCGCAGTTCGCCACCCGCTCGAGGGTGTAGTCGTCGGCCCGCGCGGTCTCGGCGGCGGCCAGCGAATGATGCACGGCGCCATCGTCGATGCCGAACAGGGCCCGGATCGGAACGGTGGCGCGGCGGGTTTCCCCGTGCCGGGCGGCGCGGGGCAGCTCACGCAGCAGGAACGTGCGATAGGTGTCGACCGCGGCATCGGCGACCAGCGGATCGCGGAACCGATCGGTATAGACGCGAATGACTTCCGGCCCGAACTCCGCGGGATTCTCGGCGGCTTTGCTCAGCATCCAGTCGAGCACCCTGGTGCGCGTGTGCAGGACTTTCCCGAACGCGGCGACGACCGGTTGGTAGAGCAGGAACCGCCACAGATGCGGCAGGAAACCGCGCGTCGTCTGCCATGGATGCGCGATGTTCAGCGGCAGGTAGCCGTCGAAGCGCGCGGGCTCCCGCAACACCATGAGGTGGCCGATGTAGCCGCCCCAGTCGTGACCGACGAGCAGGACCCGATCGAGCCCGAGTTCGTCGATCAGCGCCAGCACATCGGAGGCCACATCTTCTTTGGCCCACCGGTGCGGCGCCGGTCCGGACCAGCCGTAACCCGGCAGATCCGGCACGATGATCCGCAAGCCTGCGGGCGGATCGGCCAGTAGGTGGCGGTACGCGTAATGATGTTGCGGCCACCCGTGCAGCAGCAGCACCGGCCGACCGTCCGTCGGCCCGCCCTCGGTCACATGGAACCGCACACCGCGTGCGGTGACGAAGGATCGGCGAACCCCTGGAATCGCCGGGGGAGCTTCCGCCGCCGCGAAGGCCGGACCGGAATCCCGTTGCTGCTGGCGCATACCCGATGGTAACCAGCCGGGTGACGGCGCGGCATTCGGCGCGAAATGACCATGATCGGCGGAGAATAAGGCGCAGAGGTCCCCCGCCACCGGGGTCCACGCAGGAGGGCAACCATGTCGAGCCAATACCAGCCGCCGGCGGGCTGGTCACCGCCGGGCACCCAGTTCCAGAGTCGCAGCGGCTTCGGCCGGACCCTGGCCGGCACGCTGATCTCGTTGGTGATCACGCCGATCGGGATCGGGCTATCCGCGCACGGCGCGCTGGACACCAGGCAGTGGGTGATCCTGGGCAGCTCGGCGGATCGCTGGGGTTCGAACTTCCAGATCATCGGTGGCGCGGTGCTGCTGTTCCTGGTCGCGGCGCTGGCCGCGTTCTCCCCGGTGGGTACCGCGATCGCGGGTCTGGTGTGGGGCCTGATCCCCGGGATCCTGCACATTCTCTTCCCGGACGACACCTACCGGCAGGTGGAGAAGCTGCCCGCGCTGTCCGACGATTTCCATCTGGCGCTGCACAATTGGATATTGAACGGCTTCGCGCTGCTCACCGGGGTGTTCCTGATCGGCGCGGCGTTCGCGGCCACGTTGCGGCGCAAGTGAATCGGGGCCGCGCCCACGTGCGGTGGGCGCGGCCCGAATTCAGCCCTTGACGCAGAGCACCTGGCGCAGCGTCGCGACGACGTCGACCAGGTCGCGCTGCGCGGCGATGACCTCGTCGATGTCCTTGTACGCGGCCGGGATCTCGTCGACCACGCCCGCGTCCTTGCGCGACTCGACGCCCTCGGTCTGTGCGACCAGATCGGCGACGGTGAACTGCCGCTTCGCCGCATTGCGGCTCATCCGCCGTCCCGCGCCATGTGAGGCCGACTGGAACGAGGCCGGATTTCCCTTGCCGCGCACCACATATGACCGGGTGCCCATCGAGCCCGGAATCAGCGCGAGATCGCCCGCGCCGGCCCGGACCGCGCCCTTGCGAGTCACCAGCATCGGGATACCGTCGATGAGCTCCTCGGCCACATAGTTGTGGTGGCACGAGATCGGCTGCTCGAAACGCACCGTGCGCTCGGCGAATTCGTCGCGCACCGCCCGGCACACCAGGGCGAGCATCACCGCGCGGTTGCGCGCGGCGTACTCCTGCGCCCAGCTGAGGTCGCGCCGGTAGGCGTCCATTTCCGTTGTCCCGGAGAGGAATACGGCGAGATCGCGGTCGGGCGCATCGGCATTGTGCGGCAGCGTCCGTGCCACGGCCATGTGCCGCTCGGCGAGTTCCTTGCCGATATTGCGGCTGCCCGAATGCAGCAGAATCCACACCGCGTCGTCCTGATCCAGGCAGACCTCGATGAAGTGGTTACCGCCGCCGAGGGTGCCCATCTGCTTGTGCGCCTTGGCCTCTCGCGTCTGCACACCCTCGTCGAGCGCGGCGAACGAACGCCAGAAGTTCTCCCAGCCCGCCCGCAGCGTCGCGGTGCTCGCGCCCAGCGCGGAGACCTCGCCGCCCAGCTTGGTCACGTTGACCGAGCTGTCGTGCGCGGAGAAACCGACCGGGACCGCCGCCTCGATCCGGGACCGCAGCGAGCGCAGGTCGTCGGGCAGGTCCGCGGCGGTGAGGTCGGTCTTGACGCTCTCCATGCCGCAGCCGATGTCCACGCCGACGGCGGCCGGGCACACCGCGTCCCGCATCGCGATCACGGAGCCGACCGTCGCACCCTTGCCGAGGTGCACGTCCGGCATCACGCGGACGCCGTGGACCCATTTCAGCGCGGCGATATTCCGCAGCTGCTGCAACGCGGCCTGCTCGATCGCGTGCTCTTCGGCCCACATAAGCGTCTGCGCGCGGGTGCCGCGCAGCTCGACGGGAAACATTGTTCGATCCTTTCGTTGGTTTTCCTGGTCAACGGTAAAGATCGACGCGAATAAGCGCACTCGAATAACTACCCGGGCCGCTCGAGTATTTGCCCGTGGGATCAGCGGGCGCCGGGGTAGGCGTCCTCGGCGTTGATGTGGGCGATGCCGGTGGCCAGCCGTTCGGCGTCGGCGGTGGTGATCAGGTCCTCGGCGATCCATTCGTCGAGCAATCGGCCGAGCCCGCGGCGCCACCAGAACGCGCCGAGAAAATGCAGTTCCGGCAGGCCGTAACCGTCCGACGAGTAGCACAGCGAACGGAACGGGGCGAGTTCCAGCGTTTCGGCGAGGACGGCCTGGGTGCGCTGCCCGACGTAGGGGACGGTGAGCCCGATATCCATCCGGACATGCGCGAAGGCGTGGGCCAGGTAGGCCGCATTGCGATGAAATGGCCAGCAGTGCAGCAGCATTACGGTCACGCCGGTGTTCGCGGTTTTCCGGAGAAAGTCGGTGAGCAGCAACGGATCCGCACGATGCAGGCGTAGGTCGGTATCGCCGAATCCGGTGTGGAATTGCAGCGGCAGCCCGAATTCGGCGCCGATGCGGGCACCGAGTCCGACCAGCCAGCCGAGCAGATCCGGGTCGGTGAGGCGATGCTCGGGAAACACGGCTTTCGGCGGTCGATCGCGCAGCGGGAAATCCAGGCCACAGCGGTAGGCGACGATCGTCTTGAGCCCGACGGCGTTGCGGACGCGCTCGCGCAGCCGCGCCTCGATCCGGTCGAACACCGTCCTGCCCGCGCCCACCTCGGCGATGACCTGCTCGGCGACCTGTTCGATGCGCACCACCTCGCGCACTTCACCATCGGTGAGTTCGCCGAATTCCGCTGTGCCGCCGCCGAATCCGGTGTCGATGAACCAGCTGGTCGTTCCGGTGGCGTCCAGTAGGCGGGTCGCGACCTCGCGCCAGCCGAGCTCGGCTCGATGGGTCAGGTAGGCATCCGGGCCGACGTGCGGCGGGAGGTCGAGGGCCGGTGCGCACCAGCGGCGGACCGCGAGCCCGATCGCGGAATCGAAGGTGCCGGTGGGGCCTTCGCTGAGTAGTCGCTCGAAGCCGGGACGATCCAGATCGTGGGGGACGACGCCGTGGCAGTGGTGATCGGTCAGGGTCAGGCCGTCCGTCAGCACGTCAGAACCGCCAACGGGTGAGCGCGACAAGCTCTTCGGGGGAGGCATCCCGATACCGGTCGGACTCGGCGCGGCGCACGGTGAGCAGGGCGTCGTGCAGTTCGGGGCCCATCGCCTCGGCCAGCACCGCGGAGTCCGCGAGCCGGTCGGCGGCCTCGGCCGGGGTGGTCGGCAGCCTGCGCACGCCGGAGAACATCAGCTGTTCGGCATCGAAGGTGACCGGGTCGCCGGTGATTTCGGCGGGCAGGCGCAGTTCTTCGGCGATGCCTGCCAGTCCGGCGGCGATCACCGAACCCACGATCAGGTACGGATTGCCGGTCGCGTCAAAGCATTTGACCTCGGCGTTGGCCGCCCACTCCTCGGTGCCGCGCACTCCGGTGATGAATCGTATGGCCGATTCGCGGGTTTCCCGGCCCCAGCACTGCCAGACGCCTGCCCATCGGGAAGGTACGAGCCGCAGGAAGCTCGCCGGATTGCCCGCCCCGACCGCGACGAGGGCGGGCAGCTCGCGCAGCACTCCGGCCAGGAAGGCCTCGCCGGTGGTGCGCATCCCATAGGGACCGTCGCCGGTGGCGAAGATCGGCCCTCGGTCGTCCTTGGCCGAGAAGTGCAGGTGCGCACCGGAACCGGTGCCGCCGGGTTCGAGGCACGGGCCGAGCGCAGCGCGCCAGCCGTACTGCAGACTCACCTGCCGGATCGTGTGCCGTACCAGCACCGCGTCGTCGGCGGCACCGACCGGATCGGATGGTTGCACGGACAATTCCAGCTGACCCGGCGAGTACTCCGGATGGAACTGGTCGACCAGGATGCCTTGCCGGTCCAATATCGCGACCAGTTCCCGCGCGTAGTCGGCGACCTGTCCCAATCGCACCAGGCTGTAGGCGGGTCCGTGCGCGGCCGGGGTGAAGTCCTCCGCGACGTCCTGCGCCACAGACCATTCGGTCTCGAATGTCATCGAGAGTTGAAGCCCGGCCTGGCGCGCCGCCTCGGCCTGCCTGGTCGCGAAGCCGCGCTGACAGGCCGCGAAGGGCGTTCCGTCCTGCGTGTACTTGTTGGTCGGCGCCCACGCCCAGCCGGGTTGGCAGGCGAGCTCGGTCAGTGCCGACAGGTCGGGGACCAGCCGCAGATCGCCGTCCGGACCGCCGAGATACTTGCCGGTCGTCATCAGGTCGTCGAAGGAGAACGTCTCGAAGCACGGTGACACCCCGACCCCGTGCCGCGCCGCCTGCGCCAGCCGCCGCATCGGCACCGTCTTCACCCGCGTGATCCCGGCATTGTCGATGAACGTCAGCGCGACCATGTCGGCATCCAACCTGCCGATCACAGCGTTGTTGTCGTCATCGGACGGTATGCGCTCCGGCATGGTGGGCATGAACGTCAACGATAGCCGCCGAACCGCCCACACGACACCGGCCTCGTCGGCCCCGCCGTGTCGAGATCCGCACTCTCACTCGGGATCTGCACCCGATAGCGGCCGTTGGACGCGATGCGGATCCTCGGCGAGGGTGCGGCTGTCGGTGTCCGTGGTCGTGAGGTCAGGGTGTGGGGAGGGCGGCGCGGATCTGGTCTGCGGTGGGGATGGAGCTGCTGGCGCCGAGGGTGGTGGTGGCGAGGGCGCCCGCGGTTCCGGCCCAGTTCAAGGCGTATTCGGGGCCGTGGTGCCAGGCGGCGGCCAGGGCGCCGGTGAAGGTGTCGCCCGCGCCGGTGGTGTCGATGACCTCGACCCGGGGGCTCGGCTGGCTCAGTTCGCTGCCGTCCGGGCCGCGATAGGTCGCGCCGTCCGCGCCCCGGGTGACGACCACGTGCGCGACCGGGTCGAGCGCGCTGCCGAGCTGCTCGGCCTCACCCGAATTAACCACCGCCACATCGATATTCGCCCACAGAGCGGCGGGAAGGTCTTGGGTGGGCGACGGATTGAGCACCACCGTCGTGCCGTTCGCGCGCGCGTGCCGCGCGGCCGCCGCCACCGTATCGATCGGGATCTCCAACTGGCACAGCAGAATATCGGCGCCGGCGATCACCTCGAGGTCCGCGTCGGTGAGCTCGGTCATCCGCGCGTTCGCGCCGCCGACCACGATGATGCTGTTCTCCCCGCCGCCGTCCACCACGATCGCGGCCACACCGCTCGGCCCGTCCACGGTCCGCAGGCGCTCCACGTTCACCCCCGAATCGGTCAGCACTCGCCGCAGTTCGTCCGCGAACACGTCGTCGCCGACCGCCCCGAGAAACCGCACCGCCCCACCGGCCCGCTGCGCGGCGATCGCCTGATTCGAGCCCTTTCCGCCGGGCACCATCGCGAACCCGGTGCCGAGCACCGTCTCGCCGGGCACCGGCCGCCGATCGGTGGTCGTGACCAGGTCCATGTTGATACTGCCGAGCACCGCGATCGAGGCAACATCCGTCTTTTCGGCCATGGCGTCACAGGCTAGTAGGGCGAGGTGCAGCGGTGGATAAGGCATTGGACCGGGTCAGTAGGCTGTACCCATGACGGTAGGAACGACGACCGAGCCGGATATCCGCGAGGTGGTGCACGAGGCCGCACGCAAGGCTCGGGTCGCGTCGCGTGTGCTGGCGCAGCTGACCACGGCGCAGAAGAACGAGGCCTTGCACGCCGCCGCCGACGCCCTGCTGGCCGCGGCCGACGCGGTGCTCGACGCCAACGGCGAGGACGTCCGCGCGGCGCAAGCGGCGAACGTCGAGGAGTCGCTGATCGACCGGTTGCGGCTGACCAAGTCCCGGATCGACGGCATCGCCTCCGGCCTGCGCCAGGTGGCCACGCTGCCCGACCCGATCGGTGCGGTCGTGCGCGGCTCGGTGCTGCCGAACGGCCTGGAAACCCGCCAGGTCCGGGTGCCGCTCGGGGTCATCGGCATGGTCTACGAGGCCAGGCCGAACGTCACCGTCGACGCGTTCGGGCTCACCTTGAAGTCCGGCAACGCCGTGCTGCTGCGCGGCTCCTCCTCGGCCGCGAACTCCAATGCCGCACTGGTCGCGGTGCTGCGGGAATCCCTTGTCGCGCAGGGTCTTCCGGCCGACGCGGGGCAGCTGCTGCCCAGCGCGGACCGATCCAGCGTCACCCACCTGATCCAGGCCCGCGGCCTGGTCGACGTGGTCATCCCGCGCGGTGGCGCCGGCCTGATCAGCGCCGTCGTCCGCGACGCCACCGTGCCGACCATCGAGACCGGCACCGGCAACTGCCACGTCTACGTGCACGCGGCCGCCGATCTGGACATGGCCGAGCAGATCCTGATCAATGCCAAGACCCGCCGTCCCAGCGTCTGCAACGCCGCCGAGACGGTGCTCATCGATGACGCGATCGCCACCGTCGCGGTGCCCAGGCTGATCGAGGCGCTGGAACGGCACGGCGTCACCGTGCACGGCGACCTGCCCGGCCTGGTGCCGGCGAACGACAAGGACTGGGGCGAGGAGTACCTCACCCTCGACATCGCGCTCAAGGTGGTCGACGGCCTGGACGCCGCCATCGAACACATCAACACCTGGGGCACCGGGCACACCGAGGCCATCGTGACCGGTGAGCTGGCCGCGGCCCGCGAATTCACCGGCCGGGTCGACGCCGCGGCCGTCATGGTGAATGCTTCAACCGCGTTCACCGACGGTGAGCAATTCGGCTTCGGCGCCGAGATCGGCATTTCCACGCAGAAGCTGCACGCCCGCGGACCCATGGCGCTACCGGAGCTGACCTCCACCAAGTGGATCGTGTGGGGCGACGGCCAGATCCGGCCGGTATAGGTATAGGGGAGCGAGCGTCGCTCGTTCCCAAGGAAGGACTGCACGTGGCCCCCACCTCCGAGACGACCCAGGAGCCGATCTTCAGCTCGGTCGACGATGTGATCGATCAGCTGGCGACCACCGGCTACCTCGCCGACAAGGCCACCGCCACCTCGGTGTTCCTGGCCGACCGGCTCGGCAAGCCGCTGCTCATCGAGGGTCCGGCCGGAGTCGGCAAGACCGAGCTGGCCAGGGCGGTCGCGCAGACCTCCGGCGCCGAGCTGGTCCGGTTGCAGTGCTACGAGGGTGTCGACGAGGCCCGCGCGCTCTACGAGTGGAACCACGCCAAGCAGATCCTGCGTATTCAGGCCTCCAGCGGCCGCGATACGTCGAAGAGTGACTGGGAAGAAACGAAAGCCGACGTCTTCACCGAGGAATTCCTGCTCTCCCGCCCGCTGCTGACCGCGATCCGGCGCAGCGATCCGACGGTGCTGCTGATCGACGAGACGGACAAGGCCGACGTCGAGATCGAGGGCCTGCTGCTCGAGGTGCTCAGCGATTTCGCGGTGACCGTGCCCGAGCTGGGCACCATCGTCGCCACCCGCAAGCCCTTCGTGGTGCTGACCTCCAATGCCACCCGCGAGCTGTCCGAGGCGCTCAAGCGGCGCTGCCTCTACCTGCACCTGGACTTCCCGGACGAGGACCTCGAGCGGCGCATCCTGGCCAGCCGGGTGCCGGAGCTGTCCGCCGCGGTGGCGGCCCAGCTGGTGCGGATCGTGCACGTGTTGCGCGGCATGCAGCTGAAGAAGCTGCCGTCGGTGGCCGAGTCGATCGACTGGGGTCGCACGCTGCTCGCGCTCGGCATGCACGATCTGGACGACTCGGCGGTGCGAGCCACGCTCGGCGTCGTGCTCAAGCATCAGAGCGATCACCAGCGCGCGCTGGCCGAGCTGAAGCTGGCCTGAACCGATGTCCGCGCGATCGCAGCCCGCACCCGATGCGGAACTGACCGCGCCGCACGGGCTGCCCGGTCATCTCGTCGGATTCGTCGAAGCGCTGCGGGAGCGCGGGATTCCGGTGGGCCCCTCGGAGACCGTGGACGCGGGCCGGGTGGTGACCGTGCTCGATCTGCTCGATCGGGATGTGTTGCGCGAGGGGCTGGCCTGTTCGCTGCTGCGCCGGACGACGCATCGCGCGACGTTCGACCGGCTCTTCGATCTGTGGTTCCCGATCGCGATCGGGGAGCGCAGCGGCGCCCGCGACGAGGTCGAGATTCCGCGGACGCCGACCGGTGAGGTGGACATCGCGGCGCTGCGGGAAATGCTGGCGGAGATGTTGGCCCAGGAGGCGGGCGACCCGCGGCTGGATGCGCTGGCCGCGCAGTTGGTCGAGCAGCTCGGGCAGTATCAGTCCGCGAACGGATCGTCGTTCTCGGCCTATCAAGCGTTGAAAGATGTTCAGCCGCAGACCTTGCTGGCCAAGATCCTGGCCGGACTGGCGGCCGGGCCGGATGCCAGTGCGTTCGACACCGAGATCGCCCGGCGGGCCGCGCGCGGACGGATCGACGCGTTCCGCGCCGCCGTGGAGGCGGAGACGCGGCGGCGGGTGGCCGAACGGATCGGGCGCGAGCGGGTCGCCAGCTACGGTGTGCCGCGCCAATCCGAGGACGTGGACTTCCTGCGCGCGTCGGAATCCGAGCTGGTCGAGATGCGCCGCAGCACCCAGCGACTCGCGCGCATTCTCGCTTCGCGACTCGCGGTGCGGCGCAGGCATTCTCGGCGCGGGGAGATCGATCTGCGCAAGACGCTGCGTAAGTCGATGTCGACCGGTGGGGTACCCATCGACCTGGTGAACCGCAAGCCGCGACCCGGCCGGCCGGAGCTGGTGCTGCTGTGCGACGTGTCCGGCTCGGTGGCCGGGTTCAGCAACTTCACCCTGCTGTTGGTCAGCGCGTTGCGCGAACAGTTCTCCCGGGTACGGATTTTCGCGTTCGTCGATCAGACCGACGAGGTAACCCAGTTCTTCGATCCGCGCACGCAGCTGGACAAGGCGATGAACCGGATCTTCACCGAGGCCAGGGTCGTCGGGATGGACGGGCACTCCGACTACGGCAACGCACTGGCCGGATTCGCCAGGGACTTCCCGGATGCCGTGACCGCGCGCAGCTCGCTGCTGATCCTCGGCGACGCGCGCACCAATTACCGTGACCCCGAACTGGAGACGCTGCGCGGGCTGGTCCGCACCGCCAAGCACGCGCACTGGCTCAACCCGGAGATGCAAACCAACTGGGGTTCCGGCGATTCCGCCGCGGACAAGTACCGGCAGGTGATCGAGATGCACGAATGCCGCTCGGCCAACCAGCTGACGGCCGTCGTATCGATGCTGCTGCCGGTGTGAGGAGCTGACGTGGATTACCCGCGACTGCTGAAGTACTGCCTGGCGAAACCCGGTGCCCGGGAGGACGAGCCGTGGGAGGGCGATGTGGTCGCGAAGGTCGGCGACAAGATCTTCGCCTTTCTCGGCGAAACCTCGGTCGGCCTCAAGTGCGGCCGGACCAGGGAGGAAGCCGACGAGCTGACCCAGGTCTACCCGGACGACGTGTCGCCCTCGGCGTATATCGGGCGATACGGGTGGAATGTGATCCGGCTCGACGGCGCGGTGCCGGACGATGAGTTGCGGGAACTCGTCGATCAGTCCTATGCGGCGATTGTCGCCAAGCTACCGAAATCCAAGCGGCCGAGTGCCTAGCAAGCGCATCATCAGCGTTCGTTAAGCGAACCATTGGGCGATGCCGCAAGGATTGCCCACCATGGTGGAGAGAACGCCCAACGGTGCGGCGGCGGTGGAGGACAGCTTTACGTTCCAGGTGGATCTGCGGGGGATCGTCGACTTACTCTCCCACCACCTGTATTCCAGCCCACGGGTGTATCTGCGCGAGTTATTGCAGAACGCGGTCGACGCCGTCACGGCGCGGGCGCAGCGAGATCGGTTGGCGCCTACCGCGATTCGGATCGTCATCGACGAGACCGGCCTGCGGATCAGCGACCCGGGGGTGGGGCTGACCGAGGCGGACGTGCATCGGTTCCTGGCGACCATCGGCCGCTCGTCCAAGCGGGACGACATCGAGGGGGCGCGGCGAGAATTCCTCGGGCAGTTCGGTATCGGGCTGCTTGCCTGCTTCACCGTGGCCGAGCGGATCCGCGTGGTCACCCGGTCCGCCGACGATCGGGCGGCCGCGCCGGTCGAATGGCTGGCCGCCGCGGACGGCACCTACTCGGTGCGGCTGCTGCAGCCGGAGGAGTACCCGGAGCCCGGCACCACGGTGCACCTGACCCCTCGGGTCGGTGCGGAGTCGTGGTTCGGGCCGCGCCGGGTGATCGAGCTCGCCCGCGAATACGGTTCATTGCTGCCCTACGCCGTGACGGTCGAATCCGACGGTCTCATCGTGCCGGTCACCGACGGCCCGCCCGTGTGGCACCGCGACTATCCCTCCGCCCTGGAACGTCGCGAGGCGCTGCTCGAATTCGGCGAGCGCACACTGGGATTCGATCCGCTCGACGTCATCGACCTGGACGCGGACCTGGCCGGGGTGAGCGGCGTCGCGTATGTGCTCGCCCAGCCTGGCAATCCGGCCGAGAGCAGCGCGCACCGGGTGTACCTGAAGGGCATGCTGCTCGGCGACGCCGTGCGCGGGCTGCTGCCGGACTGGGCGTTCTTCGTGCGCTGCGTGATCGACACGGACTCGTTGCGGCCCACCGCCTCGCGCGAGGGGCTCTACGAGGACGAGCGGCTCGCCATCATCCGCGAGGTGCTCGGCGACCGGGTCCGCGACTGGCTCACCGAGATCGCCGCCGAGCAGCCGCAGCGACTGGCCGCGTTCCTCGCCGTGCACTCGCTCGGGGTCAAGGCGATGTCCACCCATTCACCGGACCTGTTCCGGATCATGCTGCCGCACTTGAGCTTCGAGACCACCGATGGCCGGGTGTCGCTGACCGAGTTCGCGCGTAAACACCCGGTCATCCGGGTGACCTCGTCGGTCGAAGAGTTCCGTCAGGTGGCGTCGACCGCGTCGGCGCAGGGGATCGGCATCGTCAACGGCGGCTATGCCTACGACCGGGAACTGGTGGCGTCGCTGCCGCGGCTGCTGCCCGGCGTCGAGGTGATCGATCTCGACACCGACGCCATCACGGCCGCACTGGATCCGGTCGACCCGGCCGAGGAGCTGGCGTTGACGCCGGTGCTGTCCATCGCCCGTGCGGTGCTGGATCCGCTGTCCTGTGACGTGATCGTGCGTGCGTTCCACCCGGTGTCGGTGCCCGCGCTGTATCTGGACGGACGCGGCGCGCGCAATGAACGCACCAGGGCCGAAACCGCACTCGGCGCCGGCGAACTCTGGAGTGAGATACTCGGTGCGCTCGACGCCGCCGCGCCGCGCGCGCAGCTCGTGCTGAACTACCACAGCCCGGTCGTGCGCAGGCTCGCCCGCATCGGCGACCCGGACTTCCTCGGGACGGCCGTCGAATCGCTGTACGGGCAGGCCCTGCTGATGACCCACCGACCGCTGCGCGCCGCCGACACCGCGCTGCTCAACCGTGCCTTCGGCGAATTCCTCAGCTGGGCGACGCAGCGCGCCGCGGGCACCGGCGAAGAGACGGAGTGAACGTGGACACCGCCGAGATCAATGAGGCGTTGGCGCAGGCCTATTCGTTGCCGCACGGACGACTACGCGTCGAGCGGCTGGAACTGCTTGCCGCCGCGGCGAAGTCGGAATCCGACCGGCATCTGGAAGGCCGGGTGCTGCTGGAGCTGGCCGAGTCGTATACCTATGCGAGTGAACGTGATCTGGCGCCGGTCGCCTACGGCAGGCTGCTGCGGATCTACGACGAGCACCCGGTCGAACTCGGTCCGCTGACGCATTCGGTGCACTGGTATCTCAAGTGGATGACCTGGGGGTTGATCGATAATCCCGCGATACCGGTGTCGACGGTCTACCGCTGGTTCGACGAGCTCGAAAACCGTTACCGGCAGCGAGGTTACAGCCTGCGGCCGGTGCTCGCGCTGCGCGGGGAGTTGGCGCGGAAGCTGGGGGACGCCGAGGAGGGGGCGCGGTTGCACGAAGCGGCGCAGGCGGCGCCGCGCGACGGGATGTCGGACTGCGACGCGTGTGAGCGCAACGAATGGGGGACCGGCAGAGCGGCGTTGGGGGATGACGCCGGCGCGCTCGCGCACTGGCAGGCCGTCATCGATGGTGACCGCACCTGTGCGGAAGAGCCGCATCGGGTGCTCGGGCAAGCGCTGCTTCCGTTGATGCGGACCGGTCGTATCGCCGACGCGCGTGGGGCGCATCTGACCGGATACCCGCTGGTCCGGCACAACGACAGCCTGCGCCCCTCGGTCGCGTTGCACATCGAGTTCTGCGCGCTGACCGGCAACGAGGGCCGTGGGCTCGAGATACTGGCCGAACACGCACGCTGGCTGACCGACCCGGGCGCCGACGCCGGCGCCCGTCTCGCGTTCCTCACCGGCGTCTGCGTGCTGTTGCGCAGACTGGTGACACTCGGCCTCGGCTACGTACAGGTGGCGGGTGGAACCGTCGATTCCCTACTGGCAGAACTCGATACGGAGATCGCCGGTCTGTGCGCTCGGTACGACCTCCGCAACGGAAATTCCGCGGTCAGCACGTTCGTCGCGACCCGCCTCGCGAGACAGCCACTGCTGGAACGCCTTCCGCTCGGTCTGCGGAGCCGGCTGCCGGAGGGGAAGGGCGCGCCGACCGCGTGCGATGGTGTGGCAGACGTATCGGCCGCCAACGGTTCGACCTCGGTGGACGGTGGCAATACAGCTCCTGGGGATAGCTCCGCTCCCGGCGCGGCGGGCGGTGCCGCCGATGGAGTTGCGTCGGGTTCTTCGGCGACAACTGGCGAACCTCGCTCGGGCGGTACGACTTCCTTGGACGTTGTGATTTCTGCCGGGGATGCCGCCGCGCGTACGGGCGAAACCTCTACGTCGGCCGGCGACGTCGCTCCAGCGAACGATGCAGCTCTCTCCGGTGGCGTCTCGATCGGGCCCGATGCGTTTACCGGCGACGGGTTCTCGACCGGTGGTGCTGGTTCGGATGGCAGCGCCGATGCTGTGGATGCGCCTATCTCTTCGGGTGGTTCGGGCTCAACCAGTGGCGCTGACCCTAAGCGCGGTGCCGTACCCGGGGAACCGGTTTCTGCCAGTGGTTCGGTGTCCCCTAGGCGTGCGGCTTCCACCGATGCTCCTGGTAAAGGCGTTGACGCGCTGGCCGGCGGAACAAGGCCGGTGGTTCCCGCAGAGGGGACCAGCTCAGGCGGTGTTACCCCGACCGACGGCACTAGCACTGAGGGCGGCGCGGCGGCTGCTGGTGGCTCGGATTCTCCGGGGGGTGTGGATACTTCCGCTGCGAGCGTCGGCGTGCTGGCAGGTGGAACACGTTTTGCCGGAGGTGTAGCTCCGGTGGAAGCGGCCGGCTCGACAGGCGGTGCCAATCCTGTGGGAAACGCGCGCTCGACGGGCGGTGCCGCGCCAACAGATGGTGCCACTGCGGGCGGCGCGGTTTCGGGTGTCGGGGCTGCTCTGGCGGGTGGGTCTGGCGGTGTGGCCTCGGGGGAGGGGGCTGTGCTTGCGGGTGGTTTCATTCCGGCGGGTGGCTCGGGTTCTGCTGGTGGGAGCCCTTCGGTAGGTGGCGCGGCAACATTTAGCGGCGCAGGTCGGCTGGGCAGTGGCGCTCGAACAGGTGAGGGCGTTGCGATGGCGGGTTTCGCTGCCGACGTAGGTGTCGGTTCATCGGGCGGGGCGGTGCTCACCACTGGCGTTGTTCGGCCGCCGGCCGCGTTCCCCGAGGAATGGCCCGACGGTGTGGTCTCCGACGATGAACGTCTGGCGGAGGTGCAGCGGCTGGCCGAGGTCGGTGCCGCTCGGCTGGCGGATGCCCCGGAGCAGGCCGAGGCTCGGCTGCGGGAGGCGTTGACGGTCGGGACAGGCATCTTGCCCGCGGAGCATCTGGCGCGGCTCAGTTCGCAGCTGGTCATCGCGATTTCCGGGCAACCGGATCGCGAGCTCGATCTGGCCGACGCGGCGGTGCGTGCCGCGGCCAGGTGGGAGGGGGTGTCGGAGCCGGATCTGCTGCACCACACCGTGATCGCGGCGCGCGCGTTCCATCGCGGCCGGCGGCACGGCGAGGCGGCGGCACTGTTCGAAGAGGCGTTGGCGGCGGACGGAATTCCTTATCCGCCCGCCGAACTCGCCGCTGTCCGGGGTGAATTCGGTGACTCGTTGAACGCGCTGCACCGATACCACGACGCTGCCCGGCAGTTCGCCGAGGCGGCCCAGTTGATCGAGCACGATCCCGACCGGCGCGGACCGCATGCCGAACTCGCCCTGTCGGCGGCCATCGCGCTCGAGTACTGCGATCAGGACGCGGCAGCGGTGGCGGCGTATCAGCGGGCCGCCGAACTGTTCGGTGCGCTCGGGAACGTGGTGTCGCGTGCCCGCTGCGTACGGTCGGCCGCCTGGCTCCAGCTGTGGGGCCCGGACGTCGCGCCCGGCCGCCCATGGCTCAGCGCGATGCGATCGTTGATCACCGAGCTGATCGAGAGCGGCTCACCGACCGTCGAGGTCTCCGAGGAACTCGCTCAGACCCGCAGGGAACTGGGCGAGATGCTGGACGCGGAGGACGGGTACGGACTGGCCGGGGAGTAGCCGGGCGGCGGGCGTGCGCGCGGTCGAGCGCGCCCGCGGCCACGACCTGATCCACCGACCACATCCCGGCTTGCCGCTCCTGGCCGTGCGAACCCGACCCGTTAAGCTCGGCACTCATGCAAGAGACAGGTCGGCGCGGCCGCAAACTGGGCGTGATGGGCGGCACCTTCGACCCCATCCACCACGGTCACCTGGTCGCCGCCAGCGAGGTCGCGAATCGGTTCGCGCTCGATGAAGTGATCTTCGTTCCCACCGGTCAGCCCTGGCAGAAGGCCGATAAACAGGTCAGCCCGGCGGAGGATCGCTACCTCATGACCGTGATCGCGACCGCCTCCAACCCCAGCTTCTCGGTCAGCCGCGCGGACATCGACCGGGAAAAGGTCACCTACACCGTCGACACGCTGCGGGAGATGCGCGACCGGCATCCGGACGCCGAGCTGTACTTCATCACCGGAGCGGATGCGCTGGCCAACATCCTGACATGGCAGGATTGGGCCGAACTGTTCGAACTGGCGAGGTTTGTCGGGGTGAGCCGTCCGGGGTACGAGCTGAATACCGATCATCTCGAGGAACATCTGCGCGATCTTCCGGCCGATGCGGTGACCATGGTCGAAATCCCGGCGCTGGCGATCTCGTCGAGCGAATGCCGTCGCCGCGCCGCCGAGAACCGGCCGGTGTGGTACCTCGTCCCCGATGGCGTGGTGCAGTACATATCCAAGCGGCACCTCTATGTGCCCGCAGGAGCGGAAGGTAGCTGAGTGAGCGAGCGTAGCGGGGGGCAAGCATGAGTGCATCGGTAGAGGCAGTCGAGATGGCGCAGGTTGCGGCCAGGGCGGCGGATGAGAAGCTGGCGCTCGACGTGGTGGTGCTCGACGTGTCCGAGCAGCTGGTGATCACCGACTGCTTCGTGATCGCCTCGGCGCCGAACGAGCGCCAGGTCAATGCCATCGTCGACAACATCGAGGACAAGCTGCGCGACGCCGGGCACAAGCCGGTCCGGCGCGAGGGCACCCGCGAGGGGCGCTGGGCGCTGCTCGACTACGTCGACGTCGTGGTGCACGTCCAGCACAACGACGAGCGCAACTTCTACGCGCTGGAGCGGTTGTGGAAGGACTGTCCGGTCGTGCCGGTCGACGGCATCGGCGGGCCGGACGCGCGGGTCGCGGCGGTGAACGGCGACGCGGAGAGCGACACCGAGTGAACGAGCGATTCATCGGCGAGCCGAGCTTCGGAAAGGCGCGGCCGTGAGCAAGTACGCCCACGTGCGCAACCTGATCCTGTTGCGCCACGGGCAGACCGAGTGGAACGCCGCCGACCGGATGCAGGGGCAGATCGACACCGATCTCACCGAGCTCGGCCGTCGGCAGGCTAAAGAGGCTGCGCGCGAACTCGTTTCGCGTAACGCGATCGCCATCATCTCCTCGGATCTGCGCCGCGCCTTCGAAACCGCCTCCGCGCTGGCCGATCACACGTCACTCGAGGTGGTGCCCGATCCGCGGCTGCGCGAAACCGATCTCGGCGACTGGGAGGGGCTGACCCATCTCGAGGTCGACGCCGACTACCCCGGCGCGCGCCAGGCCTGGCGGCTCGACGCCACCTACCGGCCGCCCAACGGGGAGAGCAAACTCGAGGTCGGCGCGCGATCGCTGCCGGTGGTGCAAGAACTGCTCGTCGAGCGGCAGGACTGGCCCGGCCGGACTATCATCCTGGTGGCGCACGGCGGGCTGATCGCCGGCCTCACGGCCGCGCTGCTCGACCTGCCTCCAGCGAACTGGCCCGTCCTCGGCGGACTGGCCAACACCAGCTGGGTGCAGCTCAGCAGTCACGGTCCGAGCATCGACCAGCCCGGCTGGCGCCTTGACGTGTGGAACGCATCGGCGAAGGTGGCCCCGGATGTCCTCTGAAGATCCGATTCGGCAGGTGCCGGACGAGCTGTTCCGGAAGGCCTCGGCCAAACCGGAACGCTCCATCCCGGACGCGCTGTTCGGCCCGCCCCCGGCACCCCCGGCGGCGGAGCCTGAAACTGCTGAGTCGGGGTCGAGGGAGGAAGAGGCGCCGGCGGAACCCGAGGGTTCCGTGCCCGCCAGTTCGGTCGACCCTCCTCCCGATGAATCGGGCGGTGTCGCAGCGGGTTCCGTCGACGGTGTGCGCGATCGAGCGGCTGCGGTGATTGTTTCGGCTGATCCGGGTGCCGGGTCGGCCGAAGTCGTCGAATCCGCTGTTGGCGTTGCGTCTGCGTCGGTTGTGGGCGAATCCGATTCCGCGGCGGCTGGTTTCGGTGCTTCGGCCGCCGAACCCGTTGCCGCTGCTGCGCCGTCCGCTCCTGCTGTCGGCGAGACGTCTGCTGCCGCCGCCGGTTCTGCCGCACCCCACGATTCCACCGGGATTGCAGGCGGCTCCGCGGCTGGGGTGTCTGGGCGGAGTGCGACCACCGCCGTTGATGCGGATGGTGAATCTGCTGTCGGCGTTGGCTCTCCGTCGGTTGCCCGGCCCGTGCTGCTGGTGATCGCGGATTCGCTGTCCTACTTCGGGCCCGAAGGCGGGTTGCCCGCGGATCATCCGCGGATCTGGCCGAACCTGGTTGGGGCCGAGCTGGATTGGGACGTCGAGCTGGTCGGGCGGATCGGCTGGACCTGCCGGGATGCCTACTGGGCGTTGATCGGTGACCCCCGGGTGTGGGCGGCGGTGCCGCGCGCCGGCGCTGTCGTGTTCGCGGTGGGCGGCATGGATTCGCTGCCCTCCCCGCTGCCGACCGCGCTGCGTGAGCTGATCCGCTACGTGCGTCCGCCTGCCCTGCGCCGCGGCGTCCGCGCCACCTACACCTGGTTGCAGCCCAAGCTGTCGAAACTCGGCCGCCCCGTGGCACTTCCGCCGAAGGTCAGCGTGGACTACCTGGAGCAGTCGCGGGAAGCGTTGGCGCACTTGCGACCCGATCTGCCGTTCGTCGCGGTCCTGCCGTCCGTGCACGACTGCGCGGCCTACGGGCGCGTGCATTCCGGACGTGAGCCCGCGGTACAGGCACTGCGCGCGTGGTCAGCGCGTACCTCGGTGCCGCTGGTCGACCTCGGTGAAGCCGTGCGCGACAACATCTTCTCCGGCGACGCGAACCCCGACGGCATCCACTGGGGCTGGGCCGGACACACAGCTGTGGCCAATGCGATGGTGAAGGCCCTGCAGGAGGTTCGGTAGTCCGTGGCCGTCGTGGTCGTGACAGATTCGTCCGCCAGCCTCCCTGCCGAACTCGCCACCGAGCTCGATATCGCTGTCGTACCCCTGCACGTCCTGATCGGTGACCGTGCGATCCGCGAAGGCGTCGATCCGGTCGACATCGATTACAGCTCCGACACAGTGACCACCTCGGCGTCATCGCCCGGCGAGCTACGCGCCGTCTACGAGGCGGCATGGGCGCGCAGCGGCGGCGATGGTGTTGTCGCGGTGCATATTTCGCGCCAGCTCTCCGGCACCTGGGAAGCGGGCAGGCAAGCCGTCCGCGACATGGACGCCGCCGACCGGGTGCGCCTGGTCGATTCCCTCGGCGCGGGCCTCGCCACCGGGTTCCCGGTCCTGGCCGCCGCGCGCCGGGCGGCTTCCGGTGCGTCCCTGGACGTCGTCTACGACACCGCGGTGTCCGCCGCAGGCCGAGCCCGCACCTTCATCCTGGTGAACCGCACCGAGCAACTACGCCGAGGCGGCCGATTGAGTTCCGCCGCAGCCTTTTTCGGCAGCGATCTGGTCACCAAACCACTACTCCACATCGTGGCGGGCCGCCTCGAGCTCCGCGAAAAAGTCCGCACCCGCTCCAAGGCCTTCGCGAAACTCGTCGCCGCGGCGGTAGACGCGGCCGGCGAGGACGGCGCCGCCGTAGCCGTCCAACACCTCGGCGCCGAAGAAGCCGCCCAAACCGTCGCCGCCCAACTCCGCGAACTCATCCCCGGCATCCGCGAATTGATCATCGCCGAATTCGGCCCCGCCCTGGGCGTCCACCTAGGTCTGGGCGCCGTAGGCGTCCTAGTCCTCCCCGGCGGCTGCGCCTAACCCCGCACAGAACCTCACCAACTCAGCCCGCGCCGCCCCCTGCCCCGTTCGACGCTCCTCTACACGGCGAGCGAGACCAGACTGAGCCAATTGTCGACTAGCACTACCGCCATGTCCCGTCGGGTGCCTATCCCAACGTCGAGCGGGACCTTGCCGAGCCAAATGCCGAGTAATGCCCCGGCCATGTCCCGTTGGGTGTCTGCTGCTTCGGCGAGTGGGACTTGGCTGAGCTGAACGTCGGCTAATGCTGTGGTCATGTCCCGTTGGGTGCCTGCTGCTTCGGTGAGTGGGACGTGGTTGAGTCGAGTGTCGGCTAATGCTGTGGTGGTGTCCCGTTGGGTGTCTGCTGGTTCGGTGAGTGGGACGTGGTTGAGCCGAGTGTCGGCTAATGCTGTGGTGGTGTCCCGTTGGGTGTCTGCTGGTTCGGCGAGTGGGACGTGGTCGAGCCGAATGTCGGCCAATGCTGTGGTGGTGTCCCGTTGGGTGTCTGCTGGTTCGGCGAGTGGGACGTGGCTGAGTCGAGTGTCGGCCAATGCTGTGGTCATGTCCCGTTGGGTGCCGATTGCTACGCGAGTGGGACTTGGTTGAGCCGAGTGTCGGCTAATGCTGTGGTCATGTCCCGTTGGGTGCCGATTGCTACGCGAGTGGGACTTGGTTGAGCCGAGTGTCGACTAATGCTGTGGTCATGTCCCGTTGGGTGCCGATTGCTACGCGAGTGGGACTTGGTTGAGTGAAAGGTCAGGTGATGGCTCGGTGGTGTGCCGTTCGATGGGTGTGTACTCGGTGAGTGGGACGTGGCTGCGGTGATGCGTGGGAAGTGGCTCTCGGTGTGGCCCGCTCAGGGAGGAAGTCCGGCCGGCGTCGGCGAGTCGGACCGGCTGCGTTGATCGGGGCATGGCCAGCGCCGAACGCGAGAGGCGCCACGACCATGCCCCCTTCGGCGCTCGTTCCCGCATCGAGTGGGACGTGGGTGAGTGAAATGTCGAGTGGCGCCGTTGTCATGTCCCGTTGGGTGGTTATCTGAACCGTGAGGGGGACGGGGCTGAGGCGAAGGTCAGGGGTTGATGCCGGGGGTGGCATTTGGCGAGTGTCTGCTCGGTGGGTGTTCGGCGGGGTTGATGATCGGGCGGCGTCTCGAGATGGGGAGCTAGCTGAGTGCGGACAATAATCGGGGTGAGTGGAAGGGGTGTGTGGGGTGGGGGTGGTGGTTAGCGTGGCCGGGTGACGGGTTCTGCGGGGCAGTCGGTTCGGTCGGCGTTGCGGGTGGCGGTAGTTGAGTGGGGGCATCCGGACGCGGAGGTCTTGCGGGCGGAGATGGCGGCGGAGGTGGGGCCGCGATATGCGTATCTGGCGGAGACGTTGCGGGTGAATCCGAATGCGGTCGATCCGGATACAGTGCATCGGACTTTTGTCGTGTATTCGGGGGAGCCGGTCGGGCATGCCGCGGTGCGCTGGAACGCGGGTGAGTTGGAGCTCAAACGGATGTTCGTGCGACCGGGTCATCGAGGGTCCGGTGTCGCACCGCTGCTGCTGGCCGCGGCGGAAGATGCTGCGCGCGAACAAGGTCTACCGCGGTTGATCTTGCAGACCGGTCATCTGCAACCGGAGGCCGTGCGGTTCTACGAGCGCAGTGGATACCACCGGATCCCCATCTTCCCGCCCTACGAGGTTCTGCCGCTGTCGAATTGCTACGCCAGGGAACTGTCCGATCAGCAAGTCGCGGAGTCGGATTGACGCAGGGTTCGGGCGCCGATGCGAACCGCGTCCCAGTCTGTGTCGGGTCGACGCGTCTGCGCCAGCGCCAGCCAGCGCGCTCGATCCGCGTGCTCGTGCAGCAATAGGTCGAGATCGATCTCGATACCCGCGGGCGGACCGGATGCTTCGAACTCACGGACCCGATCGCTCATCGCGGACATCAGCGATCGATCGAATTCGACTACGGCTGTGCGGAATTCGTCGGTAGACACGCTGACGCTGCCGGAGGAGGGACCGGTGAACTCGATTTCGCTCTCCGGATCTATCGGGTAACGCCAAGCGACAGTGACGGAATCGGAGTCGCCGTCGACCGTTCGCCACCACCGGATGTGCGGCCCGAACCACAGGTACCCGGTGTCGAGCGTGCGGTCGCCGTACCAGGTCGACGCGGCGTCGACCTCGGGTGTGTCCGCCCACGACCAGTTCGTCGATTCGGCGCCGACGAAGCCGATCAGGTCGCCCGGCGCCGGTTCCAGTGCGCCGGGTAGCAACGTGAGTACGTCCTCCCAGAGCCGGGCCACGTAATACTCGACATAGCAGTCGTGCGGCATCTCCCGGTGTCCGGCTTGGGACCGGAGCAGGTCGGTTGTGCGCTCGGAAAAGCGCAGTAGCTCATGGTCGCCGAGATCGATGTAGTACCAACCCTCGGTGAGCGCGAACCAGTGCAGAGTCCGGTACTGATCTCCCCACGGTCCGACTCGGTCCAGCGGCGACAAGCCGAAGCGGAATCGGATCACCGGGCAAGTTTTGCACCTCGGCGCCCGCCACGCCCGACGATCGATCCGCGCGCGTCGGCGAGTTGTCCACACCCGGGCGGTTGTCAACAGATGAGCCGAATTGCCTGGTCGCTCGGGATCTTTCGGCGCGGTCGGGGGCTAGCGTCGCCCTCATGTCACGACAGGACGAACGTGAGCGGATTCAGCGACGGCTCGGCGCACTGACGAGCCGCGTCGGTGCCAGCCGGACGGGGATCGCGGGCGCGGGCGAAGCTTCGCGTCCCCTCGGTGGTCGTCGGGCGCAACTCGGTGCGCTACCCACGCCGGGCGGATTGGGCGAACCGGCACGTAACCGGTGGAAAGGGACCGATATGCATTCGGTGTACGGGCGAGCACCGGTGGGTCTGGGGCGGGGTGCGGGCGGGCGGTCGGCTGCCTGGGGTGGTGGCAAGACAGCGGTATTACCCGAAAAATCAATGTGGACTGAGGAAACGGTCTTCCCGGCACGGAGTGGGTCCTCGAGGGCTGCCGCTCGGAATGCGGCTCGGCGCTCGGTTGAGTCGGATGAGAGTGCGGGGTTCCCCGCAGGCACGGAGGTACGGGTACGCGATGAGTTGCCGGTGGACGGCGTGCCCGATGTGGACCAGTCGGTGGATGGCGTGCCGGATGCGGACGAGCGACGGGGTGAAGCGAGTCCGGACTTGGAATCGGTGGATGCCGAGTCGTCAGAAGGACGGCGGTTGGGCCAGGCAGGCTGGGGTGCGAACGGGGTGTCCCGGCGGGTGGGGCGGTTTGATCTTGCCGAGCTGAATGCCGGTGCCGCGCGTTCCGCACGCGCGGGGCGGTGGGATCTCGCGGAGCTGCCGGCTGAGCCGGACGATGATGACGACGACTTCGGCGAGGTGCGCTCACCCGGCTGGCTGGACGAGCCTGATTCGGCTCGAGGATGGCGGAATCGCCTTGTGCCGGAGCGTTTTCGAGGCGCTCGGCTCGATCCCGGCCGCCGCGGCATCTGCACGCTGCTGGCGCTCGGTGTGGTGGCGATGGTGATTGCCGCCGTCGTCATATTTCAGGAGCGACCCGTTGCCCGCCCGGTGCCGCCGGTGCCCGCCGTACGCACCACCACGGCCCCCGTCGTCGCGCGCGTGGCGGGTGCGGAACCGCCGAGCGCGGCCGGATCGCCTGTGGCCGAGCCGGTTCCGGGCGAAACGAATATGGCGGCAGGCGCCGAATTGGTCGTCAGCGTCGTCGGCTTGGTGCACCGCACCGGATTGGTACGGCTCCCCGCCGGATCACGCGTCGCCGATGCCCTGACCGCGGCGGGCGGTGCCCAGGACGGCGCCGACCTCGCCGGTCTCAACCTGGCCCAGCGATTGACCGATGGCGACCAGGTCCTCGTAGGTCCACCCGGTCCCAACCCAGGTCCACCGAAACTCGGCAGCACCACAATCAACGCAGGCGGCCGGCCCTCGACCTCGCCATCCGGATCCGCCAACCCGCCAACCACTTCCGGCCGCGTCGATCTCAACACCGCAACCGAATCCGAGTTGGAAGCCCTGCCCGGCATCGGTCCCGTAATGGCCAAAGCCATCATCACCTGGCGCACCGCCCACGGCCGCTTCACCGACGTAACCCAACTCGGCCAAGTAGACGGCATCGGCCCCGCTCGCCTCGCCCGCCTGCGTGAGCTGGTGAAGGTATGAGGTCGGCGGCGGCGGAGTCGCGCTCTCGGCAGGCGCCGAACCGGCGTCGAGATCTCGGCGATGCGGTGAGAACGTGACAGCGCGTGGTCCGATCGCGGAGCGTGGAACCGGACCCGGTGCACGCGGTGGACGGGCGGCGACATGAGCGCGCGGTCTCACTCGTCTCGCGAAAAGTTCGGTCCAACAGCAGGATTACCGCGATCGGGCGGTGGTCTGGTTGCCCCTGGTCGGCATGCTGGTCCGCGGGATGGACTCGGTACCCGCAGTGAGCGGGGCGGCGATTTCGACGCCGGTTCGAGGAGGAACGAAGACCGCACGGGTAGTCGACGTCGTAGCGCTGTCCTCGAGGTGGCTGGGGCGAGCGCCCATGTCGACATTTCTGGCGGTGCGGAGTTCGACCGGGGTCGTCAGATTGAAGACCGTGACGAACTCGAGGTCGGGCGGCACAGCGATGGGAGGGACACGAGTCGCCGTGGTGCGGGGTGGGTTAGCGGTCGAGTTTTGGGTGATGTCGGTCGGAGGGTAGCGGGCCGGCGAAGGGAGAACGGGCAGGGCGACAGCGGAGATCCGGGAGTTGATGATGAGCCGGAGGTGCTTGATGCTCGACTGTTGCCTGCGGCGGTTTGTTGTTGGGGCGCAACGCTTGTCGCCTTGACGGCGGGATGGGTGGCGGGGGTGCTGCTCGCGGCCGCGCTGGTGCTGGTGGCGATCGGGTTGTGGGTCTTGTTGTTGTGGGGGATGGCGCATCGAGGGGAGCGGCGGCGGGCTGTTGCGGTGGTGGCGTTGGCCGCGGTGTTGTTGGCAGCGGGGTTCGCGGTGGCCGCGGCGTGGCGGGAGCATCGGGTGGCTACGCATCCGTTGCGGAATGCGGCGGGGATGTCGGTGCGGGTGGTGGTGACGCCCAGTGGTGATCCGAAGGCGGTGCGCGGCAAGTCGTTCGGGGGTAGTCGGTGGGTGGTGCGGGGCAGTTTGGACGAGTACCGACTCGGGGAGACGACGGTGCGGGCCGGTGGGTCGGTGGTTGTTCTGGCGTCCGGTGACGCGTGGGCTGAGCTGGTGCCGGGGCAGGCGGTCGAATTTCCGGCGCGGGTGGATTTGCCGGGGCGTCGCGATCTGACGGTGGTGATGTTGCTTGCGCATGGTCCGCCGCGGCCCGTTGGTGGGTTGCCGTGGTGGCAGCGGGTAGCCCATTCCGTGCGAACGGATTTCGCTACCGCGGCCTCCCGCGCGTTACCTGCCGAACCGGCCGGATTGTTGCCCGCGTTGGTCGACGGAGATACGTCCGCACTGCCTGACGAACTTCGCGAGGAGTTCGAAATCGCAGGTCTGGAGCATCTTTGTGTGGTCAGCGGTGCCAATTTCACGATCCTGCTGGCAGCGGTGCTCTTGGCCGTGCGGGTGCTGACTCTAGGTCCACGCGCCGGGGCGCTGATCGCCGCCGCGGCGTTGGTGATGTTCGTGATCATCGCGCGACCCGATCCGAGTGTGTTGCGGGCCGGGGCGATGGGCGCGATCACGTTGCTGGCGTTGGTGACCGGGCGTCGGAAACAGGCGCTGCCCGCACTGTGCGCGGCAATCATCGGACTGCTCGCCGTGTGGCCGGCACTCGCGGTTTCCGTCGGCTTCGCCCTGTCGGTGGGCGCGACGGCCGGATTGATCCTGCTGGCGCCGAGTTGGGCGGATTGGTTACGGGCGCGGGGTTGGCGGCGGGTGCCCGCCGAGATCGTTGCCGTGGCAGCAGGTGCTTTCGTGGTCACCACCCCGCTGATGGTCGCCTTGGACGGGAAGGTCAATCTGGTTGCGATCGTCGCGAATGTCTTGGTGGAGCCGGTTATTGCGCCGATCACTGTGATCGGTGCTGTCGGCGCGGTGCTGGCCTGCGTCTGGCTGCCGCCAGCCGTGCTCGTCGTGCGTTGTGCCGCACCGCCGATGTGGTGGTTGCTGTTCGTCGCCGAGCACGTCGCCGACGTGCCGGGCTCGTCGGTCGAGGTGCCTGGCGGACCGCTCGGCGGGGTGATCGCCTGCGTGGTCGTTGCGGTAGGCATTCTCGTATTGCGCTTCGCTGTCCTGCGCAGAGTGGTTTTGACTGTGGCGTTCGGTGTCGCGGCGGTGGTGATACCGGTGCGGATCTGGCATCCCGGCTGGCCACCTGCCGGCTGGGTGCTGGCCGCCTGCGACGTGGGGCAAGGTGACGGGTTCGTCCTGTCCGTCGGGGCGGGCACCGCGGTGGTGATCGATGTCGGTCCGGAGGCGCGTCCGATGCGGAATTGTCTGGACCGCTTGCGTATATCTCGCATCGCGCTACTGGTGTTGACGCATCCGCACGCCGATCACATCGGAGGTATCAGTGGAGCGGTGGACGGGCGCGCCGTTGCGGCGGTGGCAGTTGGACCGCATGAGCTCGAAGGGTTGGCACCGAATGCAGGTAATACTGCGGTCGCCGAGGGAATGCAGCCTGCTGCACAATCGGGTTCCGGCTCGACGGGTGGTCGTGCGCATGAAACCGGATCAGGCAGTGGCTGTGAATTCGTGCACGGATCGACTTCGCCACAGGTGCAACATGATTCGTCCGAACATAATGGTGACTTCGGAAGCGGCCGGTCAGTTGGGGAGATTGCCGCGCTATGCCAGATGGTCGGTGATTCATGTCAACCGACTGGAGAGCGGTGCGCGGTGCCGCACGAGCGACCCTCGTCAGGTGATTCGCGTGGTTCGGGGTTGCGGCGTGGTGCGCGAGTCGACGGACTGGCTCGGGTTTTGGCGGTAACGCGAGAAGCTGATATCTCGTTGCTAGCGCTTTCGGCCGGACAGGTATTCCGCTTCGGCGCAGTCGAATTGGCGGTGCTCGCGCCAGCGCCGGGTGGGTCGCGGCCCACTCCTGGTGCCGAGGCCGATGACGCCAACGATCGTTCGATCGTCCTGGCCGCGAGCACCCCCGCCGGCCGAATCCTGCTGACCGGGGACATCGAGGCTCCCGCGCAACGTGCATTGCTCGACACCGGCGTATCTCTCCGCGCAGACGTCCTGAAGCTCCCCCACCACGGATCGAGAACCACCACAAACGAATTCCTCGCGGCCGTGCACCCACGGTTGACCGTGATCAGCGTCGGCGCCGACAACACCTTCGGTCACCCGAATGCGGGAATCCTCACGGAGCTATCCGCACTCGGCACCACCATCGCCCGGACCGACCAGCTCGGCGACGTCCTCGTCCTGGGAGAGGGGCAATCGCTGCGCGTGGTGAGTGCGCGATGACGACCCGCACACGGTGTACAGCAACCCGCATTACAACCCGTGAAGAACTACGTAGCGTGGAAGGAGGTGAGAAAGCCTGTGAGTATGCGGCTACGCGCAGATCTTGTCGATGCGGCCAAGTCGGCCGCCGAGACCGGCAGGATCACGCTCACGGCATTCGCGGCCAGGACCATCGAGGAGAAGTCGCTCCGCCGGGAGTTCGATGAGCACGTTCGTATGGTGCGGGAGGTTGAGGCCGCGGACCCGGAGCGGCTTGCCCGGAAGTCCGGCGCGATCCGCGACGGCCTCGCCGCGTGGAAAGCGGACCACCGTTGCGACGGAGCCTCGTGAAACAGGGCGACATTCATCTCCGCTCCCGCAGCGCTGATCGGCGAACGCGCGCCATACTTGGTCGTCTCGTGCGGCGAATACAACGGAACCGCTGGCCCGACCGTGGTCGTGGTCGAGGTCGAGACCGGAACTCGCTACCGGGCAACGGCTTTCGGCACGGCGGTGGAAACGCCGTTCGGGGTGGCACTCGCTGACCCGCTGCTGTGGCTTCCGCGAACGTATCGGGGAGAACACTTCGACCGCCTCGATCGGGAGCTGACCTGGCGTGTCGTCGACGCGAGTTGGCGGGTCCTGCGGGGTGCTCGGTGAACACGCGGAACCTGCGGCGCGGGTCTGTCGGTGGGGGACCGTAGGATCGCTGCCGTGACCGAGCCCAGCGAGCGTCAGCGAGTGAACCAACGACACGGCGTGCCTTCGCCGATGGCGGAGGCTACCGCCGGCGAGGTGGCGTCATGAGCGAGCGACCCGCGCTGCACCTGGTGCTGGGGGACGAGGAACTGCTGGTCGAGCGCGCGGTGGGAGAAGTCACCGCGCAGGTACGGGCGCTCGCGCCGGATGCCGAGGCGGTGCCGATCGATCGGATGCGGGCGGGGGACGCGAGCACCGCGGAACTGGCGGAGTTGCTGAGTCCGTCGTTGTTCGCCGAGGACCGGGTGATCATCCTGGAGTCGGCGGCCGAGGCGGGCAAGGACGCGGTCGCGGTGATCACCGCCGCGGCGGGTGATCCCCCGGAGGGCGTGGTGCTCGTGGTGCTGCATTCGGGTGGCGGACGAGCGAAGGCACTGGTGCCTGCGCTGCAGAAGGCCGGTGCGGTGGTGCACGACTGCGCCAAGATCACCAAATCGACCGAGCGGGTGGAGTTCGTGCGCGGCGAGTTCCGCAACGCCGGCGTGCGCGTCGCGGGTGACGTCGTGCAGGCGATGCTGGAATCCGTCGGCTCCGATCTGCGCGAGCTGGCTGCCGCCTGCTCGCAGCTGGCCGCCGACACCGGCGGCAAGATCGACGTCGCCGCCGTCCATCAGTACTACTCGGGCAAAGCCGAGGTCACCGGTTTCGACGTGGCCGAGCTCGCCGTCACCGGCGACCGTCCGGGCGCGATGGAGGCCCTGCGCTGGGCGAACGACCGCGGCGTCCCGCACGTGCTGCTCGCCGACGCCCTCGCCGACTCCGTGCATACGATCGCCCGCGTCGGTTCCGCAGGCCGCGGCGACCCGTTCAAGCTCGCCCAGCAACTCGGCATGCCCCCCTGGAAGGTCAAAAAGGCCCAAGCCCAGGCCCGCAGCTGGACCCCCACCACCATCGGCTCCGCCCTCCAAGTCGTCGCCGCCCTCAACGCCGACGTCAAGGGCGGCGCCGCCGACGCGAACTACGCCCTCGAACACGCCCTCACCCAAATCCTGGACCTACACTCCGCAGGCTGACCGCGGCTGGGCATCCATCCGGCCGCCACCTACGAGCTGACCAGCCGCTTTGGACGCGACCGCCTTCGCAGGCCTCCTGGCCTGGACGCGGACGATCAGCTGCGATGTGGTGCGAGGAACTGGACCTCACGTGCGGCGCGCGCCGCACGTGAGGGCGCGGTGATCGCCATGGCCCTCCGGCGCGCACGGTGAGCCGGTACTCGCCCTAGGGTGGCGTCCTGGTCAGAGTGGGCTGGTCTCACCGCAAATCGACCTGCCTGGTCGGCCGTAGCTGTGGACCCTCATTCAGGGGAATGCCGCGTCAAGAGTGAAAGTAACTGACTCGCACTAGGATTGCGCGTCCCGTAGGAGTCGACCAGTTTGCAGGGAGCTGATCGGTCTGTACAGGGTATTGGCTGTGTCCTAATGGGCTGCATGCAATCGAAGTCGTTGGCCTGCGGTGGAATTCGCCCAGGAACTTCAGCCTGTCCAACGTCGTCGAGGCCGCCCATCGATCCAGTCGCAATGGCCAGGATGGCGACCATGCTCAACGGGACCTGGTGGAGGCATTGTGCGAGTAGCCCTGCCGTCATGTCCCGTTGAGCGTGGGTCGCCCTTGGGTGTAGGGCGATCTAGTGGGAAAGGGCGGCCCTATTGAGGGTCTGTTGGTGTGTTCGGCTGGTGCTGCGATTGTCGTCGTATCCATTGCTCGTTATTCGCCATGCCGTTCGGTTCGCTGGGTGAGATCTAGTTCTGGGATGTGGCGCAGTATTCGGTCTGAGACACCCGATTAGGGGTAGTGGCATGTGTGGTGGGACACATGTGAGGGAGAACTCAATAGCCGAGGATCGAGCAAACCTGCTGGCTTAGGCGATTTCGATGGTCGGTCGCGTGTTGCCGTAGATCGCGACGTCGAGTGAGGTTTGTCTGTTCTCGACAGGTCTTTCGGAATGGCGATGCTGGGCGCCGAGTTCGGGCTTTCGAAGGCCTGATGGATGCGTTTGTGACGAATTCGGCTAATTGATGGCTAATCAAATCGTGTCAAACTGGATTTGATTATGGACGAGCGAACTGCACCGGACTTTCCGGTTGAGGATTCCCGGCGGGTCCGTGCTTGGCGCGGCCGGCGGCGCAGTGGTGGTGCGCATCGGCCGCCGCAGCGGCGGGTGGGGCGAACGGTGCTGAAGGTTCTCGCCGGTGGGGTATCGGTGGCGGTGCTGGCCGGGACCGCGGTGGGGTGGGCGACCGAGGGGCGGTTCGATAGGGGGTTCACCAGGTCGGCGGCGTTGGGGGTGGATGCTCCGCGGTCATTGGCCGGTGATGTGAATGTGCTGCTTATCGGGTTGGATACCCGGAAGGATCAGGACGGGAATGATCTGCCGAAGGAGATTCTCGATCAGTTGCACGCGGGAGACGGTGAGGAAGGCGGGTACAACGCGAACACGCTGATCCTGGTGCACATTCCGGCGGATATGAAAAAGATTGTCGCGGTTTCGATTCCGCGCGACGACTACGTGCAGGTGGCCGGCATTCCCGGCTACACCAAGATAAAGATCAAGGAAGCGTACGGACTGAAGAAGGCCGCGGTCCAGGACCAGTTGATCAACCAGGGCGTGACCGACAGCAAGGCGTTGGAGCGTGCGGGGCGCGAGGCGGGGCGGGCGTCGATCGTGCAGGCGGTGCGCGACCTGACCGGGGCGCCGATCGATCGGTTCGCCGAGGTCACCCTGGCCGGCTTCTACGACCTGGCCAAGGCGCTCGGCGGTGTCGAGGTCTGTCTCAACAAGCCGGTGAACGACAGCTACTACTCCGGCGCCGAATTCCCGGCGGGCAGGCAGCGGCTCGATCCCGCTCAGTCGCTGGCCTTCGTCCGGCAGCGCCACGGTTTGGCGAACGGTGACCTCGACCGGACCCACCGTCAGCAAGCCTTCCTCACCTCGGTCGCGCTGGATCTGCGCAAGGCGGGCACGTTCACCGACGTCGGCAAGCTGTCCGCGCTGATGGACGTCGCGCACCGCAACATCGTGCTGTCCGACGGCTGGAACATCACCGACTTCCTGCGCACCCTGGGCACATCCGACAGTCCGGCCATCGAATTCCGCACACTTCCGGTACTCCGCTACGACAACATCAACGGCCAAGACGTCAACATCATCGACCCGGCCGCCATCCGCCGCGAAGTCCGCACCGCCTTCGGCGACCCAGACCCCACCGCCGCCCTGTACAACCCGCCCCGCCCCCAAACCACCGCCCCCACCGAATCCCCAACCCCAACACCCGATGCCGGAAACCCCGTGTCCGCCACCATCACTGGCGACAGCATCCCCTGCGTCAATTGATCGCGCCCAACTCACCGGCGTGATCGATAGTGGTGTTCTTCGGTAGAACGGATCACGCCTTAAGGCAGTTCTCGCCCGAAGTAGTGGCTGCCCGGTTCGTCGAGGTAGAGGCCGAAGCCGGGGATTGGGTGGTAGCCGGCGGAGGTGTAGAGGTTGACGGCTTCTGGTTGTTGGTCGGCGGTTTCGAGGACCAGGCGTCGGCGGCCGGCGGCGGTGGCGCTGTGTTCGATGGCGGCCAGTAGTTGCCTGGACAGTCCGCGGCCGCGGACTTCCGCGGCGACGTACATGCGTTTGAGTTCGGCGTCGCCGTCGCGGAAGCCGGGGTCGTCGCCGTCGCGGGAACGCCAGCCGGCGCAGGCGACCGGGGTTCCGTCGAGATAGCCGACGAGGAAGGCGCCGAGGGGCGGTTCGAACTCGGTCGGATCGGTGGGGGTGGCGTCGGGGCCGCCGTAGCGGACCACGTACTCCTGTTGCAGCTCGGCGATCAGCTTTTGCGCATCGGGGCTGCTGTAGGCCCGTGCCACAAGATCCATAGCGAGAACGCTAGCGCGCGTGTCGAGCCATTTTCCTCGGAACAACCTTCACAGCGCGGCCGTGAGCCGCTGCACTCCCGGTCCGGTCAGGGCGGCGAGGCCGGCGGTACGTCCGGTCGCGACGAGCAGCAGATCACTCAGCGGCCCGCTGATCTCCGTGGGTCCGTTGCCGCCCGTCCAGTCCGCGTCCGTCGCGGTCAATCGAATCCCGCGCAACCGTTTGCGCGCACCGTAGAACGGACTGCGCAGGACATGGTCGAGCGCCGCGCCGCCCTGCTCGGCGGGCACCGCACGCACCCTGCCGAGCGGGCGTGCGACGTCCTGTCCATGAATCAGCATGTCCACCAAAGGATCCAGCGGACTTGCGCCCGGCGAACGACGAGCGGACCCGGCCGACTGCCGCAACTGCTCGATCAGCTCCGCGGAGGTGAACCGTGCCGCGTGTTCGCGCGCCTGGTCGGTGTTCATCCGGTTCCAATCACCGCGCGCCCGGACGATCCCGACGAGCGTTCCCCACAGGGTGTCCGTGCTGGACAGCGTGACGTGCGCGAGCACCTCGTGCACGGTCCAGTCGGGGCACAGCGACCGCACGTCCCACTCGTGCTCGTCCAGCTCGGCGAAGAAGTCGGCGAGGCTGAGCCGTTCGGCTCGCACCCAGGCCAGGATCTGATCTCGGTCCACTGTGTCCTCCGGTTCGGTGTCGTCACCGATACTGACGACGCGCGCCGGTGAAATTCACCGCACAGCACGACGCGGTGGTGCGAGCCTGGCCCGCACCACCGCGTAATACCCGTCGCTCAGGAGCGCCCAACGACCTTCAGATCGCCGGAGATGACGTTGCGGGTCATCGGCCGCGCCAGCATGTCGTGCGGGAAGCCGAGCTCGATCGCGCTGACCTGCGCCAGCCGATCCAGTTGTGCGGCATCGAATTCGACGTCGAGGGCGCCGAGATTGTCCTCCAGCTGGGCGGCCGTGCGGGCGCCGATGATCGGCGAGGCGACCCCGGGATTGCGCAGCGTCCACGCGAGCGCGATCTGGGCGGGCGTCTTGCCGAGCTCGCCGGCGATCTCCTTGACCACGTCGGCGATGTCGAGCGCGCGCTCGGTGAGCGAGCCCTGGGCGGCGACCACGTCCTTGCGGGTGCCCTGGGGTGAGGCCGCGGCCTCGTGGACCAGGTCCTCGCGGGTGTACTTGCCGGTGAGCACGCCGCCGGCCAGCGGCGACCACGGGATGACGCCGAGTCCGAGCTCGCGAGCCATCGGAATGAGGTCACGTTCGACGGTCCGCTCGGCCAGGCTGTATTCGATCTGCAAGGCGATCAGCGGTGACCAGCCACGCAGGTCGGCGATGGTCTGCATGCGCGAGATCTGCCAGGCGGGCGCGTCGGAGATGCCGACGTAGAGCACCTTGCCCGCCCGCACGAGATCGTCCATGCCACGCAGGATTTCGTCGACCGGGGTCATGAAATCCCAGGCGTGCAGGTAGAGCAGATCGATGTAGTCGGTGTTGAGCTTGCGCAGGCTGGCCTCGACCGAGGCGAACATGCTCTTGCGGTTGTTCCCACCGGAATTGGGGTCGCCGGGGCGGCGCAGCATCGTGTATTTCGTTGCCAGCACCAGGCTTTCGCGATTGTCTGCGGTGAATTCGCCGAGCAGTTGCTCGGAGGTGCCGTTGGTGTACTGGCTCGCGGTGTCGATGAAGTTTCCACCGCGATCGAGGTAGGTGTCGAAGATCTTGCGCGCCTCGTCTTTATCGGCACCCCAGCCCCAGTCGGCGCCGAAGGTCATCGTGCCGAGAGACAGCGGAGACACCCGAAGACCCGAGCGGCCGAGCAGCCGGTAGGTATCGAGGGTGCGGGCTCCGGACATGTCCAGCTCCTTTGTCGTTGGTGCGTCCTTGGTGATGAAACCCAGTCTGGAACGGTGCGAGTGGATGGGTAAGGGAAGCTTCTTCCTGGGAAAGCCAGTCCTATGCAGCCGTAATATCGAAGGCGATGACTGGAACGGTGAACGCGACGAACGGTGCCGGCGCACGACCGAGCGGCAATGGCGGGCCGGTGCGCGCCGCGAATCCGACCCACGAGTTGGCGGCGTTCCTTCGGGACCGGCGCGAACGCCTGATGCCGGGTGAACTCGGGCTGCCCGCGCGCAGGCAGGCGCGGCGCACGCCGGGGCTGCGGCGCGAGGAGGTGGCGGAGCTGGCCGGGGTCAGCACCGACTACATCGTCCGGCTGGAGCAGGGACGCGGCTTGCGTCCGTCCGCGGACGTGCTGGAGGCTCTGTCGAAGGCGCTGCGGCTGGATGCCGACGAGCGCGCCTACCTGTTCGATCTGGCCCAGCAGCGGCCGCCGAACGCGGGCAAGCCGAGCACGGTGCCCGCCCCCGCGCTGGCCATGCTGGTGCACGATCTTTCGCCGCTACCGGCGATGCTGGTCAACCATCGCTACGACATCCTGGCCTGGAATCGGGAGATGGCCCGGCTGATCATCGACTTCGACACGCTGCCGCCGCGGCATCGCAACACCATGTGGCTGTGCCTGATGGAGCCGAGCATGCGTGATTTCTACGTGGAGCGCGAGCGGATCATCCGCGAGGGCATCGCCGATCTGCGGGCGGCCTGGGCGGCGCATCCCGAGGACCAGGTGCTCAGCGATCTGATCGCCGAGTTCACCGACAGCCCGGAGTTCGCGCAGGCCTGGGCTCAGCACGATGTGAAGGTGAACGGACGCGGGGCCAAGCCGCTGCGGCATCCGACGGTCGGGCGCGTGGTGGTCAATTACGAGGTCCTGATGCCGCTGCAGGATCCGGACCAGCGCATCGTCATCTATCGCGCGGCCGATGCGGATTCTCAGACGGCGCTGGACCGGCTTGCGGCCGATCCGGCGCCGTTGGTCGATCGGACATCGCCAGGACTCACTCCACAGAGCTGAGTACTAGCTCCTCTTCGTCGTCCTCGGACTCCTCATAGCGGCCCTCCCAGTCGTCGTACACAGGCACTTCGTCGTCGCGCGTGACCACCCATTCCAACGAGTAATTGCCCTCATCGTCGATGGGAACCATCACGTTCTCGATCTTCACCCCGAGGCCGAGGACCTCGGCGGCGCGGATCACGTCGGGCAGATCCTCGCCACGGACCACGGTCTGATTGGCGTAAACGGTAACCATGCGCCGAATGGTAGCTGGAACCACCGACAGGCTGTGGGCCGATCCGCAATCCCTAGCGGGAACAGTGCGCTGACCGGGGGATGAGCACGACAAAAGCCGCCGTGGTCGTCGAGGCCACGGCGGCTGCGTCAATGCCTGTGGTACCGGAGCGGTACCGGGGAAATCAGATCTTGTTCAGAGCCAGCGCGAGGGCCGACTTCTTGTTGGCCGCCTGGTTGGCGTGGATGACGCCCTTCGAGGCAGCCTTGTCGAGCTTGCGGCTCGCGGACTGGAGCTGCGCGGCGGCCTTCTCCTTGTCGCCGGCCGCGGCGGCTTCCCGGAAGCTGCGGATCGCGGTGCGCAGCGAGGACTTGACCGACTGGTTACGCTTGCGCGCTTCCTCGTTGGTACGGATCCGCTTCAACTGGGACTTGATGTTGGCCACGCCTGTTTCCTCGTGTTCCTGTCGCTGAGTGGTTTGTGCCGGAAAAGTTCTTACGCGTGCGTCGCACCCTGGAAAAGGGGTAACGCAACGCCGAAGGTCGAGGATACCAGCCGCCGCTCGGCGCACGAAATCAGCACCGGACCGTCTCGCCCTCAGCGCACCGACCGGTCGGTGGGGGAGCGGGATATGTCGTCGGCGGCGGACTTATGATGCGAGAAATTTACCTGTGTCACACACAGCATTGCTGCTGCGTGTAGCACGATTTTTGCATGACTCCCGCCTCCCCGCCACGTTCGGCGCGATCCGCCGCGTCCGGACCGGTCGGTACGAACGGGCGGGCGGGCGGCAACGGCAAGGTCGCACCGCCCGGGCTATTCGAGGGTTATCGCCCCGGGCGCTATGCGAACGCGTTCGACGAGATGTTCGACGGCGCAGGCCGGGTGCGACAGCCGTACAAGGGGCTGTTCGCCGCCCTCGCCCCGATCGACGTGTCCGACCTCGCGGCGCGTGCCGCAGCGCTGGATCGCGCGTTCATCGACCAGGGCATCACCTTCTCGCTGTCCGGTCAGGAACGCCCGTTCCCCTTGGACCTGGTGCCGCGGGTGATCGCGGCCGCGGAGTGGGCCAAGCTCGAGCGCGGCATCAAGCAGCGGGTGGTGGCGCTGGAGCTGTTTCTCGCCGATGTGTACGGCGAGCAGAACATCCTGCGCGATGAGGTGATACCGAAACGCCTGGTCACCTCGTGTCAGCACTTCCACCGCGAGGCGGCGGGGCTGGTGCCGCCGAACGGGGTGCGGATTCATGTGGCGGGCATCGATCTCATCCGGGACGAGCGCGGCGACTTCCGGGTACTCGAGGACAATCTGCGGTCGCCGTCCGGGGTTTCGTATGTGATGGAGAACCGGCGGACCATGGCGAGGGTCTTCCCGGATCTGTTCTCCTCGCACCGGGTGCGGGCGGTCGGGGACTATCCGAGTCATCTGCTCGCGGCGCTGCGGGCGTCGGCCGCGCCGAACGAAGCCGATCCGACGGTGGTCGTGCTGACGCCCGGGGTGTACAACGCGGCGTATTTCGAGCATTCGCTGCTGGCCAGGCAGATGGGCGTGGAGCTGGTCGAGGGGCGGGACCTGTTCTGCCGCGACAACGTCGTGTACATGCGGACCACGGCGGGTGAGCGGCAAGTCGATGTGATCTACCGCCGGATCGACGACACATTCCTCGATCCCATGCATTTCCGGCCGGATTCGGTGCTCGGCGTCGCGGGGCTGCTCAATGCTGCGCGGGCGGGGAATGTGGTGATCTCCAGTGCGGTCGGCAACGGGGTCGGGGACGACAAGCTGATCTACGCGTATGTGCCGACGATCATCGAGTACTACCTCAACGAGAAGCCGGTGCTGCCGAACGTTGATACGTATCGCTGCTGGCTCGACGACGAGCGCGCGGAGGTGCTCGATCGGATCGGCGAGCTGGTGGTCAAGCCGGTGGAGGGGTCCGGCGGGTACGGCATCGTGATCGGGCCCGATGCGTCGCCGCGGGAACTGGAGGCCGCGCGCAGGCGGATCAAGGCGGATCCGCGCGGGTGGGTGGCGCAGCCGGTGGTGCAGTTGTCGACGGTGCCGACGAAGGTCGGAAACGAGCTGGTACCAAGGCATGTCGATCTGCGGCCGTTCGCGGTCAACGATGGTGACGAGGTGTGGGTGTTGCCCGGTGGGCTGAGCCGGGTCGCGCTGCCGGAGGGCTCGCTGGTGGTCAATTCCAGCCAGGGCGGCGGGAGCAAGGACACCTGGGTGCTGTCGGGACGGGATTCGCTGGCGGATCGGGAGTTGGCCGGGGCGGAACTGGTCGGCGAACCGCCGCAATCGGATTCGCGGGAGGTGGGGCGGGATCTGACCGCGTCGCAGGCGAATCAGCAACAGCAGCAGCAACAGCAGGAGCAGCGGCAAACGCGGGGGCATCGACTATCGGAAGACCAACTGCCGCAATCGGATCGGCTATCCGGGCAGTGCCGGCAAACCCAATCGCCGCGGCAAGGGTGGTGACGCGCTGATGCTGGCTCGCAACGCGGAATCCCTGTACTGGATCGGACGTTACGTCGAACGCGCTGACGACACCGCGCGAATCCTCGATGTCGCGGTGCATCAGCTGCTCGAAGACGCGACCGTCGACCCGGATCGCACCTCGCGAGTCCTGTTGCGGGTGTTGGGTATCGAGCCACCGGACGGAACCCTGGACGTCTGGTCGGTCACCGACCTGGTCGCCTTCAGTCACGACGGTGGTTCGATCATCGATTCGATCGCCAACGCGCGCGAAAATGCCAGGGGTGCAAGAGAAGTGACCTCCAGCGAGATGTGGGAGTGCTTGAACGCCACCTACATCGGACTCGCGGTCGCCGAGAAGGCGGCCCGCAGCCTCGGCCCGCACGAGTTCTTCCACTACGTGCAGGACCGGGCCGCGATGTTCGCCGGCCTGTCCGACTCCACCCTCAGCCGCGACGACGGCTATCGCTTCCTGCTCCTCGGCCGCTCCATCGAACGCGTGGACATGACTGTCCGGCTGCTGCTTTCGCGCGCGGGCGACCGAACCTCCTCGCCCGCCTGGGTGACCGTGCTGCGCTCGGCCGGCGCGCACGACACCTACCTGCGCACCCACCGCGGCGCCCTCGACGCCAACCTGGTCGCCGAATTCATCCTGCTGGACCGGCTGTTCCCGCGTTCGGTGTTCCACTCGGTGCGGGTGGCCGAAACCTGTCTGGCCGAACTGGATCAGCGGCCGAGCAGCCGGGTCGGGGCCAGGCATGAGGCGCAGCGGCTGCTGGGGCGCGCGCGGAGCGAGCTCGAATTCCTGCCGCCCGGTGTGCTGTTGGAGGACTTGCAGAACCGGTTGATGTCGTTGCAGAAGACGTGCCGCGAGGTGAGCGAGGCGATCGCGTTGCAGTACTTCCATGCGGCGCCGTGGGTGGCGTGGACCGACCTGCACCACAACCGCAACGGCAACGTGCAGGTGGAGGGCGAAGCATGAGCTGGCGAATCCGGGTGGTGCACACCACCGGCTATGTCTACGACGCGCCGGTCACGCGGTCGTTCAACGAGGCCCGGCTCACGCCGCGCGCGGACAGCAGGCAGAACGTGATCCTCAATCGGGTCGAGACCGAGCCGTCCACTCGCTCCTACCGGTATACCGACTACTGGGGGACGGCGGTCACGGCGTTCGATCTGCATGCTCCGCATACCGAACTGGAGGTCACCGGCTCGTCCGTGGTGGAGACCGAGCCGTTCGCCGGTCCGGCGGAGGAGCTGGACTGGGATGAATTGCACGACCCGCGGGTCGCCGATCGGTTCGACGAAATGCTCGCGCCGACGTCCTCCGTGCCGAGTGATCGGAAGCTTGCCGGTATCGCCAGGCAATTGGCGAAAGGATTGCCGCCGGCGAAAGCCGTTGTCCGCGCTGCGGAATGGGTGCACCGGGAAATGAATTACCTGGCGGGCACGACATCGGTACACACCTCCGCGGTGCAGGCATTCGCCGCGCGGCAGGGAGTCTGCCAGGATTACGCGCACCTGACCCTGCTGCTGTTGCGCAGCATGGGCATTCCCAGTCGATACGTCTCGGGTTATCTGCATCCGAACCCGGCGGCCGAAATCGGCGTGACCGTAGCCGGGCAGTCCCATGCCTGGGTAGAGGCCTGGACCGGCATGTGGTGGGGTTATGACCCGACCAACAACATCGCCATCAACGAACAACACATCTCCGTCGGTGTCGGCCGTGACTACGCGGATGTGCCGCCGTTGAAAGGAATTTTCTCCGGCGGTGGCTCCACCGATCTCGAGGTCGTTGTAGAGATCACCCGACTCGCGTAGCGTCCGTCAGATAAATCCGTTGATCTTGAACGGCACTGTTTCTCAGCGATACCACGGCTGGCAATAGCTACTTGTCTGGAACGCGGAAGGTGGACAGATGTCAACGGCTCAAGAATTCGTCGAAGAGGTCACCGAGTACGGGCCCATTACCGACAGCAAGAAATGGGGCGCGGAGGCGCTCGGCACGTTTGTCCTGGTGATGGGCGGTGTCGGCACCGCCGTTCTGGCCGGGTCGCGGGTGGGGGCGCTGGGGGTGGCATTGGCCTTCGGGCTCACGCTGCTGTTCCTCGTCTACGCGATCGGGCCGATCTCCGGTTGCCACGTGAATCCCGCGGTGACGGTGGGGCATCTGCTGCTCGGGCGGATCAGCGTGGTCACCGCGGTCGGTTATTGGATCGCGCAGCTGATCGGCGGGTTCCTGGCCGGGCTGGTGTTGTTCGCGCTGGCGAAGAACCTGCCGTCCTATGACCGCGCGGCCGACGGGCTCGGGGCCAACGGCTGGGGGCAGCACAGTCCGTCGGCGCTGAAGGGGCCGATGGGTGAGGTCGTGCTGGAGAACGGGTACGGGCTGGCCGCGATGATCATCATCGAGGTCATGCTGACCGCGCTGCTGGTGTTCGTGGTGCTCGCCTCGACCGATCAGCTCTCCGATGTGCCGCTGGCCGGCCTGTCGATCGGCGTCACGCTCGCGGTCATCCACCTGATCTCGATCCCGGTGGACAACACCTCGGTCAACCCGGCCCGCAGCCTCGCCGTTGCGCCCTATCAGGACGGTGCGATGGGCCAGGTCTGGGCGTTCGTGGTGTTCCCGCTGATCGGCGGCGCACTGGGCGCGCTGGTGTACGGCCTGCTGTTCGGCCGCTCGCGCAACCTGCTTTCCTGAATCGCAGTAGTCGGGCCCATCGACCCGGTGTCGGTGGGCCCGTTTGCTATTCCGTTCAGTGCCAAGCGTATTCGGCGCACAGGCGGTGGGCGACGAGGTCGAAGGTCTTGCGTTCGAGGATCGCCCCTTCGCGGCGGATGCCTGCCTCCGGCACGTCCAGCACCCGATCCAGCCGGACCCAGCTCGGCCTGCCCTCGGCATCCCAGTTGCCGCTGCCGATGCCGACCCAGTTCGGGTCGTGCGCCCGGTCCGCCTTCGATGACAGCATCAGTCCGAGCAGCGTCCGGCGATCACGCCCGACCACCAGCACCGGCCGGTCCTTGCCGTTGCTCGGATCCTCCTCGAACGGCACCCAGGTCCAGACGATTTCGCCGGGATCGGCGCGGCCGTCCAACTGCGGTGAGTACACGATCTGGCGGGCGCGCTCGGCCGTCGGCACCGGCGTGGACGCGGCCGGGCGCACCTTCACCGCGGGCGTGCGCCGGGTGGACAGCGATCCGACCAGCCGCTCCACCAGCTTCGGTCCCTGCTGCCTGACGATCTTGGGACCCTGCTCCTTCGCGATAAGTCCGAGCTGCTTGCCGAGGGAGTTCCAACTTCGGGCCATATTCGCAATATAACGGCGCATCGCCGTCTTCTCACCCGCGCCGCGACCGCCCCCACCGAACCACGAATCTGCCGATCTGGGCTCACGCTGCCGCACCGCCGGGCCAGGCCGGGCAATGGCCTTCGCTAGCAGGGACGAAGCCGAGTGTGGGTGCCACGCGGGTCATAGCCGTTCGGCGCCGAATGTGTCCGCGCACACTGCTCGCGAGCGGGTCGAACCACACTTCGCCACACCGCTGGCGGAAGCTTCGTACTGCTCATGGGACGATAGACGGCAGTTTGCCGATACCCTGAGGAGTGGAGTGCCCGCCAGCTTCGCCGACACGACGTTCACCGATCCGTCGCGGATCCGGAACTTCTGCATCATCGCGCACATCGATCACGGCAAGTCGACGCTGGCCGATCGGATGCTGCAACTGACCGGTGTGGTCGAGGAGCGGGCGATGCGCGCCCAATACCTGGACCGGATGGATATCGAGCGCGAGCGCGGCATCACCATCAAGGCGCAGAACGTGCGGCTGCCGTGGCAGGTAGACGGCACCGATTACGTGCTGCACCTGATCGATACGCCCGGCCACGTCGACTTCACCTATGAGGTGTCGCGCGCGCTGGAAGCCTGCGAGGGCGCGGTGCTGCTGGTCGACGCGGCCCAGGGCATCGAGGCGCAGACGCTGGCGAACCTGTATCTGGCGCTGGACAAGGATCTGACGATCATCCCGGTGCTCAACAAGATCGACCTGCCCGCCGCCGACCCGGACCGCTACGCGGGCGAGATCGCGCACATCATCGGCTGTGAGCCGGACGACGTGCTGCGGGTGTCGGGCAAGACCGGCGTCGGCGTCACCGAACTGCTCGACGAGGTCATCAAGAAGGTGCCCGCGCCGGTCGGCGACCCGGACGCGCCGGCCCGCGCCATGATCTTCGACTCGGTCTACGACACCTACCGCGGCGTCGTCACCTACGTCCGCGTGGTGGACGGCAAGCTCACGCCGCGCGAGAAGATCAAGATGATGTCCACCGGCGCCACGCACGAGATGCTGGAGATCGGCATCGTGTCGCCGGAGCCCAAGCCGACCCAGGGGCTCGGCGTCGGCGAGGTGGGTTACCTGATCACCGGCGTGAAGGACGTGCGTCAGTCGAAGGTCGGTGACACGGTGACCGCCGCGCGCAACGGCGCCACCGAACCGCTCGTCGGCTACCGCGAGCCGCGCCCGATGGTGTACTCGGGTCTGTACCCGGTCGACGGTTCCGATTACCCGGACCTGCGCGACGCGCTGGAGAAGTTGCAGCTCAACGACGCCGCGCTGACCTACGAGCCGGAAACCTCTGTCGCACTGGGGTTCGGCTTCCGCTGCGGCTTCCTCGGCCTGCTGCACATGGAGATCACCCGCGAGCGGTTGCAGCGCGAGTTCGATCTGGACCTCATCTCCACCGCGCCCAACGTGGTCTACACCGTAGAGATGGAAGACGGCAGCAAGCACACCGTCACCAATCCGTCGTACTGGCCGGAGGGCAAGGTCCGGCACGTCTACGAACCGATGGTGAAGTGCACCGTCATCTCGCCGAGCGAGTTCATCGGCTCGATCATGGAGCTGTGCCAGGCGCGGCGCGGCGAGCTCGGCGGCATGGACTACCTGTCCGAGACCCGGGTCGAGCTGCGCTACACCATGCCGATGGCGGAGATCATCTTCGACTTCTTCGACTCGTTGAAGTCGCGCACCCGCGGCTACGCCAGCCTCGACTACGAGGAGTCCGGCGTGCAGGACGCGGCGCTGGTCAAGGTCGACATCCTGTTGCAGGGTGAGGCCGTCGACGCGTTCAGCGCGATCGTGCACAAGGACGCCGCGCAGGCCTACGGCAACAAGATGACCACCAAGCTGCGCGAGCTCATCCCGCGCCAGCAGTTCGAGGTGCCCATCCAGGCCGCCATCGGCTCGAGAATCATTGCGCGCGAGAACATCCGCGCCATCCGCAAGGACGTGCTGGCCAAGTGCTACGGCGGCGACATCAGCCGTAAGCGCAAGCTGCTGGAGAAGCAGAAGGAAGGCAAGAAGCGGATGAAGACCATCGGCCGCGTCGAGGTCCCGCAGGAAGCCTTCGTGGCCGCGCTGTCCTCGGACGCCGCGTCGGACAAGCCGAAGGGCAAGTAGGGCGTCGATCCAGCGTGTGCCCGTGAATCCAGGGATAATGCCTAGTAGGTGGTGAGCTATGAGGCAGAATCCGTCGGCGAGCGGTGCTGAACCAGGGAGGATGGCGATGACTGCGGTGCATGAGGACACATTCCTCACGGAGGAGTTCGAGGCGATCGAACGCGCGGCAGCCCGCGAACTCGAAGGGGTCCAGCTCGAACTGATCGACGGACGGATGGGGGTCAAACGAATGCCTGACGGCGACCACAGTGAGATTCTCAACTGGTTGCTGATGTTGCTCATGCCGTTGAATCCGAAACTATTCCTGTACGTCACCGGACAAGGTTTGGCCGTTGGGCAGTATCGAAAGGGGCGAGCACGCCCTGATGGCGTTCTGGCCCCACGAGGCGCGTTCCGTGGGGCGGGCGAATGGGCGTCAGCCGATGAGGTGGTGATGGCTGTCGAGGTGACGTCACGTGATTCCGACACCAACCGGCGCGATCGGGTGGAGAAGCCGGTCGCCTACGCCCAGGCGGGAATTCCGATCTACTTACTGATCGATCGTGACGAGGGCCAGGTTGTCGTTTATACCCAGCCCGACGGTGACGGCTACACAGATGTGCACTACTACGCCATCGGCCGCCAGATCACGTTACCTGCGCCGATTGATCTCACCATCGACACGGAAGAACTCAAGGACTTCGCTGACTGAGGCTCGAGTTCTATCGAGTTTCGATCAGTACGCGCAGACGGGTTCCGCCCAACGGGCTCCGCGTGAGTTCGGCGGTGCCGGAGTGGAGTTCGGCTTGCTGGCGGACCAGGGCCAGGCCGAGGCCGGAGCCGGGGGAGCCGGGGCCCTTGACGAAACGGTCGAAGGCGTTGGGGCAGACGGATTCCGGGATTCCGGCTCCGTCGTCGTCGATGAGAATTTCCAGTTGATCTGCGTCGGAACGGTTTACCGAGATGCGGACCGTGTCGGCTCTGCCGTGCTGGACGGCGTTGGCTACCGCGTTGGTGACGATGAGCATGAGCCCGCCGGGCAGGCCGGTCACCGTGACGGGCTCGCATTCGGTGAGTTCCACCCGGACGGCAGGGTGGCGACGCTGCGCGTCTTGAGCTGCGCGGTCGAGGGTTTCACAGAGGTCGAAGGGCTCGAACACGTCCGGCTCGGTGAGTTCGCCGACGGCGAGCCGTTCGAGATCGGTGAGGGTGTTCTCGATCTGCTGCTCGGCGAAGAGCACCTCGTTGAGGATGGCGCCGCGCTGTTCGGCGGGAATCTCCTTGGTGGCCAGCACTTGCAGGTCGGTGCGCAGTGCGGTGAGCGGCGTGCGCAGTTCGTGGGCGCAGACGGCGGCGAAGTCGCGGGCGCTCGTCAAGGCGTGGTTGGTGGCGCGGTGCGCGGCCTCGAGGCGGGTGAGCATGCGGGTGATGGCGTCGGAGAGTTCTTCGGCTTCCCGTGCGCCACGGCCGGATAGCGGCGGGAGCTCCTCGAGGGTGTCGATGCCGTGGGTGGCGGTGGCCAGCCTGCGCAGCGGGCGGGCGGCGTAACCGGCCAGGGCCCAGCCGAGCAGCGCGGCGGTGAGCGCGCCGGCCACCCCGATGCCGAGGCCGATGAGCTGGCTGCGGTGGATGGCGGAGGCGACGACGTCGCGGTTGGGATCCAGCGAGACGAGCACGCCGGGGAGGCCGTCGACCCGGGTGATCGCCATGTCGGGCGGCAGGTCGCCGTTTCGGGCGATGACCGCATCGTCCGGGATCTCGGTCGCCGCGCTCGGCGCTTCGGTCGCGTAGCCGGGAGCATCGGCCCCTGCGGTCGGCGCGGGCGCGGGTTGTCCGGGCACGGGCAGCCCGGGAGCCGCTGCCGGCGGTCCCGGAACCCGTTCCGCCGGAATACTTTTCAACGGTGGAGCGACCCGAACCGCCATCGAGGAGACGGTCTCGTCCAACTGTCGCTCGCCGGTCGCGTTCAGCAACGCGGCGAACGTGATGGTCAGCGTGAGCGCGACGAGCGCCGCGACCACCCCCGAGACCAATGCCACCCTGGTGCGCAGCGACGGCGACCTTTTCACGGCTGCTCCCGCAAGACGAATCCGACACCGCGCACGGTGTGCACCACCCGCGGCGCGCCGGGCGCTTCCAGCTTGCGTCGCAGGTAGGAGACGAACACGTCGACCACATTGGTGTCGGTGGTGAAGTCGTAACCCCATACCGTGGACAGGATCTGCTCGCGGCCGAGCACGATGCCCGGATTGTCGGCGAGCATGGCGAGCACCTCGAATTCTCGTTTGGTCAGGTCGACCGGGGTGCCCGCGGCCAGCACCCGGTGCCCGGCCAGGTCGATCTGCACCTGGCCGACCCGCACCTGCGCGTCCGGTCGTTCGGTGGCGACCCGGCGGCGCAGCAGCGCGCGCAGCCGGGCGACCAGTTCGCCCAGGTCGAAGGGCTTGGTGAGGTAGTCGTCGGCGCCGCGTTCGAGGCAGGCGATGCGGTCGGTCACGGCGCTGCGCGCGCTGAGCACGCAGATCGGGATGTCGTTGCCCATCGCGCGCAACGCCGTGACCACGCCTTCACCGTCCAGCGTCGGCATGTTCACGTCCAGCACCATGGCGTCGGGCGAGGTGCTGCGCACCATCGCCAGCGCCTCGGCGCCGTCGCCCGCGGTGACTACCTCGAAATCGGAGAGTTCCAACCCGCGTCGCAGCGACGCGAGCACACGAACCTCGTCGTCCACGACCAAGATCCGGTGTCCGGTCATGGATCAACAGTAGTCCCGGCCGGTCAGCGGGCGTAGGCGACGACGCACCCCGGCTCGTCGGACGGAACCGCGGGGAAAGCCGGCGCGGGGGCGGCGGGCCGGGCGTCGAGCGGAATCGCGGGCACCGCGCCGGGCGGCAGGTCGCCGCGTTCGATGGTCACCCACGGGCCCTCCTCGCCCTCGCCGTGGGTGATCACCACCGGCCCGTCCGGCCCTGGCTCCGGGCACACGACGGGTTCGCCGGGGACCGGGTCGATCGCGATCCACGGACCGGGCTGCGTCGGCATGGGCGGCGGTGCCGGCTGCGCCGAGGCGGTGCCCGCCATGCCCGCGATCAGGGCTGCGGTGAGCGCGGTGCCGCTGAGCACGGCGGCGACCCGGCGTCCGATGAGTGCAGTCATGAGGGGTGACTCCTTCAGATCGATGCTGTCGTCCGACTGGTTCGACGAAATCGACCGTAGGCAAAGGATCTTCACCACTTGTTGAGCAATCGTTAGAGAACTCTTAGGGTCTGGTTGGCCGCTGTTCGAGCCGGCCGGAGGGTGTCAGAATCTGACCTGGTCATGGTGCATATTTGAGCCCGCATTCGGTTGGATAACCCACTAGAAATAGGGCTTCCGTTCTGGTTTTCGGGATGGCAAGGTTGTGTTGCTCGCCACCTGTGGAGTCTCTACAGTCCTGGAGAATGTGACAGTCGGGTTTTCCCGAAATAGTGTTAGGTGATCTTCACTCGGTCTGGCCGGCTGGTGAGGATGGTTGCTGGAAACCCGAGATGGAGCTTTCATGACGCGTGACCTGCCCTTCGATGACGACGCCACCGAGGCAGCCGAGCGCACGGGTGACACCGCCTATCGAGTTGCCACCGGCGTCGCACGGGTCGCCAGGGCGGGCGCGTACGTCACCGGCGGCGCACTGGTCGCGGCGAACGGCGGCGGCGTCCCGGCGCACCCCGGCTCCTCGCACGCGGACAGCCGCAACGCGGGCTGGGCGCACAACAGCGATCCCGACTCCGACATCCCCTCCCCGGTGATCACCTTCCCGGACCAGGTCGTCGAGCCCGCGCCGCTGCCGTACGGCGGCAACTCGCCGGTCGCGCACCACACTCCCGGCTTCAACCTCCCCGGCGCCAACGCGGGCGGCGCGAATCTGCCGCTGCCGACGCTCGGCGGCGACTACCACGGCACCGACGCGGGCTTCCCGCTGCCCGGCACCGACGCGGGCCAGTCCGGCATGGGCCTGCCCAGCCTGCCCGGCGGACAGTCGGGGCAGCACGGCATGGAACTGCCGGGCACCTCCGGTCCGTCGAACCAGTCGGGCTTCGGCCTGCCGGGCACCAGCCCGGGCCAGTCCGGGATGGGCCTGCCGGGTTCGACCGGCGGCATCGGCCTGCCCGGAACCGAGGCGGGCGCGTCCAACGGCTTCGGCCTGCCGGGTACCGCCGGCAACACCGACGACCTCGATCTGCCCGGCGGCCACGGCTTCGGCCTGCCCGGCCACGGGCTCGGTCAAGCCGGGCACGGCTTCGGTCTGCCGGGTGCGAACGGCTTCGTCGCGCCGGGTTCCGGCGCCTTCGACCTGCCCGGCTCGCACGCGGCCTCGACCGCGGGCACCGGCCCGTTCGACGGCGTCGGCGACGGCGGCGGTGACCCGCTCGGGATCTTCGTCGGCACCCAGTGGTCGGTCGACTTCGGCATCGGCCCGCAGGGCATCTACTTCAACTCCGAGATGAAGGTCGACGCGGGCATCGGCCACGTGGGCGACCAGCTCGACCAGTTCACCGACTTCCTCGGCAGCGGCCTGCACGTGCCCGACGGCAGCGGCCGCGCGGTCACCGATCCGAACGTGTCCGGCCACGGCCTGCCCGGCGCGGTCGGCGGACTCACCACCGCGACCCCGTCGTCGACGCACCACTCGAACCATTCGCAGTCGTCCGCACCGGCCGCCACCGCACAGCCGATCGTGCAGCCGATCGCCCCGCCCGCGCCGGTCGTGGCCGTGGCCGCACCCGTGGCGACCGCCGCGGTCGCGCCGGTCGTCGTGGCGCCGGTTGCGACCGCCGCGCCGGCGGTGGCCCCGCCGGTCGTCGCCGCTACCCCGTTGCAGACCACGATCCAGCCGGACGTGGCGACCACGCCGATCGCGAATGTCTATACGGCGCCGCAGGGTCCGTCGGTGTTGACCGTGCCCGCCGCCGCCACGCCCGCGCTGTTCGATCAGGCCCGGCCGACGCCGGTGGTGAAGCCGACCCCGGTGACCGATACGACCAAGCACTCGGACGGCTCGGTCACCACCCCGAACACCCCGACCACCATCACCAAGACCGTCCCGGTCCCGACCGTGCCGTCCGACGTGACCACGCCGAGCGTCCCGAAGACGCCGGACGTCACGACGAAGGTGCCGGGCGCGGGCCATCCGTCGACGTCGCCCGGCGGCATCACCACCGGCCCGGACGTGCCGACCACCAAGGTCCCGGTGACCACGGGCAGCCAGCCGACGCACACCCCGACCACTCCGTCCGACGACGGCGTGACCACGCCGGGCACCACCGGACCGAGCACCGGCCACGGCGGCACCAGCGGCGGCGCGACCACCCAGCCGACCGTGCCGACCAGGGACGTGCCGACGGCGACCCAGCCGGAACCGTCCGTGCCGACCCGGGATGTGCCCACCGCGGACGTGCCGACGGCCGACCTGCCGACCACGGTCCCGACCCACGACGTGCCGGTGCCGACGCACGAGGTGCCGACCTTCCAGAACCCCGCGCCGACCCAGGCGCCGGTGCCGACGTACAAGCCGCCGACGACGATCGATCCGAAGCCGCACGCGATCGCCGACCCGATCAACAGCACCCACCTGGTCGACACGACCGCGGTGCCGATCCAGGATCACGCCTACTACACCGACCACTCGACCCTGGCGGTCGCGGCCGGCGGCGGCCTGTCCGGCGGGCTGCTGCCGGAATCGACGATGGCCGAGACCCACCACATGGTGCCGGGCGGCTTGGACATAGCGTTGATGTAACCGAGCTTGTGGTGACCAGAAGGTCGCAGGGGGCGTCCATGTCGATCAAGAGCAAACGCATGTAAGGAGGCAGGTTGTCTGCCGCAGCCGGGCTGAAGGCCGCGACGGTGAAACATCCGGACGCGATGGCGCCGCTGATCCGGATTCTGGACGAACTGCGGGAGATGACCCGATTCGCGGGGCGGGACGATCTCGGCAGTCGGCTGGGCATGGTCCGGGCCAGGGTCAGCGACCCTCGGGTGCGCCTCGTGGTCGTCGGCGAGCCGAAGAACGGCATGAGCACGCTGGTCAACAGCCTGGTCGGGGCGTCGGTCAGCGCGACCGACAGCGACCTGAGCGTGCCGGTCATTGTCGAGTACGGGCCGGAACCGACCGCGACGCTGGTGCGTTCGGTCGACGGGCGCACCGAGCGGCAGCCGGTCGATCCGCTCGATCCAGGGCCGGCGATCTCCGGTTTCGGCGTGATCCGGGCCGAGTTCACCCAGCCGAGTCCGCTGCTTGCCGACGGCGTCGTCGTCATGGACGCGCCGGGCGCGCGCGGGGCGGACAGCACCACCACCTCCATGATCGCCGCCGCCGACGCGGTCCTCTACGTCACCAACGCGGCCACCGAACTCACCGTGGATCAGATCGCCTACCTGCAACGCATCCAGCAGATCTGCCCGACCGTCATCTGCGTGCTGAACAAGATCGACCAGTTCTCCCACTGGTCGCACACCCAGCAGCGCAACCGGGATCTGCTCGACGCGGCCGGGCTCGGCTTCGCGGTCGCCCCGGTGTCCGCCGAACTGCACCGACAGGCCGGGCTGACCGGAAACTATCAGCGCGACATCGAATCCGGTGTGCCGCAGCTGATCGATCACCTGCGTGACTACGTGGTCGCGCGCGCGGACAGCGTGGCGCTGGAAGCCGCCGTGCAGGACATCCGGCTGGTCAGCGACCATCTCGGCTTGACCCTGCGCAACGAGGTCGAGTCGCTGCGCGATCCGCGCATGCGCGCGGAGATCACCGACAAGCTGGTCCGGGCCCGCGACGACGCCGAGCAGCAGCGCCAGCGCACGTCGAACTGGCAGGTCACGCTGGTCGACGGCAGCACCGAGCTGATGGCCGACATCGAACACGACCTGCGGCACCGGCTGCGCAGCCTGGTGCGCGACGCCGAGGCCGAGATCATGCAGCACGATCCGGCGCGGCGCTGGAAGGAATTCGGCACCGATCTGGACGCGCGGATCTGCGAGGCGGTCGAAGAGAACTTCGTGATGGCGCACTACCGCTCGGTCGAGCTGTCCGAGCAGGTGGCATCGAAGTTCCTGGCCGACAACCGCGCCGCGCCGCTGCCCGACATGCGGCTGGAGAACCCCGGCGAGGTGCTCGAGCAGGTGCAGTCGCTCGAACCGCTGGAGAGTGCGAAAGCGCGTGTGGGACAACAGTTCCTGTCCGCTTTGCGCGGCTCCTACGGCGGCATCCTGATGGTCGGCCTGGTCACCAGCATCCTGAAGATGTCGCTGGTGAACTGGTACTCGATCGGCGCGGGCGTGCTGCTCGGCATCAACGCCCTGTGGGACGAGCGCAAGAATCTCAAGGCCCGCCGGCGGGCCGAGGCGAAGGTCGCGGTGGCCCGCCTGATGGACGACGTGATCTTCCAGGTGAGCAAGGAATCGCGAAATCGGTTGCGCGCCATGCAGCGTGTGCTGCGCGACCACTTCACCGAGATCGCGGGCGACAACGCCAAGCAGGCGGACGAGGCACTGCGCCTGGCCGAATCGGCCTACCAGAAATACGGCGACCACAGCGGGGACCGAATCAAGCAGGTCGACGCGCAACTGGGCAAACTGCGCGGCCTGCGCGAGCAGGCCGACAGTCTGGCTGCCTGACGAAAAGCCCTGCTACCCAGGGTTGTTCGCGGGGGAGTGGGCGGGCTGGAAGCCGCCCGCGTGCCGGTTTTCCTCGGCCCGGATCACGTGGGTGACCGCGTTGATCAGGGCGAGGTGGGTGAAGGCCTGCGGGAAGTTGCCGAGGTGGCGGCCGCTGCGCGGGTCGATCTCCTCGGCGTAGAGGCGCAGCGGACTGGCGAAGCCGAGCAGCCGCTCGCACAGGTGCCGGGCGCGCTGCAGCTCGCCGATCTCCACCAGGGCAGACACCAGCCAGAACGAGCAGATGGTGAAAGCGCCTTCCTCGCCGGTCAATCCGTCGTCGGTGGTGTCGGTGCGGTAGCGCAGCACCAGGCCGTTCTCGGTGAGCCGGTCCGCGATGGACAGCACGGTGGCGCGGATCCGGTGATCGTCCGGCGGCAGGAACCGGGTCAGCACCGCCAACAGCAGTGAGGCGTCCAGGGTTTCGCCGCCGTAGGTCTGGGTGAGCACGCCGTTGGCGTTCACCCCGTGCTCGAGGATGTCGGCCTTGATCTCATCGGCGATGGTGTACCACTCGGTGGCGCTCTCGTATTGGCCGTGCAGCTCAGCGAGTTTCGCGCCGCGGTCGAGCGCGACCCAGCACATCACCTTGGACGAGGTGAAATGCTGCGGCTCGCCGCGCACCTCCCAGATGCCGCGGTCGGGCTCGCGCCAGTGCGCGATGGCCGCGTGCACCTGACGTTCCAGCAGGGGCCACAACGTTTCCGGCACCTGCTGGCGCGACTTCACGTGCAGGTACACCGCATCCAGCATGGTGCCCCAGATGTCGTGCTGGTCCTGGTTGTACGCGGCGTTGCCGATGCGCACCGGCCGCGACCGGTCGTAGCCGCTGAGGTGATCGAGCGTCTCCTCGGTGATCTCGCGTTCGCCGCCGATGCCGTAAAGGACTTGCAGCGGAACGGCATCGCCGTTCTCGCCGGTGGTCGCGTCGCGCAGGAAGGCGAAGAAGTCGTCGGCCTCCCGGTTGAGCCCGAGCGTGTACAGGCCCCACAGGGCGAAGCTGGAGTCGCGCACCCAGGTGTAGCGGTAGTCCCAATTACGTTGACCGCCGGGCGTTTCTGGCAGCGAGGTGGTGGCGGCGGCGAGCAGGGCGCCGGTCGGCGCGTAGGTGAGGCCCTTGAGGGTCAGCGCGCTGCGCTGTAAGTAGTTGCGCCACGGGTGATCCGGGAAGTTGCCCTGGGTGATCCACTGCCGCCAGCTCTCGGTGGTCTGCCACATCTTCTGCGCCGCGTCCGCGTAGGACTTGGGTGCGGGCAATTCCGACCAGGTCAGCGCGATGTACCGCTCGTCGCCCTCCGACATCCTGGTGCGGGCGCGCGCCTCGCGGCCCTCGAGTCCGAGCCGCAGGTCGGTGGTGAGCACCAGGCTCGGGCCTGCGCTCGGGTCGTCGGTGCGGACCGCGGTCGCCTCCTCGTAGACCTTGCCGGTGTACTCCCAGCGGCTCACCGCCCGGTGATAGTCGAACGACGGCTCGCAGCTCACCTCCAGTTCCACCGTGCCGTTCACACACTTCACCGTGCGCAACAGCATGTGCTCGGCGTCCCAGTCCATCGGGGTGCGGCGATGCGTCCTGGAGCGCTGATCGTTGTTGTGCCACGGGCCGAGCACCAGCGCGTCGCGCACGATCAGCCAGCCGGTCTCGGTCTGCCAGGTGGTCTCCAGGATCATCCCGCCGGGCAGGTAGCGGCGCGCGCTCGGCACGTTGACGCCGTATGGGCCGAGCCGGAAGTGCCCCGCGCTGCGGTCCAGCATCGCGCCGAAGACGCTGGGGGAGTCCGGCCGAGGGACGCACAACCACTCCACCGAACCGTTGCTGGCAATCAGGCAGCTGGTCTCGCAGTCGGACAGGAAGGCGTAATCGTCGATCGGCGGGAACGCGCCGCGGCCGCGGGTGTCGGACAGCTGGCTGGGCACCGGCAGGTCATAGGGCTCATCGACGGTGAGATCGTCGGAAGACTCGATGGACGACATCCCCTCATCTTCGGGCCCGCGGGAGCCTCCCGTCCACTGTGTGTGCCGTCGCGCCATGTTTGCCGTGGGCGCCGTGACCGAATATTCACCTTGCCCGGCTCTCAGGTGGACCTACTAGGCTGGGCAGGTGCATCAGATCGCAGGTTGGTGGGACAGCTTCGAGCTGTGGGTCGCGGGACTCCCGTTCATCCCGCAGTTCCTCGTCGTGCTCGTGGGCATGGTCCCGGTCAGCTTCGCCATCGCCTACCTGCTGGACCGCACGCTGCGCGCCCTGCTGCGGATCCTCGACCGCAGGCACGGCGTCGCGGAGCCGCTGCCCGCCGTGCCCGACACGGTGCCCGCCGACCTCACGACCGGCGAGACCCGCCGCACCGTGCAGAGCGGTGCCCGCTGATGCCCCGTTCACGCGTCCAGCTGGCCCTGATCGCCCTGCTCGTCCTGGTTGTCGTCGCCTGGCTCGTCACCCGCTAGTTGGCCTCGCCGGTGCGCCAGTCGTTGAACCGCTTGCCGATCTTGGAGACGGTCTCACCGACCTCCTGACCGACCGTGCTCACCGCTGAACCGACATCGCGGCCGAGGTTGCGGACCGTGCGGATGAGCGGGTCCTCGGACTGGTCGAAGTTGGTGCGGTAGGTGCGGGCCGCTTCCTTGATCTCCTCGGAGATGCTGGTGTTCTTGTCCTGGTCGCGGCGCGGGTAGTCGCCGGCCAGCACGCGGTCGTACTCGCCGCTCTGGATCCAGCGGCGCAGTTCCGCGGCGCGCAGCACGGAGAACGGGTGGCTCTGCAATTCCAGATTCAGCAGCTTCAGCACGCCGTCGCGCAGATCGCCGGAGCGTTCGTAGTCGTCGGCCTGGGCCAGGAACGCGCCATGGTTCATCTCCTTGATCCAGGTGCCGCCCGCGGTCTTCATGTGCACGCGCACCGACGCGTCCACGTCCTGCACGCACAGCAGCCCGGCCCGGTCGCCGGACAACTCGGATTTGCGGCTCCATTCCATCAGCGCCGCGACGATCGCGCGTAATGCCCAGCCGCCCACCGGCATCCAGCCGATGCTCGCGGAGATACGCAGCAAATGCATGAGCATGGTGCGGTACACCGCGTGCCCGGACAGCGCGTGACCGAGCTCGTGCCCGACGATGAAACGCAACTCCTCGGTATCCATCAGATCGATCAATCCGGTGGTCAGCACGATAAACGGCTGGTCCATGCCGATGGTGAAGGCGTTCACGTGCGGGCTCTGCAACACGAAGATCTCCGGCGTGGTCCGGGCATCGAGCACGGCGACGCAGTCCTCGCGCAATTGATGCAGCGAACGGAACTGTCGTTCGTCCACCCGCACGGCCGTCGCGAGGTAGAGCAACCGGTGCTGGCGTTCTTGCAGCAAACCGGACAAAGTGCGCAGGATGGCGTCGAATCCGGACAGCGTCCGCAGCGCGACCAACGCGGTGCGGTCGGCGGGGTGCTCCCACGCGCGAGTGCTGATGCCGGGAAATCTCGTGCGGACCCGATCCGGGCTGTTAGTCATGGGATGAAACCCCCCTCTTCCTGGAACTCTGTGATTCGAACTCGGGCCGTGGCCTCTGCTACAGTCTGCCCGTGTCTTCGAGTTGTGTCCCGCGGGTCCGCCATGAACTGGCGTTGATCGCGGTCGGCAATCTCGCGGTCGCCGACATTCTCTGTCGCTGATCGGCTACCGGGCTCGTTTGCGCGTCCCTCCCTCGTAGACTGGCGTGCAACCTTTTCGCAGACGTCCCCGAACCCTGACGGCCTATCCGGCCGATAGCCACGCCACCGCTCGCATCGACGCGGCGGCAGGTCTACCGATCCAACAGTAGTTCCCTCCGCCGCTCGAGGTCCCGAGCCGGCGGTCCGTAGGAAAGGCCCCCCGATGTCTCGCAAATCTTGGCTCTCCCCGCGCCGACGTACCGCTGTCGCCGCCCTCACCGCGTTCGCGGCGGTTGCCCTCACCGCGTGCGGCGGCGGAGCCAGTGACACGGCCGGGGGTGGCGGCGCCGACGGCAGCGGCGGCACGCTGAACCTCTACGCCTACGCCGTCCCGAAGCCCGGCTTCGACAAGGTGGTGCCCGAGTTCAACAAGACCGAGAAGGGCAAGAACGTCGTCGTCAACGGCTCCTACGGAGCCTCCGGCGATCAGTCCCGCAAGGTCAAGGACGGCGCCGAGGCCGACATCGTGAACTTCTCGGTCGAGCCCGACGTGACCCGCCTGGTCGACGCCGGCCTGGTCGACGCGAGCTGGAATGCCGACGCCACCAAGGGAATTCCGTTCGGCTCGGTCGTCGCGATCGTGGTCCGCAAGGGCAACCCGAAGGGCATCAAGGACTGGGACGACCTGCTCGAGCCGGGCGTCGAGGTGGTCACGCCGAACCCGTTCAGCTCCGGTTCGGCCAAGTGGAACCTGCTCGCCCCGTACGCGGCGAAGTCCGAGGGTGGCAAGAACCCGCAGGCCGGGCTGGACTACCTGAGCCAGCTGGTGTCCAAGGATCACGTGAAGGTGCAGCCGAAGTCCGGCCGCGAGGCCACCGAGACCTTCCTGCAGGGCACCGGTGACGTGCTGCTGAGCTACGAGAACGAGGCGCTGTTCTCCGAGCGCAACGGCGACCCGATCGAGCACTTCATCCCGCCCGTCACGTTCAAGATCGAGAACCCGGTCGCGGTGCTCAAGAACAGCAAGAGCCAGGAGAAGGCGGTCGCGTTCCGTGACTTCCTCTACACCCCCGCGGGCCAGAAGGCGTGGGCGACAGCCGGTTTCCGCCCGGTCGACCCGAAGGTGGCGGCCGATTTCGCCAAGGACTTCCCGACCCCGCAGAAGCTGTGGACCATCAGCGATCTCGGCGGCTGGAAGGCCGTGGACAAGGAGCTGTTCACCCCGAACACCGGCTCTGTCGCGGTGATCTACGACAAGGCCACCAAGTAGCCGGGTTCGGCGCACGGGATACTGGACGACTGTGACTGACAGCAGCACCGCCGGGAGCACGAAGACTCCCGGCGGTACCCCCGCAAGCCGGTTCGATTGGTCGTGGCTTCGGGTGACCGGCTCGGTGGGTCCGCTCGGCATCGCCATCGCGATGCTGTGGCTCAGCGTCATCGTGCTGCTCCCGCTGGCCGCGCTCACCGTCACCTCGTTCGACGAGGGCTGGTCGGGCTTCTGGGCCGCGATCAGCGCGCCGGCGGCGGTGGACTCACTGCGGATCACCGTGCTGGTCTCGATCGTGGTCGCGGTGATCAACGTGGTGATGGGCACCCTGATCGCCTGGGTGCTGGTGCGCGACGACTTCCCGGGCAAGGGGATCGTCAACGCGCTGATCGATCTGCCGTTCGCGCTGCCGACGATCGTGGCCAGCATTGTGCTGCTGTCGCTCTACGGTCCGCAGAGCCCGATCGACATCCACCTCAACGCGACTCAGCCCGGACTGATCGTGGCGCTGGCGTTCGTCACGCTGCCGTTCGTGGTGCGCTCGGTGCAGCCGGTGCTCATCGAGGCCGACCGCGAGGTCGAACAGGCCGCGATGTCGCTCGGTGCGGACAACTGGACCACCTTCCGCCGCATCGTGTTACCGACGCTGGGGCCGGCGATCATCTCCGGCGGCGGGCTCGCGTTCGCCCGCGCGATCGGCGAGTACGGGTCGGTGGTGCTGATCGGCGGCGCGATCCCGCGCAAGACCGAAATGGCCTCGCAGTACATCCAGAAGCAGATCGAGATCGATCGGCCGATCAATGCGGCGGCGGTTTCGGTTGCGCTGCTGGTGATTTCCTTCGCATCGTTGCTCGTGCTCCGATTGCTCGCCGAGCGTAGTGTGCGCAAGGAACAGGAGTCGCGATGAATCTCTCTCGCCCCACCCGGATTTCGCTGCGGGTCGTCGCGCTCGGTTACCTGCTGGTGCTGCTGGTGTTGCCGCTGATCATCATCCTGCTGCGCACCTTCGAAAAGGGCATCGGCGCGTTCGTCGACTCGATCACGACCCCCGCGGCCATCTCGGCCTTCCAGCTGTCCATGATCATCGTGGCGATCGTGGTTCCGCTGAACGTCATCTTCGGCATCTTCACCGCGCTGGCGCTGGTGCGCGGAAAGTTCCCCGGCCGCACGCTCGTTCAGGGCATCGTCGATCTGCCGTTCGCGGTCTCGCCGGTGGTGGTCGGCGTCGCGCTGATCCTGCTGTGGGGCGTGCACGGCTGGTTCGGCGGGCTGGAAGGCGCCGGCTTCAAGGTGATCTTCGGCCTGCCGGGCATGGTGCTCGCGACCATCTTCGTCACGCTGCCGTTCGTGGTGCGCGAGGTCGAGCCGGTGCTGCACGAGATCGGCGACGACCAGGAACAGGCCGCCGCCACCCTCGGCGCCACCCGCTGGCAGACGTTCTGGCGGATCACCCTGCCCGCCATCCGCTGGGGTCTCACCTACGGCGTCGTGCTCACCGTGGCCCGCGCGCTCGGCGAGTTCGGCGCGGTGATCATGGTGTCGTCCGCACAGCCCGGCAAGTCACAAACGCTGACGCTGCTGGTGCACGGCCGATACATCAACGACCACAACACCTTCGGCGCCTACTCGGCCGCGACCCTGCTGATGGGCCTTGCGCTCGTCACCCTCCTGCTGATGACCCTCCTCGAACGCAAACGGGGCACCAAATGATCACCGTGACCAATGCGAAGAAGAACTACGGTTCGTTCGCCGCGCTCGATGACGTCACCATCGACATCCCGAAGGGCGAGCTGACCGCCCTGCTCGGGCCCTCGGGTTCGGGGAAGTCGACGCTGCTGCGCTCGATCGCCGGACTCGAATCCCTCGACTCCGGCATCGTGCTGATCGCGGGCAACGACGTGACCAGGGTGCCGCCGCAGAAGCGCGACATCGGCTTCGTGTTCCAGCATTACGCCGCGTTCAAGCACATGACCGTGCGCGACAATGTGGCGTTCGGCTTGAAGATCCGCAAGCGGCCGAAGCACGAGATCACCAAGCGGGTCGACGAATTGCTCGGCATCGTCGGTCTGGACGGCTTCCAGCATCGTTATCCGGCCCAGCTGTCCGGCGGCCAGCGGCAGCGCATGGCACTGGCCCGCGCGCTCGCCGTGGACCCGCAGGTGCTGCTGCTCGACGAGCCGTTCGGCGCGCTGGACGCCAAGGTGCGCGCCGATCTGCGCACCTGGCTGCGCCGGCTGCACGAGGAGGTGCACGTGACCACCGTGCTGGTCACCCACGATCAGGAGGAGGCCCTGGATGTGGCCGACCGGATCGCGGTGATGAACAAGGGACGGATCGAGCAGGTCGGTACGCCGGAGGACGTGTACGACCGGCCGGCCAACGAGTTCGTCATGTCGTTCCTCGGCGCCGTGGCGCGGCTCAACGGGCATCTGGTGCGCCCGCACGACATCCGGGTCGGCCGGGAGCCGAGCATGGCGCAGGCCGAGCACGAGGGGACCGCGGCTTCGGCGGGCGTCACCCGCGCGACCGTCGAACGGGTCGTGCATCTCGGGTTCGAGGTGCGGGTCGAGCTGCGCAACGCGGCGACCGGTGACCTGTTCGCCGCGCAGGTGACCCGCGGTGACGCGGAGGCCCTGCGTCTGTCCGACGGGGAAACCGTGTACGCCCGCGCGACCAGAATCCCGGAGTTGCCCGCGCAGTAATGAATTGCGGGGGAAAATAAATCAATACCCCATTGCGGCGTGTCGAAACTGAAAAGTTCTCGACTCAACTCTTAGTGTCTGAATGGGAAAGCGGGTTCCGGATTTATCGGAACGTGATTGCTGAATATGCATTCGTGATGGTAGTCCAGCCCGGCCGGGGATCCGCCCCGGCCGCCGATCGCCGCCGCTCACCTTGTCGATATTGTTGGCATGAGCAGGGTGTTTGTCGGAGGCGGGGAGTTGATCCATCGCCATGTCCGTTACCCACAGAGTTGTTTTCGCGCTGACCGCGGTCAGCGCCGCCGTGATCATCCAGGCGAATTCGGCACTCGCCGCTCCGGCGCCGCTTGCCGATCCTTCCGGGCCGATCTCGGCGCCGCCGGTGGCACTGGAAGCGCATTCCACTCCGCTGTTGCCGGATCCGCGTGCGGGCGGCGCCGCGGCATTGGTGATTCCGCATGGTGTGGAAGGGCCGCAGCAGCATTTCGCGCCGAGTTCGGAGCAATGGGACAACGCCAGGGTGATCGTCGAGGTGGTGCGCAGGCGCGGGCTGCCGATCTATGCCGCGGTGGTGTCGCTGGCCACCGCCCTGCAGGAGTCCACGCTGCGGAACTTCACCGTCGCGGTCGATCACGACTCGCTCGGACTGTTCCAGCAGCGTCCGTCGGCCGGTTGGGGTGCGCCGGAACAGGTGACCGATCCGTGGTACGCGACCGGAAAGTTCCTGGACGCCTTGCTCTTTCGCGCACCGGATTATCTGGATCGACCGCTGTGGCAAGCGGCGCAGGACGCCCAGCGCTCCGCGTTCCCCACGTTGTACGCGCAATGGCAGGAGCAGGCCGCGCAGATGGCGTTGTGCATCCTGCGGGAGACCGCGAACGGCCGGACGGTGCGGAATCAGGCGCAGCCGGTGCGGTAGATCATCCGGCTGCTGGGACGTTGCTGATCTTGCGCTGGCACATCGGAACCCGTCGGCTGTCGAGGGCTGGTGACGCCGTGGGATCGGTGATGCGGATGCGTCGGAGCCGTATCGGGGTAGCGATCGAGCCGAGGGCGGCCCGGTGTGTCGTCGATTCGGCCTCGGCGAGTCGAGACAGTATCCGCTTTCGGTCGCGCCATGTCCGGTGTTCCGGGGATTGTTAGGGGCTATCACCGCATGTGAGAACGTGTAGCACGCCGGGGACCGGGCGCCCGTGCGGTTGTTCGGGGCTCCCGCAAACACGGATGGGACATCGCTGAATATCGGCGTGTCGCACTGAGATCCGGCGGTCGCCGCATTCGCCGCCGTCCAGGGCAGGTGACCAGGATGGATGCTTGTGCTATGCAACCTGTTCCAAAACAGGCGGGCTGCGGACAACGTGGTGTCCGGTGGTTGGCAGGCCGGTCGCGGAGTGGTTGCGTGAACAGAGTTCGAAGCAAATCGGCTCGGCGATCAGAGGATTGCGATGGCGGTTGGTCTCGGTTTGAGCATCGGTACGGTGAACACGGTTTCCGCGCTCGCGGAGGAGGGTTCAGCGAAAGCTCCTCCGGGCCGCCGGTGGGCGCAGCGCTCCCAATCCATCACCCGCCGAACGACACTCACGTTCGACAGCACAGGTCTGGCCCGGGTCGGCATGATCCCGCGGCACGGGCGCGCGATCATCGAGTTCGCCGACCTGACCCAGCGCTCCATCATGTCGGCGCGGGTCGGCCACCGTGCCCTCTCACCCGCCGACCTGGTCGCGGTGGTCGCCGAGTGCCTGATCGGCGAGACGCTGCCGGATCGGCCGCAGCACGACCCGCACGGCGGGAACGTGGGCATCGCGCTGACCTATCCGGCGCGCTATACCGAGGCGCACATCGGCGACCTGCGCGCCGCATTGGACGCCATCGGACTCGACCACGTCGAGCTGGTCGCCGAACCCATCGCGGCGGTGGCCTGGCTGGAGTCCGATCGCGGCCCGCTCATGCCCGGGCTGGCACTCGTCTACGACCTAGGCGGCGCGAGTCTGGACGTCACGCTGGTCCGGGTCGGCGCGGGCTGCCCGAGCAACCCGATCGCCGGCCAGCCGATGCACTCCGCCGAATACGGTGGCCGGGCCTTCGGCGCGCTAGTCGCCGCGCGGGCCGGGCGCGGGTTGCCGTCGGCCTCTATATCGGGCTCGGTCACCGGCACGACCGCGGACGCGTTGCGCATCGAACACGTGCGGGCGTCCTTGGAGCTCGTCTACCGGTGCTTGCGCGCCGCGGACGTCACCATGGCCGACGTCGACTGTGTCGTCGTGGTCGGCGGCGCGGCCCGGCCGGTCGAGGTGGCCCAGGTGCTGGCGGGCGAGCTGGCCCGGCCGGTGATCGTGGCGCCCGACCCGGAACGAACCATCGCGGACGGCGCGGCGATCATCGGTCGCCGGGCCGCCGTCGCCGCCGAGGAATCGGCGGGTAAACACCACGGCAAGCGCCGCCAGGGCGCACACCGGCGCGCGGCCACCAGGGCGATGGTGCTGTCGCAACGGACCAAGCAGCGACTGAGCAGAGTCGCGCTGGCCGCCGGGTTGTCCGTCGCCGGCATCGGCATGGCGCTCGCGCTGCCCGCCGACGGCGTGGTCGTGGGATTGGCGCAGCTCGGGCTGCGTTGACCGGGGATCCGGCGGCGGTGGTGACGAGGGCGGCCGCCGCCGGATCTACCGATCGGAGGGGCGGCCTCGTCCGTTATGTCTTCGTGGGTTGACGCGCCTCGTCGTAGGTGTAACTATGGGAAACAGATAAACCTACGAGGAGAGGCAGCGACGACGATGTCTACAGCCGTGACGCCCCCGGTCGATTCCGATCTGGAGAAGGCGCAGGAGTACGCCTCGAAGCTGCTGTTGCTCTCCGAGGGATCGGTCAACAAGCACTTCGACCCGTTCGAGGACATCGACTGGGACAACCCCGACTTCGCGCCCGAGGCGGGCCCGGAACGGTGGATCCTGCCCGTGTCGGCCGATCCGCTCGGTCGCCACCCGTGGTACCTCGCCCAGACCGAAGAGCGCAAGATCGCGATCGGCAAGTACCGCCAGGCCAATGTCGCCAAGGTCGGCCTGCAGTTCGAGACCATCCTGATCAGCGGCATGGTGACGCACAACTTCGGCCTGCCCAACGGTTCCCCCGAGTTCCGCTACTGCTCCCACGAGATGATCGAGGAGCACAACCACACCCTGATGTTCCAGGAGATGGTGAACCGGATCGGCGAGGACGTGCCGGGCATGGGCCCGCTGGTGCGCAAGTTCAAGTACCTCGGCGCCCCGGTCGCGGCGCTGTTCCCGAACCTGTTCTTCATGGCGGTGCTGGCCGGCGAGGAGCCGATCGATCACATCCAGAAGGCGATCCTGCGCTCCGGCGAGGACGTGCACCCGATCATGCGCGGCGTCATGGCCATTCACGTGGCCGAGGAGGCGCGGCACATCTCCTTCGCCCACGAGTTCCTGAAGATCCATGTGCCCGAGGCGAAGCCGGGCAGCAAGTTCGTGCTGTCGATCGCGATGCCGATCGTCATGTACATCCTGGGCCGCTCGATCTTCACCCCGCCGCGGTCGTTCTGGCGCGAATTCGACATCCCGGACTACGTGCGCAAGGAACTGTTCTACGGGTCGAAGGAATCCAAGCAGGAGTTCAGCGACTTCTTCGGCGACGTGCGCACCCTGGCCAAGGACATCGGCCTGATGAACCCGGTCGCCAAGGCGGTCTGGAAGCTGCTCAAGATCGACGGCCACACCACCCGCTACCGTTCGGAGCCGCTGCGTTCGGTCAAGGCCGGCTGACGTGCCCTACATCGTCACTCAGTCCTGCTGCAGCGACGCGTCGTGCGTGTACGCCTGCCCGGTCAACTGCATCCATCCGACGCCGGACGAGCCGGATTTCCTGACCGCGGACATGCTGTACGTGGACCCGAAGGCGTGCGTCGACTGCGGCGCCTGCGCCACCGCCTGCCCGGTCGACGCGATCGTGTCGGCGAAGAAGCTGACCGATGAGCAGAAGCCGTTCATCGAGATCAACGCCGACTTCTACCGGCAGGCCCGGCCGCGGCCGCTGCTGGCGAAGCCGGTGCCCGCGGCCGAGATTCGCACCGAACGCCAACCCCTGCGGGTGGCGATCGTCGGGTCGGGTCCGTCGGCGATGTACGCCGCCGACGAGCTGTTGACCCAGCCCGACGTGTCGGTGACCGTGTTCGATCGGCTGCCGGTGCCCTACGGGCTGGCCCGGCACGGTGTCGCGCCGGATCACGACAAGACCCGTAAGGTCAGCGAACTGTTCGACATCATCTCGGCCCAGGACGGTTTCGGCTCGTACCTGAATGTCGAAGTGGGCGCGCATGTTTCGCATGAGGAGCTGCTCGATCACTTCCACGCGGTGATCTACGCCGTCGGCGCGTCCGCCGACCGCAAGCTCGACATCCCCGGTGAAGGGTTGTCCGGCAACATCTCTGCCACCGACTTCGTCGCCTGGTACAACGGGCATCCCGATCACGTGGACCGCGTCTTCGACCTTTCGCAGCAGCGGGCGGTGATCGTCGGCAACGGCAACGTGGCGCTCGATGTCGCGCGGATTCTCACCAGTGACCCGGATGCGTTGGCGGCCACCGATATCGCGCCGTACGCGCTGCGGGCGTTGCGGGAGAGCAAGATCGAGGAGGTGGTCATCCTCGGCCGTCGCGGTCCGCTGGAATCCGCCTTCACCGTGCCGGAGTTCGTCGGCCTGCTCGGCGCGGACGTGGACATCGCGATCGAGGGTGAGCTGCCCGAGGTGACCGAGGGTCTGCCGTACCAGGTCGAGCAGAAGCTGCGCCTGCTGCACAGTGTAAGTGCCCGGCCGTTCGGCGAACGCAAGCGAATCGTGTTCCGCTACTTGGCCTCTCCCACCGAGATCCTCGGCACCGATCGGGTCGCCGGCATCGAGGTGAGCCGCAACGAGCTCGTCACCGATGCCGACGGCCGCACCCGAGCAGTCGCGTCCGGTGTCACCGAGCGGCTCGACGCGGGTCTCGTGCTCACCTCGGTCGGCTACCGCGGAGTGCCGCTGCCGGGCTTGCCGTTCGACGCCGCGGCGAACGTGATCCCGAACCGGGACGGTCGCGTACTCGAACGGCTCGACGGTGCGGTGCTTCCCGGCACCTACGTCACCGGCTGGATCAAGCGCGGTCCGACCGGCTTCATCGGCACCAACAAGTCCTGCGCGCAGGAGACGGTGCAGCAACTGGCCGATGATTTCAACGCCGGTCGCCTGCCCGAACCCGCAGGCAGCGCAGCGGAATTCGATCACCTGATCCGCCGGCGTCAGCCCGCGGTCCGCACGGCGGGCGCTACCAAGCGCCGCGGCGCGGTCCGTCGTCTGCTGACGCGCTCCTGAGCAGACTCCTCGCGGGACCACGTGGTCCCGCGAGGCCGTCACCATCGACGCCAATGTCGCCGTCGATGGTGCCCTGCCGGGCCGGGTAAGGCCGAATTCTCCGCCTCCGCCACGCGCTGACGGTTCGCGCGCGGCGCAACCGCGTTCGGACGGGTCGCGCGCGGCGACCCGTCCGAGCTCTACTGCGCGGTGAAACCGCCATCGATGGCCAGCGCCGCGCCGGTGATGAAGCCGGCCTCGTCGCTGAGCAGGTACGCGCAGAACGACGCGATCTCGGCCGGCTGACTGATCCGGCCGAGCGGGTGCAGCGCCGCGATGGCGGCCGCACCCTCCGGCGTCGCGCCCATCGAGTTGCGGAACGCCGGGGTGTCGATCGCGCCGGACACGATCGCGTTCACCCGGACGCCCTGCGCCGCGGACTCCAGCGCGATCGCTTTGGTCAGGCCGACGACGCCGTGCTTGGCCGCCACGTACGGCGCGACCGAGCCCATGCCGACCACACCGAGGTTCGACGCGTTGTTCAGGATCGCGCCGCCACCGTTGGCGATCAGCGCGGGCACCTGGTGGCGGAGTCCGTAGAACACGCTGGTCAGGTTGAGTTCCAGGTCGGCTCGCCAGCCTGCCTCGTCGATCTCGCCGATCGGGCCGAAGGAGTTGAGCGCGCCCGCGTTGTTGAAGGCCGCGTCGAGGCGGCCGTATTCGGTGAGCGCCGCCTGGGTGAGCCGTTCGACGTCCGCCTCGACCGTCACGTCGGTCGGCACGAACAACGCGCGTCCGCCGGCCGCCCGGATTTCGGCGGCCACCTGCTCGCCCGCGTCCTTGCCGCGGGCGCCGAGTACTACAGCCGCACCTTCACTCGCCACCCGCAGGGCCACCGCCTGGCCGACGCCCGAGCTGGCGCCCGTGATCAGCACGACCTTGTTCGCGAACCGTGTCGCCATGGTCTCCATTTCCCTTCTCGTTCTTGCGATCTCACCGCCGTGGTGCGGTCGCGGAACTCAGTCAAGCCGGTGCGGGCCGACGGTGCTGGCGGGAAACAGTCTTGGAGTTGATGCGTCATTCATCTCCCGGGCGGAGTTGAGCTGTGCTGAAATCGTCAGTGCTGGCTATGGTTTGGTTACCGACCGGTCAGTGTCTTATGTGAAGGCGGATTCTCGGCGCGGTTCGGGTTTTTGATCGGTTATCGGAGCATTGTCCGAATCGCTGCAAGGTAACCAGATCGGATGGGGCGGTACGGAACCGGTGCCTGTCGAGTGGGCTGAACAATTCTGCCGCGAGAGCATAGTCGCAGGTGATCCGGATCATTGTGATCCAGAGTTAAACGTTTCTCGCCATTCTCGTGCCGTTCATGTCTATTCCACATCCTTCCAGCGAGCCGAACAGCTAATCTGTGCTGGCTGTTTGGAAGACGACCGCGGCCACATGGTTCTCTGTGTGATGGACGTGGTCTCGGTACGTTGACGGGATAGCATATGACCACAGGTCTGGGTTTCAGCATCGGCGCAGTGAACTCTATGACGGCTTCGGTGACCGGTGCGCGAACCCGGCCCGTCGTGCGCAGCCGGCGCACCGCGGTGACCTTCGACAGCGCGGGTGGGCTACGGATCGGCGGCATCCCGCAATTCAGCATGGCTGTAACGGATTTCGCCGACCTGAGCCGCGACCCGGAGCCGATGATCGTCGGCGGGCGCATCTGGTCGTCGGCGAACCTGGTGGCCGCCGTGGTGAACGGGCTGCGGGCGGCCGAGCCGGCCGCGACCGAGTCGGGTGCGGTAGCCACTTATCCCGCAACGTATTCGGACAAAGAGGTGTCGTTGCTGCGGCAGGCGCTCGATCTGTCCGGCGCGGGTGACGTTGCGCTGGTGCCGGAGCCGGTCGCGGCCGCGGAATGGCTCGAGCACGAACACGGTCCGCTGGAACCCGGCTTCGTGCTCGTCTACGACCTCGGCGGAACCAGTCTCGACGTGACCATCGTGCGGGTCGGTCCCGACTGGGAGAACCATCCGATGGTCGGAAAACCCGTGCGCTCCTACGACTTCGGCGGTCGTCCGCTCGGCGCGATGATCGCCCGCTACGCCCATGAGACCGGGCCGCGCACGACCACGCCGACGTCGATGCTGTCGATGGTCGACATCGACGGCCTGCGCACCGCGCACATCAACGACACGCTCGAGGTGGTGCGCGCCGCCGTTCGAGCCGCCGACCTCACCCTGTCCGATATCAGCCGCATCCTGCTGGTCGGCGGTGCGGCCCGCCCCGCCGAGGTGGCCCGCACCCTCGCCGAACTCGGCCGCCCCCTGGTGGTTTCGGCCGACCCCGGCCAGACCGTCGCCGCGGGCGCCGCCCTCATGGCCGCCCGCACCATGGCCCTCGCGGCGTCCGGCGGCAAGGAGCATTCGCCGCGCGTGGCCGTATTCTCCAGTGCCGCCGTGGTTTCCGCGGTCGCCATGTCGGCGGTGACCGTCTTCGGTAGTCCCTCCAGCCCCAGTGCGTCACCGGTGCTCGAACACTTCCCCGGCCTCGACGCCCCGAGTGCCGACACCTTGCTGTACGACTCCAGCGCGGACCTGGCCGGCCACCGGGACGCTTGGGTGGCGACGCCGGCGGGCTGGACCACCTCCCGGGCCCTGGCCGCCGGCGCCGGACTGCCCAAACCCTCGGCCTACGGCCTCTTCATCACCCCCGCCTCGCACGCCACCAAACTCGGCCCCAGCGTCGCCGAATCGCGCCTCGGTTCGCACACCGAGCCCCGAACCCCCGGTGCCACAACCCCATACGGTGGCACCTACGCCAACCCCGCGTACTTCATCAACCCGCTGCCCTTCGGTCAACTCATCCCACAGCCGGGACAGCCCCCCGCACCCGCCCAACCCGCGACTCCGATCGCGGGCAACCCCGTAACACCACCGGTAGGCTCCATACCCGCTGTGCCAGCGCCCAATCCGGCCCCCGCGGTACCGGACCCGGCAGCCTCGGTGCCCGTCGCGAGCGCTCCCGCCACCGGCGGCCCCGTGGACATCCCGACTGCGGGAACCACGGCTGGCGTCGGAACATCAACCAGCACAAGCACTTCAGGCTCAACGGCTGGATCGAACCCGGGTAGCACGTCCGCAGGCGGAACCACGTCGGGCGGATCCGCCGGCGAATCCAGTTCCGGCGGTGGCACATCCCCCGGTGAAACCTCGACCGGCGGTTCCACGTCGGGCGGCACCAACAGCGGTTCCAACACCCCGTCCGCGGGCAACACGACCTCCGGTGGTACGACCGCGGGTGGCACCACCTCGGGCGGAACCACATCCGGCAGCACCACCTCAGGTGGCACGTCCACCAGCGGCGGCAGCACCTCCGGCGGCTCCACCACGTCCGGCTCGACCTCCGCCGGCAGCACGTCCGGTGGGAGCACGTCCGGGGGAAGCACGTCCGGCGGCGAGTCGTCCGGCGGCTCCTCCTCCGGCGGTTCAGGTGGCTCAGGTGGCGGCCCCGGCGCCCACTGAGGCACGGGCCCGATCCGGCACTTCCGTCGGGAGACCATACGCGCCAGTGGGACTCGATAGTGTTGCCGAATGCGGAGCGGTGGAGTCCCGAGCCGGGTCATCTTCCTCAACGGGACATCGAGTTCAGGGAAGACGACCTTGGCCCGCAGCATCCAGGACGAGAGCGACGTTCCGTTCGTCTACTGGGGTATCGACACGCTTTTCGATCTGGTACCGCCCAACTGGGGTGGGGGACGGGACGGGCCGTCGAGCCGCGCCGGTTTCTGGTATGACCGCACCGGTCGTGCCGCCGATGGGCACCCGCTGCTGGTCATCCGGTACGGCGAGGTGGGTCAGCGGATGCTGCGTTCGGCCTGCGCCGCCGCTGCCGCCTTCGCTCACGGCGGCGACCACCTGGTCATCGATGAGATGCTGCTGGCCCCGGACCTGCTCCCGATGTGGCTGACCGCCCTCGCCGGCCTCGACGTCAGACTGGTAGCTGTCACCTGCCCACTTGCCGTCGCGGAGCGGCGAGAACAGGCCCGGGGCAACGAGCCCGGCTTGGCCCGCGGCCACTTCCACAGCGTTCACGCCCACCACATCGCCTACGACATGACCGTCGATACCACCACGGATACACCCGCCAACCTGGCCAAAGCTGTACTCCGCCATACCCGCTGATGCGCTCCCGATCCGAAACCCGCACTTCGCTCGGGAGCCGCACCGGCTGAAACATCGGACGTGCGTGGCGGTCTCGGCGCGGGTAATCGGCGGACGCGCACCGCGGGGCCGAGGCACAATGAGGTGATGGCCGACGGGGGACCCCAGCTGATCGCGCTGGATGTAGACGGAACGTTGCTCGCTACCGGCAGCCCGATCAGCGAGCGCGTGGCCGCGGCCGTGCGCGCCGCGGTCGAGGCGGGTGCGCATGTGGTGGTGACGACCGGTCGGACCGTGCTGACGACCCGTTCGGTGCTGGCCGAACTCGGGCTCGTCGAGGGGCACGCGCTGTGTTCGAACGGCGCGGTGCACGTCGACGTGGCCAAGGGACAGCCGCTGGCCGTGCAGGATTTCGACCCCGCGCCCGCCGTCCTCGCCCTGCGCGCGCTGATCCCGGAGATGATCTTCGCCGTGGAGAAGGTCGGCGTCGGCTACTGGGCGACCGGCGACAGCCCGGGGGAGTACTCGCTCGGCGACTACCTGCTCGTCGACCACAGCGCGCTGAGCAGCGAGCCCACCCCGCGGCTCAACGGCTGGTGGCCGGAGGGTTCGCTGGCGGAAATGCTGCGCCTGTTGCACGCGCTCGAGGTGCCCGGCGCCAGCTGGGTGCACGGGGAATTCGGCCCCTGGCTCACCGTCTCCCGCCAGGGCGTGTCCAAGGGCTGGGCGCTCGAACGCCTCCGCCTGGCCCTGGACGTCCCGAGCGCCGCCACCCTCGCCATCGGCGACGGCTACAACGATCGCGAAATGCTCCACTGGGCAGCCCATTCCGTCGCCATGGCAAACGCACCCGCCGCCGTCAGAGACCTGGCCGATGAGATCACCGGCAACGTCCTCGAGGACGGCGTGGCGACCGTGCTGGAGCGCTGGTTCCGTCCGTAACGCGGCACCGCGGCTCACCCTGACTTCGGCCCACCACCGCGCGGGTCTGACATCGAACACACCGCCCCTGTTGGTGGGTTATGTATATACGCTATTGTGAACACGGATGTTCGTAGCTGATGTCAGGACCGTCGCCTGGCCAAGCATCGCCGCTACGTGAACGTCCCGGTGTCGTCCGCGATGCCGCTGCTCGATCGCCTGTTCCTCGGCCGATCCCGTCGTATTCGCGGGACCGGTCGACCATCGATGGACTCGACGGAGGTTATCGACATGACCCGCACGCCGTTCTATGCGGAGGTGCAAACCCATTACGACCTGTCCGACGAATTCTTCGCCCTGTTCCTCGATCCGACCCGCACCTACAGTTGCGCGTACTTCGAGCAGGACGACTACACCCTGGAACAGGCGCAGCGCGCGAAAATCGATCTGGCACTGGGCAAGTGCGATCTACGGCCCGGCCTGACCCTGCTCGACATCGGCTGCGGCTGGGGTTCGACGATGATGCGCGCACTGGAGTGTTACGACGTCAAGGTCATCGGGCTGACGCTCAGCAAGAACCAGCACAGCTACGTCCAGGGGATGCTGGACGAGGGCGGCTACGGCGGTCGCGCCGAGGTCCGCCTGCAGGGCTGGGAGGAGTTCGATGACAAGGTCGACCGCATCGTCAGTATCGGTGCGTTCGAACACTTTCGGCACGAGCGGTACGCCGAGTTCTTCGACTTCGCCTACCGCATTCTGCCCGCGGATGGCCGAATGTTGTTGCACAGCATCATCGTCTACGGCCTGACCTACCTGCGTGAACACGACATCAAGTTCGACCGGACCGATATCGACTTCTTCCGGTTCATCCGCGACGTCATCTTCCCCGGCGGCCAATTGCCCTTCCACAGCAGCAAATTCCCGCCGGGCATCCGCCAGTACGCCGAGGGCGCAGGCTTCTCCATCGAGCGAATCCATCCGCTGCAACTGCACTACGCGAAGACCCTCGACCTCTGGGCGGCCGCCCTGGCCGAGCGCCGCGACGAGGCCGAGGCGCTGTGTGGTCCGGACACCTATCAGACGTACATGCGTTACCTGACCGGATGTGCCCACCACTTCCGGGCCGGGCACATCGACGTCATGCAGTTCACCTGTGTGAAGTAGCTCAGCGCAACGGAATTCGCGCCAGGATGGGCGTCGTCGGCTGAACCGACCCATTACTCGGTTCAGCCGTGATGGCGAGCAGCGCGGCGTCTCCGGTCAGGTCCGTCGTCAGCTCGGCGCGCTCGCCGGAGGTGTGCATCATCCCGGCCGAACGCGGCGTGCCGTCGGCCGGGATGGTCCACAGCTGATAGCCGTGCCCGTCGTCCGGCGTGGGCAGTCCGGTTGCGGTGACGACCACCTTGCCCACGCCGGACGACACCACCGCCGTGGCCGTTCCGTCGCCGGATGTCAGTGCGCCGTTCCAGGTGACCGCATCGCGCACCTGATCCGCGGCGACCGCCTCGCCGCCTTGCTCGCCACGGATCAACGACAGGCCGGTGATCAAGACGGCGACCAACGCGATCGCCGCGCCAAGACCGATCGCCGCCCGGATGACCCACTCCCGGCGCGGCGGAATGTCGCTGTCCGACAACCCATTCAGCGCGGGCATGATGTCCGTACGGCCGAGCGCATCCACCGCGGGCAACAGCTGTGTCTGCCCGGACGCCTGGTCGACGCGCCGCTGCGGCCGCGCCCGAACATCGGCGAGCACCCGGTCTTTCAGCTCCGCGGAGGACAACGGCGGCACGGCGACCGCGAGCTGCAGCGCGACCTCGCTCAGCTCGTCGACCTCGGTGCGGCAGTCCGCGCACTCGGCCAGATGCTGCTCGAAGACCACCCGTTCGGTGGTGGACAACGCGTCCAAAACGTAAGCGCCCGTGCGGGTATGCGGGTCGGATGTGGTCACGAGCGAGCTCCCGAACTCTCCCGCAGACGGAGCAGACCGTCGCGCATCTGGGCCTTGATCGTGCCGACCGGCGTATCCAGCGCCTCGGAGATCTCGCGATAGGTGTGGCCGCCGTAGTAGGCGAGGACGATCGATCGGCGTTGCGGGTCGGTGAGTTCGTCCAGCCTGCCCCGGACCGCGTGCTCCAGCGTGCCCAGCGCCGTGGCCACCACTCCATCGGATCCGTGCTGTGATGCCAATTGCTCTGCGCGGCTGTCATTTTCGCCGTTGACACGCTGATAGCGCAGCCGGTCGACGGCGCGGCGATGCGCGATGGTCAGCACCCACGCCATGGCACTGCTGCCGTGTTCCTCGAACTGGGCCGCCTCGAGCCAGATCTTCAGCAGCACCTCCCGGGTGACCTCTTCGGACCGGGCGGGGTCGCGCAGAACAGCGGCGACGATGCCGAGCACCGGGCCGGCCACGAGGTCGTAGAGCGCGGCGAAGGCCTGCTCGTCGCCGCGGGCCACGCGGCGCAGTAATAGTTCCGGGGTGTTCGCCTGTGCGGTCATGTCGTCGAGGGTGCGGGCGCCGGGTAGAGCTGGGGCGCGGCTGACCATAGGTGTCCTTCCAAACCTGACCGAGCCGGAAGCCGTATGCCACGGCAGCGGCGGATGTGGGCCAGATCATATGACGACCGATTCCCCGCAACGTCCGCACTGCCCCGCGCGCCGTAGAAATCCAGACCAATCCGCGGGCGCTTCGGCTGCGACTCCTATGCGGAGCCTGCCTGCCAGCGGCGGCTCGCGCAGTGTCCAGGCCGAGGCGACCGGCCGGGACACGCGGCGGGGCATGGTGCCGGACGAACGAGTCCCGTCCGGCACCATGTCTCCGTTCTTCTGCCTAGGCCGGGCCGGTTGCGGCCAGCACCTCGAGGTAGTGCGGGTTGGACATCAGGCCGAGGACGTTGCCGAACGGGTCGACGACCGAGGCGGTGACGAACCCGGTGCCCACGCCGCGCTCGGTGATCGGGTCGTATTCCTCGGCGCCGAGCTCGAGCAGGCGGTCGAAGGTGGCCTGGAGGTCGTCGACGTGCCAGTTGACGATCGCCCCGCCGGGGGCGTTGCGCGCACCCGCCGGGCCGTACGCGCGGTTGACCAGGCCGAATTCGGCCAGGTAGTCGCCGATGCGGAACTCGTAGTAGCCGCCGGGGACGGTGAAGTACGGCTCGACGCCGAGGAACTCGGTGTACCAGTCCTTCGCGGCCTCCAGGTCGTCGGCGTAGAACGTGCTCGTCGCCATTCCTCGCAGCATTGTCGATCTCCTTCATCGGTTCGTGCCTTGCTTGGTGAAACCCATCCTCCGCGTTGAAGTGCTCACCGAATGAGCACTTTTCTGGGCAGAATTGTGTGTATGCGAGCGGACAGATTGGTGGCGATTCTGCTGATGATGCAGACGCGCGGACGAGTGACGGCCGCTGAGGTCGCCGGGGAACTGGAGACGTCGGTCGCGACCGCGCGCCGTGATCTCGAGGCGTTGTCGACGGCGGGCGTGCCGGTGTATCCGCAGCCCGGTCGCGGTGGTGGGTGGTCGCTGGTCGGTGGGGCGCGCACCGACCTCACGGGTTTGACCGCGGGGGAGGCGCGCGCGTTGTTCCTACTCGCCGGGCCGTCCGCGAACGCGTTGCCGGAGGTGAAGTCCGCACTGCGCAAACTGGTTCGGGCCCTGCCCCAGCCGTTCCGCACCGATGCCGCCGCGGCGGCCGATGCGGTGGTGATCGACCCGGCCCGATGGGGCCAGACGGATCGTGAGCTGCCTCCGGTGGTTGCGCTATTGCAGCGAGCAGTGGTGCAGCGCAACAAAGTTCGACTGCGCTACGCCAGCAAGCAGGGCGAACGCACCGAGCGGCTGGTCGACCCGTGGGGCCTGATCGACAAAGACGCCATCTGGTACCTCATCGCCGGCACCGACAACGGCCAGCGCACCTTCCGCGTCGACCGCATCGTCGACGCCGTCCTGACCGACGAACCCGCCTATCGCCCAACCGATTTCGACCTCTCCGCCACCTGGAACGAGGTGGTCGACGAACTCGAACAACGCCGCGCCGCCACCGCCGCCACCGTCCTCGTCCCCGACCACCTCCTCCCGATCCTGCGCAACCAACAGGGCCGGCACTGCGTAGTCACCGGCCCAACCCCCGACGGCCGCATCCAAGTCCAAGTCACCGCCCCCACCCCCTGGATGCTCGCCCAGCAACTAGCCGGCTGGGGCGCCTCCCTGGAAGTCCTGGACCCACCCGAAGTCCGCACCGAACTAGTCCGAATAGCAACCGAACTCCTCGACCGCTACCAGGAGCGATAGTCACCGAACATGCCCCCCGCAGCCTGCGCGCTGAGGCGTTTGCCATGTCCCCCGTCGGAGACGCACACAGCAAACGGGACCTATTAGAGGCGGTACTCGACCGCCGCCGCAGTATGACTGACTCGGCAGGGCTGGTCGTCGGTGGGATTTCGAGCAGGTGGGTGTCCGGCTGATTTCCCAATCCGTTCGCCTCCGGCTGCCAGTGGGACACCAGGCAGGTGTTCATAGAAATCGCACTGGAGCAACACCGCGCCCCCAACGCCAGGGCCGGCCACAGGGCGCGGTACTCGTCCGATGCCGCAAGCACACTCAGCCATCGAACGGGATCCCATGGAGGCGGCATTAGTCCGATGCCGTGGTCACGTCCCGTTCGGCAGGCGATCTGTCGTCGGAAGGGCCCCCATGGAGGCGCTACTCGTCCGATGCCGCAGCCACCTCCCGCTCGGAAGGGCGCTGATCGCCGAACGGGACCTCACGGTGCTGGTACTCGCACAATTGCGCGATCATGTCCCGTTCGGCTAGTGATCGGTCGTCGGAGGGGACATGACGGGGGCGCTACTCGGCCGATGCTGCAGCTAGCTCCAGTTCGGAAGGGGCTGGTGGCTGAACGGGACTTCCCGGGGAGGTGCTCGTACGATCGCGCGGTCATGTTCTGTTCGGCTGGTGATCGGTTGTCGGAGGGGACATGACGGGGGCGTTACTGGGCCGATGCCACAGCCACCTCCCGTTCGGAAGGGAGCTGGTGGCTGAACGGGACTTCACGGGGTTGGTACTCGCACGATCGCGCGGTCA
>NZ_JBHTUR010000008.1:338765-339804 GCF_042793755.1 Nocardia sp. NPDC056564
GTTACTGGGCCGATGCCACAGCCACCTCCCGTTCGGAAGGGAGCTGGTGGCTGAACGGGACTTCACGGGGTTGGTACTCGCACGATCGCGCGGTCATGTCCCATTCGGCACGCGATCGGTCGTCGTCCTCGAGGGTGTCGCTATGGTCTTCGCCGAGCTCGGCGGATATCTGATTGAGGAGGGTGGGGCCTGTCGTCGAGGATGGGGTGATGTGGGGTGTGAAGTTCGTGCGATGGGTGGACGGGGTGACCCATGAGTTCGTCTGCGATGGGGATGTTCATGGATTCCCGTCGTATAGGCGGGTCGACCGCGATGTTTGGTGTCGGCGACTACCCGACTTCGGCTGGGTGGTGTGCTCCGAGTGCGGTCAGGTATCGAGTCGCCCGTTCGACGACGCTGGGCAAGGCGATCTTCCGCCCGAGGGCGTCTGGGTGAGCCGCAAGGGTGATCGGTCGTATGTGTATGACCTGGTGCTTGGAGACGGTCAGGCAGCGGGTCACGAACCTCATTAGGGCTGTTCGGTTTCGGCAGGGCAGGGAGGTCGTCGCAGCGTCGTCGGACCAGGCAAATCAGGGCCGCGTATGTCAGCGCCCTCCTATCCAGAAGAGAGCTGATCGCCGAAAGGGACTTCACGGGGCTGGCACTCGCACAATTGCACGGTCATGTCCCGTTCGGCTGGTGATCGGTTGTCGGCGGGGACATGACGGGGGCGCTGCTCGGCTGATGCTGCAGCCAGCGCCCGTTCGGAAGGGGCTTGTGGCTGAACGGGACTTCACGGTGCTGGCACTCGCACGATCGCGCGGTCATGTCCCGTTCGGCTGGTGATCGGTTGTTGGAGGGGACATGACGGGGCGCTACTCGGCTGATGCTGCAGCCAGCCCCCGTTCGGAAGGGGCTTGTGGCTGAACGGGACTTCACGGTGCTGGCACTCGCACAATTGCACGGTCATGTCCCGTTCGGCTGGTGATCGGTTGTTGGAGGGGACATGACGGGGCGCTACTCGGCTGATGCTGCAGCCAGCCCCCGTTCGGAAGGGGCT
>NZ_JBHTUR010000008.1:339901-364118 GCF_042793755.1 Nocardia sp. NPDC056564
GCTTGTGGCTGAACGGGACTTCACGGTGCTGGCACTCGCACGATCGCGCGGTCATGTCCCGGTCGGCAGACGATCGGTCGTCGGAAGGGACACCATGGAGGTGCTACTTGGCCGACGCCGCAGCCAGCCCCCGTTCGGAGGGGCAGGTCGACGGATGGGACTTGGCGGGGTTACTTGCATGATTGCGGTGTCATGTTCTGTTCGGCGGGTGGTCACTGTGGGGACCTCATGGGGGCGTACTTGGGCGGTGTATGCGATCGGTGGGTGTTTCGGGTGGTGGGTCGGTGAGGGGTTAGGGGCGGGTTGATTGCAGTACGACCGTACGTTCGTATTTGGGGGATTTCGTGGGAGAATGGGGAGATGTCCGAGTCCACTACGGCTGCCGGGCGGCAGCAAGGCACCGATCAGCGGTTGGCGAAAGGGGCGCGGTCGCGCGCTTCGATCGCTCGGCATGCGGCCGATGTGGCGTCCGTCGAGGGGTTGACCGGCGTGACGATCGGCAGGCTCGCCGCTGATCTCAGCCTCAGTAAGAGTGGGATCGCGACGTTGTTCGGGAGCAAGGAGAGCCTGCAGCTGGCCGCGGTCAAGGCGGCGCGGGATGTGTTCCTGGACGAGGTCATTACGCCGAGCCTGGACGAGTCGAGCGGTATGTCGCGGCTGCGTGCGTTGGTCGAGCGCTGGTTCGGGCAGGTCGCCGAGCCGGCTTTCCCCGGTGGCTGCTTCCGTGTCGCGACGCTCGCCGAGTTCGACAGCCGCCCCGGCCCGGTCCGCGACGCCATCTCGGCGGACCATCGCGACTTCATCACATTCCTCTCCAACGAAATCCGCCGTGCCCAGGAGCAAGGTCACCTCGGCGAACGCAATGCCGACGTCATCGCCTTCGAACTGGACGCCGTGATCGCCGCCGCCCACACCGCCCACCAGATGGGTGATGAGTGGGGCGTGGCGACGGCCCGCGCGATCGTAGACAACCTGCTCGGCTGAACGTCGACCCGGTCTCCACGGACAATTTCGCGCTCCTGCGTCCGGTTGTCGTCGATACCAGCGGAAATTGTCCATGCAGGACGGCGCTTTCGTGTACCGGCCTGCGTGCAGTGGGCGGACTATATCGATACGAACCGTGCCTTCCACACTTTGCCGGGCTGAACGGTCAGCGACGGCATGCCGAATTCGTATGCGCGGCATACGGATCGAACCGTTGAATGTCGCGCCGGTAGTCAGCGGATGGTCAGGCTGACAGGGGTGAGTGTGTTCACCGGCAGTGCGTCGTAGCGATGCTGAAGGTGCTGGTGAGCGTCGAGCGGGGTGTGGCGACAGCCATCGTGGACAACGTGCTTCGTAGAGCGTCGAGCCGTTCTCTTCGGACAATTGCGCGCTCCCGCGCCTTATTGTCGTCGACATCAGCGGAAATTGTCCGTGTAGAGCGGGGCCTTCGTGTGCTGCGCGCGCAGCGGGCCGGCCACGTCGATACGAACCCCACGCTTCGCCGCGCTGAACGGACGATGGCTTTTACCGAATTCGTATGCGAGACATACGGATAAGGTCGTTGAAGGCCGAGCCAGTAGTGTCGGCGAGCGATCAGGCCGACAGGGTGAGGGCGTTCGCCATCGTGGCAATTCGAAACGAGGTCGGTGAGCGTCGAGTGCGGTCCGGCGACGGTGCGCCAGTCCGGCGGGTAGACACGCGGTTCGGGCTCACCGGTCAGGCGTTCGCCAGCGCGGCGTCGTAGCGATTCCAAAGACGCAGGTGAGGATCGCGTGTTGTCCGGCGATGGTGCGCCAATTCGGTGGCTAGATATGCGGGTTGGACTTACCGGTCAAGCCGACAACGTGAGTGCGTTCTCTAGCGCGGCGTCGTAGCGGTTCCAGACAATGTCGGTGAGCGCCGGGTGCGGTCCGATGACGTTGGCGTGGATGACATCCGACGCTGCGGAGAGGAGGCGGTCGGTGAGCAAGCCCGGTGCCAGGAACCAGGGTGCGACGAGGATGTTGTCGGCGCCGCGGGCGCGCAGGCGGGAAATAGCCTGGGGCAGAGTCGGTTCGGTGGTGGCGAAGCAGATCTCGGTGAGGTGCCCGGTGAGTTTGGCGAGGCGGCGGGCCACCTCGGCCGTGCGGGCGTTGGCAGCGGGGGAGGAGGAGCCGACGGCGGCTACCGCGATTCCTGATGGATTCGACGAAGCGCCCAGCGTCGCCTCCAGCACCCGATCCCGCAACGCCCCGATCAAGCGGGCATCCGCCCCGAGCACATCCGCCTGGGTCAACTGCAACTGCGGATGCCGAGCATGCGCCGCGGCCAGCAGACCGGGCAGATCCACCCGCGCGTGAAACGCATTCCCCAGCAGCAGCGGCACCACCACCGCCCGCGTATGCCCCTGCGCCGCAACAGCATCCACAACCTGCTCAACCGAAGGCGCGTTCAAATCGAGAAACGCCAACCGCACATCGATCCCCGGCCGCCCCGCCGCAAGCTCCCCAACCACCGCGGCCATAGTCGCCGCCGACCGCGGATCCCGACTCCCATGCGCCACCGCAATCAACGCGGGATCCCCACCCCCCGGCGCAATCTCACGCCCGACCGGTTCACCCCCGACATTCAGCAGCGCAGCCGCATTCGTCACCAACGCCGCCTGGACGACCGACTGCATCGCGAAACTTGTAGCTCCTGGCGCGGCCTTGCGCGCGGATACCGATGCTGTCGCCGGTACGGCAGGGTCTCTACCCGGCGACGCCTCGACTCCAGGCGATGTCGTCGCGTGTGCGGTGGTGCGTTGAGTCGCAATGCCTCGAGCAGTTGGCGTGACGTCGGCTGCCGCGGCACCGGTGGGTGTGCTCGGCATCAGTGACGCCGAAACAGCCGGGATCGCGGATGCGTTGGTGCCGCTGCTCGATGTTGTCGCCGACTCCGCCGTGGACTCGGCGGTGAGCTGACTTGCGATTCCCAACGCGGGTTCACTGCCCGGTACCCGGTTACTACCTTGCGGCACCTTGGTTGCCGCGCCTTGCGCAGCGCCGACGCCACCGATCGCCGTGCTGCCGTTGCTCAGCGCTGAGGCAGCTGACGTGACTTCCACTGGCACACCGTCCGCCGGTGCGTTTTCGCGCGACGCAGGCACCCCGCTCGGTCCCGCGGGTGCGGTGGCGACCCGCGTCGCGGTGCCGAACGGTTTCTTCATCTCAGACTCCGGTGCCGACTTCGACGGCCGACAGCACGTCGCCGACCAGGCCGGCGGCGAGGGTGTTGCCGCCGGAGGGGTCGATGAGCAGGAAGCTGCCGGTGTGGCGGTTGACTCGGTAGTCGTCGACTGCGAGCGGCTCGGCGACGCGGAGGGAGATGCGGCCGATGTCGTTGAGGGCCAGCGCATCCGGGTTGGGGTCGGCGGTCAGGCGCTGCTCGTCGAAGCGTTCCAGCAGACTGCCGACGATCGCCTGGGTGGTGCGGGTGCCGTGCTTGAGCAGGAGGCGGGCGCCGGGGTGCAGCGGCTTGTCGCCCAGCCAGCACACGGTGGCGTCGAAGGTATCGATCGGTTCGGGGGCGTCGGCGACCGAGGCGATGGTGTCGCCGCGGGAGATGTCGACCTCGTCGGCCAGGATCAGCGTGACGCTGCGGCCGGTCTGCGCCACCGCGAGTTCACCGTCCGGAGTGTCGATCCGCTCGACGGTGGTGCGAATCCCGGAGGGCAGCACCACAACTTCATCACCCGGCGCGACCGAACCGGCCGCGATCTGGCCGGCGTAACCGCGATAGTCGGGGTATTCGGCGGTCCGCGGCCGGATCACATACTGCACCGGAAAACGAAGTCCCAGTGTGTGATTGCCGGTGCTGTCGGCGTCGACCGGCACCGACTCCAGGTGCTCGATCAGCGACGGACCGCTGTAGTACGGGGTGTTGTCCGAGCGGGTGGCTATGTTGTCCCCGTGCAGCGCGGAGACCGGAATCTCCAGCACGTCGTCGTCGGACCAGCCGAGGGTCCGGGTGAGCCCGTTGAATTCGCTGGAGATCTCCGCGAACACGGTCGCCGGATCATCGACCAGGTCGATCTTGTTCACCGCGAGCACCAGCTTCGGCACCCCGAGCAGCGCGAGAACGGCGGCGTGCCTGCGGGTCTGCTCGATGACGCCCTTGCGCGCGTCGACGAGCAGGATCACCAGCTGCGCGGTGGAGGCGCCCGACACCGTGTTCCGCGTGTACTGCACGTGCCCCGGCGTATCCGCGAGCACGAAGGAACGCTGCGGCGTCGCGAAATAGCGGTAGGCGACATCGATGGTGATGCCCTGCTCCCGCTCCGCCCGCAACCCGTCCACGAGCAACGAAAGATCCGGCGTGGCAAGGCCTTTGTCCACCGACGCGCGAGTCACGGCGTCGATCTGATCGGCCAGCACGGATTTCGTGTCGTACAGCAGGCGCCCGACCAGAGTGGACTTACCGTCGTCGACAGAACCGGCGGTAGCCAGCCTCAATAGCTGTGCTGATGGCTCGCTGCGCAAGCTCCACTCGGCAGACATATCAGAAATAACCCTCTCGCTTGCGGTCTTCCATCGCGGCTTCCGACACCCGGTCGTCACCGCGGGTAGCACCACGTTCGGTCAATCGGGACGCGGCAACCTCGGCGAGAATCGCCGCGTTGTCGGCCGCGTCGGAAAGCACGGCGCCCGTGGACGATCCGTCACCGACGGTGCGGTACCGCACCGAAAGCGTCTCCAGCGCTTCGTCTTCCCGCGGCCCGCCCCAGACGCCGGGCGTCATCCACATGCCGTCCCGCTGATACACCGGACGCTGATGCGCGTAGTAGATGCTCGCCAGGTCGATGTCCTCGCGGGCGATGTAGCGCCAGATGTCCAGCTCGGTCCAGTTGCTCAACGGGAACACCCGGACATGCTCGCCCGGCGCGTGCCGTCCGTTGTACAGGTTCCACAGCTCTGGCCGCTGCCGCTTCGGATCCCACTGCCCGAAGGCGTTGCGCAGCGAGAAGATTCGCTCCTTGGCCCGCGACCGTTCCTCGTCGCGGCGACCGCCGCCGAACACCGCGTCGAACCGATGCTCGCTGATCGAGTCCAGCAGCGGCACCGTCTGCAACGGATTACGGATGCCGTCCGGCCGCTCGGTCAGCCTGCCGTCGGCGAGGTAGTCCTCGACCTTGGCGACGTGCAGCCGCAGCCCGTACCGCTCGACGATCTTGTCCCGGAAATCCAGCACCTCGGGCAGGTTGTGCCCGGTATCGACGTGCAGCAGCGAAAACGGCAGCGGCGCAGGCCAGAACGCCTTGAGCGCCAGGTGCAGCAGCACGGTGGAGTCCTTGCCGCCGGAGAACAGGATCACCGGCCGCTCGAATTCCCCTGCCACCTCACGGAAAATATGGATCGACTCCGACTCCAACGCGGCAAGCGTGTCGAACTCGGTGATGCCGAAAGCGCGTTCGGTGGTATTCGAGGACTCGCCCAGAACTTCACTCACAATGGTCTCCGTCATGCTGTGTCCAATCTGCCTGCCCGAGGGCCCTACGTGGTTACGCACGCTGCCTCCTCCGGGCCTGACTCGGTCAGGCGGTGTGCAACCCGCATTCGGTCTTGGCGAGGCCGGCCCAACGCCCGCTGCGTGGATCGGCTCCCGGCTCCGGCTTCCGCGTGCACGGCGCGCAGCCGATCGACGGATACCCCTCCTCGACAAGCGGATTGACGAGGATGCCGTGCTGTTCGATGTAGTCCTGCATCGCGTCGTCGGACCAGGCGGCGATCGGATTGATCTTCACCAGCCCGAACGCCTCGTCGAACGAGATGAGCGGCGCGTTGGCCCGAGTCGGCGACTCGACCCGGCGGATGCCGGTCACCCACGCGTTGTATCCGGCCAGCGACTTCTTCAGCGGAACGACCTTGCGCAGCCGGCAGCACTCACCCGGATCGCGCGCGAACAGATCCTTGCCGAGCAGCTGATCCTGTTCGGCGACAGTGTGTTCGGGGCGGACATTGATCACGTTCACCCCGTACACCGCCTCGACCGCGTCGCGGGTGCCCATGGTCTCGGCGAAGTGGTAGCCGGTGTCCAGGAACAGCACGTCCACGCCCGCGTGCACCTGCGCGGCCAGGTGCACCAGCACGCCGTCCTGCATGTTCGAGGCGACGATGTAGCCGGAGCCGAAATTGTCCTCGGTCCATTGGAGCAGATCGAGCGCGGACGCGTCCGTCCCGAGGTCGGCGGCGCCCTTCTCCGCGATGGCCCTGAGCTCGTCCTCGGCCAGCTTCGCCACCAGTTCGGTTGTCACAGTTGCTCTCCCATCACGTGCCCGGCGCAATCGAGGCTCATTTCAGCTCGGCCTCGTCGGCACGAACGGCCCACTGGGCGAACCGTTCGCCGTCCTCGCGGTGCTTGATGAAGTTGCGCACCACCCGCTCGATGTAGTCACCGAGCTCGCTGCTGGTCACCTTGTGCTGACGCAGCTTGCGCCCGAAGGCGCTGTCGAAACCGAGGCTGCCGCCAAGATGAACCTGGAAGCCCTCCACGTGATTCCCGCTGCCGTCGTCGACCAGCTGGCCCTTGAACCCGATGTCGGCGATCTGCGAGCGCGCGCACGAGTTCGGGCAGCCGTTGATGTTGATGGTCACCGGAACGTCGAGCTGCGCATTGAGATCCGCGAGCCGCTCCTCCAATTCGGGCACCAGCACCTGCGACCGCTTGCGGGTCTCGGCGAAGGACAGCTTGCAGAACTCGATTCCCGAGCACGCCATCAGGTTTCGCCGCCACAGCGACGGCCTGGCTTGCAGCCCGAGCGGCGCCAGCTCGTCGATCAGCGCGTCGACCTTGTCGTCGGCGACGTCGAGCACGATCAGCTTCTGATAGGGCGTGAATCGGATCCGGTCGGACCCGATCCGCTCGACCGCCTCGGCGACCTTGGTCAGGATCGTGCCGGACACCCGGCCGGCGATGGGGGAGAACCCGACCGCGTTGAGCCCGTTCTTCAGCTTCTGCACGCCGACGTGGTCGATCGGCTTGGTCGGCTGCTCCGGCGCCGGGCCGTCGATCAGCTTGCGCTTCAGGTACTTCTCTTCCAGCACCTCGCGGAACTTCTCGATGCCCCAGTCCTTGACCAGGAACTTCAGCCGCGCCTTGGTGCGCAGGCGGCGATAGCCGTAGTCGCGGTACAGCGACACCACGGCCTCCCACACGTCCGGCACCTCGTCCAGGGGCACCCACGCGCCGACCCGTTGCGCCAGCATCGGATTGGTGGACAGCCCGCCGCCGACCCACAGATCCAGGCCCGGCCCGTGTTCGGGGTGGTTCACCCCGACGAACGCGATGTCGTTGATCTCGTGCACCACGTCCTGCTGGCCCGAGATCGCGGTCTTGAACTTGCGCGGCAGGTTGGAGTACTCCGGCTTGCCGATGTAGCGGCGCACGATCTCGTCGATCGCGGGCGTCGGATCGATGATCTCGTTGAACGACTCACCGGCCAGCGGCGAGCCGAGCACCACGCGCGGGCAGTCGCCGCACGCCTCGGTGGTCTTGAGCCCGACCGCCTCGATCCGCTTCCAGATCTCCGGGACGTTCTCCACCTCGATCCAGTGGTATTGCACGTTCTCCCGGTCGGACAGGTCGGCGGTGTCGCGGCCGAACTCGGTGGAGATCTGGCCGAGCGTGCGCAGCTGCTCCACGCTCAACGCGCCTGCGTCGCAACGGATGCGCATCATGAAGTACTTGGCCTCGAGCAGGTCGAGGTTCTCGTCGCCGGTCCAGCTGCCGTCGTAGCCCTGCTCGCGCTGGGTGTAGAGACCCCACCAGCGGAACCGGCCACGCAGGTCGCCCTTGTCGATGCTGTCGAAGCCCTGCTTCGAGTAGATGTTCTCGATCCGGGCGCGGACGTTGAGCGGGTTGTCGTCCTTCTTGGACTGTTCGTTCGGGTTCAGCGGTTCGCGGTAGCCGAGCGCCCACTGCCCCTCCGCCTTGCGGCGCACCGGCTTACCAGTGCGGGCGCGCGGCGCGGTCGACGCGGCCGCCTCCGCGCGCGGGCGATCGGCGCGAACGCGGCGCTCGGACGCGGGGCGGTCGGGACGGCTGTGGTGGCCGGGCCGGGACTCGGGGCCGGACTGGTCGGTCGGACCGGCGTCGGTACTCGACGTCATAGGGGTCGCTCCTGCGGGGGTTATTGAAATCCGTGCTGGAGGTGCGAGGGGCTGACTCGCACCTGCGGTGTCAGCGGACCGATGAAGTCGAAAATCGGGATCGCCGGGTCATGGACCCGGGGATGGGCGTCGCTGAGCTACCGAGGGGATTCGGTCAGACAGCAGGCGCTACAGACGCGCTTGTAGTCGACGTGGCGACGTGCCACAAGTCGTACTCCCGATGCGCGCATGAAGCTATTGTGCCACCTCAGCGGCGGCCTTCCGACGGGGTGTCCGTATTTTCCGCAGTTTTGCGGGAAATCCCCTGGACCGTTGACCGGATATGTGACGCCAGTCATAGATCATCCGTCTATGGCGGCCGGTGATGCGTGAACCGCACCGGAAGTGAACCGCGCCACGCACCCGCCGAACGCTTGACCTGAACTTACCTTCAGGTATCAGAGTGAGCGGCATGAGTACCGCATCCGCCGACGTCGACCTCGACGCCATCCGTGAAGTAGTCGCCACCATCCAGCACTCCCAGCAGAACGAACTGGTCGATGAGTTCATCGGGCTGTTCCGCGCAGACGCCATCTGGACCACCGGCGGCGGCAAACCGCTCCTCGGCCGCCCGGCCATCGCCGAGTTCACCGCGAAGGCGCTGCCCGGTGCGATGCGCGACGGCACCGTCACCTACGAGGTGGTGCACGTCCTGTTCATCCGCCCCGACGTCGCGGCCGTCAAGGTCCGCCAGCGTTACTTCACCAACGACGGCGAGCCCACCCGCGAGGGTTCCCCGATGTACGTCATGGCCAAGGAGGACGGCCGCTGGCTCCTCACCGCGAACCAGAACACCGTCGTCGCGGAGGACTGACGTAGCCGAGAGGGAATTGGTGCAGGCGGCTTCTCGGGATACGCCTGCACAAGTTCCCGATGATCAGTCGTCCAGATCCCGACGCCGGAGGCGGGCGGGTCCTGCGGGACCTGCACACTAGAGGGGTGAGTTCACCTGCGGCTATCCCTGTCGGCGCCGAGATGTCGGGGCCGGTGCTGAGCGACTTCGGGGGCGGTCCGTTCGGGATCTATGTGCATGTGCCGTTCTGTGCGACGCGGTGCGGGTACTGCGATTTCAATACGTACACGGCGGGCGAGCTCGGCACCTCCGCGTCGCCGCAGTCCTGGTTGGACGCGCTGCGAGGCGAGTTGGCCACCGCTGCGGCGCGGTTCGCGGAGCTGCCGACCGCGACGCCCGAGGTCGCGACGATCTTCGTCGGCGGTGGCACGCCTTCGCTGCTCGGCGGTGACGGCCTGGCCGCGGTGCTCGACGCGGTGCGCGCGAACTTCACCCTCGCGGCGACCGCGGAGGTGACCACCGAGTCCAACCCGGAATCCACCTCGCCGGAATTCTTCGAACGTCTCCGCGCGGCGGGCTTCACCCGGATCTCGCTCGGCATGCAATCCGCCGCCGCCCACGTGCTGAAGGTGCTCGACCGCACGCACACGCCGGGCCGCGCGGTCGCCGCCGCGAAGGAGGCGCGCGCCGCCGGGTTCGACCACGTGAACCTCGATCTGATCTACGGCACCCCCGGCGAACGCGACAGCGATCTGGACGCCAGCCTCGACGCGGTGCTCGAAGCCGGTGTCGACCACGTCTCCGCCTACTCGCTGATCGTCGAGGACGGCACCGCGCTGGCCCGTCGCGTCCGCCGCGGTGAACTACCGGCCCCCGACGACGACGTGCTCGCCGCCCGCTACGAACGCATCGACGCCCGCCTCGCCGCCGCCGGTCTGACCTGGTACGAGGTATCCAATTGGGCCGCAAGCGAAGCCGCGGCCTGCCGCCACAACCTCGGCTACTGGGACGGCGGTGACTGGCTCGGCGCGGGTCCCGGCGCGCACAGCCACGTCGGCGGCGTCCGCTGGTGGAACATCAAGCACCCCGCCCGCTACGCCGATCGCGTCACCGGCGGCGGCCTCCCCGCGGCGGGCTGGGAGACCCTTACCGCCGACGAGCGCTACACCGAACGCGTCATGCTGGCCGTGCGGCTCCGCACCGGTCTGCCGGTCGCCGATCTGGACTCCGATGGCCGCGCCGCCGCCGAGCGCGTCATCGCCGACGGCCTCGCGACGCGCACCGCGGACCGGCTCGTGCTCACCGATCGAGGCAGGCTGCTGGCCGACGGCGTCGTCCGCCGGCTGCTCGTCCCCTGACCGAATCGAGCAGGCGCAACGCCCGCACCGGGGTGCCGGTCGACTCGTTGCCGTGCCCATGTGACGCAACGCTCATCTCCCGCGCACGGACGCTGCCGCCGATCATCCCGACCCGACTCGCCGTCGAGCCGTAGCGGCCGCCTCACCACCGGGGCGAGGGTGGCCGACAAGCCCCCTCGACCCGCCCCGTCACCAGCCGATTTACCGTCGCGTCGCAGCCCGATCGGCCCGTTTCAGCGAACTGCTGGGTCGGTTCGGCTGTCGCGGAGCCAGCGCGCCTTGTAGGCTTCGATCAACCCCAAGGAGATTCATGTCCCCGGCACGACACATCACCCTCATCCACGAACCGGGCGAATTCGCCGAGGCGCGGGCAAATGAAAAGGCCGAAACTGCGCGACAGAGCGCGGTGGCCGCACGCACCGTTGCCAGCTATTCACAAAATGCCGACGATTGCCAGTCGCTATTGGCGATGCTCGGCTTGGACGCACTCGCGGGCAAGCAAGCCAGGGTCTGCGACTAGCCGTACAAATTCCCGCTTCTCGCGGGGAAAACAAGCCCGTACGCGGCGCATCTGCGCCGGGCGAAATGCGACGGGTTACGAAAACCCCAGCGCCGCGCGATCATTACGGTCGTGCGGTGTCTGTGTCCGGAAAGCAGCGCCTCGGCCCGGACCCGCCGGCCGATTCACTGCGTGAGGTCACCCTCCGCGCAGCTCGCATACCGTGCCGTCCCAGGAGGTTTTCGTGCCGAATCCCATCGCACGCCCGGTCGTGTTCATTCACGGCCTATGGATGCACAGCAGCAGTTGGGGTGCCTGGCTGGACGCGTTCGATCGCGTCGGCTACCAGACGTTCGCGCCCGGCTGGCCCGGTGACGCCGAAACCGCCGACGCCACCCGCAAGAATCCCGGCGCGCTGAACAATCGCGGCATCGCCGAGGTCACCGACCATTACGCGAAGTTCATCGCCGACCTGCCGACGCCGCCCGTGGTCATCGGTCACTCGTTCGGCGGGCTGATCGCGCAGAAATTGCTGGGCTCGGGTATCACGGCCGGGTGCGTAGCGATCGCGCCCGCCCAGTTCCGCGGCGTGCTGACCTTGCCGCTCGCCCAGATTCAGAGCGTGTTGCCGATACTCGGCAAGCCTTGGCTGCGCGGCAAAACGTGGTCGCATACCCCGGCGAGTTATCACCGCACCTTCGCCAGCGAAATCCCGCGCGCGGAATCGGACAAATTGCTCGCCACCTATGGCATTCCCGCACCGGCGCGCCCGGTGTTCCAAGGCGGCCTCGCCAACTTCACGCCGAACAGCGAGGCGGCTGTCGACACCAAGCGCGACCGCGGTCCGTTGCTGCTGCTGGCCGGCGGGCGCGACCGCCTGGTGCCGGAGGCGACGGTCCGCTTCGAGTACAACATTCAGCGGAAGAACTCCGGCGTCACCGAACTCGTCGTCTTCCCCGATCGCGGCCACTCCATGCCCGCCGATCACGGGTGGCGCGAAATCGCCGACACCGCACTGGATTTCCTGCAACGGCAGAACCTATCCGCGCAGCCGACCGCCTGACTCGAAAGGACAACCATGCACCTCTCTCGCACCCTGCGGGCCGCCGTGGCGGCGGTGGCGATCACCGCCGCGACCACCCTGGCCGCCATCCCCGCCGCCGCCGCGCCGCTGCCGACCATCGTGCTCGTGCACGGTGCCTTCGCCGACGCCACCAGCTGGAACGGTGTCGCCGCCGCCCTGCGCGATCAGGGCTATCGCGTGGTGACGCCGGACAACCCGTTGCGCGGCCCGGCCTTCGACGCGGCCGCCATCCAGCGCACCATCGATACGATCTCCGGACCTGTTGTGCTGGTCGGGCATTCCTACGGCGGCGCCGTGATCAGCAACGTGCACGACGCGAAGGTCGAATCCCTGGTCTACATCGCGGCTTTCGCGCCGGTGCAGGGCGAGCCCGCGCAGCTGCTGCTCGATCCGATCCGGTTCCCCGGTAGCCAGCTGTTGCCGCCGGCGCTGCAACTCGGCATCGTCGACGACCCGAATGGCATCGCGGGCAAGAACCTCGACGGTTTCGTCGCGCCGGACCGGTTCAACTCGGTGTTCGCCCAGGATGTCAGCCCGGCCACCGCCGCCGACATGATCGCGCACCAGCACTCCATCGCGATCGCGGCCAACCTCGAGCCGTCCGGCGCGCCGTCGTGGTCCGGTACGCCGAGCTGGTACCTGGTGTCCGCCGCGGACCGGGTGATTCCGCCTGCGTCCCAACGGTTTATGGCCGGTCGGATGGGTGCGCACACGAGCGAGGTGGATTCCTCGCACGCGTCGCTGGTCTCCCATCCGGCCGAGGTGGCCGCCGTGGTCGAGGCGGCCGTTCCGCGCTGACGCAGGCTACCTTCGCGCGGCCCCACGGGACGTTCACCCGGTTCGCCCGTGGGACCGCAGGCCTGATTCGGTGTGATCACAATGGGGGATGACGTGCAGAACGACGGTGAAACTCCTTGGGGGCAAGGACTATTCGGGCAGCCCTGTGCGCATCCGGACAACTCCGGAGCGGTCGACCTGCTGTACGCGGTCCGGCACGGACAGAGCACGGCGAACGCGGCATTCGCGGCGAATACGTTTGTCGAGGGCGACGATACGACCATCGGGCTGACCGATCTGGGTGAGCGGCAGGCCACCGCGGTCGGCCGTTGGTTCGCGGCGCTCGACGCGGATCGGCTGCCTGACCTGGTCCTGTGTTCGCCGTATCTGCGCGCCGTGCAGACCTGGCAGCTGATGGCGCAGCAGTTGCGCGCCGCGGGCCGGGATCTGCCGTGTCACCGCATCGATCAGCGCCTCTACGACCGGCATCGCGGCCGGCTGTCGCACCTGTCGCCGATCGTGGTCCGTGAACGCTTCCCCGAGGAATCCGCGAAGGAAGCCCGCGACCCCCTCGGCTACCGCCCGCCCGACGGCGAATCATTCAGGGACGTCGCGGATCGTCTGCGCGGTGTCGTGGCCGACCTGGCCGCCGATCATCGGCACCGCCGCGCGCTGATCGTCGCGCACGACGCGGTCGTGCTGTTCCTCCGCCAGCTACTCGAAAACCTCACCGACGCAGAGGTTTCGGCCATCGCCGCGGATGGATTGGCCGGCAACGCCTCGATCACCGGCTGGCAACGTCGCGCCGCCGGATATCGACTCGTGGCCTACGACCAGCGTGCCCATCTGCCGCCGCGCTGAGCGCCGTCGCAGAGCCGGATCACCGCTCGATGATGTTGTCCCGCATGGCTTGTGGCAGCCCCACGACGAGTTGCGAGACATTGCGCCGGACCTGCCCGACCCGCAACTCCGGGGGCAACGACTGCCAGACCTGCCGGATCTGTTCGCGCGCATGGTCCAGCTCGCCCTGCCGGGTCCACAGGGTGGCCATGTCGAGATCGAGCAGCGCGCGCCCGACCTGATCCTTCTCCGCCATCGGCAGTTCGAGCATCCGATCCCGGATCGCCTCGGCCGCCCGCCAGTCACCGATCGAACTCAGCGCGTGCGACTGATGCCAGCGCAGAATGTATTCGGAGGTACCGAGATTGTCGTCGGTGGTCGCCGTGTCGGGCAGCGCGGCGAACATCCGGTCCGCGCGGTTCACCGCGTCCAGCGCATCCCGGCGCCGCCCGATCCGCGCCTGGATGCCCGCCTCGGCCAGCAGCCCGAACACCCCGGCCGCCGTCGGACCCCGGCCGCTGGTCGCCTGCGCCGAACGCGCCGCCGCCAGACCCTGATCCAGCGCGTGCCGGTAGCACTCGTGGGTGTGCGCCATGTGCCCGGCCAGCCACGCTTCGAGCGTCGGGTCCCCGGCTTGCCGGGCGGCCCGGCGCGCCTTGGCGAACCACATGAAGGTGTCGTGCAGATCGGCGACATCGTTGAGCCGAAAGGCGATGAGCCCCGCGATGATTGCCTCGATGCGGTGCAACCGCCGGTGCAGATCCGCGGAGTGGTCGGTCAGCTTCACCTGCTGGACCTGGGCCAGGTCCCGCATCCGCGCCGGGATGTATTCCGAAGGCGGCTGCACATAGACGAGATATCCGCTGAGTTCGAGCCCTTCCTCCAACGCGCGCACGGTATCTCGCGCGGTGGAGCCGACCTGCGAGGCGGTGGTGACGATCAGGCGGCTCGGCCGCGCGACCGGCTCGGGATCGTCGTCGGTGTAGTCGTGGCCGAAGCCGAGCCGGTCCGGCCGGGTGCGATACAACTGGCACAGCGCGTCGAGGAACTGGTACGACGGCATGTCCAGGCCCGTCTCCCAGCGCGACACGCTCTGATGCGACAGCCCGCGGCACGAGGACCCGTCCGCGGTGACGATCTCTTGTAATCGGTGCGCGACGTCGACGAGTGTGAATCCATACGCGATGCGATGGGCACGCAGCAACGAGACACCGCAATGCGATCGCACCGCGTGCACCTGATCCCACGTAGAACCACCGGCGGCCTCGTATTCGCGGACGACTCGCCTCCCGCACGCAATGCTGTGCGGCCCGTTCATTTCGACTTCCCCCTTGCTGCGCTCAGCTCCGCATAATGCGATCGCACGCAGTGTTGTCGGTTGTCCTGCCGCGCCCACGCATGCACATGGACGCCCCTTGTTGTCGAATCGTTCGCACACGCGAAGACGCCCCCTTGCGGCGGCTCGTTCGCTCGCGCCCGTTCGACATCTCCAGATCCCTGCTATCCAGATGGGTCGGACACGCGTGCGGTCTCAGCGTTGTCCGCCTACTCGACGGTATCGCTGTACTGGACTTTCGTCCATAAACACCGCGTTCTGCACGCTTGGCGCGCAAGAGCAGGGCAATCCCTGGCCGGGCGGTCCGATCAGCGGCAGGCTGGGGGACATGAAAAGAATCGTCATCGTCGGCAGGGTTCTGGCAGACCCGGAGTGCACCGCCGACGAGGATGACCCAGTGTCATTCGCCCATAAAATGGTGCATGTAATGACGCCTATCGCGACTGCGGTGACCGCCTTGGCCACCTTCGTGACCTGCGCCTCGGCAATGAATACCTTGGCTGTGACGGTTTTGGCAGCTGCCTGGGTGCTGGCCGGTTGGCTGGCGCGCGGGCGGCGCTGCCAGTGCCGGACAGAGCGGCGGCATATCGGAATACGCCATGCCGCAGGGGGTCCCGCCTAGTCGGACGCAACCTCTCGCAGAGGCACCCACTTCACCCGTGATACCGCAGCGGGACTTGTTTAGCCCCATTCCGTTGTAGCTGCGGCGAATCGCGAAAAAATACCCCGGAGTACGGTTCCGGGTGTCGGTCGCATCGGTAATGTGAGCGACATCAACGGGTCCGAGGTCGTACAAAGCAGAGATTCAACTGACCTGCGCGGTATCGGAGCGCTGGTTCTGTTAACCGCGTCATTCGCCATGCTCACGGTGCTGTCGCGGTATCTCGGTAACGGTTTCACCCCGCCGCAACAGGTCTATCTTCGCACGGCACTGGCGTTCTTCATCGCCATACTCGTATTCAGCAGATGGATCCGCTGGCGAACCGTACTCCGGATCAGGATGCGGGAATGGTGCGTAGTCATCGGACGCACCGTCCTGCTGTACGTAGTAGGCACGACTTTGTTCTCGAAAGCCGCGGGAATGACGGCGGTGAGCGATATTTCGTTCATCGCCGCCCTCCCGCTGGTGTCCGCGCTCGGCATGTTGATGCGCAGTGTGCGGGTGTCCGCGATCCGGGTCGTCTTCGTCGGTGGTTCCGCCGTCGGGGTGGCGATCCTGTCCGGATTCGGGGGCAGTGCCGCGAGTTCGCTCAACTACGGCAACCTGATCGCGCTGGTCGCGATGGTGGCAATGTCGCTGAGTTATCTCGGCCGGGATTGGCACGACGGCTCATTGAACAATCACGAACTCACCGCATTGACCCTCGGCGTCGGAGCCGTGGGTGTGGTGCTGACATCCGTGCTGCAAGGAGATGGTCTCCCGCACGTTCCGTCGCACACGTCAGCGGTAATGCTCTGGGCCGCAATCGGACTCGCGGGTGTGCTCAGCGTGCTGAACGTATTCCTCATCAACTATTCGTTCGAGCGGGTCGACGCGGTGCTCAGCGGCAACATGCTGACCGTCGAATGCGTGTGGGGCCTGCTGTTCGGATTGTTGTTCTTCGGTCAGGTACCCACCTGGAGCGGAATCGCGGGCGGCGCAATCATTGTGCTCTGCGCGCTGGCGCTCAACCTGCTCGACGGACGTGCCCCGCAGGTCGACGCCGAGCCCGAAAACGACGATTCGGCACCGGACAATACCGATCGGGTCGAACCGGAGTTCGCCGCACTCGCAACTGTCGAGCAGGCGGCTCCGGTGCTCCGGATGTATCGCCCCGAAGGCCGCGAAGAACCGCGCTCACCGCGCGAAGATGAACTGGCCGCGAGTCATTCGTGGATCGGGGCATGGACCGATGACCCGACGAATGAGCACGGTCGGCGCAGCGCGGCTAGTTGAGCCTGCAACATTTCCGGCGCCGTGCGGTACGGGCGGGTACTTGGGCGGTGAGCGAACATTTGTGTTCGTCGAACGCGTGAAACAGAATCGCGCACGGATCGGCGTGCTTCGAGGTCATGCGTAAAAGGCGATCCCGTTTGCGGGAAACGCCGTTTAGTCGGTGGCGCACTTTTGCTACAAAAAGTCCAGGTCAGTGGACTGCGGAGGCGCAGACCCGGACTACTTGTCATGCGGCGGCGCTTGCGGCCGGCTCTGCCCGTCGCGTTGCTGCTGCCGACCGGACCGCTGCTCGATGGTGCTCGGCTTGCTCGTGGGCTCGGCCCGGCCGCTACCAGGTGTCGGTGCGGTCTGCCTCGAAGCGTTCGAGGGCGCGGTCGATCCAGGTGGCGAAGTGGGTGGTGAGGTCCGCGGGGGCGGTGGGGCGGACGGTGATGTGCGGGCCGCGGATCTCGGTGTAGCGGCCGTCGCCGGTGATGTCGTGCCATTGCAAGACATTCGACGGTTGGGCGAGGGCGGACAGCGGGGCGGCGAGCAGGACCGCGGTGCCGCCGCCGTCGGTGGGGCGGCCGAGCAGGCGCCGGTATTGCTCGCGCGGGGTTTGGCGAGCGACGTCTTCGAAGTGGCCGGAGCGGCGCGGTGCGATGTCGTCGGGATGGAAGGTGGCGGGGGCGGCGTTGCCCGGCTTGCAGGCGGGAATGGCCTGAACTATGCGGGCGGGCAGGGTTTCCGGGCGGAACATGCGCACGCGGATCGGGCCGTGCTCGCGATCGGTGCCGCCCTGCATGAGGGTGACGGCGTGATAGGAGTTGCGGGCGCCCACGATTCGGTACTCGCGCACATCGTCGGACCCGGTGCTGTTCCTGTGTTTGTTTGTGCCGCCGAGGATTTCGATCCGCAGGTCCGAGGTGCCCAGCGTGTGCAGCGCGAGCTGGATCTCCTCCAGCTCGTCGGCGGAGTAGCGGGCGCGCACGGCCTGCCGGTGCGCGGCGAACTCGTCGCGCAGGGCGAACCGGCTGGTGTAGCGCAACGGATTGGGGAACCGATCGTGGGCATCGGAGTACCAGAGCGCCGCGAAATCGTCTGGCTCCCAATTCCATTCGGCCATGCCGGTTCGATCTCCTCAGGTCGTGCGTTCGATAGGTGGTCCCGCTCGCGCACTGCTGCGAGCGGGACATGGCTGCGACGGAACCGGCGTGTCGCCTCTGTCTGGTCCCGTTCGGCGTGGGCGGGGTCTAGGTGGGGAGGTCGCCGCCGATTACGCCGCCGGGGATGGTTTTCGGGAACTCGCCGAGGAGTTCGTCGGTGTTCTCCTGGGTGATCAGGTAGTCGGGGATCTTGTGTTCGGCGTCGTCTTCGGACTTGCCGCCGCGGGCGCCCGCGCCCATGCCGCCCACGCCGGGGGTGCCGGTTGCGCCGCGGGCGGCGGCTGCGGCGGCGGCCGGGGTGGGCGTGGTGGTGCCGGGGGTGGCCGGACTGCCGGGGATGCTGCGGCCCGGTTGCGGGGTCTTCGAGTTCGGCGAACCCGGGCTGCCCGGACTGCCGGGGGAGTGCGGGGTGCCGGGGGTCGTCGGCGTGGTGCTCGACGGCACCGTCTTCGTCGGGTCGGTAGTGGGGGTACCCGGGGTGGTTGTCGCCGGGGTCGTGCTGGCCGGCTTGGTGTCGGTCGTCGAGGCAGGCGTGGTTTGGTCGCTCTTCGTCTTGTCCGTCGACTTCTCGTCCTTCGTGGTCGAGTCGTCGGCCTTGCCGTCGCCGTCCTTATCGTTGGTCACGGTGGGATCGTTCGAATTCTTCTCGGTGTCAGTCGTTTTGGGCTGGTTCGGCTGACCGCCGCTGTTGTCTCCATCGTTCTTGTAGCCGCCCGGCGGCGGCGTGATGTCGACCGCCTTGGTCGGGCTCGTCGGCGTGGGCAAGACCGGGATCTTCCCGTCGATCTGGCTGAACGGCTGCACATAGTGCTCGTTCATCGCGACCCGCGCCTTCTGCGTCTCCTCGGACTTCTCCCGCGACAGATCCCAGCGGCTCGGGTGGAATATCCGGGAGCCGAACGAGGTGTCCACGGTGTCGGGGATCGCCTTCTTGGTGTTCACGATCGCGGTCGCCGCGTCGCGGACGCGGGTGTGGAGTTCGGCCAAGGCGGGGGTCAGGGTGTGGGCGTCGGTGGTGTACGCCTGGATCGATTTCTTCGAATCCTCTGCGGCCGGGCCGGACCATGCCTGGGAGATGGAGTTCTGGATCGAGCGGGCGAAGGTTGCCACGCCCTGCTCCCAGAGTTGGTGCATCTGCCAGTACTTTTCGGCCTGATCGATTGCATTGGTGGTATCGAGCGGATCGAACGCGTCCTTGATCTTCGAGTGGTCCCAGCTGTCAGTATGCTCGCCGCCGCCAGGGATCCGTGGTGGTTCGTATCCGGTCATCGACCGGTCCCGTCCGGGAGGAGGTACGGGCCCGCCGGGAGCTGTGCGGGCGGTCGCTCGGGAAGCGTGTCGTTCAGTCGGGTGAACTCGGCGGCAAAGTTGCTGTCCGCCTGCATCATTCGCTCTCGGGCCAGCTTGTGGACCGTTTGAAGGTCCTCAACGATCTTGTAGTGCTGGCTCATGGTCGTGTAGACGTCGTTGTTGTCGCCCGCGAGCTTGGCCTTCTGTTTGAATCGTTCGACGACGGTCCGCCCTGACACCATGGCGTCATTGGTCTCGCCGAGTCCCCAACTCGGCTGTCGCGACACCTGCTCCGCCAGCCCCTGGATCTGTCGGATCACACCTTTGAAGTACTCGCAATCGCGATCGATATAGACGAAGTCCTCGGGCTTCATCTCTACGGTCGCCTTGCCTTCTTGCACAGCACTGAGCAAGTTCGCCATTGGCCGAGGCGTCGGCGCAGTATCGTCACCCATTTGGTTCATCCCTCCCGGTGAATCCAGTCGCTGACAGTATGGTTAGGCCGATGCGGGCATCGTGGGCGCAACTTTCTCAGCTAGGCTGCGTGCTAAGTCGCAAGTATTGAGGTGCCCGGTAGCTTTGTTCGATTCCGGATTGGTGAGATTGAGCTCCAGGCTGCCGCCCTTCATCTCCACATTGACCGTGCATGCCGCCTCGGGGTGATCACTGACTTGGCGCGTTGAGATCGCATGGCGGCCACCGATCATGAACTCTTGGCTGTCCGGGAATTTCTTCTCTCGGACCAAGTCCACGGTGATGTTCGTGGTCTGGATGCTGGCCGCATATCCATCCGGCTGAACCCACATGCAACCCCGCCACTTGACGCCGCCGTTGGCATTGGTGTCGTTAGGGATTTTCTGACGCAGCTTTTCCGAATCGAGCACGCTTTGAGGGATATCAGTGCAGGTATTGAAACCCGCCGGAACATCCGCAGCCAGGCCCGATTTCGAAGCGGACGGGCTTCCCGTGCTTCCGGTGGGGTTGCCGTTGCCGCCGTTGTCGGGCCCGCAGCCCGCAAGCGCGACAGAAGCACCAAGAGCGAGGATGGTGGCCCCCCGCCACGAGATCGACCTGCTCGTCATCGGATCCTTCGCCCGCCGGTGCTCGATAGAACGCACGGGGCCGGACCGGCTTCTCCACCCCCTGTCAGATCATGCTGACGCTACCGATGCGTCAACCCGGGTGCAAGCGAGTCGCACCGCAGGTCGACGCCATCGGCGGCAGGGTCGAAAAGTTGGCAGAGATCGGGCAGGGGACTTCCCGAAAACGAAGGCCCCGCCCCGCTCACCTGCCCGGCTCAGCCGCGCGACACGCCGAGCGCGCCGCAGGCCAGACCGGCGGTGAACCCGTCCCACTCGCCGGAACCGAAAACAAGCGCTGGACCGTCGGCGTTCTTCGAGTCACGAACGCCAACCGTGCCGTCACCGAGAAAGGCGACTTCGACGCGGTCCCTGTGGGACTGCTAGCTGCTTTTCGAACCAGGCGCCCGTCGATCGATCCGCATTCACGTCGCGTACTCCTTCGCGATCCGCCGGATGAGCGCGCGACTGCGCGACTCATCCAATGCCGAACGCTGCAGTTCGGAAACGGCGTGCTGGTACTTCTGCACCTCGTCGGATTTCTCGAGGTACAGCGCACCGGTGTGGCCCGGTAGGTACACGACCGGTGGCTCGGTGAGATGTGCCGTTGGGTGCCTGGGGAATTCGAACAGCACGAACGGTCCCACGGCCAGCCCGCCGTATGCCTCGTGTGCGAGCGGGACCACTCGAACGGAGACATTGGGCAGCTCGTCCACTTCGAGGAGGTGCTGCAGCTGGTCCTCCATCACCGCCGGACCGCCGATTGCCCGGCGCAGGCTGGATTCGTCGACGATGGTGTCGACGATCAGCGGGGTGCCGGCATCGGTCAGCCGAGTCTTGCGCCGGGTGAACAATTCGAGCCGGCGTTCGACTTCCGCGGTGGGCATGGTGGGTGAATCCACCCACGTCATGGCTCGCCGATATCGCTCGGTCTGCAACAACCCCGGCAACAGCACCGTCTGATACGAAACGACCCGCCGTGCTGCCTCCTCCAATCCGATGAACAAATCGAAATGCTTCGGAATGGCGTCCCCGTACGCATGCCACCATCCGGTGCGATGCGACTCCGCGGCCAATCCGAGCAGTATCCGGGTCACGTTCTCGGGCGCGCCGTACAGCGCGCACAACCGCTCGATGAACAGCGGATTGAGCCGGACGGGTTGCCCGGTTTCCATCCGCCACAGGGTTTGCTTGCCAACGCCGATCGCCATGCGCGCGGTTTCCGCGCTGACGCTGGAATTCTCCCTCAGTTCGCGCAGCTGGCGCGCCAGCATGCGTCGAGGGAGGGTGGATCCGGTGGGGGTCACGACAATTCCCTTTCGTAGCCTCACTATTGGCTGTGGGTGCAACTGGAACCGCATGACGGGCTTCTTTGGAACCTTGTGAATTTTCCCCTTGTTCCGGTACTCGGAACAGTCCCGCCGCTCATTTCCGGTGCTGTACTGAACGTGCCCCGGTCCATGTCATAGAAGTCCTGAAACCTTATCTGCGCGAGCGGGTTCAGGTCCACTCGGATCGAGCGCACCAGGTAACCGATCGAGATGAGCAGAGGTTCGATATGAGCGCGTCCGACCGCCGAACGGCCGGGTGAGGGAGATGTTGCCGACGAGAAGCCAAGTGCTGCAAGCCTGTCGCGGCACGGTCGGCGATCATCCGTTGCTGACCGCCGTGCACGAACTGACCGTTCTGCACGAACGCAGGTCCACCGCGGCCGCCGAAACTACTCGGGAGATAGACGAATACCGCGCCAGGGAGGTCCGCGACATCGATCGGTGGGTGGCCGCCCGGCTGCCCGTGCCGCGCGGCGGCGCCTATCTGCATACCGAAACCGTCGGCGCGATCCTCGATCGCCTCGCGCAGTTCACCGCGTGCGCCTACGCGGCGCTGGCCGAGGAGTCGGACTGGGACCTGTGGTTCGCCTGGGAACGCCTCGCTGAGCTGGCCGTCGGCTACGAGGACCTGGTCGAGGAACTCACCACGGGCCGGCGCAGGCTGCCGAGCAGGTGTTGATCATGAGATTTGGTCGGGTCGCGCCGATTCCGGCAATGATTGGGTCACGATTCGCCGGGTATCGGAGAATCCAAGAGGGAGCCTTCACGATTGGGTTAACCTGCCGGGGATTGTTCGATAAGCCGAGGGAGTTGCCGTTGATAGTGGGCGGCAGTCGGCGCTGGGCAGCCTTGGCGGCAATCGCCGTGGTCGTGGCCGCGCTGTGCGGATGCGGCACCATCACCAAGGACCCCCCGGCGCGATCCAGCACCGAAACCTCCCCGCCGCGCGCGGCGAAAGCGCAGGCGGGGACGCCGGGCTCGGCCGAATTGGCAGCCATCGCGCCCGGCGTCGCCGACCTCATGGCGCGGATCCGGGCGACCGATCCGTGCGCGCTGCTGAATCGCGAATATGCCGAGCGGCTAGGCGTTTTCCAGCGCTTCGACCGCAGCCCCGGGCTGGACCGCGGCAGCGGCTGGACCGGGTGTGGATTGGTACTCAGCGCTCCAGACGACGCTTATTACGCGTTCGATCTGGAACTCGACAAGCTCTACACCTCGGATAAACGTGCGGCGGACAAGCCCGAGCAGATCAACGGCCGCACCGTGTTTCGCAGCGCGAGCAGCGACGACCGGGCCGACGCGTACAGCTGCGAGTACCGAATCCCCGCCGGGGACACCGGATTCGCGCACTTCCTCAGCGTCGCCAAGCTGACCGGCTCGGCCAGGACGCCGGTCCCGTGGTCGCAGCCGTGCCGGTTCACCAGGGACTATCTCGCCGCGACCCTCGACGGCCTGGTGGCCCTGCCGCCGCGCGTCATCGACGATCAGGGCGGGCGGTCGCTGGTCCAGCGCAACCCGTGCGCGGCCACCGCGCCGATCACCGCGCAATTCCTGGGCTGGCAGATGACCTCGGTCGGCTGGCCCAAGGCGTACAAGTGCGCGATCACCCTGATCCAGCCGGGCGGCGCACACCGCGTCACCGTCGAGATCTCGTTCGACCAGACCAGCGAGCAGATGGTCAAGACGGGGGAGGTCCTGCGCCTGCCCTCCGGCCTCGACGGCGGGCAGTCCATCCAATACGCGCGGCACACGAATGTGGAGGGACTCACCGGGATTGAGCTGCGCACGGTCCAGTCCACCGACCCGACCCGGCAGAACTCCAGCTGCGCGATGACGCTGAACTACCGGCGCGCCGACCCACCCACCGCCAATAACGCCCACCTGCTGACGATTTCGGTGAACCTGGCCCCACCCGCCCCGCCCTTCCCCTTCGACGCCTGCGCCCAGGCCGCCCAGATCACCCCCACCGTCCTACACGCCATTCCCTGACCGCCGGCCAACGGGACAGGACGGAGCCCACTCCCGCGTGTCGCCCCCGTCATGTCCCGCCCGGCGGCGGATGTTCGCGGGGGATCGATCCGGGGCGGGCTTGGGATCGAATACCGGGTGGTCCTGATCGATCGGTTGGGATTCGAGGTGCGGCCTGAGCGGTTGCGGGGTCGCCTTGTCCGGCGAAGGGGTTCGATTTGAGTGTCCGTCCTGTGTACCTGTTCTTGGTCACCGCTGTGTTCGCGATGGGCGGTGCCGCGGTGGCTACCGCGGCCCCCACGGCGACCTTTATCTGTCAGGAGATGAGTTTCAAAGGGCCGCAAGGTTTGGGGCTCTATTGCAACGCCACCAGCGGTGGGCACGAGCCGGGCACGATCAAGTCCGGATTCACCATCGCTCTGGCGGGCGGCGGCCCCCTCTTCTCCTGTGTCAACGGCACCGCCACCGGGAAACCAGGTGCGCTGCAAGTAGCCGGGCGCTGCCATGGCCTGCCACTCGGCACCGATGGTGCGGCGAACGGCGATACCGCCGCAGGGTAAACATTTCCGGCTAGCTCACCCCGGCGGCGCGGCGAGTGGAACATCACGGCGGAATCGGCCGGGTGATGTTC
>NZ_JBHTUR010000009.1:0-330912 GCF_042793755.1 Nocardia sp. NPDC056564
CGGTGGTCGCCGAATCCGGCGCGAGCACGACGGCGGGATCCGCGGCACCGGATGGGAAATGCGCTGCGAGAGTGTCGAATCCGTCGACCGACTCGGCGCGGACGCGGAACTGTTCGATTTGCGTCAATCCGACATCGACGGTGAACAACGCGCTCACGCAGAGGCAGAGCACGCCGACCGCGCAGGCGGCGATCAGCCGTGGCCGCTCGACCACCCGGGTGGCGACCGCCCGCCACCCGCCCTGGGCGCCCGGGTCGCGTTCGTCGGTGGCGGGGACGAAGGGCCAGAACACTTTTCGTCCGCACAGTGCCAGCGCGGCGGGCAATCCGACGAGCACGAAGAGCAAGGCCACCAGCAGTCCGGCGGCGCCGAACGCGCCCAAACTCCTGGTGCTCGGTGTGTCCGCCATGAGCAGGACCAGCAGGGCGGCGACCACCGTGAGATTGCTGGCGAGGATGGCGGGCCCGGCCCGCCGAACGGCATCCCGCAGCGCCGTCCGATCGTCGCCTCGCCGATGGAGTTCGTCCCGATATCGGGAGACCAGCAACAGCGCGTAGTTCGTGCCGGCGCCGAACACCAGCACACTGGTGATGCCCGAGGTCGAGCCGTCGAAGCTGAGGCCGGTGAGATTCGCCAGTCCGGTGCAGACGCTGGTCGCCACCCGATCCGCCGAGCCGATGATCAGCAGTGGGATCAGGAACAACACGGGTGACCGGTAGGTGACGATCAGGAGCAGGGCCACCACCGCCGCGGTCACCGCAAGCAGCGTGACGTTCGCGCCGGAGAACGAATCGGCGATATCGGCGCCGAAGGCCGGGCCGCCGGTGACCTGAACCGTCAGCTCCGCCGGTAGGCCGTCCTTGGCGGCCTGCCTGAGCTGGTCGACCCGCTCGGTCAGCGCGGAACCGCTCAACTCGCCCGGCACCGGCACCTGGCCGATGGCCGCCTTGCGATCCGGAGCGGGCGTGAGTGCTTCGTCGGTTCCGGGCTGGACGCCCAGTGCACGACGGAAGGCGGCCGTGGCCGCGGCCGTATCGGACTCGGTCAAATCGCCGCCGTCGGTCCGCGTCGCAACCACGATCGCCGACCCGGCACCGGCATCGGGGAACTGGCGCAATGCCTGCTGGGCGCGCGCGGACTGGGCGGAGTCGGGGAGCGACTTCGGCGATTGGCCGGCGGAGTCGTTGCTACCGACCGCGCCCAACACCAGCCCGGCCGCCAGCACGAGCAGCGGCAGGACCAGCCAGGATCGGCGCCCGGTCACTGCTGCGGCAAATCTATCCCAGAAACTCACCCGCTCAACTATTTCAGAAACTTAACTGTTAAGCAAATGAGATAAATAGGTCGGAGTGTTGATCACGAAGAGCCGGTGAGGATCTGGGCGTCGGGTGCCGCCGCCACCCGGGCGACGGCGGCCCGGGCGGTCTGTGCGTCGGTCAGTGGCGCGTCGGGTGGGTAGTAGTCGGCGGATCGGCTGCCGGCGAAGTAGTCGCCGACCCAGCCGAGGGCGAGGGTGCGCAGGGTGGTGATGTTCACCGATTCCGGTGTGCCGCACAGCAAGCTGCCGAGGGCGTCGACGCTGGTCCCTTCGGCGTCGGTATGGACGCCGGTGCTGATGCGGATGCCGACATAGGAGCGATGCAGGAGCGACTGGACCGCGCCGGTGCCGCTGCCGAAGGCGTTGCACAGCGACGGCGGGCCGGAGATGGTGAGTATCGGCAGCGACGTACTGTCCAGATCGGCGAGGGCGCGCTCGGTGTTGTCGCCGACGAAGGATTTGACCGGGTCGAGCAGTACCAGCCCCTGCAGGCCGCTCCAGTCGTCGGGATGGTCGGTGCGCAACCGGTGGGCGACGTACTCGACGGCCTCCCCTCCGGCGGAGTGGCCGACGAAGGCATACCGCGCGGGCAGCCGGAGCTCGGTCCTGCCCGCGTGTGCGGCGGCCGCGGCGAAGCTTTGGGCGAGTGCGTTGCCGGGGTTCTGCGCGGTGGCGAAGAGCGTCGCGATCGCGCCGAGGAACCCGGTATTGCCGGTGAGGTTCTGCAATGTGCAACCCGCGACGTCGAGGAATGGCAGGCTCGGCGTGAAGACCAGATAGCCCGCGCCGGCGAAAGCGGTTGCGAGACCGGCGATATTGGCATTGCTGCGGGCGAATCCGTGTTGCAGCCAAATCAGGCCCCTTGGTGTGCCGGTCGGCATATGCCAGTCCACCGGAATCGGCACATTCGTTCCGGCGCAGGGGATAGCGATGGTCTCGTGCGTCGTCGCGGGTTCGGCGCGCGCGCCGGGTCCGGCGGCGAGGGTGAGACAGACGGCGATGGCGGCGACGGCCGGACCTCGGAGGTTCATCATGACTCCAGTGACGCGCACGCTGTTTCTTGATGCGAAATAGCGTTTCCTACTTGACGTCCATTAGCGCTCGAGTTCCGAGGGCTGTCAACCGGTCCGCCGGAACTTCTCCACGGGTATCTACCTCGATCAGCCCGAATTCGCCTGTCCGACTGTTTCTTCTAGCGAAACGGCGTTGCCAAAATCTAGATACCGCGAGTACCGTCGGGGTCCAGGGCGGCCGGGAGTCGCTGCACGCAGTGGACGGAGGGTGTGCCGGTGAGATCGGCGTTGTATGTGCCGGGCAACCGCCCCGAGCTCTTCGACAAGGCGATGTCGAGTCGTGCCGACGTAGTGCTGATCGATCTCGAGGACTCGGTTCCCCCGGCCGCCAAGGACCGGGCCAGGACCGCGGTTGCCGCGTGGCTGAACGAGACTCGCGCGAGCCGGCCTCGGATCTGGGTGCGAGTGAATCCCGGCGCGACCGGCGAGGCCGACCTGGCGGCGGTCGCGGTGGCCGGTGTGTCCGCGATGTGTCTCGCCAAGACCGAGTCCGCCGACCAGGTCCGCGCCGCGGGTGCGGTGCTGCGTGAGTTCGAGCCAGGTCCCGGCGGCATCCGGATCTGCCCGATCCTGGAAAGCGCGTCCGCCGTGCTGGCCGCCCGCGACATCGCCGCCGCGCCCCGCGTGGATCGTTTACAGCTCGGCGAGACGGATCTCAGCGCCGAGATCGGGATCGATCCGGGCCCCGACGAGCGTGAGCTGTGGGCGGCACGCGCGCACGTCGTGCTGGCCAGCGCCGCCGCGGGCATCGCACCGCCGCTCGGCCCGGTCCGCACCGACTTCGCCGACCTCGACGCACTGAAGGTCTCCACGATGGCCTTGGCGCGCATGGGCTTTCGCGGCCGCGCTTGCATTCATCCCGTTCAGGTCGCGGTCGTGAACGACGTTTTCACCCCCGATCCTGGCGACATCGAACGGGCACGGGCGCTGGTGGCCCGGTTCGATGCCGTCGGCGGGGCGGTGCTGGACGACCAGGGCCGGATGGTGGACCTGGCGGTGGTCCGGCGGGCGCGGCGGTTGCTGGCGGATCAATGATCGCGCAGGAGGGTCCCCGCGCCGTCGATTCGGTCGTGGATGCCGTTGTCGCGCAACGCCATCCACCAGGTCGCCGCGTTGATCGCGATGACCGGTTTACCGAGCCAGCGCTCGGCGGCGTCGGCCAGGCCGACCATGGACAGGTTGGTGCCGCACTGCACCAGCGCGTCGATGCGGTCGCTGTCGACCTCGCGCAGCGCGTCGCGCAACTGTGCCTCGGTGACGTGCGCGATGGAAACCGCGGTGGGACAGCGCAGCCCCTTGATCGCGGCCACCTCGAAGCCTAACTCGCCGAAGAACCGCACCACGTTCTCGTCGCCGATCGGTTGATACGGCGTCACGACTCCGATCCGCGTCGCTCCGTTCAGCGTCAGCGCACGGCGGCAGGCTTCGGCCCCGGTGGCTACCGATAGTCCGGTAGCGTCGTGGATCTGCCGCACGAACTTCTGGTTGCCCTCGACGCCGCCCCAGAAGGTCTCGGCGGACATGCCCATCACCATGTAGTCGGGCTCGCAGGTCAGCACGCGGGCGCAGGTCGCGTCCATTTCGGCGCGGATCTGGTCGAGCAGGCGGTCCATGCCCGCGTCGTCACCCATGTTCTGGTCGCGAATGTGGATGCGCCCGAAATGCGTCGTCACTCCGGGCACGCTCATCCGGGCGAAGTCGGGTTCCACCACGGTATTCGTCGACGGGGCGAGTACGCCGAACTTCGCCCTCCAACCCAATACGTCAGGCACAGTTCCTCTTCCGGTTCGTATTCACTCGGTGAACAGGTCGCGCCGCCGCAGCGGCGCGGTGGCGAAGCGGCCGATCACCTTGGGCGTGGTCAGCCAGCGGACGTGCGCCCCGTTGCGGGCGGGCGCGACCGCGCGTTCGGCCAGCCAGGGGGCGACGGTGTCGACCCGGTCGGCGAGAATGTTGAATATCTTGCGCGCCTTGGCCAATTCCGCCGGATCGGCGTAGCCGTGGGTCAGCAGATCGGTGACCACCATGCCCGGACTGAGCAGGCCGACCGAGACGCCGGCCGGGACCTCTTTGGCGAGCGCCTTGGTCAGGTAGGTGAGTGCGCGCTTGCTGGCGCCGTAGACCGAGAGTCCGGCAACCGCCCGGCCGTCGCTGCCGAGGCCCTCCATGTTCCAGACGTGCCCGCCGCCGGCATCCGCCATGCCCGCGATGGCGACGGCGGAGCCGTTGATCGCGCCGATCAGGTTGGTGTCGATCACTTTTCGGGCATCGTCGGCGGACAGCTCCCAGACCGGGGTGCGGAGGTGGGAGATGCCGGCATTGTTGATCCACACATCGATCGGACCGAAACGTGCCGCTGCCGCATCCCAGAGCGCTTGCAGCTCAGCGCGATCGGTGACGTCGGCGGGCAGCAACAGTGCGGTGTCGGGCAGTTCGTCCCGCAGCCGGTCCATCCGCCCGATATCGGTACCGCACAATGCGACTCGATGGCCGCGGTCGAGCAGTGCGCGGGTGATGCCGAGGCCGATGCCGCGGGTGCCGCCGGTCACTACGACGGTGCTGGTGCGCCGCGGTCCGCTCATCGGCGGACCAAGACGCCGTGCAGCACGGCGCTGAGGCGGTTGTGCTCGAACAGTTCGTAGACCACGGCGAGTTCGGTGCCCGCACCCATTCCCGGTGCGGCGTCCACCATGAATTCACGCCCGATGATCCGGCTGCCGTCGGGTAGGTGCAGTACGGGAAAGTTGGCCCGCCCGTAAGCGGTCGCGTTGCCCCAGGCGCCGGGCCCCTCGTGGAAGGAGCGGACGCCGTCGCGGCGCACGGTGGCCTCGTAACGGCGGTCGAGCGCCCCGCTCCAGGTCACGCTGTGCTCGGCGGTCAACAGGCTCAGCGGAGTGACCTCCAGGCTGATCCGCACGGTGCCGCGGCGCTGTTGATCAGCGCCCCACAGTTCGCAGTCGCCCGCATAACAGCACTCGTCCTTGGTGGGGAAAATGAATGATGCTGCCCCGCAGCGTGTTTCGTGATCAACGAGGTCGACGGCCAGATCGGGGTCGCGGGTGTAGACGCCGTTGAACACGCCGACGATGGCAGGTCCCTGGTACAGCACCGAGGAATACACCTGAGTGTCGCCCAGCGTCTGATTCCAGGTGTTCAAGCCGACCTGCCAGCCCGGACCGTAGTAGTGGGCATCGACGAATCCGCCGTAAGGCTGTCCGGCGCCGTAGAAGTCGGGACCGGTGTAGAGCCGATCGTTGTCGGAGTCGACCACCCCGAAGGCGAACGGCGCGCCGAGGGTGAACCGCCCGGCGAGCTCGCCGCCGCCGGTGAGGCTGCCGTCCATGTAGTACGTCGTGGTCCCGTCGGCGAATACCGATGACCGGCGGATGTCCTCGAAACCGCGCCAGACGCCGTCCGCGGCGAACAGCGACGGCCTGCCGACCCATTCGCCGACAATGCGTTGCTGCCACTCGCTCGGCGCTTCGGCGGCGGTCATCCGAGCAACTCCGTCCGTACCCGCTCGGCCTGTTCGTCGCCGAGCAGCCGGGTCACCTGTGCCCACACCGGATCCACCTCCGGGCTGAACAGATTCGACCGGTTGGCGCGGTCGCGGGCGGCGAGATCGCCGTCGACCGCGGGAACTCCCTTGTCTACCAGCGTAAGCCAGTGCTGGACATAGTCGTCGACCGTGGCGCCGAGGGCTCGGAAGGCGGCGTCGGTGGCCCGGCACACGACCATCCACGGCGACATCATCGCCCGCTGCCGGGGACCGACCGCCGCCGCCGACACGCCCTCGATTCGCCAAGCCGCCTCCAGCAGCGGGGTCAGCGGCAGGAACGCGGCATCCAGATAGGCGAGGTGCACGGCGAGCTCGGCGCGCGGGATGAGATCGAGGTGCATGGCGTGGTATTCCGCCGACCGCACCGAGTCCAGGGTGAAGTGCGGGACCGCGGAATCGGACGGCGTGAAGGCGAAGATCATGTGGCTGTCCAAGCCGATCGCGGGGACCACCAGATCGACGGTGACGAGCTTGTCGATCGGTTCGCCGTGCCACACCCGCAGCCTGCCGACCGGTTCCGGCGACATGGTGCTGGTCAACGAAATGTCTTCGACCGAAACGAGTTCCAGGGAAGCGCTCAGCTGTCGCAGGGTGCGCTCGCTGAGCTCGGCGGGCAGGCTCATCACGGTGTTCCTCCAGTACGGGCCTTGTGCACCCAGGCCTGATCGAGTTCGGGGTTGTCCCGGCGGGCCGGGGAGGCGATGACGGTAGCGGTGCGGCGCGGTCCGTCGCCGGTGATGATGTCGTCGTCGCCGAGCCACCAGCCGTCCTTGATCAGCTGAGTTCGCCTGCGCCGGTATGCGATCTGGAGTGCGTCGCTGCGCACGTGCAACTCATCGGCGAGATCGAACGGGAGCAACTCCGGTCGCTGCGCCTCGACCACCGGTTTGTCTTGCAGCAGAATGTCTTTGATCCGCTTGCGGGCGTCGGCGTCGGCCCAGCGACCGGTGAAGAAGTTGCGATAGCCGAGGATCTTGATCAGCGTGCGGTCTTGCGAGAGCGGGATGTTGAAGTCGTAGAGCAGCAGATCGCCGATGGGCAACCGGATATGCAGCTTCACCACGTTGGGCAGATACCAGCCATTGGTCACCGTCACGAATTCGGGGCGCGGCTTGTTCCGGGACAGCAGCCCCCACAGCCCGCTCGGCGGTGGCGGGCTGAGCTGGATGTCGGCCTCCGCGGACCAATCATCTTTGCGCACGGTGAAATTGGGGATCTCGGGTTTGTCCGGATTGCCGAACCTGGTGCCGTGGACGAACGGGGTGTGTGAGGCGTCGACGACGTTCTCGAAGGTCCGTTCGTAGTTGGCCTCGACCTCCATCTCGAACTGCACCATCCGGAAAGCCGGATCGTCGTGCACCGGGATGTCCGGGATGGGTGGGCGTTGGGATTCGGGCAGGTCGCCGAGGAAGGCCCAGACCATGCCGTAGCGCTCCTGGGTGGGGTAGGCGTCGACCCGCGCCTTCTTCGGGATGAGCCGGTCCTCGGAATTCGCCGGGATGCGCACACACGCGCCCTCGGCGTCGTACTGCCAGCCGTGGTACGGACAGGCGATACAGTCTCCGGTGAGGGTGCCCATCGACAGCGCGCCGCCGCGGTGGACACACAGATCCGACAGGCAGACCGCGGTGCCCGCCGTGGTCCGATACAGCACGAAGTCCTGACCCAGGCAGGTCACCTTCGTCGGGGTTCGGCCGACGCGGTCGGCGAATTCCAGCGCGTACCAGAAGTTCTTCAACATTGTTCGGGCTCCGATCGTTGGGGTCGCAGCACACCCGCGGCGGTGAACTCGGCGAGTTCGGCGCCGGCCGCCGCCGAACCACACAGGTGGGTGCGCAGGAACGCCGAAGAGAGTCGCGCGAACGGGGCGAGTGCGTCCGCGTCGTCCGGGCCGTCGAGGAAGGCCCGTGCCGCGGTCGGGTCGACGTCGGCGATGCCGAAATGGTTCGCCTCCGGCACCACCGCGAACAGGTGATCGCCCGGCGGCAAGGCTTCGTCGAACGTCCTGGCCACCGGATCAGGGCGCTGCTCGCCGTCTTCGCCGTACCGGTCGGCGCTGCCCTTGATCACGCCGTCGTTGCTGCCGACCCCGAGCAGCACCGGGCAGTCGACCTGCGCGGGCAGCACGGTGCCGGCGGGCCAGCCGAGCATGGTCGCCACCATCGTGTGCGCGCCCCAGGCGAAAACCGCACGGACCGAAGGAAAGAACCGCGCGGACTGGAGCACGACGGTGCCGCCCGCCGAGTGCCCGCCCAGCGCTACGCGATTCAGGTCGAGCGCGCCGGCCAGCGGGCCGTGTTCGTTCAACTCCGTGACCGCCGCCAGGATCGCGCCGATGGTCGGACAGGTCGGGCGGGTGCCGTAGGCCGCGGGGCGGGCCGAGTCGAGGTCGACGCCGACGGTCAATCCGCGTTGCCCGCCGAACAATTCGGCCACCCGGTCGAACGTGACGACCACGAAGCCGGTGTCGGCGATCGCGGTGACGAACCGGCGATAGGAGTCCTGACCGACGTTCACTCCGGACAGGAACAGCACCACCGGGTACGGTGCGGCCGCCGGATCGGGCGCGAAGACCCCGGAGAGCCGTTCGGTGTCGGAACCGGTGGCGATCGCGGGGTAGTAGACCTTCAGGTGCGCGGTGTCGAAGGGCGCGTCGCCCGCCGTGCGCGTCGACCACCAGAGCGAACGAACGACACTCATGCGACCGGCCTCGGCAGGACGCGGTCGCCGCCCCACAGGGCACGCACCAGACGCCGGGTCACGTCGGGCCCGAACATCCGCTCGCCCATGACATTCGCCGGATCGCGTTCGGCGATGTTGCGCCGGATCGCCAGATCCCGGTCGGCGAGGGCCGCGCGCTGCCCGGCCGGGACGGGTTCGGCCGCGTCGACCCAGCCGAGCCACTGGTCGACCCGGGCGGTGAGCAGTTCGGCGACGGTGGCGCGATTGTCGCGAGTCGCCGGGAAGGAGTAGCAGTACGCGGTGGGGGACAGGCTGGCCCGGATGAACCCGGTGCGGCTGGTGAACCAGGTGAAATCGGGATGGTCTTCCTTGAACGCCAGCCACGGCGGATCGTTCTCGGCGTAGTAGCTGTCGAAGTAGGCTCCGTCGCCGACCAGGTCGCCGCGCGGGATCGCGTCGACGTAGAACCAGCCCTGCGGCCACAGCAGCAACGCTATGCCGAGATGCGGGACGCTGATCCGCGGTCCGAGCCAGGCGGTGAGGTGCAGGTTGACGAAACCCGTTGCGGGATCGCCGATCCAGGAATGCACGAGCCAATCGATATCGGGCCCGGAGTAGGCGGCCAGGCTGCCCGACGGACCGGCCGCCGGATCGCCGTAGCTGTCCAGCTCCTCGGTGGACGGGTCCCTGGTGAGTTCGAAGCGCTCGGCGATCCGGGATTTCAACCCACTCAGCAACTCTCGCCACTCCTGGAAGGTCTCGGTGACGTCGGTCCTGGCGGTCGCGTCGACCATCTGCTCGACATGCTGCACGGTTTCACTCATCGTCGCTCCGGGTTGTGTTGTCACTGAGCTTCTTTCGTCATTTCGTCCAGTGGCCACGCCGGTCGGTCGGCCACCAGGTCGGTGCCTTTGGATACGCTGCGACGCACGGCTTCGGCGGGACGCACGACCGCACGCACGCTCGTCGAGCCGGACGGCACGCCGGTCACGACCGGATGGCTGATCACGCCGGTGAACGGTCCGCTCCATGCGGTCCACAGGGTGAAATCCGGGCTGAGCGCGTAGATCGCGCCGACGAGTTCGCCGGATTCGGCGGTGCCCGCGGCGACCACATTGAGCCGGTTCTCCGCCGCCCGCTCCGCCAGGCCGAGCCGCAGCTCCCACGGCTCGGCGGGCGAGCAGGGGGCCGCGACGACGTCCGCGTCCTGAATCGCGGCCAGGCGGAAGGTTTCCGGGAACAGCGCGTCGTCCCCGACGACGAGGGCCATTCGGCCCCAAGGTAACTCGAAGACGGTCAGGCCGTCACCCGGGACCGTGAACCATGGATGACGTTCGGTCGGATGCAGCTGCGACTGGTAGCCGACCACGCCGTCCGCGTTGACCAGCACGCCACGATGGGTCGCGGCGTCGCGCACGCTGAGCACCGCGTGTGCCGACGTGTCGTGCAGTGCGCGAACGACGTCCGGAATGGGTAGGTTCGCGAGTTCCGGCAGCACGATCAGGTCGATGCCGTCGGCGGCGAGGCCGGCCAGCACCGCGGCGTCGGCGACCGATACCGCGGTCGACAGCGTCGGCGCCCCGGCGGGTGCGCGGCGTTCGCGCGCCGCGCCGGACAACGGACCGTAGAGCTCGGGCCTGCGCGCGGCCAGGATGTCGGTGCCGTCGCGGCGGACCTTGTCGTCGGCCAGGGCGACGTCGATGTCGGCGACCACGATCGCCTCGCCGGTGACCGGCGCGACGGCGACCGGAGTGCCGTCCGGGCCGACGATCTGGCTTTCGCCCGCGCCGTGCAACCGATCCGGCGGCACGCCGAGCCGGGCGGCGATCGCGGGAAGCTGCTCGGCCGGAAGAAGTGGGCCGACCTTGTTGGCTGCCACCACCCATACCCGGTTCTCGGCGGCGCGTACCGGAATGTGCAGGCTCGCCTCGTCGATGGCGAACGAGTTGAGGCTGTTGAGCAGCAATTGCGCCCCGCGCAGCGCCAGCGACCTGGTGACCTCGTTGATCACGCCCTCCATGCAGGCGTACATCCCGATGCGGCCCAATGGCGTTGGGATGACCGGTGATTCGCTGCGACCGGCGTCGAGGTAGTCGTTCTCCGCGCCCATCAGGATCTGTTTGTCGGACTCGCCGAGCAACTCGCCCTCGGGTCCGTACAGCAGGCCGGTACCGGTGGTGCGGCCGTCGGCGCGGGCCAGGGTGACGCCGATCTTCACGTACAGCCGGTGTCGGCGTGCGCGCCGGGCGATCGCGGTGAGGAACCAATCGCCCGCGGTGCAGGCCATTCGGCGCGCGTGTGCGCGGTCGGCGTACCAAGATAGATGGTTACAGAATTCGGGCAGGACAACCAGTTCCGCCGCCGCGGCGGCGGCCTCGTCGATCGCCCGGAGGCAGGCGTCGAGGTTGACCGCGACGTCGGTTCCGGCGGCGAGTTGTGCGGCCGCGACACGGGTCATGAACCAGGACCCTTCCATTCGAAGCTGTGTTTCGTAGAACGAAACGATGTTTCCATCGGTTTCTCGATTCTGTACCCCGGCGAAGGATCTGTCCAGGGGTGGTCCGACATTTCACGCGGCGGTAATTCCCGGAAACATCGCCTTTTTCGCTCGTCTTGACACTGATCGGCGGCGCGGGTTCAATATGGCAATCGTGAAACTGCGTTTCCCTCAGTGGAACGCGAGTGGAGGTTGAGGATGACGAGACATCGCGCATCCCTGGGAAACGCCGACATCGGTCGCCGGTCACGGACTCCATCGGAGCGAATCGACAACCAGGCCAATGGGGCTGGAAACGGCATGCGCGCGTCGGTCGGCGGGGGAGCGGCCGCGCTCTGTGCGATCGCAGCCGGTCCGGTGGGCGGTGGCCAGCTCGTCCTGCTCGGAAAGCCGTTGGGCGGCATGGTGGGCGTGCCGGGCGCGGTGGTCGGCTATATCGTCGTCACCGCCGCCGTGCTCGGTCTGCTCATCGCGGCACTGTGGCTGTGGCGGTGGGGAGCGACAGCCGCGATGGCGAGCGGGTGTGGAGTTCTCGCGGGCGGCGCCATCATTGTCGCGGGTGCGGTCGACGGCGTCGTGGTGTTCACGATCGCGGTCCTGGTGGCCGGTGCGGCCACGGGGCCGTTGCTGGCCGTAGGTCGAGCGCTGGCGTTCGAGCTGGGTCGTACGGGTCTGGTGTGCGCCTGCGCGGCGGCCGTGGTGGGGATGGCCGCCGCCGCGTGGCTGGCCGGTCGCTATTACGCGAACCCCGGCGCAGCGCTGATCATCGCCGGTGCGCTCACCGCCGTCCTTGCGCTGGCAACTGGATCGGTTGCCGTGGCCGGCGCTGCGACCCTCCCGCCCGGACGACACGCGGCCATCGGCGCGAGCGTCCGGTCGGCATTTCCCCTTTATCTCGCCGCCGGACTCGCGATCGGCGGCACCACGCTGCCGGCATTGCATCTGTTGCTGTTCCGCTGGAACGAATTCGGCGCCGAGCAGTGCCGGTGGTTGTCGTTCGCCGCCGCACCGGCGGTCATCGCGGTCATCGTGCCCTGGCATCGAACGGAAGCGGTGCCGATACTGTCGATCCTGGCGGCAGGCGGGACGTTGCTCGTCGCGATCGCCCCGGGGCCGGTGACGGTCACCATCGGCCTCGCGCTGACGCTCTCGCTGGGTTTCCGGGCGGTGGCGGCGCTCGACGAAGGCGTCCGCCGCGTCACGGCACGGGCCGACCGAGGCGCGTCCGCGAGCGTGACCGCCGCGGTCGCGGTGATTTCCGGGTTGGCCGGGCTGGGGTCGGTGGATCTTCTCGGCCGGCTGATCGGAACCGGCTCCGCGCTGACCGTTTCGGCGCTCTGTGTGCTCGTGGTGGTGTGGCTGTCGGTCCGGCGCGGTGCGCGACAGCGGAGGTCCGGAGCAGCCGAAGGGGGCGTGTCATGAGAATTCTCGTCGGGGTGATCGGTGCGGTCGTGGCCGGAGTGCTGAGCGGAGGCTCGGTGGTGTCACCGGGGTTCGCCGACGCGGGCGGGCCTGCCGAGATCCAGGTCAGCACGACTGCGGACCTGACCGAAGGCCAGCGAATCACGGTGAGCGGTCGTGGTTTTCGGCCCGGCCTCGCCGCGGTCGCGGTCGGCATGTGCGAACAGGGTTTCCGCAACGGGCTGACCGATTGCGACCTGGACGGCGGCGCGACCTTCGTCAACATCGGCGGCGACGGAACCTTCGGCCCACTGACGTTGACCGCCCACCACCGATTCCGCGACATCGACTGCACCGAGCGACAGTGCGTGATCGCCGCCGCGCCGTTGCCGGGCACCGAACCGCCGGCGATCATCGCCGCCAATTCCGCCGCGGTATCAGTGGATTTCGCCGGGTCCCGGCTACCGACGGCGACCACGGCGCCCCCCTCGACCGCGGCGGTGGGATCCGGGGCGGACACCGGAGGCCCGTCCACGGTGCTCTGGGCGGTCACCGCGGGCCTGCTCGTGCTCGTCGCCGGTCTCGCGCTCGCCGATCGGCGGCGATTGTGAAATCCATCAGGAGGAAATATGAAGCTCATCGGTACCCGGCCGGGGATCCTCGCCGGCCTGTCGGTCGCCGCGATCGCCATCGTCGGTGGCGCCCCCGCGGCCCTGGCCGCTCCCGCATTACAGGTGAGCCAATCCACCGGAGTCGCTGCGGGACAGGCGATCACGGTGACCCTGGACGGCCTGCCCGCGAACATGCCCGCCGTGGCGGTCGGTCAATGCAAGCCACAGATCACCGGCCCCGGGGACTGCAACCTGCCGGGCTCGATGCTCGGCGCCGCCGACGGGCAGGGCAGGTGGCAACCCAACGGCGACAAACGGTCGATCGCCTTGGTGGCGGCTGTCGGTGGCACCGACTGCACCGCCGCACCCGGCGCGTGCACGATCAGCGTCACCAGTCTGACCAACGCCACCGAGATCATCGCCTCGGTGCCACTGACCTTCGGACCGGCCGCGGAACCCCCGAAACCGGCTGCGGCACAACCTGATGCGGCAGCCGCCGACGACTCGGACGACAATACCGCCGTGCTGGTCGGGGCGAGCGTCGGCGCGGTGGTGATCGTCGCGGCCGCCGTCTTCTTCGTGGCACGGCGCCGCAGCCGGAACAACTGAGGTCGCGGATGGTCCGGGGTGCCCGCCACCCGGGACCGTTCACCCGGCCGCACGGACGGAGCTATCTTCCGATGACCACCGATCACCCCCGCCTCACCCACGTCGTGCTGATGAAGTTCCACGACCGCGCCGACGCGAAACCGGCCGGCGAACTGCTCTCCGCGCTCGATGGCGCAGTGCCGCAGATCCTTTCGCTGACCGTCACCCTCGATGAACTGGACACACCCGTCTCCTATGACCTGTGCATGATCACCACCCATCTATCGGAAGCGGAACTGGCTGCCTACCAGCAGCATCCGGCCCACCGCGAGCTGGCGCAGTGGCTGGTGCCCCGGCTCGCGGCCCGGGCGGTGGTGGACTATTTCGATACGCGGTAGCGCCTCTCGGCACCGATGTCGCGATGCGAACTCGCTTTAGCGGGCATCGGGGTAGGCGCCGGCGGGTAGTCCGGCGCCGCCGGCCCGAAAGGCACCGGGGGCGTGGGTGGCGGTTGTCTGGACGTATTCGAGCAGGCCCTCCTCGGCGTATTCGCGGCCGAAGCCGCTGTTCTTGGTGCCGCCGAAGGGTGTGTGCAGGGACATGCCGGTGCGGTTGTGGGTGTTGACGAAGGTGAAGCCGGCTTCGATGCGGGCGGCGACGGCGAAGGCGCGGTCCTCGTCGGCCGACCACACCGATGCGGCCAGGCCGAGTTCGGAATCGTTTGCGCGAGCGAGGACTTCGGCCTCCTCGCGGTAGGTCAGGATCGGCACGGCGGGACCGAATTGTTCGACGCGGACCAGGTCGGCGTCGTCGGGTGCGTCGAGCACGAGTACCGGGTCGAGGAAGTATCCGTCGCCGGCGGGTGCCGAGCCGAGCGGCACGATGCGTGCGCCGCGGTTCCTGGCGTCGGTGACGAGTCCGGTGACGCGCTCGGCGGCGGCGCGGGTGATCACGGGACCCATGGTGGTGCGCTCGTCGGTCGGCTCACCGACGATCAGGATGCGCTGTGCGGCTGCGATATACGACTCGACGAACTCGATGAGCCTGGTCTCGGGCACGTACAGGCGCTTGGCGGCCATGCACACCTGGCCGGCGGTGGCGAAGGAGGCCAGCACGAGTCGCTCGAAATCGCCTGGCGTCAGGGCGAAGTCGTCCAGGAACAGGGCGGGGTCGTTGCCGCCGAGTTCGAGCAGCGTCGGGGTGAGAGCCCCGCCCGCGGCCGCCGCGATCGCACGTCCGGCCTGCTCACCGCCGGTGAAGGCGACCTTGCGTACCAGTGGGTGGGTGACCAGTGCCCGCACGGTATCCGGGCCGCCGTGCAGAACCCGGGTGGCGGGCAGCAGTTCGGCCGCGGCGGTCACCGCGAGCGGCGCCAGCGGCGACGGCTTCAGGACGACCGCATTGCCCGCGGCGATTGCCGGTCCGAGCTTGAGCATCGAGAGGATGATGGGCGCGTTCCATGGCGTGATCGCGGCGACCACGCCGAAGGGCCGCCGCGCCAGCGTGATTCGGCCGTGCGAGCCGTCCGTGTCGCGCGGGCGCAGGACTTCGCTCGCCTGATCGCGGACCCAGCGCAGATAGGTTGCGGCGAAGCCGATTTCACCGTGGCAGTCGGAGACTGGTTTGCCGGACTCGCGCGCCAGCAGCGCGGCCAGCTCGGGTCGACGGGCGTCGAGCTCGTCCGCGGCGCGTCCGAGCGCCGCGAGCCGAGTCCCGGCCGGCTGTCCAGACCATTCGCGAAAGTCCCTGTGCGCGTCGCGCACGGCGGCATCGACCGCTTCCGGCGGCGTCGAGATCACCGCGCCGACGATCTCTTGGGGCCGCGCGGGATTTTCCCGCTCGATTCTCATGTCCGTGGGTCGAGCGAGTCGAGCAGGCAGGCGCGCCGCAGATACGCGCGGGCGGCGGCCGGGTCGCCGGCCAGCGCCCGCAGCTGCGCATGCTGGCTGCCGTCGCGTGCACGCAACCGGTTCCAGTTGTCATGGCTGGTCCGCTGCACGTGTTCGACGGCGACGGTACGGCGATGCGCCGCAACCTCGTCGAGCCGCGCGTCCGGGGCGCCGCCGACGACCTCGGCCAGCGCGGACGCGAACTGGACGGCGTCGTGCATGCCGCTGTTCATGCCCATGCCGCCGAGCGGATTGTTCAGATGCGCCGCGTCGCCCGCCAGCAGGACCCGGCCGTGCCGGAATCGGCCCGCGACTCGCTGATGCACCCGATACAGCGAGCAGTGCGCGATGTGCCATGGCCTGCCCAAGTCGGCGACCGCGTCCAAACGCTCTGGCAGTCGGCGTAATTCGGCCTCGTCCTCGGTGTCGATCGGAGTCGGCAGCAGCACCCGCCAATGCTGCGGCGTGCGCAGCAGCACCAGCCATTCGTCCGGGTCGAAGACGTAGTTGATCGGCGCGATGCCGGGCAGCACGCGCGCCAGATCCTCCTCGACCGAGGCCACCAGGAACCGCTCCGGATAGGTGCTGCCCTCGAAGTCGACGCCGAGCCCGTGCCGGACCGCGGAGTGCGCACCGTCCGCGCCGATCACCCAGTCCGCGCGAATCGGCCCGGCGTCGGTGCTCAGCACCACCGCATCGCCGGTGCCGCGCAATCCGTCGACCCGGCAACCGAAGCGCACGTCGGCGCCGTCGAGGGCGTCCAGCAGGATCGGGGTGAGCTTGCTCTGCTCGCATTGCACGCGGAACGGAAACGGGGTGTCCTCGGCCAGCACGGCGAGATCGAGGGTGGCGATCTCGCCGCCGCCACGGTCGCGATACTGGAAGGTCGACGCGACTATTCCGCTCTCCAGCAACGCATTCAGCACGCCGAGGTCGCGCAGCATCTCCAGGGTCGGCGGATGGAAGGTGGACGCGCGCGACTCGGTGGCGAGTTCGTCGCCTTGCTCGAGCACGGTGACCGGAATTCCGCGCCGGGCCAGGGTAAGTGCGGCGGTGAGCCCGACCGGCCCGGCGCCGACCACCACGATCGCCGGGGTGGTCATGACGTGTGCAGCGCGAAGCGGCCCTCGACGCCGACCACGCGGGCGCCGGTGAAGAAGCGCAACGTCTCCGCGGTGCCCTCCTCGCCGAGTCCGGACAACCCCCACGCGGGCCGCGGCGTCATCAGATGCAGGCTCATGATCGAGGAACCGTTCACCTTCACCTCGCCGGCGCGGATCCGGCGAGCGACGCCGAGCGCCTGCTGTTCGTCCGCGCCGCAGACATAACCCTCCAATCCGTACGGGACCGCATTGGCCAGCGCCACCGCCTCATCGATGGAGCGATAGGTGACGACGCCGGCCACCGGGCCGAAGACCTCCTCGGTCAGGTCGCCATCGAGAAGTGTTGGGGTGAGATAGTTTCCGGTCGCGGGCGGTTCGCCGAAGCCGCGCGCGGCGCGGCCCTCCAACGATGCCCGCACGGTCCGCACATGGTCGGAATGCAGCAGCGGCCCGAACTCGGTCCGCGCGTCCAGCGGCGCCCCCATCCGTAGCGCCGCGAGTCGCTTGCCGATCCCCTCGATCAGCTCGCCCGCGCGCCCGGCGGGCAGGATCAATCTGCCCAGCGCACGGCACCATTGGCCGTTCAACGTGGTCAGCAGTTCGGCGGCGATCCGGGTCGCGGTGTCGAAATCGGCGTCGGGCAGAACCACCAGCGGGTTGTTCCCGCCGAGTTCGAGCTGGCACGGACGCAACAGCGCCGCCGACGCGCCGGCGACCGAGCGCCCGCCGGCCAGTCCGCCGGTGAACGAGACCGCGGCGATCCGCGGCGAGGCGACCAGGTGCGCGCCGACCCGCGCACCGCCCTGCACCAGCTGGAACATGCCCGCGGGCACCTGCTCGGCGATCGCCTCGGCCAGCACCACCGAACTGTAGGGCGCGAGTTCGCTGACCTTCAGGATCACCGGGCAGCCCGCGGCGAGCGCGTTGGCCACCTTGTGCGCGGCCATGGGTGCGGGCGCGTTCCACGGGACCAGGCACAGCGCCGGGCCGAGCGGTAGCCGGTGCACCTCGACGCCGTCCCGGTCCTGGCGCAGCGCTCCGCCGCGGAGTTGGTCGGCCGCGAGCCGGAACGAGCCGGACACGATCGCGGCGAGCGCAGTTGTCTGGGTGATCGGTACACCCGTCGCGCGGGCGTCGAGTTCGGCGATCCAGGGCAGGCGCGCATCGAGGTCGGCGGCGATCGCGTCGAGCATGGTCGCCTCGATCCGGCCGGTCGCGGCGCCGGCGACCGCGAGCGCGCGCTCGACGCGGTCGGCGGCCGTGGCGAGCGCACGGGCGACGGGCTGACCGCTGGCCGGATCCTGAAGTGCGACACCGAGATCGATCTGCGGCGTGCCCCACTCGTCATCGATCAGGTCGGTGACCGCTGGTAGTCCGGCGTTCATCGGTCCGCGCTCGCCGGTGCGGTGGCGAACAACTCGTTCGCCTTGGCGTCGGTGACGATGCGGGCCACCTCGAGCATGCCGCGCTCGGCGGGGAAGGTCATCACCAAGCCCATCGCCAGGTCGCGCAGCGCCCGCCCGGCCACGCCGCTCATGGCCGCGGCGGAGGTCCCGCCGGCCTTGAACGCGCCCAGCGCCACCTGGAAGCAGGCCTCGGTCACCGCGCCCTTGCCCAGGCGCCACTGGGTGAAGACCTCGGGCTTGGGTTTGATCGGAGGTTCGGTGGTCTCGATCATCAGCTGATAGCGCAACCACAGATAGGCGGTCTGCAACTGCTTGGTCATCTCGCCGATGAGCACCTGGTGCACCGGCGAGGAGGCGATCGGGTCGCCGGTGTCGGCGAAGGTCTTCGCGGTGGTCGCGGCCAGTGTCTCGTCGTAGACGTGCTGCGCGCAGCCGGTGTAGACCGCCGCGATGGCGAGCTGATTGCCGACGAAACTGCCTCTGCTCATGGTGAGCATCTTGGTGAATGCGCCCGGTACCGCCAAGGCTTCGTCGTCCGGGACGAACACCTCGTCCAGCCGGATACCGTTGTTGGCGGTGGCGCGCATCCCGAGCCCGTCCCACGGGGCACGCACCGCGACACCGGGCGCGTCCCTGGGGACGAAGAAGGTGGCGAGCCCCTCCGCGGTGTCGTATCCGTCGAGTTTGGCCGAGGTGAGATAGCAGTCGGCGACACCGGTCGCGCAGCCGAACGACTTCTCGCCCTGCAGGATCCAACCACCGTCGACCTTGCGCGCGGTGGTCGCGATGGTGATGTTCGCGGCGGCGGTCTTCACCGCCTCGGAGGCGAAGTTCGCCAGCCAGCGCCCCTCGGCCATCCGGGTGAGCACCTTCTCGGCGAAGGCGCGCACGACGGGAATCTCGTGGTCGGCGAAGAGTCCGGAGTCGATCGCCTCGAGCGGAAGCAGCCCGCGCGAGGCGCTGGTGTTGTGGAAGAAGTAGGCCAGCGCGGTGGAGGGGCAGGCGGTGCCCATGGCGAAGGTCGCCGCGGCCAGGTCGCGGAGCGTGCCGCCCAGCCCGCCGAACTTCTCCGGCACGACCAATCCCAGCAGGCCTGCGTCGCGGAGCAGGTCGACGTGGCCGGGCGGAAAGGCGCCGAGCCGATCGGCCTGCTCGGCGGCCGCGCGCAGCGCGGGCAATACCGCGTCGACCCGTTGAGCGCGTTCGCGTTCGGCGTCGGTCATGTCCTCGACGAGTCGTTCACCGATCATCGGACTATCCCCTCGTGGTACGTGCGGTCGTGGTAGATGAGCGGCGCGATGGGCCGCGGGGTGGCGGCGTCCTGCACCGCGCCGACGATGATGGTGTGATCACCGGCGGGGTGGCAGGCGGTGAGCACGCAGTCGAGCCAGGCGACGGCGTCGGTGAGGACGGCGGCGCCGGTGCTCGCGGTGTCCCACTGCCCGATGGCGAAGCGATCGGCCGCCGCGTTCCACACCGGCGACGCGAAACACCGGCCGATGTCCTGCTGATCGTGCCCGAGCACGTTCGCCGCGAAAACGCCACTGCGGCGGATCATCCGGCACGTCGTGCTCGTGGACACCAGGCACACCGAGATCAGCGGCGGCTCCAGCGCCACACTGGTGAACGAGCTGGCCGTCATGCCGTGTCTGCCACCGTCCGCCCGGACCGTGGTGACGACCACGACCCCACTGGCCCACTGCGCCAAAACCGCGCGGAGATAGTTGGGTTCCACCGTGACATCCGTTTCGATAGTGGAAACACTGTTACGCACACCGTAACGCTCGACCTCGGCGTGACGCAAGCGGAACGCAGACGGCGATGGTGTTTCCCATCGGGAAATACACCGCTTACACTCGGGGCGTGTCCGAAACCGAATCCGACAACCAGAGCCGGTCGATCGCCGCGGTCGAACGGGCCATGGATGTGCTGCTGTTGTTCGGCCGCAGCGGCCGGGCCGATCTCGGCGTCACCGAGATCGCCACCGAGCTGGGCATCACCAAGGCCGCGGTGCACCGCATCCTCACGGCGCTGCGCAATCGCGACCTCATCGCGTTCGAACCCGCTACGCGCCGTTACGCACTCGGGCATGCCGCCATCGCGCTCGGCCGGGCGTACCTTGCGCGCACCGACCTCCGGGTGATGGCCGCGCCGGAGCTGCGCAGGCTGGCCTCGGTGACGGGGGAGACCGCCACCCTCTCGATCCGCCGCGGCGACACCAGGATGTACGTGGATCAGGTTGTGCCGGAACAGGAATTGCGCATGGAGGTCGCCCTCGGTGTGCCGTATCCGCTGTACGCGGGCAGTTCCTCGAAGGTGATCCTGGCGCTGCTGCGCAAGGACGAGATCGACGAGTACCTCGGCAGGCACGAGCTGACCGCGTTCACCGACGCGACGATCACCTCGGTGCGCAAGTTGCGCACCGAGCTGACCGCCACCAAGAAGCGTGGTTACGCGATTTCGCTGGGGGAGCGGCAGATCGGCGCGGCCTCCATCGCCGCGCCGATCCTCGACCACGACGGCGGCGTCGTCGCCGCGATCAGCGTGTGCGGGCCGCTGTCGCGATTCCAGCCGCGGATGGACGAGTGTGTCCCGATGCTGCGGAAAGCGGCCGGTGCGGTATCGGCGCAGTTGGGTTACACGCCATAACCGGGGCGGGGGCTCACAATCGCGCCCCGGGTTTGAGCACCCCCAGCGCGGCGGCGGCGAGCACGCTGCCCCAGATCAGCCACACGTAGGGCAGGCAGCCGTCGACGCTGCGCCGCAGGGTGCGCTCGACGGGCTCGCTCGACCCTTCGGTCATCAGGGTGCCGAACGCGGGACCGAAGGGGCGCAACGTCATTCGGATGCCGAGGCCGGCCGCGACGGCGACCGTGTACAGCAGGATCTTGGCGCCGAGCCAGCGTGGGTTGGTCGGCACGCCGAACGGATCGTGCGCCAGCAGGGCGTAGCCGCCGGTACCGGCCAGCACGGCGATCACCGCGAACCGGATGAACAGATCTGCGCGCCGGACCGAGACGAGACGGCCGTGCGTGCGGTGCGTGAGCACGGTCGTGGTCAGCCATCCGGCGCCGAACAGCCAGACCAGGACCACGAACCACCAGGGGAACAGGTCGATCCCGAACAGCGTCGCACCGTGCGGCGCCAAGGCCATCAGCGTGACACCGCTGGGCAGGAACAGGACCAGGCAGACCTTGGGGCCGAGGTCCAAGCCGCTCATGATCGCCAGCGCCGTCGCCCTGGCCGAGGGGCTGAGCTCGGGATCGATCACGAACCGGCTGGAATAGAACACGCCGAGGTCGCCGCCGAGCCAGAACACGAACAGCACCAGGTGCAGCACGATCCACCAGCCGTGCGGGTGTTGACCCATGGAATCCCCTTGTCGCTAAGCGAGTTCCGCGTCTGCGGTGGTCTCGGAGGTCGGTCGTGGCCGGTCGTCGGCGGTGGCCGCACGCAAGACCGCGAGGGCTTCGTCCAGGCTCAGCACGTCGGCGTATTTGATGTCGAGATCGAGCAGGCTGGCCTCGTGCAGCGGGGCGGCTCGATCGCCGCAGGCGTCGGCGACGACCAGCGGCCGGAAGCCGTGCTGCAGCGCGTCGGTCGCGGACGCGCGCACGCATCCGCTGGTGGTGAGGCCGACGATGACGAGCGTGTCGATCCGCTCGGCGGCCAGCGTCGCGGCCAGCGCGGTGGCGTGAAAGGCGCTGGGGTACTGCTTGGTGATCACCAGGTCGCCGGGTGCCGGAGCCGGATCGTCGAGAAAGTCGCCGAGCGGGTTGCCCGCCTCGAAGACGCGCAGTGCGGGCACCTTGCGGCGGAACAGCCCGCCGTCGGGGCCGCCGGGCTCGAAGCGCACCCGGGTGAAGATCACCGGGAGCCCGGAACGCCTTGCTTGCGCGACGATTTCGGCGGCGGCCCGCACGGCGGCGGCGACCGGCGCGCGCAGCGGGGAGCCGTCGGCGAGATAGGCCGCGCAGATGTCCACCACCAGCACGGCGGGGGAGTGTCCCGCGCCGAGGCGGGCGCTGTAGCCGGAGCGGCGGTAGTCGGCGGCGCGCTCGGTCATCGGTGATCGTCTCCTCAGATGACGCCGTCGGCGGCGAGCTGCCCGATGGCGTCGGTGTCGAGCTCGAGCAGGCCGCCGTACACGTCCCGGTTGTGCTCGCCGAGTTCGGGGCCGGGATGCCGGATGCCGCCGGGGGTTTCGCTCAGCTTCGGGAACACGTTGTGCATCGGCAGCTCGCCGAACTCCGGGTGAGCGAGCCGGACGATGGCCTCGCGGGCGGCGAAATGCGGGTCGGCGAACATGTCGCGCGCGGTGAAGATCCGCCCGGCGGGCACGCCGGCGGTGTGCAACCGCTCGAGCAGCCGGTCGGTCTCGACGGTCGCGGTCCACGCGCCGATCAGGTCATCGAGTTCGGCCATCCGGGCGCCGCGCGCGATGTGGGTGGAATACCGTGCGTCGCTAGCGAGTTCGGGACGGCCCATGGCCTCGGCCAGCCGGGCGAAGACGGTGTCCTGGTTGGCCGCGACCAGGATCATCTCGCCGCCCGCGGTGGGATAGACGTTGCTGGGGGCGACATTCGGTAGCACCGATCCGGTGCGTTCACGCTGATATCCGGTGATCGCCCATTCGGGCAACAGTGATTCCATCATGGCCAGCACCGCCTCGTAGATGGCCGAGTCCACCATCTGACCGCGACCGGTAGTGGCCCGATGGTGCACCGCCGCCAGGGTGCCGATGGTGGCGAACACCGCGGCGAGCGAATCGCCGAGGGAAATTCCGGTTCTGGCCGGTGGATGGTCGGGATCGCCGGTGACATAGCGGATTCCGCCCATGGCCTCGCCGATCGAGCCGTATCCGGCGCGCGGCGCGTACGGTCCGGTCTGGCCGTATCCGGTGACGCGGGTCATGATCAGTCCGGGGTTGTCCGCGCGCAGTCGATCGAAGCCGAGACCCCAGCGTTCCATGGTGCCGGGCCGGAAGTTCTCGATGACGATGTCGGCGTGCCCGATCAGCCGCCGCGCCAGCCGCTGCCCGGCGGGTTCGCGCAGGTTGCAGGTCACCGACTTCTTGTTCCTGGCCACGACCGGCCACCACAGGGACTTGCCCTGCGACTGGTCGCGGCCCCACTGGCGCATCGGATCGCCCGTGCCGGGGGATTCCAGCTTGATCACCTCGGCGCCGAAATCGCCGAGCAGCTGACCGCAGAACGGGCCGGCGAGCAGCTGCCCCATCTCGATCACCCGCAGATCAGCAAGCGGCCCTGTTGATTTCGTCGCTTCGGCGGCCATCCCGCAGTCTCCATCCTGTTGCGCACCCGGACGCCCCTGTCGATTTCGCGATGGGCGGATCACGATCGGCGAAAGTGGATACAATGTATCCCTCAGTGAAACAAAGGCGCAAGGCGGGAAACGATGGAGGGGCAGTGAAGGTCACGTTGGTCGAGGTCGCACCGAGAGACGGCTTGCAGAACGAATCGGCGATCGTGTCGGTGGCGGACAAGATTCGCCTGGTACGGCGCAGCGTCGACGCAGGTGTGCGCCGGATCGAGGCGGTCAGCTTCGTCGATCCGCGGAGAGTGCCGCAGATGGCGGCCGCGGAGGCGGTCATGGCCGGTGTTCCCCGGGGCGATGGCGTGTCCTACGCGGGCCTGATCGTCAACGAGCGCGGCCTGGACCGGGCGCTGGCGGCCGGCGTCGATGAGATCAATGTGGTTGTGGTGGCGACGGATTCGTTCAGCATGCGTAATCAGGGCTGCACGACCGCGCAGGGGGTCGAGCGGTGGGCGAGGTTGGCGGCCAGGGCGCGGGAAGCGGGGCTGTCGCGCACGGTGACGATCGCGGCGGCATTCGGCTGTCCGTTCGCCGGGGAGGTGCCCGAAGCCACTGTGCTGGACCTGGTTCGCCGGGTCGCCGAGGCGGAGCCCGACGAGATCGCGCTGGCCGACACGATCGGCGTCGGCACCCCGGATCGGGTGCGGGGGCTGGCCGCAGGCGCGGCGCGGATCGCGCCGGACACCACCCTGCGATGCCATTTTCACAACACGCGAAATACCGGCTACGCCAATGCGATAGCGGCCCTGGAGGCCGGCGTCCGAGTGCTCGACACCAGCACCGGCGGTATCGGGGGCTGTCCCTTCGCGCCGGCGGCGACCGGGAATATCGCCACTGAGGACGTCCTGTACACCCTGGACCGGATGGGCGTCGAGACCGGTGTGCGGATCGAGCCGGTGATCGAAACCGGTGTGTGGCTGGGCGAATTGCTCGGCAAGCCGGCGCCCGCGCTGCTCGGCCGGGCCGGTCTGTTCCCGGCTCGCTGATCGATCAGGTTCGCAGCAGCGCCATGAGCTCGACCAGATTCGGTTGTCCAGCGAGATTCAGCACCGTCTCGGTGATCCGATCGATGCGGCTCCCGGACAGCACCCGCTCGGTGTTGAGCCGAAATTTGGTGGCGAGTTCGTCGCCGGACAGCGGATTACCGGGACCGCCGCGGTTCACCTCCACCCGTTCGGTGCGCACGCGCCCGTCGCGCAGCCAGGCGGTGAGCACGGCGGGGAACTGGTGCGGAAATATGGCGTCGCACCGGGCGTCGGCCACGCAGGTGAGGCGCGCGGCCAGGGCGAGCCGTTGCGGGTCAGCGGCCGCCCGGTCGGTGAAGTCCTGGTGGAAGACGCCGAGACCGCCGCCGCCGAGCAGTGCGGCGGCCACCGTGTACGGGCCGGAAAACGCCGCGTGGTAACCGGATCTCGGACGAATCTTGTCCGCCCGCGGTTCGGCGATGGTGCGCAGCACGGCGGTCGGCGCACCGAGTTCGAGCCGCTCGATGTTCTCGGCGGTGACGCCCACGGCCCGCATCCGCAGTGCGGCATCGATGCCCGCGTGGGTGAAATGGTTGCAGGGATAGGGCTTGAAGAACACCGCAGGCAATTCCCACCGCGCGCCGAGGCCGTCGACGATCGCGGCCGGAGAGCTCCGTTCCCCGCAGAACGCCTGGAGCAGACCGAATCTCCCCTCGAACACGGTCGGCGGCCCGGTCAGCCCGGCGCACGCGAGTTGGGCCGCGACCACCGCGGCATGCGCGGCCCAGCCGCAGTGCACGCGTTTCACTGTCCCACCGGTGCGGTTGGCTTCCAGCAGTCCCGAGCCCATGCTCGCCGCGATGCCGAGCGCGTGCCCGACCACCGCCGCGTCGGCTCCGGCCAGCATCGCCGCGGCGGCGGCTCCGCCGAGCGTGCCGCAGATCGCGGTCGCGTGCAGTCCGCGGTCGAAGAAGATCGAATTGCCCAGTGCGGCGTCATATCCGGCCATGCCGACGCGGACCGCGATCTCCACCCCTACCGCGACGGCGTCGAGCAGGGCGGTGCCGCGGGCGTTTGTCGACTCGGCGACGGCGAGGGCGGCCGGAACCACCGTCGCCGAAGGGTGCAGCACCGACGGCAGGTGGGTGTCGTCGAAATCCAGTGCGTGCGCGAGGGTTCCGTTGAGTAGCGCGGCGCTCGCGGCGGGCCGCCGACCGGTGCGCCCGAGGGTTGTCGACTGCGGCGTGCCGCCCCATTCCTCGACCACCCCGGCGACCGCGGCGGCGGCCGGCGTGCCGAGCGCGGCCACGCTGTTGCCCAGCACGTCGAGGACGCGTCGGGCGGCGTCGGCGCGTAGTTCGTCGTCGAGGCCGCCGTCGCGAACGGAGACGGCGAAGGCGGCCAGCCGCTCGACGATCGTGGCCCGGCTCATCGGCTCACCGCCGCGAGCGGGCGCACCGGGGAGCCGGTGCCGCCGACGATGCGCAAGGGGGCGAGCAGGAAGGCGAATTCGCGCAGGCCGCTCGCGGCGAGTTGCTCCAGCGCGAGATGTTCGATGATGTAGATGCCGAACTCCACCAGCAGCACCCGGTGCACCGGCAGGACGCGGTGTCCCTCGCCGGGCGGAATGCACTCGTAGGCGGTGGTATCCGCACCGGTCGCGATCACATCGCGAACGCCGAGCCAGTGCGCCGCCTGGACACCGAGTCCCGGCACGCCGGTTTCCGCGCCCAGGTACGCATTCGGCTCGCCGAACAGTCGGGACCAGCCCGTCCGGATGAGCACGACGTCGCCGGTGCCCACCCGGACTCCCGCCTGCCTGGCCGCCGTCTCCAGATCGTGCGGGGTGATCTCGTAACCGCCGGGCAGCGTGTCGACCTCGTGCAGCCGGGCGATATCGAGCAGTACGCCGCGGCGGAGCAGGCCGGGCAGGTGCTCGGCGCCGTGGGTGCGAAAGCTGCCGCCGCGCTGGGCCTCCTGCGCGTCGACGCCGCCGTGCAGTGCGCCGTGGTGGCTGACATGGCTGAGGGCGTCGATGTGGGTGCCGACATGGCCGCCGGTGACGATGATCTCGTTGGCGGCCGAACCGCCGTCCGGGCGGACCGTGTCGCCGTGCCTGCGCGCCAGGGTCATGCGGAAGCCGGGATGGTTCGGCGAGCACGGCATCCCGGTGAAGAACGGCTGGCCCAACTCGATCAGTCGCAGGTCGCCGCGAACCGCGGTGATCAGTGGATCGCGGTCGTCCGCGTCCGGACCGGGTGCGTGCTGGTCCCGGATGGGTTCGGCGCCGGTCATCGGATCACCCCGGCGGCCCGCAGTTCGGCCAGCCCGGCCTCGTCGACCCCGTAACGTGCCAGCACTTCGGCGGTATGGGCGCCCAAAGGCGGTCCGGTCCAGCGTATTTCGCCCGGCGTGTCGGACAGCCGGAACAGGATGTTCTGCATGCGCACCTGGCCGAGTTCGGCGTCGGGCAGCGCGATGATCGAGCCGAGGGCCTGGAACTGCGGGTCGGTGAACACATCGGCCGCCGTGTAGATCGGCGCTACCGCGGCCTCGGCCTTGTCGAACGCGGTCAGCACCTCCTCGGTGCTGTGCCTGCCGATCCAGGCGCCGACCGCGGCATCCAATTCGTCGGCGTGCGCGGCTCGTTCGGCCCCGGTGGCGAACCAGGGCCGCTCGATCAGGTCGGGGCGTCCGACCAGCCACAGGACCCGTTCGGCCACCGATTGCGCGCTGGTCGAGACCGCGACCCAGCCGCCGTCGGCGGTGCGATAGGTGTTGCGCGGGGCGTTGTTCGAGGATCGGTTGCCCATGCGCGGCTGCAGTTCGCCGAGTTGGTCGTAGGCGATGATCTGCGGGCCGAGCAGGGTGAGGATCGGTTCGATGATGGCCAGATCGATCTGCTGGCCGGCGCCGTCGCGCTCGCGCGCCCGCAACGCGGTCATGATCGCGAAAGCCGTGGTCAACGCGGCGATTCCGTCGGCGAGCCCGAACGGCGGCAGGGTCGGCGGCCCGTCCGGCTCGCCGGTCACGGCGGCGAATCCGCTCATCGCCTCGGCGAGGGTGCCGAAGCCGGGACGCCGGGCATACGGTCCGAACTGGCCGAATCCGGTGACCCTGGCCAGGACCAGCCGCGGATTGAGCGCGCGCAGTTCGGGATAGCCGAGGCCCCACCGTTCCAGGGTGCCGGGGCGGAAGTTCTCGATCACGACGTCGGCGTCGGCGACCATGCGGCGGAAGATCTCCTGGCCGCGCGGTGCGCCGAGATACAGCGTCACCGACTGCTTACCGCGGCCGAGCAGCTTCCACCACAGTCCGGTCCCGGCGCGCTGCGCGCCGTGGCCACGCACCGGATCGCCGGTCGGATGCTCGATCTTGATGACCTCGGCGCCGAAATCGGCGAGCAACGTGGCCGCCAGCGGGCCGGCGAACAGTGTCGCGATGTCGAGTACGCGGATCCCGGCCAGCGGCTGCGGCGTCATCGGTCCTCCCTTGCGCCGCAATCTGTTTCCCGCACCGAAACACCGGTGCGCCGCCGCGGCGTTGACTACCAGCGCATCGTACTGCGAAGATCGGCAAATTGGAAACAGCGTTTCGTATAGAGAAACTGGAGGGTGTCGTGCCCGAACTCCTGATCCGCAATGCCCGCGTCGTCCGCGCGGGGGACACGTCGCCGGAGCACCCCGAACCGCTCGACATCGCCGTCTCGGCGGGCGCGATCGAGGCGATCGGCCCGGAACTGCCCGCAGGCGCGCGGACGCGGGTGGTCGACGCGCGGGGTCTGCTCGCCTTTCCCGGCGTCGTCGACGCGCACCAACACTGGGGCATCTACCGGGAACTCGCCGCCGACACCGAAAGCGAAAGCCGCGCCTGCGCGCAGGGCGGGGTCACCACGTCGCTGAGTTATCTGCGGACCGGCCGCTACTACCTGAACCGTGGTGGTGCGTATCGTGACTTCGTACCCGAGGTGCTCGACCGGATGGCGGGCCGTTCGTCGGTCGACTACGGCCTGCATCTGGCGCCGATGACCGCCCAGCATATCGGCGAAATCCCTTATCTGGTGGAGGAATTCGGCATAACCTCGTTCAAGATCTTCATGTTCTACGGCGGCCACGGGCTGCACGGCCGATCGTCGGATCAGTCCGAGTTCCTGATGATCCCGCCGGACGAGCGTTACGACCTGGCCCACTTCGAGTTCGTGATGCGTGGAATCCAGCGCGCCCGCGAACGATTCGGCGCGCACCTCTCGTTGTCGCTGCACTGCGAGACCGCCGAGATCATGGCGGCCTACACGGCGTTGGTCGAACGGGACGGCACCCAGAGCGGATTACGCGCCTACAGTGCCTCGCGCCCAGCGCATTCCGAGGGGCTGGCGATCACCATCGCGTCCTATCTCGCGCACGAGACGGGACTGGCCGACATCAACCTGCTCCACCTGTCCTCGGCCAAGGCCGTCGAGGCCGCGTTGACGATGGCAAAAGCCTTCCCGCGGGTGAACTTTCGCCGGGAGGTCACCATCGGCCATCTGCTCGCCGACGTCGACACCGCGCACGGCATCGGCGGCAAGGTGAATCCGCCGTTGCGCGAGCGCTCCGACGTGGAGGCGCTGTGGCGGCACCTGCTGGCCGGTGACATCGACTGGGTGGTCAGCGATCACGCGTGCTGCCGGGACGAGCAGAAGTTCGACGCCGACCGCGACGACGTGTTCCTGGCCAAATCCGGGTTCGGCGGCGCGGAGTATCTGCTGCCCGGCCTGGTCGGCGAGGGATTGAAACGCGGCCTGCCGTTGGGCCGGATCGCCGGCCTGACCGCCGCGAATCCGGCCCGGCGCTACGGGCTGCCCCGGAAGGGAAACATCGCGGTGGGGTTCGACGCCGACATCGTGCTCATCGATCCCGCCGCGCGCTGGACGGTGCGGGCGGCGGCTTCCGAATCCGCCCAGGAATACACGCCGTTCGAAGGCTTCGAGATGAATGCCGCGGTCACCGATGTGTTCCTGCGCGGCCACCACATTGTCCAGGACGGTGAGGTGCGCGGGGGTGCGCACGGCCGGTATCTTCGTCGTGGCCCGGCCGCGCGCACCGGCGACTACTGATAGGTGGGGTCGGCCCACTGTCCGACGGAGCGTGAGCGGACCGGTTCGACCGGGCGCGGGGCCACGCTGTGCGGCAGGTCCGGGCCCCAGTTCGTCGGCGTGCCGGACACCTCGATCTTGGCGTTGTCGGTGTACCAGTCCACGAGGTCGGCATCGGAGCGAACGATCCACGTGCAGCCGCGCTCCGCGTCGGCGGTGAAGTCGCCGTGGCGAATACGCGCGGGGCGCCAGAAATACGTTCCGGGCCACATCTTTCCGAAGTTGTAGTCGAATCCGCCGTCGAGGCAGTAGGCCTCCTCGCTGCACGGGTGGTGCGCCAGGGGTTCTTCGCGCCAGCCCGGCTTGGCCTTGATCAGGCGGGTGTAGAAGCCGGTCTCCCGATCACGATGCAGGAGCTTGATATAGAGCCCGGGGACCGGAGTGCCGCCGAGATCGAAGCGCATCGGGCTGCCGTCCTGCACGTCGATCCACGGCATCGCCGCGGTGTCGAGCACGACCAGTTCCTGGTCGTCGCGGACGAAGTCGCGGTCACCGTCGGCAGGCTCGAACCCGTGGTCTCCGCCTTCGCGGAACAGCAGGATCTCGGTGTCGGCGACGACCGAAATCGGCGGTGTCCATACACCTTTCGGCGCCATCCAGAAGCCTTCGGGACCGAGTACGGTGTCGCCGATGGTGACCTGCCCGGACAGGACGAACCATTCGGTCTCGGCCTGGTGCACGCCGGCCGGTCGCGACCAATCGCTGGTGAACCGGACCTTGAGCGAGGCGGATCCGTCCTCCTCGTCGTAGCTGAGGTTGCGCTGTTCGGCATCGCCGGTGGCGTGCTGGAACTCGGCGGGGTGCTGGATCAGATCGCGTTCATCGATGAGTTCGACATGTGGACGCATGAGCCCTCCTTGGGCGAGCGATAATAACGATACAGAATGTACTGGTTATTAATATTCAAAACAAGATGTATCGTTTATTGGGTGAGCAAGCCAGGACGCCCGGTCGGCCCCGCCGCCGACACCGAGGAGATCGTGTTGACCGCAGCCTTGGATCTTGTGCTGACCGAAGGGGGTTCGGCGTTGACGCCACAGTGCCTGCACGCGGTCACCGGCGTCGCCCGGACCACGATCTACCGCCACTGGCCGACCCCGCGCGACGTTCTCGCCGCCTTGATCTCGGTCGCGCCGCATCCGTCGGCGGAACCGAGCGGCGATCCGGTCGCCGACCTGCGCGCCGAAGTAGACCTGCTCTGTGATCGACTGCGGGACAAGCCGGTCGGCGCGTTCCTGCGCGCGCTGGTGACCGCCTCGTCGGCCGATTCGGAATGCGTGCCGCTGCGGCAACGCTACGTCCTGGATCTGCTCGCGCCGATCCGCAGGTCGGTTCGCGCGGTCGGTGTCACCGACGACGACATGGTCGATGAGGCGGCCATGGCGATCGTCTCGCCGCTGCTCGTCGATACGCTGCTGCTGGACCGATCCGCCGGACGGGCGCGAGCCCACCGCGCGGTCGACGATGTGCTGGCCCGGCGGGTCGGCGCGAGCCGATGACCAACGCGGTCGGCCCCCGGGGCGTCTTCGGTGTGATCGTGCCGAGCACGAATACCGTTGTCGAACACGACTATTGGCGGGCCGGATTGTCCGGTGTGGCCTATCGCGCCGGCTCGATGTACATCCCGGATCCGGTGATGGGCAACGACGACGACTTCCATGCGCTGCTGGGACAGATCCGCGCCTCGATCGACACCGCGGTGCGCGATGTGCTCACCGCCGAACCCGATCGGCTGGTCATGGGCATGTCCGCCGAGACGTTCTGGGGCGGGGTCGCCGGGAACGCGGCCTTCGAGCAGCGACTCCGCGACCGCACCGGATTGCCCGTGACCACCGGCGCGAGTTCCTGCCGCGCCGCCCTGCGTGAACTCGATTGCCGTCGCATCGCGGTCTTCTCGCCGTATCAGCCGGTCGCCGACGTCGAGGTGGGCCGGTTCTTCACCGAGGCTGGTTTCGACGTCGGCGCGATCACCGGACTGCGCTGCCCGACCGCCATGGACATCGCCCGGGTCGGCACGGCCCGGCTGCGGGAGGTGGTCGCCGCGATCGACGGCCCGGACGTCGAGGCGATCGTCCAGGTCGGCACCAACCTCTCGTTCGTCGGACTCGCGGACCAACTGGAACGCGAACTCGGCAAACCCGTCCTCGCGATCAACGCCGCCACGCTCTGGCACGCGCTGCGCGAGCACGGGCTCGACGATCAGGTCCACGGAGCCGGGCAATTGCTGGGCGCACACTGACCTCGGCGACGGCCACCGGAAACCGATGGCCGTCAACGTATCCGAGGTGGTCAAGGCAGCGTCTGCACGGTTCCGGCGGAATGCTGAGTTTCGTAATAGGCGCCGCCGGGGTAGTAGTCGGCGCTGGTCTTGCCGGAGACGAAATCACCGGCCCAGGCGACCGACAGCGTTTGCAGTGCGGAGACGTTCTTCGCCTGCGGGGTGCCGCAGGCGACCTTGTCCGGGGCGGGTGCGCTCGATGCCTCGACATCGATGTGCGATCCGCTGGTGAGCCGGACGCCGAGGAACGGCCGGTGGATCTGCGCGATCAACTCGGCGGTGCCGCTGCCGTTGCGGTTGCAGGTGTAGGGCGGGGAAGCGATGGCCAGGATCGGCAGCGCGGTGTTGCTCAGGTGGTTCAGCGCGCTGCCGAGGTTGTTGCCGACGAAGCTTTTGACCGGATCGAACAGGATGAGGCCGCGCACCGAGGCGAACGCCGCGGAGTAGTCGGCACGTAGCGCCTGGGCCACGTAGGGAACGACCTCGCCGCCGGCCGAATGTCCGGCGAAGACCATGGTTTTCGGGAGGGTGAGCTCCGGGCGTTTCGCCTTGTTCTTCGCGTCGGCGAAGCTGCGGCCGAGCTTGTCGCCCGGGTCTGCGGCCTTACCGAACAGATCGGCCACGTTGTGCAGGAAGTTGGTGTTGTTGCCCAGGTTCTCCAGCGTGCAGCCGAACGTGTTCGCCGTCGGCAGGGTCGGTGCGAATACCAGGAAGCCCTGGGCCGAGAACTTTTTCGCGGTGTCCTCGACCGAGTCGTTGGCGCTGGCGAAGCCGTGTTGCAGCCACAGCAGTGCCTTGGGCGTCCCCGCGGGGAAATACCAGTCGCTGCTCTGCCGCAAAGTGGTGAAGGCGCAGCGGATTTCGACGGTGTTCTCCACCTTGGTGACCGCGGAATCGGCGGTCGCGGTGGGAATGGTGAATGCGGTGGCGGCGGCGACCACGCCGATCGCGACCAGCAGGCGATGGATGTTCAACGTAACTCCGGTGTTTCACAATGGGAAACGGTGTTTCGTCTCCCGGAAACCAAATCTGTGACTCGGTAGCCCGCAGAGTCAAGGCACGCGACTGGGGAGATCGTCCTCTGCCGAGTCCCGGCAAGTGTGTGCCGCACACGGTTGCTCTGTTTCGACGAATGCCCAACTACTCAGGGCCACAACGGTATTGCCGCGCAGGTGCCCGGCTGTAGACGAGCCGATACCGCGAGGAAAGCCCCGGCGACGGGTCCGTTGTCCCCAGTCGATCGCGGTGGCGACCGGCGCAGCCGGCCGACGGCCGGTCCGATGGGCGGACTCAGTGCTGTACTCCGGCGGTCAACCCGACCACCATGGGCCTTCGTAATTCTGCTTTTGCGTTCGGCCATGGTTGCCGAAATGAGCGAATGATGTCGCGAACCTTTGCGGGTCAGCGCGGCTGAGCTGCGGGAAGGACGGGGGATGGCAATCTTCACCGTGACTGTGGATTGGGGTGAGCGCAGCGAGCAACTGCGGAGGCTGCACGCGGATTTGAAGTCGGTACGCAGCTTCATGCTGGCAGAAGCACCGTTGCCGGTGGCGGTGGGTGCGGTTGATCCGGCGCAAGCGGGGCAATGGGACAGCGTCACACCGACTTCGCTGACAGTCACGCCGGTTGCGGGTGTGTCGAAAGCTACGGTGGCAATTCCCGATACCGTCACGCTGATTCGACTCGACTTCGAATTGCGGGTGAGCATCGGAGGCAATACCGCCACCTGTTTGGCATTCCGGCAATTGTTCGGTGTGGGGGCCGGCGGTGCGTTGTTGCCACAGCGGTACTCCTTCGCTCAGGTCGAGGTGACACCCGGCACGAGTGGCCCGCCGCACGCGCCGACCGTGGCGTCGGCCGCGCGGCGGTCGTTTCTCGGTTCGTCCCCGGTGCTCGATGTGCGGCCGGGCACCGTCACGGTCAATTGCGAGTTCCTCGACGTCACGGAGCTGTGGTGGGCGACATGGGCCGGCCAGGATCGGTTCGGGTGGTATCTGAATCCGGCGTTCGGCGGACGACCGGAGCGGCTGCGGGTGCTGGCCTGGACCAGCGGCGCGGCGCCGATGCTGTGGTTCGTGTCGGTGTCGGACAAGGCGGTCGGCGGCAACACCGAGACCAGGCTCGCGGCCGAGGTCGGAGCGTCGACGCCCGCATCCCGACCCGGTGCCGACATCGTGTTCTTCCGCGCACCCGCCAACTTCAATTCATTTCCGTACTCCGCGACCAAGGAGGGGTTCCTCACCTCCCGTCCCGCCAAACCGGAGCGGGTCCATGGCTTCACCACAATGTTTCACCTCGCGCGGTGGTTGCTGAAACCGCAACCGCCGGCGGTGATCGCGGCGGAGGTGGCCCGGGTCAAAACCGCCGGTGGCCTACCGTTTCGGCCCGAACTGATGGGCATGCGGCTCGTTCCGAAGACGTCGCCGCCGCCGCGGATAGACCCGCCCGAGCCGATGGATATGGTCGCCGAGGATGTGCGCTGGGCCTTCCGTCCGGTCGGCGTGGAGGAGGCGTTGCGGCACGCACCCGCAGAAGACATCGCGGTGCTGCCATTGGGGTTCGACGGCTTCGGCGAGCTGCCGCGTGGTGGGTATGCCGCACTGGCCAAGCCCGACTCGCTTGCCCCCGTGCTGCGCAGCATCTGGAGCCTGCTCTGGATGCGCGGCGCGGTGCGCACCAAGGACACCACGACACCGGCAACGAACAGGGAGATCTGGCTGCTGGGCAACAGCGGAGCGAATATCTCGATGTCGAACTGTTTGACCAAGAACGCGGCATCGGTCGATCGCTTCATCAGTTGCGACGCGACACCGGCGGAAGCAACGAAAACCGAAGCGGGAAACCTGGTTCCGGTGGTGATCCCGGCGATCACCACGGCCACCGCGGTCCGGAAAAGATTGTCGAAACCGCTCAAGGTTTTCATGATCACTACACCGAATATGTGGAACGACAAGGCCGCCTATGAACGTCGGAAAAAGCGGATCGAGGATGCGAAAGCGGATGTGAGTTACCTACCGGCCGACACCGAATGGGATGACTACTGGAAGTATCCGCCGACCGCCACAAGCAATCCTCTGCTTTTCGAAGTGCTGTCGAACTGGGACGGTCACGGCCTCGACAAAAGTCACCAGTTCGGCACGGTGGCCCACGGTCGCCAGTTTCTTTTCTGGCACGAATGGTCGGTCGACGGCGGACATCTGGAGCTGGTGCCGAATCCGCAACCGGCCCCGCCGACACCGCGGGTACGTAGCTGGCTGGAAGACATTCTCAACATGTGACGCCAAAACGTCTGTGGCGCAATAGGTCTCCGGGAGGGTGACATGAAGGTTGATTTCAAGCAATTCGAAGGAACACTGCCCTACGCTGCTCAGCTGTATGGCGTGTACCAGCCGCTGCTCGGCTGGAAGTCCAAACGGCTGCAACGCCGTTTCGAGCCCGCGCTCAGCTCGGCCGGCGAGGGCGCCCTGGTACAGACGGCGATCGGCATCGTCCCGGTCATCACCCAGGAGCCGCCGCCGCACCTGACGGCCCAGGGTGGCCCCGTCGACCTGCTGGCCAATCCGCCGAAGGTATCGCTCGGCACCGCGGCGCCGGCCACGGCGGCCAACGCACCCGATTCCCTGGACAGCGTGTTCGCGAGTCTGATGCGAGACAAGTTGAAGCCGTTCAAGCGCGCCGACGTCGCCCAATGGCGTCCGCTGTTCGCCGCCGAGCAGTTGCAGAAGGTCCTCGACGAGGCGACGACGAAGGTGACCACCGCCCATCTGACGGCGGTCCGGGCGCTCGACCGCGTGGCGCCGGCCGACGCGGAGTCCGACAACGCCTTGCTGCTCAACAAGCTCAGCCGCGAATCGGTGGTCGCGGGTTCGGTGCACGCGCTGAATCAGACCGATCAGGTGAAAGCCCTCGGCCAGCTCTTCTTCGCCGATCCCGACCAGACCGTCGCCGCGAAAGACGTCAGCGGTCTGTTCGATCCACTGCAGACGCTCGACCCGACCAACGGCGGCATATCACGAGTGTCGTTGTCGCCGATCGGCATCGTGCATCTGTTCCGCCAGTACTTCTACGAGTTCGCGTCCTTTCTCGGGACGCCGGTGCAGCACGTGTGGCTGAGCCCGGGTGGCACCGTCGAACTGGTCGAGGTGGCGACCCGCAAGACGACCGTGGAGAAGTTCACCGAAACCGCGCTGGAGCAGATTCAGAAGACCGATACCTCGTCCACCACGCAGGACGAATTGTCCGACGCGGTGCGCGAGGAGAACCAGCAGAACACCAAACTCGGCGTCGGCGTCACGGCGTCGGCGAGCGGCGGCGTCGGCGCGGTGTTCACCGCGCAGGGCAGCACCAGCCTGAACTTCGAGCTCGACACGTCGCTGAAGCAGGCGAAAGAGCAAACGCACAAGCAGACCCGGCAGCAGACCCAGGCCACGTCGACCCAGATCAAGAGCAGCTTCAAATCCACCCTGCGGGTGGTCACCGAGAACACCGACACCAGCAGCAAGCGCTACGTGCTCCAGAACACCACGAACAAGCTGGTGAACTACGAGCTGCGGCGCAAGATGCGCCAGGTCGGGGTGCAGTTGCAGGATCTGGGCACCCAGTTGTGCTGGCAGACCTACGTCGACGATCCCGGCGCGGAGCTCGGGATCGCGAAACTGGTGCACATCGCCGAGCCGCCGGATCTGAGTAGAGTGCAGGCGCCGCAGTTGATTCCGGTGCCGCAGCCGGAGGTTATCGGCACCCCGGTGTCGCTGAATGTCGAATGGTTCTTCGAGGATCGCAAGTACGGCTTTGTCGGCATCGGCGGAACGTTGCAGCTGGTGCCGCCGCAGACCGGATACATTCTCGACCGGGCCGAGGTCGTGGTCACCTCGGGGGAGCACTGGGCGTGGGGCTACAAGAACCGCGACGTCCAGCAGATCGACGACGGTGCGGGTGGCAAGGAGGCCAGCGTCACCTCGATCGACGTCGGCGTGACGACGGCGCCCGGTGGTCTGGAAACCGATGACCACCCGAAGTTCACGCTGCAGGTCACCCCGATCTGGCGGCCCTCGAAGAAGCTGGTCCTCGACGTGACCACGAAGAACAACGCAAAACTCGCCGAGGTGGACGCGGAGAAGACGCGGCTGGCGCAGGAGGCCTACATCACCGCCGCGCAGGACCGGGTGAAGGCGGCGAGCACTATCGCGCCGCGGTCCTACACCGATCTGCGCGAGGAGGAGCGGATCGTGGTGTTCCGCAACCTGATTCGGCAGCTCACCAAGGAGGTCGGCCTCGATGCGGAGCAGCCGCAGGTACGCCACGTGGTGGCCGAGCTGATCCAGGCGATGTTCGATACCGACGCCATGCTGTATTTCGTCGCCCCCGAATGGTGGATCCCGCGGGCGCGGCAGCTCAAGATCTTCAACTGGACGATCTCCGAGAAGTCGCCCCAGGATGTCGGTTTGGGCACGGCGTTCCCCGACTTCGACAAGAAGCAGACGGTGTCGTGGGGCGGTGCCAACGCCAATCGCCCCGACAATTACTACATCACAGGCGATTCCACGCCCGCGCGGCTCGGCAGCTCGCTCGGGTGGGTGTTGCAGCTCGACGGGGACAACTCGCGCAACGCGTTTCTCAACGCGCCGTGGGTGAAGGCCGTCGTGCCGGTGCGGCCGGGACGCGAGCTGGACGCGGTGAACTGGTTGCAGCGCAACGCGGTCGAGGGCACCGATGGGCTCGACGATCTGTATCAGGCGGGCACGCCGGCGGCCGCGCAGCTGGTGCTCAACGCGCTGAAGGAGTACCCGTGGCCCGCCGGGAGCCCGCAGCGGCAGCGGTACGACCGGATCACCGCGGCCGAGCTCACCATTCGCGACGCGATCTCGTACCTGGCGATCAAGATCAACGCGAAATACCAGCTGTCCCTGCAGAAGGTTCGAGACCAGGAAGACCCGACGGTCAGCTACCTGCCTACCGACAAGGTGTACGAGACCGGATTCGACCATCTGCAAGGAGGTTTCGAGGCGGCGGGCTCCAAGCCGTTCGCGGTGTTCGATCAATGGGTCGAGGTGATGCCGACCGAACAGATCGTCGCCGTAGAGGTCAAGTACGACCCGAAGACCGGCCAGCAACTCCCGCCCGACCCGTTCCCGATCACGTAGTCGCGGTAACCCGGCCAGGTTCGTCTGAGCCTGGCCGGGGAGTAGTTCCCGCGATAGATCGGCTGCCGGGCCGGAAGTCGAATTTCGGCCCTGGCGGCGTTCGAGTTGGTCGGCCCGAGATGTCGATTCCCGGATGCTGTCGAAGTCGAGTTCTGATGGCGAGGTGCTCGCCGGCGCACGCACGGATGGTCAGCGAAAGAGCCGCAGCGACTCTCGGGTGGAACCGGTGGAAGGATGGTCGGCGTGAAAAGCCTGCCGCAGTCCGATGCGACTCTTCTGATCCGTACCGACTTCTCCGATCCGGAGGGGTGGGAGGCGTTGCGGACGGCGGTGACCACGCCCAATGACGATGACTTCGCGGCGAACCTGCACCTTGTCGATGACCCGGCCTATCGCGATGTGAGCGCCGAGCAACTCGCCGCGCTCGCCTCCGATTCGCTGTTCATCGTTGCCGACAAGCTCGCGATCTCCTCGGCCGAACGGCCATTGCTCAGCGTCTACCGGAGCGAAGCGGGGACCGAGCAGCTGCGAGTCATCGCCGAGGAGCTGTGGTCGATCGAGAACAACATCGCACTCGCCAACATGGATTGGGACGAGTTCACCAGTGCCGCTGACGAAGACGGCGTCTTCCGGGGGTTCTGATCTCGGAGTGATCTGTCCGTCCCGGCCGGGCCTGCGGCGGCGGCATCGGTGCTTCGGGTGTCACCGCGCCCAGGGTGCGATGACCGGTGGCTGGCCGGGGATCAGTCCCTGCCCGCCGACGGGCAGCACCACGATCGCCTCGAACGGTTCGGGGTTCGGGTTGGCCATGGCGAACTGCTGGTGCGCGGGCACGATGAGAGCGTCTCCCGCTGCGACGGTGAGGGTTTCGTCGCCCATGGTGACGACCATCGATCCGGAGAGCGCGATGAAGATCTCCTCGCGGTCCAGCGCGTGCGGCGGGGCGTCGATGCCGGGTTTGATGCTGAGCCGCCAGGCACAGTTCTCGGTGGAGCCGCGGCTCGGGGCGGCCAGGCCGACGAAGGTGGCGTGGTCGTTCTCGAAACGCGGCGCCTGGTCGGCGGTGATCAGTGGCATGGGTTTCTCCTGTGCAGCGTGAAAGAGGTTGGGTAGGTGGACTACTGAGCCCAGGGTGGACTGACGCGATCGCCGCCGGGAGCCTGGGCGTACGCGCCGACCGGCAGCACCGCGACCGCCTCGAACGGCTCGTCGCCGGGGACACTCAGCTGAAAGACGGTGTGCGCGGGGATGACCAGGGCGTCCCCGGCGCAAAGCTCGCCGGTCTCACCGTCGATGACCACCTGCGCCCGCCCGGAGAGCGCGATGAAGATCTCTTCCCGCGATACCGCGTGTGCGTGACCGGGATTGCCCGCTTCGAGGGTGAATCGCCACACGCTGTTCTCGCTGGAACCCCGGCTGGGAGCGGCCAATCCGACGGCGGTCATGAGCGGGGCCTGGAAGGTGGGTGCGTCGGCGGATTTGATGAGTGGCATGCTCTACTCCTGATGTTCAACCAAGGTGTTCAACTGTGGTGTACAACTAGAGTTGAACATATTGCCGCGAAGGGAGTCAAGTATGGATTTCGGCGTACTGCTCGGGCAGGCGTACCAGGGGTTCGTGCAGGAGTTGCACGCACACCTGGCCGGGCACGGACATCAGGTGCTGGGCGCGTCGTACGGGTACGTGTTGCGCACACTCGCGGACGACGCGCTCACCGCGAGTCAACTGGGCGAGCAGCTCGGGATCACCGCGCAGGGTGCGGCCAAGGTGGTGGACGAGATGGTCCGGCAGGGCTATATCGAGCGCCGCGCCGACCCGAATGACAAGCGCGCCAAACTGCTGCATCTGTCCGATCGCGGGCGGGACATGCTCGATACTGTCCGAGCCTTCCATGCGGACTACGAGCGGCGATTGACCGCCAAGGTGGGCGCGGATCAGATAACCGCAGTGCGCGGCGTGCTCGGCGAGATCATCGACGCCGCAACCGATTCCACCACCGCGCGCGCCTTCCGGCCGCTCTGAGCCGAATTCACCGGTGTCACGACACGCGGTGGCGGTGCCGGTCCGGCTATACGCTGAGGACAGGAAGCAGGTAGCCCGGCCGGACAAGGAGGGTGGGCATGCCAATGTATCCGGACCCACACGATCCTCGTGTGCAGGAAGATATTCAGGAAGCCGTTCAGCGAGTGCGTGATTCGGCGTTCGGCTCGTATATGTCGGAGCAGGACATCTATAACGCCGCGTCCGCCTATCTCGGGGTGGAGCAGGCGAGCGCGCCCGGCATCGACAGCGCGATCCAGCAGGAGGTCCGCCGCCAATCCGGGACGGGCTGGACCGTCGAAGACCGGCGGGTTTCGCAGTCGACGCCGCAGGCCGTCCCGGAGCCGGTTCATTCCGGCGGCGGTGCGACGACCCCGTTCGCGGACCCCGTATTCGGGGTGACGGCCGATCATTGGTTTACCGACGGCGAGATCGCCGCGATGCGGAATTACGCTCGTTTCGACGGAGCGCTCATGCGCGACCGCTACGACCCGACCTGTCCGTCGGAGTTCTATCGCGGCTATCTGACCGCGCTGGTCGGCCTCGTGCAGTCGATCGAACCCGCCGATTCGCTCGATCGATATCGGTCGGTGGTCACCCACATCGACGAAGTCCTGAAGACCTGGACCGGCGATCAGGACCAGCGAACCGGCGGCGCGTTCGCCATGACCAACGCCTGGCAGTACTCCACCTCCGGAACCTCACTACCTCAGATAGTCGCCTTCCTGCGCGGCGAAATCGCCTGTCTGGCAGAGTGTTTCCACACCGCGAGGCTGCACGGACGCTGAGCTGAACGCGCCGAGTCCCATCGGTTCCGAAGGGCGTTCCGTGAGCGTCCGTCGCGCAGTTAACCGGCGGTCCTGCCGCAGCCCGGCACGGCGCCCTGCCGGTCTACGTTAAGTCGTGCCGTCCCCGCGGGCGCCGCTTGACCTTGCCCCTGGGGCCGGCCGCATGCTCTGAGCAGCAAAGATAACTTCGAATGAGGAGCCACGGTGCAGTTGCTCACGATCGGCGCGTTCGCCCGGCTGGCCAGGTTGTCCCCGAAAGCGCTACGGCTGTATGCGGATTCGGGACTGTTGTCGCCGGCGCAGGTCGATCCGGACACCGGTTATCGGTGGTACTCGGCGGGGCAGCTGCCGCAAGCCCGGCAGATCGCGCGGTTGCGGCAGCTGGACATGCCGTTGGCCCGGATCCGGGAGACCCTGGCCCAGCCTGCCGAGCAGCGGGTGCGGGTCCTGGCCGCGTACTGGGACGAGCACGAACGAGCGTTCGCCGCCAAACGGCAGCTCGCCGAGTTCCTCATCGATCAACTGACCGGAAGGAAGGTCACCATGTACGAGGTCTCGATCCGGACCATTCCCGAGCGCACCGTGCTGAGTTGCACCGAAAGCCTCACCGCCGATCGCATCGGGGAATTCGCGACACCGCTGTTCGCGTTGTTCGGCGGCCCGTCGGTGCCGCGACCGGAGGGCAGCGCGGGCCTGCCCTTCTTGCGTTACCACGGCGAACTCGGCCCCGACGAACCGGCTCCCGTCGAATTCTGCTGCCCGATAACCGAATCCGATATCGATGCGGTGACGCGGCGCTTCCCGGACATGCTCGTCCGGCGCGAACCGGCCGGCCGCGAGATCTACCTCGGCGTACCGAAGTCGGACATGATGAGCGCTCTCGGCTTCGAGGCACTCCACCAGTGGCTGATCGACCACGACGAACAGTCCGACTGGCGGCCGCGCCAGGTCTTCCTCCGTGATCCCGCCCGGGCCGGCGACTCCGACACCGTCTACGAACTGGCGGCACTGCTGACCTGATCGGACGACTCCGCCCCCGAACTCGTTGGTCGCGTCGCACGGTGGCCGGGTGTAGGTGTCCGATGGACAACTTCGGCGGGTGTTCCGGTGTCGGGCCTGCCCGAGCGGACTATTCGGGTGGTATGCGTTCGTGCAAGGTCAGCAGCAGATGATCGAAGCTGGTCACCACGTTCGGGGGCGGAGGTGTCGCGGCGGACAGTTCGTCGACGAGCTGGGCGGCCAGCGAGCGCAGCCGGGTATTGGTTTCCTGCGACCGCCAGACCAGGATCTTGAACGCTTGTTCGGCGTCGACCTGGTAGATCCGCATCAGCACGCCCTTGGCCTGCTCGATCACCGCGCGGGATTCGACCAGGTCGGGGACCGCCTCGTCGAGGGTGTCGCGCTTGACCGCGTCGAGGGCGGGAGTCAGATCGATGTAGTAGCCGTGGGTGCCGACCGGGGTACCGGTCTGGTCGAGGATGCGGTCGGCGACCACCAGCACGGTGTGCTCGATGCCTGCGGTGTCGATGATCCGATGCCGGCCGGAGAACGCCTCGCCGTGCTCGATCGAGCGGGCGATCGTTTCCGCGACGGTGGCGCGGTCGTCGGGATGTTTGTGCTCGAGCATGAGCTCGGTCGTGGGCTCGACCGCGCCCGGCTGGTAGCCGTGCAGGCGATACAGCTCCGGTGACCACTCCCACCGTGCGGTGGCGAACCAGAACTGAAAGCCGCCTACGACCTCACCGTTGCTGCCCTTGTCCGCTGGCGGCTCCTCGGAAGCTGTCACGTCGGTCACCGCTCGATTATGGCGCAGCACCTGGCCCGCTAACCGCTGCCGGTTCGGCGAGCGGCGAGTCTGGCTGGTAGTTCGGAGCACGCCGTCTGCCGCGGAATAGTCGGGCCGGCGGCTATGTTGAGAGGTGGTGTCGGCGTCCGGACAGCCCCGGGCCTCACCCCTTTGTCGCTACGAGCGACCACCCGCCGAGAGGCGCTTGTGGGACGTCGACGCCCTTGCGATTACGCCGCCAGTGCACTGCGCTGGCGGCGTTTTTGCTATCCGGGGACAAACCGGCGGAGGTGTGTCGGATCCGTGAGGGTATCCCGCACTGGAAACTGCTCGGGCCGAACAGGTTTGCCCCTGCCCATCCGGGTATGGCAGGGGTGCGAGACACCTGGACGCTCTCACCCCGGAGCACGGCCAGGCGCACCGCAATTCGGCAGGGCGGGAACCCAAGTGCTGCCAAGCTCCCCCGCCCTGCCGAGCCTGGCCAACGAATTCTCCCGGCGGAATCAGCCTCGGACCTCGCCCATGTTCGGGTGCCGATCCGCCAACCCAAGTCGCTGGCTTGCGCTCAAGGGCGCAACCGGTCCGTTTGGCAGTCGTAGCAGACGAGGCCGTGGACTTCGGCCAGGCCCGCGACGAATTCCGAGACCTCTGCCTCGCGACCCCATCGGATATGTACTTCGAGCGAAGGTCCGTGCGCGTCACCGGTTCCCCCGGAGGACCAGGGACTGCCTGGTTCGCCGCAGTCGGGCCAACGCCGGAGCAGGGCTTGCACGAAGTCGGCGATCGCGGGACTCGCCGGATAGAGCGGATCGCCTGCGACAACTCGGCGTTCGTTATCCCCGCTGATCCTGTCCAACACCCGGCGGAGGTCCGCATCGCTGCCGGGCTTCGCGCCTGCCCAAATCCTCAGGTCGTAGCTCATGGCCCGGATGATGCCCCAAGCCAACGACATTCGAGTGCGGGTTGACCTGAGATTTCTGCACTCGAGGGGGTCGGCCAGGAGTCGTTGCGCTGTTCGCGCTCTCGCCGAATGGCGTGCGTCTACCCGGGGTGCAGACAACTCGCGACCGCGACGCCAAGTTCGTCGTTTCCTGAACGGCGCCAACGGATTCGGCTCAGGCGCTATGCCTAGCTACGGGGGGTACCGAGCTCACCGCACGGTGGTGTCACCGAGTGAGCCGATTCGCTGGGTTTGCCCGCTGGCTCGTGCGGAAGGCGGGCCAGCGGAGCGACTGTCTGCGTTATTCCGGTGGGGGAGGCTGCCGTATCTCGGCCGGCACCGACCCGCCGGCTACATCGGCGGCGATGCCGAGTGTCTCCTCGTACGGCCGTTCATCGAGTTCCTCAGTGCCCGAGAGTTTCTCGCTCTCCGCAGGCGTCTCGGGGGACACGTCAGGCGTCTCCTCGGCCAAGCGCTCGCCCAATGGCCGTGGATGCTCTTGCTCCCAGGCGGTCATGCCGTACTTCGTGACGCCCGACCAGTGCTCGGGCGGATCCATGCCCTCCTCCAGCGGATCGAGCCGCAAACGATCTTCGTCCAGATCCTCGGCGCTACTCAATGCGGCCGGATCGGTCTCCACGGAGTCCGGGCCGCCGGTGTCCTGCGGAGGATCGTAGGTGTTCGGTTCGGTCACTGCTGCCTCCTCTCGCCACGCGGCTTTCCCTCATTTCAGGGCCCGAAACGTCAGGACTCGGCGACTGCGCTCGCCCCACCGCCTCGGCCGACCGACAAGTCATTGGACGCGGATCGTGGGTCCTGTTCCGGGGCGGTAGGCACTCATTCCCGAGGTGCCGATGCTGCATCCGGGCAGGGTGTCGTCGAGGCTGCCCTGGATGATCGTGCCGAGTTGGCCCGGCGGGATGGTGTCGGAGCGTTGGATGCCGAAGGTGACGAAGTTGACGGCGGGTTTCTGCCCGGCGGCCAGTTTCCGGTTGGCTGTCTGTTCGTCGGGTGTTTGGACGCGGAAGCATACTGCGGTCACTGTCCAGGCGGCGGTGTCGTCGGGAATTGGTGTCAGAGTTCGCGACGGTCCGCCGCCGAGATCGACCACCCATACGTCGCCGAGATGATCGTCGAACACCGACTGGGGGTAAACGATTTTGGTGAGCGCGTTCTGCAAGGTCTGACCCCGCAGGTCGGTTTTGGTGAGTTCGAAGATCGGCTGGCTGCGTTCGACGAACACTTTCGGCGGTGGCGCCGGTCTGAACCAGAAGTAGCCCAGCCCGGCGGCGACCACGACCATGACCGCGGCGACCGCCGCGATGAGGTAGCGCTTACGGCGCGGAGCGGTTGTGTCGGTCATCGCGGCTCCTGGGCTCGATGAGGATCGGGAGTCGAAGTCATCTGCGCTGGACACAGTCAGTTTCCTCCCGCCTGATGCGGGACGCTCGGCTGGGGTGGTGCCGGAACTATTCCCGGCGGGGGTGCCGGGAATCCGTTCGGTGCGCCGGTCGGCCCGACAAGGTAAGTGCTTCCTTCGGGAAACAATGCCTGCTTCTGTTCGGTGGACACGTATTGCCCGGTGCCGGCGTCATAGCGTTGGACCTCGTAGAGCACCTGTGTGTAGGTCGGATACGCAGACATCGTCTCCCCGGCCTTCATCGGTACCGATGGTGCTTTCCCGCCGGTTTCGCCGATGGTGAGTGATTCGGTATCGGCTACCGACTGCGACACCTGACCACTGGCTTTCAACGCTCCGATGGTGGCGTCGACACCGAGTTGCCCGGTTTTGGTGACGGTGCGTGAGATCGTCGTAGACCTGCTGACCGTGCAGGAAATACCGTCGCTTGCCGCCGAGCAGGTGTCGTAGGGAGTCGTGCCGGGTGGCGTGTAGTTCGGGTTGGTCTGATGTACCACGACCTTGTAGTCGTATTTGTTGTGGCAGCCCTGACTGAACGACCATTCTCGTTCTTCGCCGCAGCGGGAGACAGGCTGCACCGGAAGCTGATCACGGATCGATGGCGCCGAGGCACCTGGGCTCACCGGCGGCGGCGCGGCGGTGGGTGGAAGCGGTGCGGGAGTGCCGAAATCCGGAACCGTTGTCTGGTCCGGCGCGGTCCTCGACGGATCCGGTGCGGACTCGCGGCTCGGCGGTTGCGGTGGGCGGGCACCGCCGGGCGCGGCCGGCTGCTGCTCTCCGGGTACGGGAACGATCGGTGTGCCGTTGCCGGGGGCAAGCGCCGGCGGGGTGAGAGCGCCGGCATGGCCTCCCATATCGCCGGTGTCGCCCGGCGCCGCACCCGGCAGAACCGGGGTCGGTAACGCGGGCGTTGTCGCCGGTGGGCCGGGTGCGGGACCCGGCGGCGGTTTGGGGACCGGGATACACGGCCAGCCCGGGTGCATCTGCTGCCACTGCGCACAGGGGATATCGGGCTGTGCGGTCGCGGTGGTGTCGAACACGGTCGTCATGACGGCCGCGAGCAGCGCGGCGGTCAGCGCGGCAGCCGTGGGGAACCCTCGCCTGCGTGAACGTTTGCCGACCATCGATCTGGAACCAATGCGTGGACTCACGAAATGCCCCCTACAGATAGATGGGGTCGCCGTAAACGGTGACGGTGTTGTCTGCCTCGGGTGTGGTGATGCGCGCGGTGGCGAACGAACGCAGCGAGACCGGTCCCATGCAGGCGTTGACCTTGACCTGCACTTGATCGACGGTGATCGAAGCTCGCGGACCAGCAAGAGGCTTGGTGCCGAACTCGATGGTGGTGATCCCGCCAGGTTTGACCGTCTGGCGGCCGGTTCCAGTGACCTCCGCGACCGCTTTCACCGCCACGAACCCTTCCCGGGTGAACATCGTCGCGGCCAGGTTCGGCACTCGATCCAAGGTCTCGGAGGTCTTGTTCACCGCGAGCCGCCAGCCGGTATCGGTCTCGACCGTGCGGCTCTTGTCGGCAACGGGATCAGCCGCGGCCGTGCCAGCCACAACTCCCGCTGTGCCACCCATCAGCAAACCAAGCGCAGTAAGGCACTGCACCTGGCGCACACACATAAATGACGACACCTCGCCCCCTCTTCCTTGCACAGATCCCCCCGATTCCTTTCGAGGTGACTATTTCCGGCAACCAGAACACATCATTGGCAAACATTCAGCAACCGCTGGGTGACTGCTCGGTCGTATCCGCGACCGGCAGTTCCCCTCGCGCGCATCCTTGACGCCCCGGTCGCCGTGGCCGTGTGTGCCCGATCATGGGTAATGTGTGAACTGCGCCACTTCCAGTCTGTGGTCCTTGCTCGGGCCCAGACCGAGCTTCCTGCAGCGCGACGGGGGGCTGCGTCAAGATGGCCGATGCCTACGACAATTCTGATCGACCTGCACGCGCTGACGTGTCTGTTCGGGCGGCCGCAGCAGGGCGCCGAGATGCGGGGCGTTGTCGGTGGGGCTCTCCGCTGACCTCCGGTCGCCGTCGGCATGGCCAAACTCTTTGCGACGGAAGGTGTTGCGGTCGAAGGGATGTCACGGCCGTAGGCGACTGCGGAGTTCGGGCAGGCGCTGTCCTCGGCGCCGCATTCGTCCATCGAGGCTGGGACTGAATCGCGGATCGCTTTTGGTAGCGACCGAATAGAACATGCTGCGGCACAACTGTTTCCGCTGCGCCGTAAGCAGATCTCGACCGCGGAGCCGGCCGGTTCGGCACCGGCCGCAGAACCGCATGGAACGCTGGGGCTCGCCCAGGACGTCGGTCATCTGATCGGGATTTCTGCTACCGGCACGGTTCGATCAGGTTCGGCGCGGATGCGTCGAACCCGGAACCGGCAGTGGTGCAGTGAGATTCGGGCGAATGCTCCCGTTCAGGAAGAGAGCCTGACCTTTTCCGCGGGCTCGGCGTTGCTTTCGCATTCCTTGTACGGATTGACCTGGCCCTGCCGCTCCTGGCATGTCCACGAGACACCCTCGACGGTTACCGTCCGGGTGCCCTTGCTCGGAGGGCCGGACTGCTCACCGTAGGCACTGCTGCTCACGGCAACCGCGGTGGGACAGGCGGCGCTGCCTTTGGTGGTGACGGCGAAGACCGCGAGGCCGGCGACGCTCGTCGTGCACGAAATGGCGACGGGGGTCGCTGAGGGGGGTTGGAAGGTCGGAATCTGTGCGGCGCTCGACTGCACGGTGGATGTCGAAGCGGCAGAAGTTGTGTTCGCTGCCTTATCGGTCGACGCGTCGCCGCATGCGCCGACGCTCAACGCGAGGGCGAGAGCGGCCGCGGCCAGAGGGATCGAACCGGTAATTCGCAATGCGGGCTCCTGGATGGTCATGATGGCATCGAGACGGTGTCGCCCGCGTCGCCTGCCTCCGATTGGATCCGAGGCGAGCCAATACTCGCCGACCGACACCGGGCTCGCGAGACCTCAATTGCTCTGGCACGGCAGCGCATCGACGCGGTACGCCTGGGGCGGGTACCGGCCGCGACCCGACCTCGCTGCGGATCGGCAAGTACCGCGAATGCACCGATCACGTTGGCACACCGCTGAATTCGCTGGCTTGATGTCTCGACCAGTGCCACAGCTCGGTGATCACCTGCGCAGCCCGCGTCTGCACAGGTCGCTGAACCGGCATCACGGTTGCCCTTGTTGTCCCGCTATTGCCTCGGGGTGTCAAAGCTACAGTGCCCACCAGCAGAACAATCGGAAGTTCTTCGATCGCGCGCGACTGGCCAAGCCGGAGAGAAGAACCAGCACCTCGAGCGCGATATCCGCTGTCACTCCGTCGTCGCGCAGTTCTTCGGTATTCGCCCACTCCGCGGCGACGCCGGCCAGGGCCGAATGCTCCGCCTCAGCCAACGCCTCCTGCAGGGTGTCCGAAACGCTGACGATGAAGGCACTTTCAGCCTCGGGGGAGGAGAGCAACTGCCCGGAACGTGGCAGCTCCGAGGTCTCTTCATAGGTGCTGCCGGTCAGGATCGCCTCGAGCTCGGCCATCGCGATCACCGGATCGATCCCCTTCAGCGACAACACATCCCACGCGGCCGGGTCCGGGCCCCCGGGGTGGTCGAGCACACTGAGAGCCGCGTCGTCATCGGGGGCCGAGAAGTAATCACACATCACCATGAGGGCGATCCTCGCACCCAGCGCCCGCACGCCGCCATTCCTGGCGAACACGGAGCCCCGAAATCAACCGCTAGCTAATGTTGACGGGTCGTCCTGTTCTCCAGCTGTGGGTAGCGGAGGGAGATCTGGTTTGCGTGCAATGTTTTGCGCCGTCGTGCTGGTGGTGGTGTTGGCAGATAGTTCCGTACTAGCGGCTTCCGACTAGATTGCCCGGCGAGTGGGGTCAGGAGATCGCGTGCCGGGCCTGGTGCGACTTGCCGGGGTCCGTCAGGAAATTCCACGCAGGATGGCCGCGGGCCCCTCGGGCCGAACCTGTGCGCGATGCCTCCGTCCCAGTTCCGTAATCGTGGGCGGTTCGGCGGCGGGTACCAGCATTCCCCATTGGCCGGCCAGGGCGATTGCTTCATGGCGGTTGCGGACGCCCATGCGCCGGTAGATGTCGGCGAGGCGGCGGAAGGTTTCTCGTTGGGAATAGCCTTCGTTGCGGGCGAGGCGGACGACCGAGGTGCCCTGTGCGAGTGCACGTAGCCAGCGGATTTCGTCGGGGCCGATGGTGTCGCGATCGGGTCCTTCGAGCGAGGAATTGGCCAGCGATCGTACGATCGGGGTGGGGAGTAATGCTTGTCCGGCGATGGCGGAGCGCACCATTTGCACGATGTCGTCGGGGTGCGAATCCCATTGCACCGCAGCGTGTGCGCCTGCTCGTAGCGCATCGCGGAAGTCCGCGATGCCGGGTGAGAGCAGGACCGCCAGCACCACCAGGTCCGGGAACGCGGCAACGAGTTCGCGGAGGGGATGGGTGCCTTTGGTGTGGATGGTCACCACTGCGGCGTCGATCTGATTACGCCGGATCCAGGAGAGCGTGGAGTCCGGTCGGGCGACCTCGAAGCCGCCTTGTTCGAGGACGGCGGAAAGGCCTGCACGAAAGGTGGGGACGTGATCGACGACAACTACCTTTTCTGTCATGACTTTTCTGCTTTCATCGCGGAGCGCCCGGGTCGTTGTCGGTGTGGGTGACGAGTTGGCCGAGTAGGGCGGCGCGGGTGAGTTCGGCTTTGTTGCCGACGCCGAGTTTGGTGCGGATGCGTCGGACGTAGGTGTCGACGGTGTGGGGGCTGATGCCGAGCCGGGCTGCGACTTGTCCGTGGGTGAGACCGTGGGCGATTTGGCGCAGGACTTGTTCTTCGCGTGTGGAGAGCTGGGGTGCGGGAGGTGTTGGTTGGTGTCGGGGTGGTGGGGCTGCGGTGGTGTGGACGGCTTTGCCGGAGGTGACGATGTGTATGGCGCGGATGATGTTCGGGGCGGGTGCGGATTTGCTGATGACGCCGGTGGCGCCGGCTTGGAGGTAGAGGTCGTCGTCGGTGGCGGTTTCGTTGTTGAGGATGAGCACTGCGATGGATTTGGCGGTGTGGGTGATGGGTGTGAGGTCGTGGGGGTGGGGGATGGCTGCGGCGTCGATGAGGGCGATGTCGGCGAGCCAGGAGGGGTTCTGGTTGGTGGAGGTTCGGACCGCGACGACGTGCATTCCGGCTTCGGTCAGTGTTTGGTGCAGGCCGAGGAGGAATAGCGGTGATTTGATGAGTAGGTCGGTTCGGATCATGGGAACTCCCGCCGTATCACGTGGCTTCGGTGGCCATGCGCCCCTGCTTCAGCACCGCCAGCGGAAGTGGTTGCCTGTCGTGCCCCCGAACGGTCCGTCGAATCGCAGTGGTAAGCCATGGAAGCAGTGTGCTGACCGCACCTTGCAGAGTCCTCGACGGTTCGCTGTCAACACCGCCGAGAGCGCGTCGTCAACCTCGGTCGTACATGCCGGCGCACAGCGTCTTCAGCAGTTCCGGCGGCGCGTCGATGAACCGGCCGTGCGGACCGGCGAACACCTTGAAGGCGGTGTCACCGCAGACCGGCCAGCCCGCCATCTGCGCGGGCGGTACCTCGCAATCCTCGGTCCAGCCGATGGCCGTGATCGGGCAGCGGACCCGCGGCGGTTCGGGGACAACGTAACGCCGGCTGATCTCGACGTCGTTGCGCAGCATCTCTAGATAGATGGCCACCAGCTCCGGATACGGTTTGCTGCCCTGGGCCCGGATCGTGGACTCCAGCTCCACGGCCAGCTGCGCGTCGTCCATGCTCAGCATGCGTCCGGCCGGTCCGTCCTGCGGTGCTTGCTGCGACGACACGTACAGCCGGGTCGCCGACGGCCCGCCGGCGTGCTGGAGTTGCGCGGTGATCTCGTACGCGAGCAGCGCGGACCAGCAGTGGCCGAAGAACGCGAACGGTACGTCGAGATACGGCTCGAGCCCGGCGATCAGGTCCGTGGCCAGCTCGGCGAAGGTCGGCGGCATCGGGTCCGCGAAGCGGGACAGCCGGCCCGGGAGCTCGATCGGCAGGAACTCGACGCCGTGCCGCTGCTCGGGCCAATTCCCATACACGCCCGCGCCGAATCCGGCGTGCGGGATGCAGAACACCCGCCGGGCCGCCGTGGTTGACGGCGACCGCTGGAGCCAGCCGCCTCCGCCGGTCGCGGCCCTGGGTGAGTACGGCTTGAAGTCGGTCATGTGAAGGCCTCCGTCCGGAGTCGATGGTCAGTCGCGAGCTACCGCGGTGCCGAGCACGCGCACGCGTTCGTGCGCGTCCCACACCTGCAATCGGCCGCCGCGTTCGGACAGCTGCACCGTGTCGAGCCGGTCCTTGCCGAGTCGCCGCGCCCAGTACGGGGTGAGCTTGCAGTGCGCGGTGACGCACACCTGGTCCTCGTCCACACCCAACGCGGGAAAGAAAGTCCTGGAGGCGAAGTCGACGCCGTCGGCACCGTGGGCGGTCACGATGTGGCCGCGGTACGGCTGTCGGGCCAGCGCGGCGAAATCCGGCCGGACGGCCCGCACCGCCGCCATCGACTCGACCTCGATCACGATGTCGTCGCTGGACACCGCGCAGGCCACCGCGTCCGTGCCGAGCGCCGCCAGCAGCCCCGGCGGCGGTGCGCAGGCGGTGAGTTGCGCGGCGGGCAGATCGAGGGCGATCAGGTCGTCGACCCGTTCGGCGTGCAGGACGCCGTTGTCGGACACGAAGGTCAGCCGGGTCCGGTCGCTGCCGGCGAGCAGGACCCGTGCGCTGGCGATCGTCGCGTGTCCGCACAGGTTGATCTCCTTGTGCGGGGTGAACCAGCGCACCCGATATTCGCCCGCGCGCACCGGTACCACGAAAGCCGTTGTCGGCAGCCCGATTCGGTGCGCGGTCCGCTGCATCTCGGTCGCCGGCGGGAACTGCTCCGCCCGCACCACCGCGGCCGGGTTGCCCGCGTACCGCGCGTCGGCGAAGGTGTCAACGATGTGATGGCGCATTTCCCACGTCCTCCTGGCCGGACAGGCTCCGGAACATCAGGTCGATCGCGGCGCCCATGCCCCAGACCTCGCGGTACGGCGGCCCTTCCGGACCGGTGTCGATGTCGCGCTGACGGGCGTACGCGGCCGTGGTCCACTCCGGCGTGGACGGGTACCGGTGGTGATAGTCGTGGTTGGGCAGGTCGCCGACGACCACCAGCAGCCTGGACGGCAGGTGGTAGCCGAGGCTGAGCGCCGTCCATCGAGCCCAGGCCAGCGGTCCGCTCCCGCGCGACGGCACCGCCGAACCGCAGAACCGGGCGGAGGTGTTGGCGGCGGTGTAGAACCGGTGCCCGAACTCGGGATTGCGCGGCGCGAGCCACTCGTGCTCGCCCAGCCGGTCGAGCAGAGCGCTGAGCTGGGCGAAGACGATGACCGGCAGGACGAACGCGTGCACCAGTACGAGCGTGCCGTGCGGTAGCCAGAACGGCAGCGACAGCCACCAGGCGAGCCACGCGGCCAACCCGAGGGTCCGCCGAGGCCGCCCCGTCACACTGCTGACGATTCGGCCACGAAAGCCGTTCCAGTAGAAGACCGGCGACAGGAACACCACCCAGGCCCGCCGCCACAGCACTGCCCGGCTGAGCCCCGGGCGGAACCCGAGGTCGTGCAGGAACTGCACCGGCGGATCGGCTTCGGTGGCGAACACCTCGCGCCGGTGGTGATTGTCGAAGTGCTCCTCCTTGAACGCCTGGAGGGTGTGGAAGACCGACAGCACCGTGACGACCTCACCCCAGAACGTGTCCCACCGTTTGCTGCCGGAGAACCGCCGGTGCAGGGCCTGGTGCGCGATGACCAGAACCATCACCCGCTCCCCGTTGACCGTGAGCAGCCAGCCGATCGGCAGCACGAGGAACCAGAGCGGAAACATCAGTGCCACCGCGAGCGTCGACACGATGAGGCCGGTGAGAAACACGGCGAGGGTCATGGCCAGGTAGCTGGCCCAGGTGTGCCGGAACAGCGGCTGCTGCTCCGGCAGGGCCCGGCCGGTCTGCCAGGTCCAGAAGTGCTGCGTCCAGTGCGGAAAACGCAGATAGCTGGCCCGTACATCGTCCACGACACACCTCGATCAGTTGGTTGCTCCGACGCCGGTCGCCGCGGCGAGCCGGTCGAAGAACGCCGTCCAGAGTTGCCACATCTCGTCGGCCGCCTGGAGCACGGCGTCCTCCTGCTCGACGGTCATGCCGGTCAGCAGCGCGTGATCGGCCTCCTCGACGTGGTCGGGTTCCTGCTGCACGTGAATGGCGACCCACGCGTTGTCGGCGTTGCCGGTGGTCCGCTCGATCGCCTTGCCGATGCTGGACACCATGAGCAGGTCCGTGTTCTCGGTCGCGAAGATGAATCCGAGCGCGCTCTGCGGCGCTTCCGAGGCCCGGCGGTATCCGTCGACCAACGCCGCGGTCTCCGGATACGGTGCCGTCCCGGTGACCCGATCCCGGTCGAATCCGCATTTCGCCATCGACTCGGCGTAGATCACCTCGTGGGCCCGGTCCACCACACCACCGCCGGCCTCCTGGTTCAGGATCCGGGTGATCGCGCTCTTGGCCGCGATGTCCGGCAGCACCGCCACACAGCGGGCCAGGAAGGTGGGGAAGTAGTGCAGCGGATGCCACCACTGCTCGATGAGGATGGCGGCCTGCTCCTTGCTGAACTCGGTGCGGTCCACCGAGGCGAAGAACGGGTGATCCCGGAAGGATTGGTACACCGGGCTGGCCGCGAGCCGGTCGCCGATCGAAAGTCTCGTGGTCATGGTCGTCACTCCTTGCTGTCGGTTCGATCGAGGGTGAAGTACCGCAGCAGTTCCAGGACGTGCGGCAGCACAGCGGGGTCCGGGCAGGCGCGCGCGAGCGCGGTCATCGTGTCCCAGGCGAAGTCCGGGCCGCCGTCCCAGCGGAAATGAGACTTGATGACGATGGCGAAGACCTCCCGGACGTTGTCGATCGTCAGGATGTCGGCCAGGCGGAACAGGTCGGCCCGGCGGGTATCGGGCAACGGCGGTCGCGCAACCCGTGCAGAAGTGGGAATCCGGTGGTCGATCTCGGCCTGCGCCACGTCGACCAACGGCCGGCTGCCGGGTCGGTCGGCGAAGTCGAACATGAGGTGGACCCGCGTCGTTCTGGACAGCGACGCGACCGAGTGGATCTGCGCCGCGTCGAAGTGCCAGACCTCGCCCGCCCGCATCCGATACACCACGTTGTCCTCGCTGAACAGGCAGTTCTCGTGGGTGACCAGCGGGATATGCAGCCGATGCGCCGGCCGCGCGTCCTCGGGCAGATCGGTCAGTTCCAGGAAGTCGCGGTGCGGGATGATCACGGTGTCCGAGATCGGCACCAGCCGGACGAACTGGAGCCGGGACAGATCGGCCATGCCGGTGATGAGCTCTTGGAGGTAGGGGAGCTGTCGGCCGTACTCGGTGAACGTCGGTTTCTGGTCGTAGGCGTAGGTGGTGACCAGACCGCTGCCGATGTCCCCGCCGGTGGCCCACAGCATGGCGTTCTTCCACGGGCCGCCGATGAGGTAGTCGCTGTAGGCCTCGGAGTAGCGGAACGATTCCGCGTGCGCGAGATCCTTGGCCAGTCGCTCCGCGTCCAGCGGAATGGTCCCCACGTATTGGGTTTTCATCGCGTCACCTCGGCTACGGGAGTGAACGGCCGGCCCCAAGCGTTCTCGTGGGCCATCCGGTTGAGGCCGTAGCGGTCCTCGCCCGCCACCAGCACCGTGCCGTGCTTGTCCAGATCGAAGTGGTGGCCGAATTCGTCGAACCCGCTCATCCCGCCGTAGACCCGGACATGGGTGGGCACCACGCGGATCGCGAAGCCCATGCGCTGGCGGCGGCTGATGTTCGGCGCCGACCCGTGGATGCAGCGCGCGGTGAAGATGAAGAACTGACCGGCGCGCATCTCCAGGTGCCGGACGTCCTGCTGGTCCGGGTCCCAGTCCTTGTCGATCTTGATGTCGTTGTAGTTGTAGCCGAAGAACGAGTTGTCCTTGGCGGCACTGTTCCACGCCATCGGCGCGTGCTCGTCGTAGCGCCACTGCCGATGACTGCCGGGGATGACCTTCATACAGCCGTTGTCCTTCTGCGCCTCGGTGAACGCCACCCAGCAGGTCAGCTCCATCGGTACGCCCGGCGAGTGCTCGGTCGCCTCCAGCATTCCCTCCTCGGTCTCACCGATCGCGTAGGTCTCCACCTGGTGCCAGCCGGTGCCGGAGTCGCCGGGATTCTTGGGAAAGAACTCGGTGCGCCAGCACAGGATGTCCGGGCCGATGATCGACTGCATCCGGCGGACGATCGCCGGCTCGGTGATGAGCTCGCTCAGTGCGGAGATGTCCAGGTGCCGGTCATAGTTGACCGGATTGTCGAAGACCTTGCGGGCGTTGTTCTCCGGGTCCAGCAGCGCCTTGCGCTGGGTCTTCCACCACGCGGTCATCTCCTCCGGTTCCCACAGCGTGAACGGCCCGATGTACCCCTGCTCGGCGAATGTCTTCGCGTCGTTGTCAAGCTCCACGGTTCGAGTTCCCTTCCGCGCCGACCCGTTCCAGCGCAGCGTCGAGCTGCGCCGCTGCCTCGGCGACGTGTTCTCCACTGATGAATGTCCGGTGTTCGCCCGTGATCGGGATGACGGTGAGCGGCCCGGTGCACAGCTCACGCATGGCCGCGGTCAACTCGGCGCGTCGTTGCGGTTCGGTGTCCGCGGCATCGAACAGGTGCACCGGTCCGGGGTAGGGCTTCGGCTCGTACCGCATCGCCGCGTGCATGCATGCCCGCGCGGTGTCCAGCACGGTGCGCAGGTACCCGCTCGACGCCTTGGTCGCGATGGGCGCGCCCATCAGCTGGAGCCAGGTCTGGTCCGAGGTCAGCTCGACCAGTTCGGCGTCGGTGGTGGCCGGGTCGTCCAGCCGTGCCGCCACGGTGTCGAGCAGTTCCAGGAACGGGGTCCGCGCCATCGGTAGTCCGGTGATCGGATCGATGACCGGATTGGCGTCGAACAGGCCGAGGAAGGCGACGACACCTCCGGCGGCCCGCAGTTGCTGGGCCATCTCGTAGGCCAGCACGCCGCCGAAGGACCAGCCGGCCAGCCAGTACGGTCCGTCCGGCTCGATCGTGCGCAGCTGCTCGACGTGGATCCGGGCGAGATCGGTCAGGGTGCTGCCGAACTTCGGTGGGCTGCCGGTCCAGCCGATACCGAGCAGCCGGGCCGGCGTGGTCGAGCGGTGCGCCAGCTCGCGGTAGGCCAGCAGCTCCCCACCGAGCGGGTGCACGAAGTAGAGGCCGCGGCCGGACGGGCCGGGACGGAGCGTGACGATGTGCGAGGACCGGTCCGCGGGCCGGGGTGCCGCGGTGGCGCCCAGCGCGGCGACCAGATCGTCGATCGTGCTGTCCTCCAGCAACATCGACAACCCGACGGGCCGGTTCAGCACCTGCCCGAGCTCGGTGACCACCCAGGTGGCCAGCAGCGAGTCGCCGCCGACGTCGAAAAAGTCGTCGTCCGGGGCGAATTCGTCGTGCCCGAGCACCCGGGTCCAGATGTCGGTGATGATGTCGGTGAGCGAGGGGGCCGTCCTCGGCGTCTTGGCTTCTGGCGCGGTGGGCAAGGCCAGCTGGGCCAGGGCCCGTCGATCGAGCTTGCCGGTCGTGGTCCGCGGCAGCGCCGCGATCTGGACGTACCGCGCGGGAATCAGGTAGGCGGGCAATAGATCCCGCAGGTGCTCGGTGAGCTCTCGGTGGGCGAGCGGGGCATCGGTCTGTAGGTACGCCACCAGCACCGATACGTTGTCGGCGACCTCGCGCAGATCGACTGCGGCAGCCGTGATCCGAGGGTGGCGCATCAGCGCGTGTTCCACCTCGCCCGGCTCCACCCGGAACCCGCGCACCTTGAGTTGTCCGTCGGCGCGGCCGATGAACTCGTAGTGCCCCGCGCCCGACACACGCACCAGGTCGCCGGTGCGGTACAGGCGCTGACCCGCCTCGAACGGGCTGGCCACGAACCGTTCCGCGGTGCGGGCCGGGTCACGCAGATACCCCTGGGCCAAACCGGCTCCGCCCACGTACAACTCGCCCACGGCCCCGTCCGGCAAGGCACGCAGCCGCTCGTCCAGCACCCGGCAGCACACCCCCGCCACCGGCTCACCGATGCTCGGTACCTCCGGCCACTCGGCCGGTCCGGCGGGCAGGGTCAGGCTGGTGACCAGATGGGCCTCGGTCGGTCCGTAATGGTTGTCCAGCCGGCATTCGGGCAGCCCGGTGAACAGGTCGCGGATAGCGGGGGTGGTGATCAGTCGTTCGCCGGCCGTCACCACGTGCCGCAACGAGGTGGGGACCACGTCGAGGCGACCGGCCGCCACCGCCAGCAGCTGGAGCGCCACATACGGCAGGAACAGCCGTTGGATCTTATGCCGCACAATCGAATCCAAGAGCGCGACCGGATCGCGGCGCACCTGCTCGGAGGCCACGATCAGGCAACCGCCACCGGCGAGGGTGGACAGCACCTCCTGAAAGGTCACGTCGAACGAGTTCGCGGTGAATTGGAGTGTGCGCAGTCCGTTTTCGCCGCTGTCGAGTTGCCAGCGGATCAACCGGGCCAGCCCGCGGCGGGTCATCGCGACGCTCTTGGGAACGCCGGTCGAGCCGGAGGTGTGCATCACGTACGCGAGTGCGTCCGGGTCGGTGCGCAACTCGGTGAAAGAGTGGGCGGGCCCGTCCGGGTCCACCGCGGTGATATCGGCCGGTAGCCGCTGCGCGCCGTCGCGATCGGTAACCGCCACCGGGCAATCGAGGCGTCGCAGGATCGTCGCGTTGCGTGCGGCGGGCGCCGTGCTGTCGAGCGGGCAGTACACGCCGCCTGCCGCGAGCACCGCCAGCATGGCGATCACCGTGTCGGCGGATCGGCCGAGCAGCACCGGTACCGGTCGCTGCGGTGCGACACCGGCCGCGTGCAGACGGTGTGCCAGCCCGTCGACCCTGGCGATCAGCTCGGCGTAGGTCAGTGACGTGTCCGCATCGACCAGCGCCGGTCGGTCGCCGGCGGCGCGGGCCCGCGCCCGGATCAGATCGAGGGGGAACGGGGCCTCGGGATCGGCGGCCGCCGAGCGCGTCACGGTTTCCATGCCTCGCCTTTCGATCACGAACCACCGGGCTCGGTAGCTGCCAATTGCGTACTCCGACAGTAATTTCCGGCAAGGACAGTCGAGCAGTCACGTGAATGGGCGACCCCGACCGGGTCGTGTCGGGTAAATGCGGGACAGGAAACTTCGCCAGCACGGCCGGAATCTGGAGTGACTGCCTTGTTCGCTGAGCATCCACAGCCCGGATCATTGGAGCGTCCATGACATCTGACTCCCTCGCCGCGCTACCGATCGAGGTGCCGCCCCACGCCTCCGGTCGCCGGCGACGCCCGGCGACCGGCACCGAGACGGAGCCGTCGGAATGTGTTGGTCCACTGGTGGTTCCGGCCGACGTGCCGGACAAGCTGCGCGCGCTGGCGGCGGTAGCGGGGACGAACGATTTCATGGCACTGTCGATCTGCGCGACGATGCTGGCGCGCCGGCTGTCCGGTTCCGGTTTCATCCGTCGGGTCCGCGTGATCCGAGGTATGCGCGAAGCCATCACACCGGTCCCGGCCGATCCGGCCGACAGCTTCCGTGCGGCGCTGCGCGGGGCCGGCGAACCTCACGTCGCCGCGATCCCTGACCCGGGCACCGGCCAGCGCGTCGACGCCACCATCGTGGTGTCCGAGGACGGCAGGCTCTACGCGGAGAGCATGTCCAGCTCGGTCGACGCACCGCCCGCGCTGACCTGGGCCCAGACGTTCGTGCAGTTGCTCATCGGCCTGGCCCGCGACCCTGACGCGCCGATGGCCATGCTGCCGCTGATCGACGCCGACGAGCGCGATCGGATCCTGCACCGCCTGAATCCGCACCGCCGCCCCGACATTCGGTACCGCACCATGAGCGAGCCGTTCGAGGAGCAGGCGGCCCGCACCCCCGATGCGGTAGCTCTGCTGGACGAGTTCGGCACCGCGATGAGCTATCGCGAGCTGAACACGCGCGCGAATCGATGGGCGCACCTGCTGCTTCGCCGCGGCGTCGGCCCCGGTACCCGCGTCGGCATCTGCCTGCGGCCCGGTATCCACCAGATCATCGCCATCTACGCGGTGGTCAAGACCGGCGCCGCCTACGTGCCCCTCGATGCCGAATTACCCGACGTCCGGCTGGCTTTCATGCTCGAAGATGCCGCGCCGACGCAGGTGCTGACCGACGGCGACTGCCGGGATCGGATCCCGCAGGGACCGTGGCAGGTCACCGATGTCGAGTTCGAGCCAGGCTACGCCGAGTGCGCAGGCACCGATCCGGTCGTCGACGCCGATCCGGCAGGCCTGCTCCATATCCTGTACACCTCCGGCACCACCGGCAGACCGAAGGGCGTCGCATACCCGACCATCGGCGCGCTGGCGAATCTGCAGTGGCTGCAAGGCCGTTATCCGTTCGCCCCCGGTGATTGCGCGTTGTTCAAGACCTCGGCCGGGTTCGACGTCTCCATCTGGGAAATCTTCTGGCCGCTCTATCACGGTGCGCGCCTGGTGATCTGCCGTCCCGGCGGGCATCGCGACCCGGAGCATCTCGCGCGGCTGGTCGAAAGCCACTCGGTGTCGACGATTTTCCTGCCGCCGACGGTGATGAGCCCGTTTCTGGAGGAGATCTCGGCCGCGCGGGCCCGCGGGTTGCGCTGGGCGTTCTGCGGCGGTGAACCGGTCACGCCGCGCATCCGCGATACCTTCCACGCCACCTTGCCGCACGTCACGCTGCTGAACTGCTATGGGCCCACCGAGGCAGGCAGTGTCGTCGACATGCCTCTGGCGCCCGATCCCGGAGCTCTCGTGGTTCCGCTCGGCCGGCCGGCGACCAATTTCCGGCTGACGATCCTGGACGACAAGCTCGAGCCGGTGCCCGTCGGGGTACCCGGCGAGGCCTACATCGGCGGTGAAGTCGGTCTCGCGCAAGCGTATTGGCGCGCGCCGGGCCGCACGGCGGAACGGTTCGTCGCGGACCCGTCCGGGCCGCCCGGTTCGCGCCTTTACCGCACAGGTGACCTGGTTCGATACCGGCACGACGGGGTGCTGCAACACCTCGGCCGGATCGATCGGCAAATCAAGATCCGCGGACTGCGCATCGAACCCGGCGAGATCGAATCGGTGCTCGCTGCCCACCCCGCGGTGGCCGACTGCGCGGTCGTCGCACACGGCGCGCCGGTGCGGTTGCTCGCGTTCGTGGTGCCCGCGGACGGGACCGAAGCGGTAGACGCGACCGCGATCGGGCAGCACCTGTCCAGCATCCTGGCCGATCACATGCGACCCGAGAGCATCGTGGCGGTATCGCGCATCCCGGCGAACGTCAACGGCAAGATCGACGTCGGTGCGCTGGTCGCGCTCTGGCAGGAGCGGGTGGACCGCGAGCGCGAAATCGTGCCGCCCGCAGACGAGTTGGAGGTAGCACTGGTCGAAATCTACCGCCGGGTGCTGGAAACCGACCAGGTCAGCGTCCTGGACACGCTTGCCCAGCTGGGCGGCAACTCCATGCTCGGCTTCCGGCTGCTCGAGCAGTTCCTGACCCGGCTGCACGCCCAGCCGGAGGTGGCGGTACTGCTCACCGGCACCGTCCGCGACGTCGCGAACTCGATCCGCATAATTTCATGATCCGTAAATTATTTTACACTTATCCGTGCGTGGGTACTGTGAATTATTCGTCTCGGAGAGTCCCGCGGAGTTCATGTCCCGCGCGGACGAGATATCCGGGCTGCAGAGAGGAGTGAGTATGGTGATGCTCGATTTCTTTTCGATCGATATCACTCAGGTCGACCCGGATACCGCCGAATAGGAACTCCGCGCCCGGGTGCCGATGATCTTTCCTCGAGGAGTGCAGTCCATGGCCGAAAACCGAGGGTGGTGCGCCGAAGGCGAACTGCCGGTTCCGCTCGCCGCCCACCTGTGCATATCGCCCACTGCGAACATCGCCGCGCCCGCTGAGCCTGAATCCACCGAGTATTCCCGGTGATCGATCGAGTGCGCAGCCGGGTCAGGTTTCGTGAAAGGTGTTGTGCCGGAAGATTTCCTGCCGACACAAAGTAGGCAGGCGTCGACTGTACCTGTTTCGCGATGACCCAGCTGCTGTCGCCTCGATTGGGCCTTCTCGAAATAGGGGTACCATGAGTCGTTTCGCAGATTTTGATGTTACCGTTCTCGGCCATTTCGCGGCGCATACGGGTTCGCATGCGGTGGCTATGGGTCCGCCTCGGCAGCGTGCCGTGCTCGCGCTGTTGATTGTGCATAACGGACACGTAATCTCGACCCAGCGGATCATCGACGAGATCTGGGGCCAGGCCCCGCCGGATCGCTCGACCGCCACCCTGCAGACTTATATATCCCGATTGCGCAGGCTTTTGACCGACGCTCGTCCCGGAACCGGGAAGAGCAACCCGGTAGCACATTGCCCGCCCGGCTATCGGCTCTTCATCGATCGGCATTGTATCGATTCCTGCCGGTTCGAAGACGCGGTGGCGTTGGGGCAGCAATCGCTGCGGCAGGGTTACTCCGCGATCGCCCAGCAACAACTGGCGGGGGCTCTGGAGTTATGGCGCGGTACCCCGTACGCCGATTTGGCCGACTACCGGTTCGCCGCGGACGAGGCGGCGCGGCTCGAGCAGATCCGGCTGAACGCGGTCAGCGGGCACGCGGAAGCCGCCATGGCGCTCGGCCGGCACGAGACAGTGATCGCCGCGCTCGATGACGAAGTGCGCCATCACCCGTTGCACGAACCCGTGGTACGACAACTCATGCTCGCGCTGTATCGATCGGGACGCCAAGCCGATGCGCTCCGGCTCTATGAGCGCACGCGGCGGCATCTCACGGAGGAGCTGGGCATCGACGCGGGCAGCGAGCTGCAGAGCCTCTACGGCGCGATCCTGCGCCACCACCCGGTGTTGAAAGAAGTTGGCGGACAGGCTCGATCCGGTTCGGGCGCCGAAGGTGACCGCGCCGCGCTCACGTGCGGGACGCCGTCCCGGCAGGTGCTCGCCGGACGCGATCAGGAGCGGTCCACGCTCGAGCGCGCCGCCGCCGTCGCGCGTAACGGTTGCGGCCGGACGGTAGTCGTCGCCGGCGAAGCGGGAATCGGCAAGACCTGCTTGTTGATCGAGCTGGACCGCGGCCTGCACGACCAGCCGGTCGACGTGGTGTGGGGCAGTGCGGTGCAAGCCGACGGCGCCCCCGCGCATTGGGTGTGGGCACAGGTGCTCCGCCAGCTCGCGGCGATCCGCCCGGCGGCCTTCCGGCGAGCCACCGCCGGCGCCACGTCGCTGCTGAGTGGGCTTTTGCCCGAGTACAGTTCGGTTTCGGAACCGCCCACGCATTCGGCCCACGCCCGTTTCCGGATGCACGACGCGGTGTGCCGGATCCTGCTCGAGTTGGCGTCCGAACGTCCGCTGGTGATCGTGCTCGATGACCTCCATTGGGCCGATCCGCCATCGCTGGAGTTGTTTCGGCTGCTGGCCGGGCGCGTGCGCTACGGGCCGCTGCTGGTCGTGGCATCGTCGCGCGACACCGAACCCGATTTCAATCCGGCGCTGCGGCAAACCCTGGGCTCGGTGTTGAGTGAGCCGACGTCGGTCACGCTGCAATTGCGCGGCATCAGCGTCGAAGCCGCCGGTGCCCTGGCGACCGCGGTCACCGGACGTGATATCGGGACACCCTTGCGAGATGCGTTGTACGCCAGGACGAATGGCAATCCGTTCTTCCTCACCCAACTGCTCGCGTCGCTGGCCCAGCATTCGCCGGTGACCAAGGCGGAGGTCGATCGGCTGCTGCTGAAGGATGTTCCGTTCGGGGTGCGCGAAGTGCTGCGCCACCGCCTGTCGGTACTCGACGTGGACACGCGCGCACTCCTGCAGTGCTGCACGGTCATCGGCACCGATATCCCCTTGTCGATGCTCTGCTCCGTCTACAGCGCCGACCCGTCCACGTACCACCAGGTGGAGGTGGCGGTGCGGGCCAACCTGCTCGAGCCCGATCCCGAACGGATCGACATCCTGCATTTCACCCACGCCCTCGTCCGCGACGTGCTGTACGCGGAGCTGTCCACCACGGAACGGGCGCGCCTGCACGGCCGGGCCGCGCAGGCATTGGTCGAACAACGTACGACCAAGGACGAATACGCCGAGGCGATCGCCGTGCACTCGTGGCACGCCGCGTCTGTCCTCGACCCGGCGGTGGTGGTGGAGCGGTTGGCCGCGGCAGGCTGGACAAGATCGCGACCGGTGGTCGCCTCGGCGCGGTGCGAGGAACATCGGCACGGCGACTCATCGGAGCGGGGGCGCTCGCTCAGCGCATAGGCCAGGAGGTCAGCGGTGCCCGTTGCGCGACGGGCACCTCGGTGCTCCCGGCCTCAGTGGTCGCTCTGCGCGGCGCGCACCGAATCGGTGAGTGTCGCATGCCGCAGCCATGGGCCGTACGAATAGGCATTCATCCACCGATGGAAGTCTTCGCCGAATCTGGAGTAATACAGCCCGTGCGGGGATTGGAGCCGTAGCACCTGGACGGTGCCGCGGTGCAGCCGTAGCCGTACCGCTCCGGTCAGCGGTTCGTCCAACTGGGCCAGGCAGCGCGACAGGCTTTGGGCCAGATGGCCGTACCAGCCGCCGTGCACGACGAGGTTCGTCCATTCTCGAGCCAGCGTGGCCCGGACCGCGTGCTCGCGCATGCCGTACACCGCGTTGGACAGAGCGCGGTGCGCGGTGGTGATCACGGTGGCGGCGGGGGCCTCCCGGATCTCATGGTTCTTGACGCCGAACGCGGTGTCCTCCAGTCCGCTGAACCGTCCGACGCCGTGCAGGCCGCCGAGCTCGTTCAGCGTCGACACCAGTTCGTCGAGTCCGGCCGGTTGCCCGTCCAGTTCGGTGGGCAGGCCGCCGGTGATGCGCAGATCGATCTCGGTCCCGCCCGCGGGGCAATCGTCGATGGCACGGGTCCACGTGAATACGGTCTCGTCGAGGGTGTTCTCCGGATTCTCCAGCGAACCATTTTCGATGACGCGTGCCCACGGATTGGCGTCCACGCTGTGAATTCCCTGGTCGACATCGAGGCCCGCTTCGCCGAGCGCCTGCAACTTGAGCTGCCGCGCGACATCCGAACCGAGGAAGGGCGCGGCAACAACGATGTTGCGATCCAGGGCGGCGATGGATGCGTTCAACCGAAGCGCGCTGTTCTGCATATAGGTGGCCGTATGTGCCACGGCGTCACATCCGAGCTGCCGGGCCGTGTGCACGGCGACCTTGGCCATCAGGGGGCGGGTGAGGGTCGAACTCACCGGAAACTGGCCCTGGTAGTAGGCGTCGGCGTGGATCGCCGCAGGCAGGAAATCAGCGAAGAACTCGCTGGTGGCGTCGACGGTGTGCAGCTTCACCCCGAACTTCGCGGCACGTGATTTCGCCAGGTCCGACGCCACTTCGCCGGCGTCGCCGATGACGACCTGCAGTGCCGTCGCTTCGAGATTCCGTTGCGCGAGCCATTGCAGCAGATAACTGCCGTCCACGCCGCCCGAGTACAGCACCAGGATGTGTTCGGGCGCCGCGTTTTCCAACTCATCCAAGGTGGTGATGAAATGAAGCATCAGTTCTCCTGCCAGAAAGTCGTTCGGCCGCCGCCGGATTCGTCAGCTCCGAGAGTGGTTTGCACACGCGCGATCCCTCGGCGCGCGCGGCCAGGGAACGACGCAAGTCGGTGACCGCGAGACAACGGCGCAGCCATCTGTCGGTGCCGTTGTACCGAGCCTTGAACAACGTGCGTCCGTGCACCGCGCCGCGATTGTCGATGACGAGCAGGTCGCCGGCCTCGAGGACGACGCCGGAGAGGGAGTCGGCCTGCAACCTCTTCATTTCCGCCAAGGCTTGCCGAGCGAGCTCGGTGCGCGGCTCCATCGCATGGAAATCCAGCACGAACTCGCTCCCAGCGGCGCGCACCACCGGCAACCACGGAGACCACCCCGTCGAGCCGTGCTTGCGGAACGAACTGCTGACCCGGATGCGGAACCATGGCTCGTGCAGTGCTGCTCGGAGGTCGGGTGGGAGGGCGGCGACCACCGGGCCGATACTGCCCAGCAGCGTGAACGCCACTCGATCGTGGTCGGGTCGTAGGCACAGCAGGGTCACCAAGTCCGGCTTGTGCGGGTGAAAGCCGTCTTCGGTATGCAAATCGAGGTGAACTGTGCCGGAGTTCTCCTGGCTTTGCTCCGCGCTCGCCATCGGGACGATGTCCTGGACGAGGCGGCCGGATTTCTCGTCGGCGTAGGAGATCACGTCGCCCAAGCGCGAGCAGATGGCCAACTGCAGGAGGGTGGATATCGGTAAGGCCTGCCAGTCGGGTGCCATGTCCTCGGCGGTCGGTGTCGCCGGAATCTCGTTGTCCAGCGGCAGGTTTCGAATCAGCAGGCCGCCGAGCCCGTTCCCCTGCACACGGAATCGACTGAGCGTGTGCAACAAGGATTCCGGCAGGTTGCCACCCAGCATTTCGGCCGCGAACAACAATGCCGGGCTGTCCAGCGATTGGCCCCGCGCGGTTTCGTAGATCTTCGCACATTCCCGGAAGGCGACGTCACGCTCGCTGCTCGTCAGCGTGACCGCGACATTGTCGAGTGACTTGTACAGAGTCGCGGATCGCGCGGCATTTGTCATCTGTTGGCTCCCTCTCCTCCGGCGTGCGGGATCCGTGGTGTCCGATCCAAGCTATATCAAATTGCCAAATTCGTGGGCGAACGTAAGTCCGGAAAAAGCTATAGGCGCCATCAGGTATGGACGGTCGGGCGCTCGATCGGGCCGGTGCTATACCGAATAGACCGGACCGAAGGGATATGCCCGAATGGTCAGCTCCCCGCCCCGGAGTTCATCTGGCAGACTCGGATATTGGTGAGCCGGGCAATTCGCCGCGCGTAGGTAGCGGCCGGCGGAGGGCTCGAACGAAATGAGGAGTGCAGCAGCTTGACCAACGACATAGCTCATCCACTCTCCGCGGAAGATATCTCGGAATACGAACGCAACGGACTTCTGGTGCGAGAAGCGGGCTTTCTCGCCGAGGACGAGCTGCGCGAGCTGTCGGCAGCGACCCCGGAGATCCTCGACAGCCGGGGGCCGGAGGTGGTGCTGGAACGTGACGGAACGACGGTGCGGTCGGTGTACGGCGTGCATCGCACCTTTGCGGCGGTGCGGGACCTGAGCATGCATCCGAGACTCGTCGGCGCCGTCGGGCAGATCCTCGGCGGCGAGATCTATGTTCACCAATCGAAGCTCAATGTCAAGGCGGCGTTCTCCGGTGACCAATGGGAATGGCATCAGGACTACATCAACTGGCTCAGATCCGATGGAATTCCGCGGCCGAGCCTGGTTAATGTCGCCATATTTCTCGACGCCGCAACCGAGTTCAACGGGCCGCTGATGTTCATTCCGGGTTCGCAACGCCTCGGGCTGCTGCCTGGTAAGGACCGTATCGGAATGCCGGTGAATTACGAAGATGCGCCGAGCTGGGTGAACACGTTGACCGCCGACGAGAAGTTCCAGGTGGATAGAGATGCCATTCGGACACTGGCCGAACAGGGCGGACTGTTCAGTGCGAAGGGCGCTGCCGGATCCGTGCTGTTCTTCCACTCGAATATCCTGCATGCCTCGCTCCCGAATATATCGCCTTTCGACCGGAAGGTGCTGATTCTCGTGTACAACCTGGTCGACAACGCGCCCGAGCACGTCGATACGCCACGTCCTGAGTTCCTCGCCGAGCGCTCGCCGGTTGCCTTGGTACCGCGTATCGGAAAAACGTAGAAGGCGGCGGTGAACATGGGTACCGAAGTTGATCCCGATCTCCTCGCGGAGATCGCCCGCGGTCTAGTGGCTCCGTCGACCGATCGCCCCACCACCCTGGACGATGTGCCCGGCTGGTTCAGCCGAACCGATCAGGACCTGTTCGGCTGGATACTCACGGATCTCGCGGAGCACCTGCCCGGCGGCGACATCGTGGAACTGGGTGCGTTCCTGGGCAAGAGCGCGATTCATCTCGGGTCATTGCTGCGGGAGTCGGAGCGATTGGTCGTCTGCGACCTGTTCGGCTCGGATGTGCCGCGAAACGCGATGTCAGCCAACGCCCGAGCGTTCTACTCCCAGCCGGTACGGAGCGTTTTCGAGCGCAACTACCGGTGTTTCCACCATGAACTTCCCGCTGTTGTGCAAGCACCCACGAGCGAGATCCTGAATCACGTGGCACCGGGCTCGTGCAGATTCGCTCATGTCGACGCTTCGCACGAGTACGACAACGTGCATGCCGATATGCACGCGGTTCGTCAGCTGCTCGTGGCCGGCGGTGTGGTCGCGTTCGACGACTACCGGGCCGAACATACCCCGGGTACGGCGGCCGCCGTCTGGGAGGCGGTGCGCTGCTGGGGCTTGCAGCCGATCTGCCTGACCGAGGACAAGTTCTACGGCACCTGGGGTGATGCGGCGAAGCTGCAAGAGGCGCTGATCGGGGTGCTGGCGCGCGCGGCCGCGTACACTTTCGCGACCCATCTCGTCATGGGCTACCGGGTCATCCGGGTGGTGCGGCGCAGTGGCCCGGCGGCGAGCGCGCCGCCTATTGCTGAGCATCCGGCATAGAGCGCTTGTCCTGACTCGGACTGGATGCCGTTCTCGCAACTTGCGCGAACGGCATCCAGTGGTGCGTGTTACCTCAGCTTCGATCCGTACCCGGAGTCGCCGATTGCGGTACCAGCGCGTAAGCCCGGATCGGAAAGGTGCCCATACCCGCGACGGCGACGGGCGCGCCATGGAACCGAAAGCCGCTGTCCGGCAACAGGTCGAGCCCGGTCAGATGCTCGATGACGGGGATGCCCGCAGCGAGCAATCCGGTGTGCGCCGGCCTGGACAGGTCGGACATGTCGTCGATGTTCACCGAGTCGATCCCGACGACCGCGGGGCGGAGCGCGGTAATCCATTGGGTCGCTTCGACCGTGAGAAACGGATGGCTCGGGTCGGCGTAACCCGCGGTGCCCCAGTGCCGATCCCAGCCGGTGTGCACGAGAACCGCACTCCCCGTTATCGAGTCGCGGTACGGGGCGAGTTCGGCGATGCCGATGCCACGGTGTTCGGCCCGGATCACGAGACCGGGCAGATCCACCAACCGGGACAGCGGAATACCGGCGAGATCGATGCCGCCGCTGAAGCGATGGAACGGCGCGTCCAGGTAGGTTCCGGTGTTGGCCACCATCGAGATGCGCCCGATCTGGAACTCCGTGCCGGGCGCGTACCGGTCGCGAGAGTCGGTGCGCGACATATGGTCCACGATTTCGGGTCCCGGCAGACCGGGATAAGTCACCATGCCGTCCTCGACGACGTGGCTGAGGTCCACGACCCTGGTCGCGGTGACCATGTCGTCCGGTGAACGAAGGGAATGAGGCATCGGTACTCCTGTCGTCATTTGCTGAGATCCCGCTCCAGTCGCCAACCGGAGAAGGCGAGGCCGCCGACGACCATGAGGAGCAGGAAGCTGATGTGCCCGAGCAGGGCGAGTCCGTAGTTGCCGATCGTCACATCCCGTAGGAGTTCGATCGAGTGGTATAGCGGACTGAGTCGCGCGATCGCTTGAATCACTGTCGGGTACTTGTCGATCGGAAAGAACGTGCCGGAGAACAAGAACAGCATCGTTTGCACCACGATGATGATGTCGAAGTCCTGCCAGCCCCGCAGCAGGGTGCTCACCCCCATGCCGACGGCGCAGAAAGCGGCGTTGATCAGCAGCGTTGCCAGCAGGGCCGGGAACGCGTCGCCGGCACCGATGAGCCCGGTGACGGTCATGACCGCCACGAAGATGCCGCTGAGCATCGTGACCCGGAAGATGTTCCAGATCAAGTCCGCGAGCACCAGCTCGTACGCGTTGACCGACGTGGAACAGATCATTTGGAATATGCCGAGGTGGCGGTGCCTGGCATAGAAACTGAAGACCGAGGCCGAGATCGCTCCGGTCATGCAGGAGACGGCGAGCATCCCGGGTGCGACGAATTCGACGTAACTCAGCGCGTGTCCGTCGACGCTGATCTGCCGGTCGACGAGACTGCCGACGCCCAGACCGAGGGCCAGCAGGTAGAGCACCGGCTCGGTGACCGCGGACAGCAGGATTATCCCGAACAGTGAGGCCGCGCGGGAATGCAGGAAACTGAGCACGAAGGCACGTTCGACCACGGCGGCGACGCGGGTACCGGAGATACGAATCGAGGGAGCGGTGATTGTCATGATTGCCGGCATCAATCTGTGAGGCGTCGTCGGAAGGTGAAGTTCGCCGCGAACCAGCCGGCCGCGACCCATGCCAGCAGATAGCCGGCATGGCCTGCGCACTGGATGACGGTGGCGGTCCCGAAGGTGAAGTCCCGCAAGAGATCCACGCCGTGCGACAACGGTGAGAGGTAGGAGATCGGCCGGATGGCCGAGGGGAGCTGGCTGACGGGGAAGAGCACACCGGAGAACAGCACGGCGGGCAGGATGACGAATCGAGTCAGCAGCAGGAACCAGTCCTGATCCCTGATCATCGCCGAGAACGCTGTCGTCGGCGCCGCGATCGCCAGCGAGACCAGGCCGCAAACCAACGGTGCGGACAGGGCCAGTCCCAGGGTGAGGCCGCCGAACAGCGCCGCGACGATCAGGAAGGCGCCGACGGCGATCTCGGTGGCGAGCAGCACATAGAGCAACCAGCCGAGGACCATGTCCCGCGTGCGTAGCGGCGTCGACCGCATGGCGTGAATACCGCCCACCCATTCGAACTCGCTCAACACGCCGTAGGTGGATTCGCTCGCGCCTATCTGGAAGGCCGTCGAAGCGAGCAGCCCTGGAACTATCCAGAGCAGATAGTCGTGGCCGCCGATCGTGCCGATATACCCGCCGACGCCCAATCCCATACTGAGCAGAAAGAGCACCGGGAGGACAAAGGAGGAGAAGGCCGAGGCTCGCCAGAGTCGCTGGTAGAGGTGGAGGTGACGTTCCAGGACCGCGATTGCCGGATAGGTCATGGCTATTCCACCAGTGCCCGTCCGGTCAACCGCAGAAAGACGTCTTCCAAGGTGGATCTGCGGACGAACACGCGCGACGGGGACAGGCCGCGGCGGTGTACTTCGGTTAGCGCATCCTCGCCGCGGGCCGTATAAAGGACCAGCCGATCGGTCAGCAGATCGACGTGCTCGCCGATACCGCTGACGAGGGCAACGGTCTCTTCCGTCGGATTATCGGCGAACCAGAGCTCGACCACTTCTTGACTGGCGTTCTCTTTGATCAGCATCTGCGGGGTGCCCTCGGCGACGATGCGGCCGTGATCAATGATGACTATCCGATCGCATAGCTGTTCTGCTTCGTCCATATAGTGCGTGGTCACGACCTGCGTCGTCCGTTTGCGCTTGAGCTCGAGCAGATGCTCCCACACCACATGCCGCATCTGCGGATCGAGACCCGTCGTCGGCTCGTCCAAGAACACCAGATCGGGGGAGTTGACCAGGGCGCGGGCGATCGCGAGCCGCCTTTGCATCCCACCGGACAGCTCCTCGGCCTTGGTCCCCGACCGGTCTTCCAGCTGAGCGAATCGCAACATCTCCAGCGCCCGACGCCGAGCGTCGGACCTGGCGAAGCCGAAGTAGCGCGCGTAGGTGGTCAGGTTCTCCACCACGGTGAGATCGAGGTCGAGATTGTTGGCCTGGTGCACGATGCCGAGCCTGGCGCGAATGCTGGACGCTTCGCGGCGGGCGTCTCGATCTAGTACCCGCAGCGTCCCGGTCGTCGGCTGCGAAATGCAACTCAGCATTCGCATGGTGGATGATTTTCCGGCGCCATTCGGTCCGAGGAGGCCGAAACACTCACCCGAATACACATCGATATCCACCCCGGCCACGGCGGTGAGATCGCCAAATCGCTTCGTCAATTCACGGCCGTGGACAGCCAGGCCGTCGAGCGGTGGTCCGCACTTCGTGTCCAAAGTGATAACCTCCATATCCGTCGAGTGGGATCGATTTTCCGGTATTCCGAGCGTCGTCAGGTTAGTCGACGGAATATTCGGCGGGGAAGGTGTCGTACCGGAGAGTTCGGACGGACGGGTATACCCGAACGGGCAGTTTCCCCGGTGCGGGCCGATCTGACAGAATTTCGGATACGGCGTCTGTGGAGGATGTGGTCGGTGCCTATGTCGAATTCGATTGATCTCATTGTTCCGAACAACGCGGAGTTCAATCTCCGCAATTTCTCGACTCGATTGAATCGCGAGGCCGAACGCGGCTTTGTCGAAGCCGGCGATATGATGGCGGACCAGGCCGTGTTCTGGAGCACGGCGCCGCGAATTCTCGTCCTTCCCGCCGGATTGGACCGGGACTGGTTCGCCGATGTGCACCGCGTACTCGGGGTGGCGGAACCGCCGGTGGTCAGCCCGGTACCCCGCACGGGCCGACTGGTCGCGGATCTGCTGGCCGATGAGCCGGCGTTGACGCGGTTACGTGCGCTGATCGCCGAACGCCACACGCGGATCAAGTGTTTCGGCGTCGCCCCCGGCGTGTACAAGCTGCTGTCCGCGATCGAAGCGTGGGGTGTCCCTGTCGACCTCGACGGGCCCCCGAAAGCGGACTACTGGTCGAGCCCATACCTGGACAACAAGCTGAGTTGTCTGGATCTGGCCGGAACGGTCGCCGGTTTTCGAGTGCCGCCCGGTATCACCGTGACGACGTCGGAGGAGCTCGAGGGTGCGTTGCGCACCATCCTCGCCGCGGGCGGCCGCGCGATCGTGAAGAGCATGCACGGCGTCAGCGGCGATGGATCGTTCGTCGTGCACGCCGACGAGATGTCCCTCGATACCTTCTGGATCGAGGTGCTGCACGACCCCTTCTTCCGGACCTTCCCGCTGTTCGTGCAGCGCTATGTCGAGCACGCGCCGGACGTGGGTTGCCCTGCCGCCGATATCCGGGTCACCGAGGCCGGCGTGCAGGCGGTCGTCCTCGGCGCGATGACCGTCGACGTGAAGCGCTACGAGTCCGTTTCGGTGGGTGAGGAGTGCGTGCCGGCCGATCTCCGCGAACGGCTGCGGGCGCTCGCGCGTGCCGTCGGGGACGCCGCACACGCGCTCGGCTACCGCGGCTGGCTCTGCATCGACTGCATCGTCGATCGTGATCGGGAACTGTATGTCACCGAGATCAACGCACGACGAAGCGGTGCCATGCATCCCATTGCGCTGTTGGCGCATTGGGACGGGCACGCGCGGAAGGGCTTGATCGCGCACTCCCACGACAGCATTGCCGCGCGATCCGAAAGTGGTTGCCCCGCTTACGCCGAACACATCCGGCCGGTCTTCGAGGAACTATGGTCGCGGGGCATCCGGGCGGTGCCCACCGCGGTCCGGGGGTTGACCAGGGAGGCGCCGATATTCGCGGTGGCGGTGGTAGCCGAGAACATCGAAACGGCTCGCTCGATCGTCTGTGATATCCAAGCCAAAGTTCAGGCCGGCGAACCCAGGGGCGTCGCACGGTGAGTCTGTCGGGCCGGCTCCGGTAGATCAGTTCGCGCGCAACAGGATGCGGGCCGGCGCGAGCCCGGCCGGAGAAATGGTGATCACCGCTTCCGGCACTCGCACCGTCGTATCCTCGAACAGGTCTGAGATCTGTTCCGGCGCAACGTCGTCCGAATGTAACAGCGCTGCCAGCCCGTCGAGCTTCATGGCGAGCTCATCCGGATCGCCGGGTTCTTCGGCGAGCAGTCCCCAGATGTCCCACAGGAGCATTTCGTGTTTGTTCAGGGCCGCGAGGTCTTGGATCAGGTTGTGGGTCAACTGGGGCCAGCCGCGCAGATCCGGTTCGGGCCGGTCGGGGGACACCACGAACCTGCTCGGGTCGGCGGCTCCGGATCGGCAGGCCTGCCAGGCGTGCGGGCCGGTCAGGAACATGTCCCGGGGGACGTCCAGCACGTCCAGGAGCTTGTGCTCGGTGAACTGCGGATCGACCAGCCGCCAACGGGATTCGTGCTGATCCCACACCTCGGCGACCACGTGGTCCATGGTCCAGTCCGGCATCAGGTACTTGGCGAACCCGACTCGCGCTCGCGCCGGTATGCCGTGGTGGCGGGCCATCGCGACGAGCAATAGGGCGGAGTCGCGGCAGCACCCCACGACGCGGTCGGTCGGCACGCGGTCGCTGCCCGGCGGCGCCGGATTCAGTTCGTGCAGCCGGGTGAGTAGATCGTCGGCGTAGCGGAGGTCGATCTCGCGCACACGTTTGGCGGCGAACCCGTGCTCGGTGATGTCGCCGTGCGCCGTGTAGTGGAACACGAGCCCGGCGGCCGCCGCATGCATTCCGGGCAGGTCGGTAGGGATGTCGTCCAACCACCACGACATCGCGCGGGGGTCGGTGAACCGGCTCTGGGATGCGTATGACGTGGTCAAAGCTCGATCACCCTACCGTTCTGCGAAGTTGAAACCCGAGTTTCCCTACGGCGTCAGATGTGTTGTGCCGACCCCCATTCGCGCGACTCGGCACCGCTCGCTCGACCATAACAGAACTGGTGGCCGTAGCCGTTCATCCAGCTCTATCGCGCGCTCGTCCGAGGCTTATCGCGCGCGGCCCGGCTGCGGATACTCATCTGAGCGACAACCTTCACTCGGCTCCGTGCGCCCGAGAGCGACTGATGCGCAATGACTTTGGTAAGCGCTGCCCAGTGCAGTTTCCCGACGTATGACGGTGGGTCCTGAGCATGACTGAATTTGCGATAACTCGAACGGATGCGCTGGATGCCGTGCAGCGCATCATGACCGAGGTCCTCGGCGTGGACAGCGCGAACCCGGCCGAGAGTTTCCACCAACTGGGCGGTGACTCGCTGCGTGCCTTGAAGGTGGCCGGGCGGATCGCCTTCGAGTTCCGGACCTCCGCCGCGGTGGACGGGACGGTGCTGGAAGCGCTGCTCGACGGCGTGACCGGGGAGTCGCTCGCCCAGATCCTGCTGCATTCCATCGAACGGGAGGCCGCCGAGGACGGCGAGGACGCGCCGTCGCGGGAGCTGTCCTTCGGCGAGGAACGGCTGTGGATGGCCCAGCAGTATCAGCGGGATCGTTCGACCTATCACGGCGTCAGCGGTTTCCGGGTGACCGGGACGCTCGACCTCGCGGCGCTCGACCGGGCGGTGACGAGCCTGGTCGAGCGGCATCCGGCCTTGCGCACCCGATACTCGGCGGAGCAACCGGCGGTGCATCCGGACAGCGCCGGGTGGCCGTCGGTCGACATCGTGCATGAACGCGAGGTGGTGCCGTGGGAGCAGGCCTGGGCGCGGGCCGAGCGTGGCATCCAGGAGCCGTTCGACCTGACCAGCGGTCGCCTGATGCGGGTGCGCACCTATCGGACAGGGGAGCGAGAGTGGCTACTGCAACTGGTCATTCATCACATCGCGATCGATGGCTGGTCGATGGACATCATCTTCCGCGAACTGGCGACCCTGTACGCCGGGAACGATCCGGGGCGCGGAGAGCTGGCCGGCTATCGGGACTTCGCGCGCTGGCAGCGCGGGCCCGCGGGGCTGGCGGCGGAAGCACAGGCCTGGGCCGAGCGGCTGCTGCCGCTGCCGGACCGGATCGACCTCGGCGACGGGCGTAGGCGGACGCCGACCCGATCGCTGGAGGGGGAGGTGCTGTACACGGAGTTGCCGCGCGAGGTCGTGGACAAGCTGACCAGGCTGGCCGCCCGGACCCGGACGTCGTTGTTCGTGGTGTTGCTCGCGCTGTTGCATGTGTGCCTGGCCCGGCGGACGCGGCAGTGGGATGCGTTGATCGGCACGGTGGTCGCGGGCCGGAGCCGTCCGCAGGACCACGAAACCGTCGGCTATTTCACCAATACCCTGCCGGTGCGGGCCTCGACGTCACCCGACGCCGCGGTGACCGAGCTCATCACGTCGCTCCGCGACGAGTGGCGTTACGTGCTGACCCACCAAGGTGTTTCGCTGGAGGAGCTGGCCGTTCGGACCCGCCGCGCGCCTGACCCGGCCAGGACCCCGCTGGTCGATGTGGTTCTGGTGGTGCAGAACAGCGACGATGTGCCGCTGATGCTCGCCGATTGTGCCGCGGAGCCGGTCTGGATGCACACCGGCACGGCCAAGTTCGATCTCTTGGTCGACGCGATTCAGGTTGCCGGAGAACTGCTCCTGAGCTGGGAATACGCCACCGAGGTGCTCGACGCCGGGGAAATGGCTGAGGTGGCGTCGTCCTTCGAGCAGCTCGCGCGAGCAGTGCCGGAGGACGGCGCGATGACCGTGCGTGACCTGCTGCGCCCGACACCGGCGGAGGTCGGACGGATCAATGCGCTGAATGCCACCGCGCATCCCGTGCCGTCCGATACCGACGTGTGCGGTCTCTTCGCGTCGATCCTGGCGCGCCACCCGGACCACATCGCGCTGTACGAATCGGTGACCGAGGTGACCTACCGCGACCTCGGATACCTCCGTGATCAGGTCGTCTCCTGCCTGGTCGAGAGCGGGGTGGGTCCCGGCGACGTGGTCGTCGTCGATGTGCCGCGCGCGCCGCTGTCGGTGGCCGCCATGCTGGCGATCTGGTCGGTCGGCGCGATACCGGCGCCGGTCGAGCCGAGCCGGTCGGCCGAGCAGCGGGCACTGCTGGTCAGCGCGTGCCGGCCGAGAGTATTGGTGGGCGAACCGGGCGCGGACGGGGCGGGGCTCGTGGTGATCTCGGCGGCAGCCGTTGCCGCGGCGCCGCCGCATCCGGGGGTCTCGGTGCCACGCAGGCCGGAGGATCCCGCCTGGCTCGTCGCCACGCCGGGCGCGACCGGCGAGGCCGAGGTGGTGGCCGGTACGCATCGCGGTCTGCTCAACCGGTGCGCCTGGGCCTGGGCGGCTTTCCCTTACGGGACAGCGGAAGTGGCCGTCGTGCGCGCGTCTCTCGGGCCGGTCGACGTGCTTTTCGAAACACTGACGCCGCTGCTGGCCGGCGTTCCGTTCGCCATGCTTCCCGATACCTCGGACCCCCGCATGCTGGCCGACTGGATGCGCCGATACCGGGGGACCAGAGTGCTGCTGACACCCTCGTTGATGTGGACGATGCTGCGTTCGGTCCCCGATCTGTCGGAGGCGCTGGCTACGCTACGGGTGTGCGCATTCAGCGGCGAGCCACTCGACGCAGACCTGCTCGTCCGGGTTCGGCAGGCGCTACCCGAATGCCGCTTGGTGAATCTGTACGGATGCGCCGAGGTCGCAGGGGTTGCCACCTGGGCCGAGGTCACCACGCATCCGGTCGGCACGAATGTCCCGATCGGCAGGCCGATCGGCAATGCGGAGGTGTTCGTGGTGGATGAGCAGGGCGAGCTGTGCCCGCCCGGGGTGGTCGGTGAGTTGGTGGTGGCCGGTGCGCCGGTCGGCCTCGGCTACCTGGCCGGCGGGAATGTGGTGCGCTCCGGCGGATTCCGGACCGGCGCCCCGGCGGCCGACGGCGTCGGCTGCTTCCGTACCCGGGACCGCGGATGGCTGGACGCCACAGGGCAATTGGTGGTCGCGGGCCGCCGGGTCACCGTGCGTGGCTGCCGGGTCGACCTGAGCGATGTCGAGGCGGTGTTGCGTTCGGTCGACGGCGTGTCCGGGGCGGTCGCCGGGATGGCGCCGACGCCCGCGGGTGACCGCGTGCTGGCCGCCGTTGTGCCGCACCGCCATCAACGGTTGTCCGGCGACGACGTGCGACTGAAGGTGCAGTATCGCGTGCCCTCCTATCTGGTGCCCGCTCGGGTGGTCGTCGTCGATGCGCTGCCACTCACCGCGCGCGGCACCCTCGACCGCGCCGCGCTCATCGCGCTGGCGGCGGCGCAGGACGGCGAATCGGCGGGCCGCACCGAGGTTTCGCCGATCGAGCAGCGCCTGCAGAAGATCTGGTCGGAGGTCCTGCACGAGGAACTGGCCGGTCCCGACGACAACTTCTTCGCCCTCGGCGGCGATTCGCTGGCGGCCAACGCGATGCTCACGGCGGTGCTGCGCGAGTTCGGCACCGAACTGGGACTCGGCCGGTTCCTGATGCAGCCGACGATCCGCGGCATCGTGGATCAGCTCGCCGACAACGGCGCGGCGGTCGGGGCCGGGCATGGAGACCGGACGTGAATCCTGTTGTGCGGGATCCGCTGTGCATTCTGGTGCAGGGCGCCAGGGAGAACAATCTGCGGTCGGTCACCGTGGCGATCCCACGCAACGAGCTCACGGTGATCACCGGCGTGTCCGGCAGCGGAAAGTCCTCGCTGGCCTTCGGCACCGTCTACGCCGAAGGCCAGCGCCAGTATCAGGAGAGCCTGTCGCCCTACCAGCGGCGTGGCTTCGACCGGATCCCGAAACCCAAGGTGGACACCATCACCGGGCTCGGCCCGACCGTCGCCGTCAAGCAGCACGTCGCGGGCCGGAATCCGCGCTCGACCGTCGGCACCATCACCGAGGCGGGCGACTTCGTGCGGGTGCTGTTCGCCAGGGCGGGTGTCCATACCTGCGGCGGCTGCGGTGCGGATGTGCTGTCGCGCACCACCGATGAGTTGCTCGAGCAGGCGTTGGCCGCGGTGCGCGGCGGGCCGGCCAGATCGGGCCTGGTGCCTCGCTGGTTGCTACCGGTCGACGATGGCATTGCCCCCCTTGATGATTCGTACGCGGTCGAGGTCGTACGCGACCAGGGCGGCCGGGAATCGGCCGACGCGATCCGCCATCGGGTAGCGGCGCTGCGGACCCGGCCCGACGCGGTGCTCGTGGTCGAACCGGACGGTGCGAGCCCGCTGTATCTGGCGACCGGCCAGCTCTGCGCGCACTGTGGCCGCACGGCCACCGCCGTCTCGCCGCGGCACTTCAGTCCGAACACCCCGGACGGCATGTGCCGCGGTTGCGAGGGCCTCGGCACCCGGATCGCGGTGTCGGTGGACAAGATGGTCGCCGATCCGCACGCCTCGATCCGGGCGGGTGCGCTGGCGTTCTACGGTGACCGGCGCGGCGACCCCAAGAAGACGTACTGGCCGGTGCGTGATGTCCCGGATGTCCTGGCGCACTTCGGGTTCACCCTCGACACGCCGTGGAACACACTGCCCAGCGCCCTGCGTGACATCATTCTGCACGGCGAGACGCCACGGTCTCTGTCCGCCGACACCGCGGCCTTCCTGTCCGGACGAGCCGAGTCGGGTCTGTTGCCCGAACTCGACCGGCTGTTCCGGGCCGCGTCCGACGATGGCAAGAAGCGCTACCACCGGTTCATGAGTGCCGAGCCGTGCACCGAATGCGGCGGCACCAGGTTGAACGCGGCCGCCCGCGCGGTGCGCCTCGGTGGACTCGATATCACCGAGGTACAGGCGCGGCCGATCGCGGAGCTGGCGCAATGGCTGGACACGGTGCAGAAGCAGGACCTGTCCGCGCTCGTGGTGGAGGCGGTCGACGAGATCGTCCGCGAATTGCGCCGCAGGCTCTTTCACATCTGCGAGGTCGGGCTCGAATACCTCGCGCTGGACCGGCAGATGCCCGCGTTGTCCGCCGGCGAAGGCCAGCGGTTGCGCATCGCCCGGCAACTCGGCTGCGGTCTGGTCGGCGTCGTCTACGTGCTGGACGAACCGTCGGTCGGCCTGCACCCCAGGGACACGCGGAAGCTGATCGAGAGCCTGCGCCGGCTCCGCGAAGCGGGCAACACGGTGATCGTGGTCGAACACGATGCCGAGGTGATGCGCAGTGCCGATCACCTCATCGATATCGGTCCCGGTGCGGGCACCGCGGGCGGACGGCTGGTGGCGGCGGGTTCGCCGGACGAGGTGATGGCGCGGTCGTCCTCGCCGACCGCCCGGTATCTGCGCGGCGAGTTCGTACCGGGCAGCGAGCGGACCGACCGGCGGGTTCCGGATCCGGCCGCGCAACTCCACCTCACCGGCGCCCGGCTGCACAACCTGCGCGATATCGATGTGGCCATCCCCGTCGACCTGTTCACCTGCGTCACCGGGCCGAGCGGTAGCGGCAAGAGCTCACTGGTGAAAGGCATTCTGGAACCCGCCGTGGCCGCCGCGATCAAGGGCGAGCCCGCACCCGGCGGTGTCCTGGACCGGCTGGGCGGCCACGAGGTCTTCGGCCGGGTGATCGGCGCCGCGCAGGATCCGATGGGCCGCTCCAGCCGTTCGATACCGGCGACGTACATCGGCGTCTTCGATGAGATCCGCCGGCTGTTCGCCCGGCTTCCGCTGTCCGTCGAGCAGCGGTGGAACATCGCGCACTTCTCGTTCAACGCGGAATCGGGCCAGTGCCTGAGCTGCCGTGGCTCCGGTGAGCTGTCGATGGCGTTGCACTTCCTGTCGGATGTGGTGGTGCCGTGTTCGGTGTGCGCGGGCCGGCGCTACAACGCCGACGTGCTCGCGGCCCGGCTGGACGGATTGTCCATTGCCGACGTGCTCGACCTCGAGGTGTCGCGGGCGGTCGGCTTCTTCGCCGAGCGGCCCAAGATCGTGCGGGCGCTGCGCATGCTCGATGAGGTCGGGCTGGGTCATCTTCGGCTCGGACAGAGCTGCGCGACCTTGAGCGGGGGAGAAGCCCAGCGGCTCAAGCTGTCTCGCGAGCTGCTGCACGACACCGACACGACGCGCACGTTGTATATCGTGGACGAGCCGACGAGTGGATTGCACGCCGCGGACGTGAGCCTGCTGATCGACCTGCTGCACCGGTTGGTCGACCGCGGCGACACCGTGGTGGTCATCGAACACAACGTGGATGTGATCGCCGCGGCGGACTGGGTCATCGATCTGGGTCCCGGTGGCGGCGCGGACGGCGGACTGCTCGTCGCCCAGGGCACCCCGGAAGCCCTCGCCGATCATCCGCACAGCGCGCTGGCGCCCTTTCTGCGCCAGGCGCTGGCCGGATCGGCGGCCGCGCGGGCACCGATCCGGCACGACGGCGCGGCACCGGTCAGCTGAGCCGGACGTGGGTGACCTTGACCCGCGTGTACTCCAGCAGACCCCAGTAGCCGTACTCCACGCCGATCCCGGACGCGCGCACGCCGCCGAAGGGCACGTTGTGGCGCAGGTCGCCGTGCGTGTTGACCCACACCGTCCCGCAGTCGAGATCGGCGGCTGTGCGCCGGGCCGAATCCTGGGCACCCCAGACTGATCCGCCGAGGCCGAACTGGGTCGAATTGGCCCGCGCCACTGCGTCATCGAGGTTGTCGTACAGAATGACCGGCAGCACCGGGCCGAACTGCTCGAGCATTTCCAGTCGACTGCCCCTCGCCAGACCGGTGACAATGGTCGGCGCGTAGAAATGTCCCGGTCGATCGAGCCGGTGTCCGCCGGTGACCACGGTGGCCCCGGCCGCGGCAGCCTCCTCGGCGAACCCGGCGACATAGCGGAGGTGCCGATCGCTGATGAGCGGTCCGAGCTGGGTATCGGGGTCCATGCCGTCGCCGATCACTGCCTGCTCGGCCTCGTGATGCAGTGCCGCAACCACTTCCGCGTATACCGAGCGGTGCGCGTAGACGCGTTTGACGGCGCTACAGTACTGACCGCTGTTTTCGAAGGCGGACCAGAACAGCCGGTGCGCGATCTCGGCCACCGGCGTATCCGGCAGAATGATCGCGGCGTCGTTTCCGCCGAGCTCCAACGTCGGTTGCTGTAGCCGGCGCGCTGCCGCCTCGGCGATCGCGGTGCCGGTGGCCACCGAGCCGGTGAAGGAGACCTTGTCGACGCCCTCGTGTGCCACGAGCAGGCGTCCCACCTCGCCGGTGCCGGAGACGACGTTGAGCGCACCCGGGGGCAGCACCTCCTGCAGGATCTCGCCCGTCCGCAGGCTCGACAGCGGGGTGTCCGGTGCGGGTTTGAGCACGACCGTGTTGCCGGCCAGCAGCGCGGGCGCGATCTTGCACACCGCGAGGATGATGGGAAAGTTCCACGGCGTGATGGCGGCTACCACGCCGTGGGGTCTGCGGTGCAGCCGGATTTCGGCGTGCGCGTCGCCGAGGTCGTCGACGGCGAGTTCCAGGTGCGCGGTGTCGGAGAACCACTGCGCCGAGAGCCGAACTTCGGCCTGCGCCTTGGCAAGTGGTTTGCCTTGTTCCCGCGTGAGCAGCAGCGCGATCTCAGGCACCGCCGCCTCGAGGACCTTGGCGCAGGCCTCCAGGTGCTCCCGGCGCGCGTCGTAGGAGAGCGCGGACCAGGCGGGCCCGGCCCGCCGCGCCGCGGCCACCGCGGCGTCGAGCTGCGCGGGCGAGCAGGCCGGTGCCGTCGCGAATACCTGTGCGTCGGCAGGGTTTTCGACGGGTAGGCGGTCCTTCGCGGTGACCGATCGTCCGCCGATCGTCATAGGTGTGGTCAGCATGTGCGGCTCCATCGGTAGGCCGATCTCTCGTGTTCTCGCTGAGGAAAGGATCCGCTCTCCGCGCCGTGCGCGCCGAGCCGGATTTCGGTCACGGCCACGCCATCGTTGCGGCATATTCGCGCCTCGGCCGGGATCGGCGGGGGTGCCTGGCTTTTCGACTATGGCCGTATTGCCAGGTCGGTCGCGCGCACGTCGGAGACTTACCTGATTGTTCGGCCGCGCCGATACTCGATTCATCACACAAAGTTCCATCACGGAGATCGTTCACTGCGCACCGGGCAGGAGGAGCCGTGCATGCCATCATTTTGGCCGGAGGCAGGGGAGCGCGCCTGCTGCCCTATACGAAGAATCGACCGAAGCCGCTGATGCGGCTCGGCCGGTATTCCATTCTCGAGGTGCTGATCCGGCGACTGCGCGCGTGCAATGTCGATCGGGTGACATTGTGTATCGCGCACCGCGGCGACATGATTCGCGAGGAATTCGGCGGCGGCGGGCATCTGGGTGTGGCCATCGATTACTGCACGGACCAACCGCCGTCCGGCACGGCGGCTCCGCTGCTGCTGGTGGCGGACTGGGATTCGCCCGCGGTCGTCATGAACGCCGACATTCTGACGGCGATCGACTTCGCCCATCTGCATCGGGTGCACGAGCACAGCGGCAGCGCGCTGACCGTCGCGTTCCAGCGCAGGCAGGTCCCCGTCGACCTGGGCGTGCTCCAGGTGGTCGACGGGCAGGTGCATGCCATGTGGGAGAAACCGTCCCTGGCGATCGACGTGTCGTCGGGGATATACGTGATCGATCCCTCGGTCAAAGCCGTTGTGCCGGAGGGCGAGGCAGTGGATATGCCCGACGTCATCGAAGCCCTGCTCCGCGCCGGCGAACGGGTCAATGCCTACGGCTTCAGGGAGGAATGGTTCGACATCGGCACGCCGACCACCTATAAGACTGCCGAACGGGAATTCCTGGCGAAGCAGGAACACTATCTCGCGCCGCGCAAAGGTGCGCGGTCGATACCACTCGACCGGTCGAGCGCCGAGGTCATGACGTTGGAGACCTGGGCGACCGGCCGTCCGCAGCTCGGCATTCTTCCCGGAAACGGAGGCGCGCGCGGGCAATTCGGCTCGCGGGGCCCGATCAACGAGGTGAATATGAATGGTCTCGTCGCGATTATCGGACGGTCGATGGGAAACGTGCTGGCCGGTCCGTCGCTCGCCGCGACCGACGACTTCTTCGCCCTGGGCGGCGACTCGCACCGGGCGATGCAGGTCGTCGCCGAGCTGGTGGTGAAGTACGGCCCGGACGACGCCGCGCTCGCGGAGAAGTTACACGAGGAACTCGTCCTGACCATGTTCGACGACAGTACGCCGCAGGCGCTCGCCACGGTATTCGGGAAGTATTGACATGGAACGTTCGTTATTCGACTATCTCCGTCATCGCGCCGAAACATCGCCGGGCGCAACGGCAATCGCCTCCGGCGCACCGTCCGGCTGGGAATCGGTGACCTGGGCGCAGCTGTACGCTGCCGCGTCGGGAGTAGCCCGGCGGGCCCGCACGCTGCCCGTCGGGGACGGCCCGGTGGTGCTCGCCGTGGACAACAGCGTCGCCTGTGCCGCCGTGCTGCTTGGGCTGGCCGGCGCCTCGGTGGACCTGCTGCTGGTCGAGGCGGCCAACTCGTATCTGACCGACGAGCAGTCGCCGATCGTCCGGGCGGCGCCGTCGGCGATGGTCGGGCCCGCGGAATTCGCGGCAACGGCGTCGGCGCGGTTCCCCTGTGTGCGCTTCGACGAACTCATGGCCGGGCCGCTGTCCGACGTTCCGCCGCGGCGCGCCTCGGTCATTCACCAGCTCACCTCGGGCTCCACCGGCGAGCACCGCATCGTCTGCCATCCACTGAACAATGTGCTGCGCGGCGGGATCATCTATCGCGATGTGCACGGCTTGACCACCGCCGACACGCTGTTCGTGACGGTTCCGCTCGCGCATTCGTTCGGCCTCGTCGGCGGGCTGGCGGCGGCGCTGGTTTCGGGAGCGCGACTGCTGACGCTGACCCGATTCAATCTGCGTGTCCTGTTGGCAGGCCTGCGCGACGGGGCGACCGTGCTGCTGAGCACGCCGCTCGGCTACGACCTCATCGCCTCGGTGACCAGGCCGGCGCAGCGGGACAACAGCCTTCGCCTCGCGCTGTCCTCGGGCGGTCCGCTGTCCGCGGACGTGGCGGCCAGAGCGGCGCAACGGCTCGGTGTTCGAGTCCACCAGGTATACGGAAGCACCGAAACGGGTCTGGTCGCGTGCGCCTACGATCGCCAGGAGCCGTGGCCGGACGGGTCGGTGGGCACGTTTGCGCCCGGTGTCGAATGGCGTCTCGCACAGGATGATTCGACGGACGGAACGGGTCGGCTGCTGGTTCGGACCAGCACGATGTTCGACAGATACCTGGACGGCCAGACGGTCGGTGCGGGCCATTACGACACCGGGGATCTGGTGCGGGTCGACGCGCAGGGCCACGTGTTCGTCATGGCGCGCAAGAACACCTTCGTGAATGTGGGTGGCAGGAAGGTCAATCCGCGCCGCATCGAGCGGGTGCTCGCCGACTGTGCCGGCGTCGTCGAGAGTTTCGTCTACGGCGCGGAATCCGACGGCGCCGAACAGGAAATCCACGCCGCCGTCGTACTGGCCGGCTCGACCGGAGTGCCGGAGCTGCTCGGGTTCTGCCGGGCGCGACTGATGCCGTACGAGGTTCCGCATCGCGTGCATGTGCTGGCCGAGCTGCCGCGCACCGCCCTCGGCAAGGTGCACCTGCACCGGCTCATCGATGCGGTATCGGCAAACGAGGCAACCGAATTCACGGGAAGGCAAGACATGACCCAACCCACGGGCGACTACGTCGCCGTCGTCGGCCTCGGCTACGTCGGACTACCGCTGGCGCTGCTGCTCGCGCGATCCGGTCAGCGCGTGGTCGGGGTCGACCTCGACCCGGAGGTGCGTGCCGCGCTCGCGGCGGGTAACCCGCGTTTCGTCGAGCCCGGCGTCGCGGAGCTGCTCGATTCCGTTCCGCCGGAGCGGTTCACGGTGTCCGACCGGCTGCCCGAGGTAGCACCGCAGGCGGTCGTCATCTGCGTCGGCACGGCCGTGGACCTGGCCACCGGGGAGCCTGATCTGGCGCACCTGAGGTCGGCGAGCGCGCATGTCGCCGAACACATGTCGGCGGAAACGCTGGTGGTGGTCCGCAGTACGGTTCCGGTCGGCACCTGCCGGGACACGGTGCTGCCGATCCTGCGCACCGCTGTCGATGCCCCGATGCTCGCGATGTGCCCCGAACGCATCATCCAGGGGCAGGCGGTGCGCGAGATCGAGACGTTGCCGCAGATCATCGGCGCGATCGACGAGCGGGCGCGGGAACGCGCCGCGCAGCTGCTCAAACCCGTTGCGGCCGACCAGGTGCTGGTATCGGCGCTGGAGACCGCGGAGATGGTGAAGCTGGTGTGCAACGCGCACACCGACCTCATCTATGGGTTCGGCAACGAGGTCGCGCTGATGTCCGCGGCGCTCGGCATCGACGCGAACGAGGTAATCGCGAGCGCCAATCTCCGCTATCCCCGCCCGGACCTGTCCCGGCCCGGATTCGTCGGCGGGAGTTGCCTGATCAAGGACCCGTACCTGCTGATCCACGGTGCCGAGGCGGCAGGATACCGGCCGTCGATGGTCGCGGCGGCCCGTTCGGTCAACGAGCGGGTGCCGCAACACGTCATCGACCTGGTGCTGAAGGCTTTGGCCGCGACCGGGCGGGCGCCGGCCGACGCCAAGATTCTGGTGTGCGGAATCGCCTACAAGGGGCGTCCGGTCACCGACGACGTCCGCGGCGCCGCCTCGGTGGAGATCGCGGCGGCCCTGCGCGATCGGGTGGCGGTTCTCGGCGGGCACGACTTCGTGGTCGAGCCGCGCCGGATCGCGGGCCTCGGCTACCAGCCCATGGACTTGGCGGACGGCCTGACCGACTCCGACGCGCTGATCCTGCTGGTCGACCATCCCGGCTACGCGAAGCTGACCGCCGAATTCCTCTGTGCGCGAATGCGAAAGCCTGCGATCGTCTTCGACATGTGGGGTGCGCTCGACGGCGAACTGTCCGGCGCGCACGACATCGACTACCTGAGGTTGGGCCGTGGCTGAGCGCGTATTGATCACCGGCGGAGCGGGATTCGTCGGATTACACCTGGCCCGGCGACTGGTGCGGGACGGCGCGCGCGTCGTGCTGCTCGACGACTTCTCGCGCGGCCGCGCCGACGCCGAGCTCGATGAGCTGCGGCAGCTGGCCCAGGTGGTGGAGCACGACCTGACCACACCGATCCCGGACCGGCTGCTGCGCGGCACCTTCGACAGCGTCTATCACCTGGCGGCCGTCGTCGGCGTGCGGCAGGCGAACGAGAATCCGGACCGGGTACTGCGCACCAACATACTGGCCGCGCTGAATCTCCTCGACTGGTGCGACGAGCGGTCGCCCGGCACGCTGTTCCTCAGTTCGACGAGCGAGGTCGCCGACGGCGCTATGCGGTTGGGACTCAGCGACTTTCCCGCACCGGAGAATCTGCCGTTCGTGCTGCCCGATCCGCGCCTGCCCCGTGCCTGCTACGCCTTGAGCAAGATCGTGTCGGAGACCCTGTTCCTCCAACGCAGCGCGCGGTTCCGGATCCGGATCGGCCGATACCACAACATCTACGGCCCGCGGATGGGCTACGCACACGTGATCCCGGAGTTCATCGAGCGCGCGCTGTCCGGCGTCGACCCGTTCACCATCTACGGCGACGCGCAGACCAGGGCGTTCTGCTACATCGATGATGCGGTGGCGGCCACGATCGCGCTCACCCGGCTCGACACCGACGAGCCGATCGTCGCCAATATCGGCAACGATCGGGAGGAGATCAAGATTCGTGAGCTCGCCCTGCGGATCCTGACCTTCGTGGCGACCGACCCCGAGCTCGCCGTCTGCGCTCCGCCTCCGGCCTCGCCCGATCGGCGCCTGCCGGAGCTGTCCGCGTTGCGGCAGGCGACCGGGTACGAGCCGACGGTCGATCTGGATGCCGGACTGCGTGCGACCTTCGATTGGTATGCGCGCCATCGGCGCACGAGCGCGGATCGAGATGGTCGATGAGCGAGGTTCTCGTCACCTTCGGTGGGTATCCGTCGGCCCGTTCCGGTGCCGAGCGGATGGCCTGGCGGACCAGTGCACAGCTCGCCCGGCGCGGGCATGCCGTCACCGTGCTCACCGATTCCCGGCCGCCGGCGGACGGGGACGCCGGGGCGATCCGGATCGTTCAGTGCGACGACCAGCTGGGGGCCACCTGGCGCCCGGACGTCGTGCACGCCTACGACCTGGCGAAGCCGGAGTATGTGGACCTGGCGCTCGGGGTAGCCCGGCGCACCGGTGCTCGATTCGCCTTGACGCCGGCGACGGCGCCGGAGCTCTGGCCCGATGCGGCGCTCGGCCGCGCCGCGTGCCGCCGGGCGCATATCATCTATGTGCTTACCTCGGCCGAGGCCAGGGTGCTGTTCCCGTTGGGCGCCACCCCGGACCGGGTGCGGCAGATCCCGCACGCGCCTGATCTGCGCGGCGAGCCGGATCCGGCGGCGTTTCGGCGGCGGCTCGGGTTGCGCGGGCCGACGGTGGTATTCATCGGCCGTCGTATTCCGTCGAAGGGCTACGCCGAACTGCTGCGGGCCGCGCGGCTGGTCTGGCGGGAACTGCCGGACACGGAGTTCCTTTTCATCGGGCCGAATGACGAGACCGCGGCGAAAGTGTTTCGGGCCCACACCGATCCGCGGATCATCGACCTGGGCGTGGTGGACGAGCAGACCAAGCACGACGCGCTCGCGGCCGGTGCCGTGCTCTGCCTGCCGAGCAGTGCCGACGTCTTCCCGCTGGTCTTCGTCGAAGCCTGGGTTTGCGGAAAGCCGGTAGTGACCGGTGATTTCGCCGGGGCGGACAGCGTGGTCGAGCACGGCGTCGACGGCCTGGTCATCGCACCCCGGCCCGCCGAGATCGCGGCCGCGCTGGTGCAACTGTTGTCCGACGACGCTGTGCGCCGTGCGATGGGGCGCGCCGGTCAATCTCGGGTCCGGCGCGAGTTCACCTGGGACAAGGTGGCCGCGAGTGTCGCGGCCGGTTACGCCTGCCCGATGGAAACCCTTGGAACGGAGACGAGTTCGATGACAAGGCCGACCGTTGCGCCCGAGTGGCGGGTGACCCTCGCGGACAACACGATCGATCACGAGGAGATCGAGGCGGTTACCGAGGTCCTGCGGTCGCGGTGGTTGTCGCCGGGGCAACAGACTCGCGCCTTCGAACAGGAATTCGCCGAGGCGCTCGGCTGTGCGGACGCGGTGGCGGTGAGCAGTGGGACCGCGGCCCTGCATCTGGCGCTGCGCGCCCTCGGCATCGGCCCGGGCGACGAGGTGATCCTGCCCTCGCTCAGCTTCGTGTCCGCGGCCGCGATGGTGGTCTTGCAGGGCGGCACACCGGTTTTCGCCGACGTCAGGTCGGACGTCGATCCGACGGTCGATCCGGTCGATGTGCGCGGGTTGATCACCGGCCGCACGCGGGCGATCGTGGCGATGCACTACGGCGGGTATGCGGCCGATCTGCCCGCGCTCGTCGCCATCGCCCGGACCTGTGGCATCGCGTTGATCGAGGATGCCGCGCACGCGCCGGTGGTCGGCGCCGCGGGCGCGATGCTCGGCGCGGTGGGCGATATCGGCTGTTTCAGCTTCTTCGCGACCAAGAATCTCACCACCGGGGAGGGCGGCATGGTGGTGGCGAAGGATTCGGCCGTACTCGACCAGGTGCGCGCCGCTCGTGCGCATTGCCTCACCGCGTCTACGTGGGACCGATTGCACTCCGGCGCTGCGGATTACGATGTTCGCGCCGTCGGCCTGAACTATCGTCCCACCGAGATCAGTTCGGCGATCGGCCGCGTCCAGCTCCGAAAGCTGGCACAGGATCGCCGGTGCCGAAGGGAGCTGACCGCCGGTTATCGTGCGCGGCTCGCCGCCGTTCCCGGGGTGGTGGTGCCGTTCGCCGACCGCACGGACGATTCGGCGCTGCACCTCATGCCGGTGTTGCTGCCGACCGGGATTGATCGGGACAAGGTGCGAACAGCGCTGCGTGACAGCGGAATTCAGACCTCGGTGCACTATCCGCCGACCCATCGGTTCAGCTTCTATCGGGACAACGTCGATTCGGCGCGGCGGCCCTTGCCGATCACCGACGACATTGCCGGGCGGCTGCTCTCGTTGCCGCTGCACGCCAGGATGACCGACGCGGATGTGGCACTGGTGGTGGATCGGTTGTTCGACACCGTAATCGGACTGTCGAGGGAGTCGGTGCCATGAGTTTCGAAGTCCGCGATGGCCGGCTGTACCGGGCGGGCCTGCCCTTTCTCGCCCTCGGCGTCGATTACCACCCGTCCGAGGCGGGGTGCCGAATCTGGACCGACTGGGATCCCGGTGCGATAGCGAAAGACTTCGCCCGAATCGCTGAAGCCGGCCTGAATACCGTGCGGTTCTTCGTGTTCTGGCGGGACTTCGAACCCGAACCCGGGCACGTCGAGCAGGAGATGCTCGACCGGCTTCACCGGGTCGTGACCGAGGCCGCGATGGCTGGTCTGGCCTGTGTCATCTCGGTGTTCACCATCTGGATGAACGGGCAGCGGCTCGAGCTGCCGTGGCGGCGGGGCCGGAGTCTGTGGCGCGACGGCGAGATGTTGGCGCGAGAGGAGGGTTTCGCCAGGCTCGTGGCCCGCGCGGTGCGGCATTGCGACAATGTGCTCGCGTTCGATCTCGGTGACGAGATCGGCTGCGTCGACCCGGTCGAGGCGGCGTCGCTCACCGCCGCGGAGGTGACCGCCTGGCACGCCCGCCTGGCAGCGGTGTTGCGTGCTGAAGCCCCGAATGCGCTTGTCCTCCAAGCCAACGACGCTTCGGGGGTGCTCGGGCCGTCGCCCTTCGGCGCCGACACCAGTACCGCGCTCGATGTGATCGGCGTCCACGGGTTCCCGGTGTGGTCGCCGGGGTCGATCGAGTCGACGCTGTCCTACAAGGCGACGAACCTGACGCCGTTTCTGGTGCGCTTCGCGGCCGCCTACGGTGTCCCGCTGGTGGACGAGCTCGGAAGTTACGGAGTGGACGACCTGACCGCGGCCGCGTACCTGCGCGCCTCGGCTGCCTCGGCCATCGCGAACGGGGCCGCGGGACTGTTCGTCTGGTGCTGGCAGGACATCGCTTCGACGGCCGAACCCTACCAGGACCGGCCAGCGGAACGCTTCGTCGGATTGCATCGACTCGACGGCACCGCCAAGCCGGTAATGCGCGAATATCACCGGACTGTCGGTGCCGCGACGGACCTGGTGGTGACGCGGCCGCGGCCGGCCATCGCGGTGTACCTGCCACAGCGAGTCCGCGCCGCAGGCGGCTCCTATCTGGACAACGGGGTGGCCACGGTGGCGACGTTCTACTCCTACCTGCTGCTCAAACGCGCGCACCTCGAATTCGACATCGTCGCAACGGATCTCGCCGGATACGAGCTCGTCATCTGCCCATCGGTCGGACATGTCACGCTGCCGGACCTGGAGCGCCTGCGCGCCGTGGTCGATCGAGGCGGCACGGTCTACTCGTCGTTGGGTGACCATCTGCACGGGTTTCCCGGCGAATCGCTGGTGGGCGCGGAGATCACCGACTACTCGTCGCCGACCGAGGGGACCGCCGCATTGCGCTGGGACGCGGACGAGTGGGCGCTCGATTGGACCGCGACACCGGCGCGCACCACTACGCTGCGGCCGACCACGGCGCGGGTGCTCGGTCGTTATCTCGACGGTTCCCCTGCGCTGCTCGACCATCGGGTGGGTGCGGGGCGATTCCTCTTCACCAACGCGCCGTTCGAGCGTCAGCTCGATCGGCCCGGCCGACTGACCAGCGCGCCCTGGGAGCACTTCTACCGCCGGATCGCCGGCCTCGCGGGCATCGCCCCCGCGGTCGAGTGCGCCGATCCGGACGTGGAGATCCTGCCCGACGTCGACGGCCGCGTGATCGTCGTCAATCACGGTGCGGCACCAAGCGATACGCGGCTCCGGTGGCGCGCGGACGGGACCATGCGGACCGTCCGGCTCGAAGTGGCTGCCAAGGATTGGGCAGTCGCGCACCCGCGCGAGAGCGAGGGACGTCGATGAAAGGTGTTGTCTACCAAGGCCCCTATCAGGTCGAGGTCGATCAGGAGTTGCCGATGCCGCGGGTGCTGGATCCGCGCGACGCCGTGGTCCGGGTGACCCGCACAGCGATCTGCGGTTCCGATCTGCATCCCTATCGGGGCGAGATGCCGGATTTCGCGATCGGCACGGTACTGGGTCACGAATTCGCCGGGGTTCTGGTCGAGGCAGGCGCGGATGTGCCGTTCGCGGTGGGGGACCGGGTGTTCGCCTCGGATCTGGTCGCCTGCGGGCGATGCCCGAACTGCGCGCGCGGCTGGCACTACCATTGCGCGCAGGCCAGCCTCTTCGGCTACTCCACCGTGGTCGGCCCGTCGATAGCGGGCGGTCAGGCGGAGTATGTCCGGGTTCCGTTCGCCGATGTGGTGCTGGCGCGTTCGCCCGACGAGCTCACCGACGAGCAGGTCCTGTTCGTCGGGGACGTGCTCACCACCGGCTACGCTGCGGCAGCCGATGCCGAGATCAATCCCGGCGACGTGGTCGGCGTGGTCGGCGCCGGGCCGCTCGGCGTGCTCTCGGCCATGTGCGCCGCCGCGCTCGGGGCGGGCGCGGTGATCATCGCCGACCCGGATCCGGCCCGGCGGGCGGCGGCGGTGTCGATGGGGTTGCGCGCGGCGGCGCCCGAAGAACTCGGCGCCGCTTTGCACAGCGTGTCGGACGGGCAGGGAGCGCGTGCGGTGATCGAGGCCGTCGGCAACGACGCGGCGCTGAACTGCGCGCTGCACAGCGCCGGGCCGCGCGCCACGGTGGTGGCCGTCGGTGCGCACAGCGCGGTGGCCATGCCGTTTCCGAGCGGGCTCGCCTTCACCAAGGAACTCACCGTGCGCTTCACCGTCGGCGACCCGATTCGGCATCGCGGGCCGGTGCTGCGGCTCATTCAGGACGGGCTCATCGATCCCGCCCGGATCATCTCGCATCGGCTGCCGTTGTCCGACGCCAGGCGGGGTTATGCGCTGTTCGATCGCAAGGCGGCGTTCAAGGTTGTCCTGACCGTCGACGGTGTCACCGACCGTCCAGGTATGGCCGTTGGTACAGGCCGACAGCGCGGTCGTCCGAGACTTACCGAACTCCCCGGGTTCGGCGATATTCAGTGCAGGAGTCCCTTTTCCGAAGGGGAAGAAGGGTGACACACGATGACGAGTCTCGAGGACGTGTCCATCTATCTGCCGCCGGCAAGCATTCCCATCGACCGGGCGCTGTCGGATCTCGACGTGAGCGACGCGCAGATTCGGCTGTTCCAGCGTTTCTACGGATTCGCCCATATTCGACGAGACCCGGAGACCCCGCTGGTGGCGCAAATGCTCGCGACAGCGGCGGGACTGACCGCCTTGCGCGGCCGGGAACAGCACGTGCGCTATATCGTGCAGGCGCTCACGATTCCGGTGTGCGCGCCCTATCCGGAGAACCCGGTGCACGAGGTCCGCCGGGTGCTCGGCCTGGAGCACGCACTGGCCTTCTGCCTGACCCAGCATGCCTGCGCGACCGGGCTGCTCGCGGTCGACGTAAGTGGCAAATTGCTGGCCGGCGATGATGATCCGGACGCCCTGGCGTTGATCTTCACCGGGGAGAAGGCCTACACCGCCTACGCGCAGCGCTACATCGTCGATACCGCCGTGATGGGTGAGGGTATGGCCGCGATCCTGGTGCGTCGGCATGGCGACCGGGATCGACTGCTCGCCTTCGCGAATCGGGTCCACGGCCAGTTCAATGCCGCGCCGTGGCTGCCGAACGAGCTGGCCCGGGAATTCGACCGGATGTATCCCGAGGCCCTCGCCGAGGTGATATTCGCCGCGCTGGCCGAGGCGGATCTCACCCTGTCCGATATCGTGCTGATCTTGCCGCACCACGTCAATCACAATTCGTGGAAACGGTTGTCGAAGCGGATCGGCCTGCCGATCGAGCGGATCTTTCTCGACAACCTGCCGATCATGGGGCATTGCTACTGCGCCGATTCCTTCATCAACTACCGCACCGTGCGGGACAACGGCAAGCTGCGCCGGGGCGACTACTACATGATGGTGTCGGTCGGGCTCGGCGCGACGTTCTCCGCGATGGTTTTCCAGCACTGATGAAACCGTCTGGAGGAGTTGCCATGTCGAGCGTGACCGATGACTTCAACGCCGGATTGAAATCCGCTGTGGCCGGTACAGCGGAGGCGAGCCTGGTGTTCCTCGGTAACTTCGAGGTCGAAGCCCAGTGGGCGATGGGCGAACCCGCATTGCCGGGGATCACGTTCAAGGCCAGCCGGGCGGTCGTCAACCGGATGGACGAGTTCGCCCTGCTGCTGGCCACCAAGAGCGATCACGTCGTGCTCAAGGACGCGCCCGACGAAGGGTATCTGCGATATCTCACCGACCTGGGGCTCGAGCTGCCCCGGATACTCAGCGTGCGTCACCAGGATCCGCAGCGGGTGGTCACCGCGGACGCGCTGGCCGATCCCACCCTGATCTCCGGTCTCGCCCGGCTGGCGAAGGCGGGTTGCCTGCTGGCACCGCACGGGGTTTCGGTGTTGGAAGAGCAACTCGCCGAGCGTTCCGGGCTCCCGCTGGCCGCGCCCGGCGCCGCGATCTGCAAAACGGTCAACAGCAAGATCTACAGTCGGCGCCTGGCCGCGGAACTCGGTCTGCGGCAGCCGCAGGGCTGGGCGTGCGACACGCTGGCGGAGCTGGACGAAGCGGTCGCCGGTGCGCGCGCACTGCTGGCCGGAGGCCGCCGGGTCGTGATCAAGGACGCATTCGGCGTGTCCGGCAAGGGAATCGCGGTCATCGACACCGAACAACGCCTCGACCGGATGCACCGGCTGATCACCCGGAAGGCGGAGCGTTCCGGACGGCAGCGGGCCGGTCTGGTGCTCGAGGAATGGGTCGCCAAACGCGGAGATCTCAACTACCAGTGCACGATCGGGCGGGACGGCGCGGTCGGCTTCGACTTCGTCAAGGAGGCCTTGACCGAGGCCGGCGTGCACAAGGGGCATCGGTTTCCGGCGGCGCTCACCGCGGCGCAGGTGGACGAGCTGACGGAGGCCGGGCATCGCATCGGCACGCGGCTGGCCGCCGACGGGTACTTCGGCGTGGCCGGGGTCGACGCCATGATCGATTCCGAGGGCGGGTTGTTCCCCATCGTCGAGATCAACGCCCGCAACAACATGTCGACCTATCAAGCCCAGGTCCAGCAGCGCTTCGCCGGCACCGGAAGAGTCGCTCTCGCACGGCATTACGCACTCCGGCTGCGGCGCGAACTGACCTTCGCCGAACTGCGGCGGCAGCTCGACGGCGTGCTGATCGACCGGGCCACACCCACCGGATTGCTGGTCAACAATTTCGCCACGGTCAACGCGGCCGCGCCGGCCGCCGGCACCGCGCCGCAGCGGTCCTTCGACGGTCGATTGTATGGACTGGTGGTCGCCCGGTCGACCGAGCAACTGGCGGCCTTCGACAACGAGATCACGGCCCGCCTCGTGGCCGTGCAGGGAGGCAATGGCGATGACTGAGTTCGAGATTCAGGGCATACCGGTGTCGGAATTGGCGCGCGCGCACGGCACACCGCTTTTCGTTTATGACGGAGCGGTACTGGTCGATCAATATCGGGGGCTGCGCCGGCGCCTGCATCCGAAGCTGGAGATCTTCTTCTCGCTCAAGGCGAATCCCAGCCTGTCGATCTGCGCATTACTGCACGCGCAGGGGGCGTGCGCGGAGGTGTCGTCGTTGGCCGAACTCGTCACGGCGCGACGGGCCGGGATTCCCGCGGCGGATATCGTCTTCCCCGGCCCCGGTAAGAGTGCCGAGGAACTCGCGGCCTGCATGGACGCCGAGGTCTTCGCCATCATCTGTGAATCGCTGGGTGAGCTGGCGCTGATCGATCAGCTCGCCCGGCTGCGCGGCAAGGTCGCGCGGGTCGCGCTGCGGATCAATCCAGCCTTCACGGTCAAGGGTTCCCGGCTCACCATGGGCGGCAAGCCGCGACAGTTCGGCATCGACGAGGCGGAGCTCGACGAACTCGACGACCTGGCCGAGCGGTTCCCCGGGGTGCGGCTGATGGGTGTGCACGTCTATATGGGTACCCGCATTCTCAGCGAGGACGTCGTCGCCGAGAACACCGGCCGCATTCTCGAATTGGCCGAGCGGGTATCGGCGCGGCTGAACTTCCCGCTGGAGCTGGTCGATATCGGCGGCGGTCTCGGGGTGGCGTACTTCGACGGCGAGCGCGACATCGATCCCGCGGCGCTGGCCGACCGGCTCAACCCGATCATCGCGGACTACGCGGCCCGCAGGCCGGAAACCCGGCTCGTGATGGAACTCGGCCGATATCTCACCGCGCTCGCGGGCACCTATGTGGTGCGGGTCCGCTACGTGAAAACCTCGCTGGGACAACAGTTCGCGATCACCGACGGCGGCACGCACCACCATATGGCCGCGGTCGGGATCGGCTCGTTCGCGAAGCGGAACTTCCCGATGCGGCTGCTCGACCGGATGAGTGAGCCGGCGACCGAGCGGTGGAATGTGGCGGGGCCCCTGTGCACGCCCAACGACACCCTCGCCAAGGACATCGCCTTGCCGCCGGTCCGGCCCGGCGATCTGCTCGGTGTGCTGCGCTCCGGCGCCTACGGCCCGACCGCCTCGCCGGTGCATTTCCTCAGCCACGGCGCACCCGCGGAGGTGCTGGTCCACCGCGGCCGCCCCTGCCTGATCCGCGATCGGGACACGGTCGAGGACCTGCTTCGCCCGCAGTATCTGCACGAATTCTCGGCATCGACCGTGCCGAGCCAGCCCACCGATCCGGACAATCGAAGGAACTGAAACGATGGACCAGCAGGCTGTTACCGAACAGGTCGTGGTCATTCTCGCTAAAATGGTTCGGCGTGAACCCGATTCGATCCAGCGCACCACCCGGCTGTTCGACGATCTCGGGCTCGATTCGACCAGTGCGCTCGAACTGCTGATCCTCATCGAGGACGGGATCGGTGTCGAGTTCGACGAGGACACCCTCGAGCCGGACCACTTCGAGACCGTGGCTTCGCTCGTCGCGTACGTACTCGAGCAGCAGGGGTGACCACATGTACCCCGTGACCTCCCTCTCGCAGCGGGACCGAAACCTCGGCAAGGCAACGCCTTTGCGGCTGGCGGGCATCGAACACCAGGTGTTCGGCGACGGCAGGCCCTACACCCCGGTGTTGCTCAGCTACTTCGCGGACCTGGCCGATCAGTTCCGCCAGCCCTACTACGAGGAGTACTTCGCCCGCGCGACGCCGAACTCCTTCACCGAGATGGCCGCCGAAATGCTGCCCGCCGCAACAGCTTCGGCCGAACCCTTCGACCTGGTCGTGGTCGCGCACACCACGCCGGACGCCAGGCCGGGGCGGCCGGCCTGCTTCCTGTCGCACGCACTGACCGGCAAGGCGCTGGCTTTCGCCGTGTCCGAGCAGGGCACTGCGGCGCCGTTCACCGCGATTCGGCTGGCCGGTGACTACGCGCGAGCCGGCGGGTACGGCCGGGCGCTGGTGCTGATCGTGGAGCAGAGTTTTCTGTGGAACGGGGCCAAGACCGAGTTGCCGGCGGGCACGCGGATGCCGGGCCGGGACTCCGCGGTCGCGGTGGTGCTGGCCACCGACGGCGCGCTCGGCCCGGTGACGGTGCGGCACTTCGCCGATGTGGCCGCGGTCGAGGTGGACGAGGTGGTGACGGCAGCGCTGCGGGACCTGGCCGCCAGCGATCTGCCGACGACGATGATCGCCGGGGCGGGCGTCGAAGGTGAACTCGGCGTGGACTATCCGATCCAGCGTGCCGCCGGCGATCTGCCGTGCACCGGGGTGTGGTCGGGCTTCGCCGGCGGCCTCGCGCAATGGACGTCGACGGGACAGCGGGTGGTGCTGGTCGACTACGACCCGACCCTGCGTTACGTGTCGCTGTGCACGATGGACGTGCCACCGGGACCGGGCTGAGCGTTCCGGTGTCGATGCGCGCTTTGTCACCGGCCGAGGTGCATATCTGGACCATCGCGTTGGATATGCCGGGCGGTGCGGTCGCCGCACTGGCCGCGGCGTTGGCGGCCGAGGAACGTTCGCACTGCGCCGCCTTGCCCGAGGCCGAGCAGCGGCGGCGATTCGTCGCGGCGCGCGGCGCGTCTCGGGTCATTCTGGGCCGATACCTGGGCATGCCACCGGAACAGCTGTCCTGGCGCACCGGACGGTGGGGCAAGCCGATGATCGCGGACTGCGCGGACAGCTTGTGCTTCAGCCTTTCGCATTCGGGGAGCATCGCCTTGCTCGCCGTCACCGGTGGGCGCGAGGTCGGCGTCGACGTGGAACGCTGGCGGCCCGGTTTCGCGGCCGTGGCGTTCGCCGACCGATACTTCCCGCCGCAGGAGCGCGCGCTCGTGCGGATCGCGGAACGACACGGCGAACCGGGTGGTTTTCTGCGGCTGTGGACGCGGAAGGAGGCGTGCGTCAAGGCCGCGGGTGCGCGACTGGGCCAGGGGCTGAAGCTGCCGGTGGCGGGCGGGGAGGTGTTGTCGGTGTGCGACCCGTCCGGCAGGCTGCCCGGTTCCTGGCTGGTCCGTGACGTTCCGGTGCCGGACGGATATGCGGCTTCGGTCGCCGCGGCGGGCAGCGCATCGTATCGCCTGTATTCCCAGCATTGGCGGCCGAATGCCTGAATCGTTGATATCGCGGGCTGTTCCGGCGCGGTCGTGCCAGGTATCGCGGCGGCATTATGCCGTCAGCAGGTCCCGATCCTCCGCATAATTGCCGAGTCAGGCATCACGGACACCTGATAAATTTATTTGCAGCGGCAATGGCCTGCCGGGAAATTATCGAGAAGAGCTCGGCACTCGGGCCGCCAGGTGTTCGAGGATTGCTGATAGGGGAATACGGTGACCGAAGTTTCTGTCGACTATGTGCGAGCCGAAATGGCCCGCCCATCGATCAACGTCATACTGTTCGGCAATGAGGTACTGCGCCGGGAACTGGCGGTCATACTGCGCCGCTTACCCACCGTCGGCGGCATCCAGCATTGCCTGGAATGGTCCGGGGTGGAACAGTACCTGCGTCCCGGCGCGGTCGACGTCCTGATCGTGACCGGTGCCGAAGGGCTGCGGCTGCGCACATTGGGGCGCAACAACTCCCGGCCCAAAGTGCTCATGCTCCTCGACGAGTCGCAGGCGGCAAATCCCGGCCCGCTGGCGAACCTGCCGGTGGACGGTTATCTGCTGCGGCAGGAGTTGTCGCCGCGGTCGCTGCACGACGCATTGCGCCGGATGGCCGCGGGGGAGATTCCGATGCCCGCCGTCCTCGCGCGGCAACTGCTCGGGCGGGCGGTGTCGGGAGAGAATCTGCGGCCGGTCTCGTTGACCGCCAGGGAGAACGAAACACTCTCGCTGCTGGCCCAGGGCATGAGCAACAAACAGATCGCGCGCTGGCTCAAGATTTCCGAGCATGGCGTTAAGCGTCTGGTCGGCAGTGTATTGCTGAAACTCGGTTCGCCGAACCGGACCACGGCGGTGGTGACAGCCATGAAATGCGGAATCATCGATTTCCATTGATTGAATTCGATGAGCCACAATCGATATGACCGGAGGTGACGACCGCGGTGCTCCATCCTCAGACAGAAGCGGTATTGCAATTGATGATGGCCGCCTACCCTGATCTCGGCGTCGGTGTCACCGACGCCGCGGCGGCCCGGCGGGCATTGAGCCGGACCAAGCAGCCACCGGGACCGGACGTAGCCCGGGTAGAAGATCGGATCATCCCCGGCGCGGCGGGGATTCCGGTGCGGATCTACTGGCCGGTCGCCGACGCCACGGCGCACCCGGTGATCGTCTACTTCCACGGTGGTGGTTTCGTCCTCTGCGGGCTGGACAGTCACGACGGCATCTGCCGGATGCTGGCGGCAGGCGTGCCTGCCATCGTGATCGCGGTCGACTATCGGCTGTCGCCCGAGCACAAGTACCCCGCCGCGGTCGAGGACGCGGATCGCGCGGTCGCCTGGGCGCACGCCAACGCGGCCGCGCTCGGTGGCGACCCGGAGCGACTCGTTGTGGCGGGTGACAGCGCGGGGGGCAACCTGGCGGCGGTGTCGTGCCTGCGGGCCCGGGACGGCGCAGGCCCACCGATCGCGTTCCAGCTGCTGTTCTACCCATGGCTGGACTTCCTGGCCGAGCTGCCCTCGCGCCGGGACAACGCCGAGGGCTACTACCTCACGGCGACTCATCTGCGCTGGTTCGAGCAGCAGTATCTGAACGCGCCGAGCGAGGCGGCGCAACCCCAGGTGTCACCGTTGCGGGCACCCGACCTGACGGATCTACCTCCGGCGCTGGTGATCACCGCCGAATACGACCCGCTGCGTGACGAAGGGGAGGCGTACGGCACTCGGCTGTCCGAGGCCGGCGTGCCGGCCCGGACCTATTGTGCGGCCGGTCTGTTCCACAGCTTCTTCGCGATGATGGACTTTCTGCCCGGTGCGCAGGAGGCGTCCGATATCGCTTGCGCGGCAGTGCGTTCCGCGGTGTCGACCGCTCCGTTGCGGTCCGACGCCTAGCTCGTGCCCAGGGCGATTGCTGCGTGGCGGTTGCGCGCGGGCTGGGTTGAGGGTGATCAGGCTGTCGCGTCGGGCTCCTCGATCCATTGCACGACTGCGCGATCGACGATCCCCTTGGTGATCACCGGTACCGCGAGATGCCCGAGGGGCGGCAGCACACGTTTGCGTCGGCCGCACAGATACGGATCGGTCGTTTTCGGCTCCAGCCCGTTGAGTGCGAGTGCCATATTGACTTCGCCGTAGTCGGCCAGTGACATGTTCGCGCCCACCGGATCGATGCCGTGTTCGGAGAATCGCAGCATCCGGTCTATCCAGTTCTCGGCGAGCTCTCTGGTGGAGAAGCTCTCGGATTCTGACCGGCGCCCATTCGTTATCGGATCAGTCCACCGCAGTCGTGCACGGAAAGGCTTGCCGCCCTTACGGACCAGGAGGCCGCCCCATGACGGTCCGTCAAGAGTGTGACCAGCCTGGTGCAGATCAGCTTCTTGCTGAAGCTGCGCGTCCAGGCATCGACAAGTGGTACGGGGATACAGGCTTATCGCCCAGGGACTGCCCCTGAGTTCGGTTGACTCGCGGGTGTGGTGTTTCAGGCCGTGCGTGCGGGCTGATTGATTGTCTGAATTCCACCGGTATCAGGCGGCCGTACTGGTCTACCGGGGTCGTCGATACAGGGCCACGACATAGCGCGCTGCGGTTTCGTCGTCGACTGCATCTTCGAGCCCGGACTTAATGTCGCGATTGCCAGGCCGAGCTGGCAGGTACCAGGGTGGGTTGTCATGAATCCCGTTGTTGGCCAGTGTCGGTGCGATCGTCGTGGCGAACTGCTGCTTGTACGGCATTGATTCCAAGCGGCCGACAGCCATCGCGGCGTCTACTGCCCGGTCAACTCCGGACGGGGTCGTTGGATCGAGTCCCAGTCCCATTCTCAGGGCGTGGGGGTTTCGCCACGGCCAAAGTCCCGCCCGACACGTTCGAGGACAGCTGACCAGACATGACCACGGCATTGCGTACCGGCTGACCTCCTGCACCGACACCGGCCTGTTGCGGTTGAGCTCCCAAAGCCAGCGTGCGGCATAGCCGCTCAGCACCGTCACGCCCGCGCTGCCTGACGGCAAGAGCGGATACTGAGCACAGTCCGCTGTCGACAGTGGCAGTCCTGCCTCGGTGTCGTTGTACAGCACATACAGCGGCGGAATCCTGAGGTCCTCAGCGGTAGCGATCAGGCTGTCGAGCTGATGCTCCGGGTGAGGGTTTCGCTTACTTGGGGCCGGCTTGTATCCGAAGTTGATCCGACCGTCGCCGGTGGTGCGTTTGGCTTGGACGAGTGCGCCGAACCACTTTGACTCACCCTCGATCCACCACTCCCAATCGGAACCTTCGACAGCTTCGTCGGCGCGGCCGGTCATCTTTACGCGTAGATCCGGCAATTCACGACAAAGGTCCAGCAGTAACGAGTTGGTGAGCGTCTCCTCCGGCTGCCGGATCCCATGCGCCTCACCGCGAGCAATCCGGCGGCCGGTCCATCGAGCCCATTTGCCCAGGGTCACAGCAACTTTAGGTTCATCGACCTGGTGGCTGACCCAGCTGGCCCAGTTCTTCACCGTAGGTAACACCGAGCCAGTGTCGCAGACTACCCCGAGGGCCATCGGCGAAGTGAGCCGTTGTGGTAGTCGAGGGCTCGAACCTTCCGGCTTATGTCAAGTGTTGGGCTACAACTCAAAAATCTTGTGGGCCACGGGATCTGCTGACCAGAAAGGAGTGGCGCTACGCCAGCTCGCGGTCGTGCAGTCGCGGACCAGCTCATCTGCAGTTCGTTGGTGCCCACTCGCTGGCGGCAATATCCACGGCGGTCTCATGCAGGCGGGTCTGCCACGCTGCGCGGGCCAGCGTAACGAGGGCCGTGCGGTCTTCGATCACGAACGGAATGTTGCGACCTCACCGATATTGCTCCGCGATGTACCCGCCGACCGGCTGCAACGGTCGCTGGTGAACGTTAAACCGGGGGAGCAGATAACGGCCGTTATCGCGGCGGTGTGAAGCCTGCGGGCCATCGGGTAGCGCTGTCGTAGACGACGCCCGACCAGTTCACATCGGTGAGGTTCACCTCGAAGAGGTACGCCCCGGCGAGATTCGCGCCGGTCAGGTCCACGTTGGAGAGGTTCGAACCATCAAGGTGGGCAAGTGTCAGGTCAGTGTGGACGCACGATGCGCCGGTGAGATCGGCGACGCTGATGGTAGTGCTGTGCATGTTTGTATTAGCCAGGCACGCTTCAGTGAGGTTGACGTACTCGAATCGGGCTGCGGTGAGGTTGGCGTCGCACATGAACGCGTCGGTTAGGTCTGTGTTCATGAAGTCCGTGCCGGTCAGGTTCGCCACTGCGAGACTTGCCTTCGACAGATTCGCACGGAACGCCTTGGCATGGGTGAGTTGTGCGAACTGCAGTTGCGCCCGTTCGAGATTCGAGGAGTTCAGGTCGACATAGGCGAGGTTGGTCTCTCTAAAATTCACTCCGGCGAAGTTCGAATCTCTCATACGAGCACCCGCCAAACAGGTTCGGCTCAGATCCGGCCGGTCAACCACCGCCTCAAGCTCGACCGCCCGCCGCCCGATCACCGTCAACACGGCCTGCACGTCGGCCGCCGGTGTTACGGTCGGTGATTCCACAGGGCATTGCGCGGCGCTGGTATGAGTACGCAGGTATGCCGAGAGCAGCGCGAACACCGTCGGATGATCGGCGGCGGAATCCTTCGCGAGCCGCTCCAGCAGATAAATGCCCGATAGTCGAACATCGAGCTTGTCCGATGACAGCTGCTCGGTAGCCTTCTGAAAGCGATCGCTCATTGCGACCTGCTGTGACAGCTCGTACTGGTTGTTGGTTGCCAGTAACGACTTACTGGTGAACCACAAGGCGGCCAGGGCGGCGATCGTCGTCACGATCGCCGCGGCCTTGTTCCATCCCGGCCATTCGGCTATCCGGCCCATGATCCGGGCCACGCGTCTGCGGCGATTCGGCCGGGGTGAAGGGGGCGGGGGAGGTTGCGGCACTGGGGGCCGTAGCGAACGACCCCGCCCTGCTACCGATCTACGCCGCCGGGGCGGCGTTGCGCCACTCGTAGCCATGGTCCTCCGCTCATCCCTGTGGTGTCCGTTGAGTGTGGGCCGCTCGACACTTGATCAACTCCCATTTCGACAAGAAACCGGGGGAGGACGACATGGGCTGCGAGAGGTGGTGGCGGACCTGCCAATTCGTCTGAACCGTGAACCACTGGATATCGCTGTTCGCCAGGAGATCCGAGGTCTGCCCGAACAGTCTCCAACGAACGAGAGCGAGGTTCAGGCACGTGCGCAATCGTCGTCGTAGGTGAACCGTAGCTGCGTGCCGGGTTTAGGCGTCATTTGCGGATGGTGACCCATCTCGCGCGGTCATCCGGGCCACGTCCACTACGCGGGTGATCTCGATCGACAGACTCGGGCGCTGTCGCGTTGCTCGTCAGGGGCATTGTGGGCAGGGGAACCCCAAACCTATGGCTGTGCAGCGAGCCACTCCTGGTAGCTCTGATGCCGAAACTGATAGGCGGCACCGGTAACCCGCAGGAGACCGGCCACACGCGCCCAGTCCAGGAAAGGTCCTGGCGACGATGCGAAATCAGATCCAACCGTGAACAGCAATCTCGCGCATCCGTATCGGATGCTCGCTTTGGCCCGCGCCATGAAGATCAACACACCGAGAGCGACGCCCAGCGGAGCCCCGGCCAGAGCCATCAGCACTACCACCAAAGGACTCAGCGCCAGCAAGAACGGCGAAAGTTTGCCTTCGCTTGCACCTTTGGCAAACGCCCATACGGTAACGATCGAAACCAGCACGAGCCATGTGATCGCACTGACGTAGACCGCAGCCAGCGCGTCGTCACGGATGATCCGTTTCTCGTCGAGCCGAGGTTCCCCGTGACCGGTGAGGCTGATGCCGAAGATCAACACCAGCGCGGTGATGACACCGACCAAGCCTGCGCCTTCTGCAGCATCTCGCGGCGGAAGCGGGTTTCCTGTTTCTGGGTGCGTGCTCGTCAGGAAGGCACAGATCGAAAGGGCAAGCCCCGTGACAACACCTGCAACCGCGGCCTCCATCCATCGCTTGGCATCACCGGGCTTGTACGTGCGCCACAACGCCTTTCGCGATTTGGTCCGACATGGCCAATATCCGCGGATGCCGCACACGAGCGCGCACAATGTGCCAGCCACGACGCCGTTCCGCGCTGTGGTCCCTGCATCGGTCCCTGCCCCGACCGTAGGCACAACGAACATCACGAGCACCGCCCCGAACGCGGCTATCGCAGCGACGAAGGCATGGAGCAGCCTGCACGGCAGGCGTCCACCCAGGCTCCATATCTGATCCAACGCGAAGTCGTTGCTGTCTGCCCGATTCGGACCAGAGGTGAAGTGGCGGGCAAGAGTCCGCATCCACGCCGACACCTCGACCTCGGTGTACTTCTGCTTGCTGTGCGAGTCCCGGGGCTGAGCAGCGACTGCGGAAGGAATCAACGCGGAGAACAGCGCATCTTCGATCGCCTCTCGGCTGGTTGCCTCCATCAACGCGGCGGCTTCCTCTGCTCGCGCGTGCTTCAGGAACTGCAGGGTCAGGCCGAGCATCCAGGGTGTGCGCAGCGCCCGCGCGAAGACCCCGTGGGGATCGGCTTGGAGCTTGTCCTTCAGCGACGCCCACTTCAGCCCGCCGTTGGTATCATGCCAGGCTGTCAGATGATCAGCGACCTGCTCGGTCGTCAATGCTTGCAACGCGATCGCTGACGCCTCGTGCAGTCCGGACTCACCACGGACTTCTGAAATCTTGCGGTAGGTGTCCGCCCGGCAGGTAACGACGACCGGCTTTCCGAGCCAATACACTTCGTTGAGCTGATCCAAGGCCGCGAGGGCGCGTGCGGGTTCTCCCGAATCGCTGTCCATCTCATCTAGACCGTCCAGGACTGGAAGTATCCGGTCGGTCTTGATGAGTTCCCGTGCCACGCGTAGGCGAAGCGAATAGTCCCGCGCGATCCGCCGAGCGAGCCACTCTTCAAAGCTGTGCGAATCGGGGTCCCAGCTGGAAGCGTTGAGGCGCACTGGAACCGGCATTCGATCACGCCTCGAACCCACTCGTCGATCCAGCAGGTCGAGTACGAGATTCAAGGCGGCGACGGTCTTTCCCGAGCCGGGGTCACCGACGATCACGAGGCGGGAGTCCCGCAACCGGTCGAAGTACCTGCGGACCTCCGCTAGCGATCCGAATTCACCGCTGCCGACCGTCCATGTGTCAACCAGTGCGTTCCATCGCAGACCTATTCCCTTACCACGCGCCACCCCCAGCTCTCCCAGCCGGCGCTTTTCAGTCTTCGCCACAAGATCGGCAAGGTTGTCCGCGACCGAAGCCAGCGCAGTAGCCGACACGTCCGGGCGCAATTTCCGCATCAGAGCTCCGGCGCCTCGCGCTGCGGGTACCACCGCACGACCGACGACAGCCAACTCCGAACCTGGCACTACACAGCCCCTCCGTCCATTGCCACGACTCCCGGTAGCTTCGGTCGAACTCGAATCATCCTCGCGGTCAGACGATTCAGCGCCAAAGCTAATACATGCGGCAGCGCCGAGCCAGCCTCATTGCCAGACGCGCCCAGTACACGACAGGCCCGTCCTCGCCGGTCAGTTGCAGCCCGCTGGCGCGGGCCTGGGCCACGAGCTGGCCCACCAGCTCGGCATCTACCGCCGTCGTCTTCGGTTTCCCTAGCTCTGGCCACCGCGCCAGTATCTGCCAACTCGGCCGCCACCACATCAGAGTCCATGTGCCACTCCTTGCTTCGGAGCTACACCGTTGTTTGGCCTCTGCCCCACTTTCGGCTCTGTCTCACTTTCGGTGGTGGCGGATGGCGGGTTGTGCCAGCAGGATTCGGTGGCGCAGTAGCGGGAAACCGGCCCGGCCATACATCTGCCTCTTGATCAGCGTCGTCTTCGTGTTCACGTCCTCGATCGGGCCGCTGCTGTAGGGGAGGGGCAGGCCGGCGACTGTAGGGATATTCGCCCGACACGTGGGACCACGGACATTGTCTTCCTGGCCGAGTGGCTGTCTTCCTTTGTTGAACCGTCGAAGCCCGCGGCTCGAGAAGGGTGGTGGTTGCAGAGCGGACGCTTCGCACAGATCGACCGTGGACTGATGTCGAGTATCCGCACAAACCTTTAGATCGTCCTTGTAGACGAGCTGAAACTATCTTCGTACCAGGTGGATTCACCTGCTCGGCGGTCTGGGTACATTGTCCGCCTACTGCGGATAGTGTTGGCCTATAGCATTTTCAAGCAATGATGATGGTTTCGGTATCGGCTCAAGTACTGGACTGACGGCGTAGAATTCGGCGGTCAGAACATCGGTGACAGCTACATGCCCACACGCCCGGACAACCCGCCGCAGATGCGGCGGAGGTACTCGCCGGGCTGCTGATCGCAATCGGCATCGACCCACGCAATCTGCCCGAGACCGTAGCCGAGCGCCGCGACCTGTGGCGTCACCTGCTCGCTGGCAGGAAGATGCTGCTAGTTCTCGACGACGCGGCTGATCGGGAACAGATCGAGCCCTTGCTGCCGAGCGGATCGGGATGCCTAACCCTGATCACCAGCCGTCACCGGCTCACCTTGCCGGATACCAGCCGACGCCGAGATAACTTCAGCCCGAATGGTTGTCGCTGATGCAAGTTCGGTGACGTACTCAGGATGGGCGGCGGTGCGAATTCATCCGCCGCATCCGGGGTGACCCGTAATTGCGGTCATCGGGAGATCTTCGTGCTTGAGCAGCTGTGCGGATGAAATCCCGTGCATGACAGCGTCCAGCAGAGTGGTGTAGCAGCTCGCCCTCGTGTATTGAAACAACTTGTCGGACCTGGCCGATAGCATCCTCACAAGTCACTGGGCCGGCATCGGACATCGATCGCCGATCGAGATGCTCCAAGGGGTGGATATGGTGGGTAGACGCGCTCGACGTCCGATTACGGACCTCCATGGTCGATGGCAGACACTGCAGCTGCTGAGCCCGGTGTTCGAGTTGCTCAACCGGGCTGCGCCGCGCGCGGAGTTCGACCATCGCAACTACGATCTCGCGCAGCTGGCCCTGCGGCTCATCGACTACGTCGTAATTCATCAGGCCAGTCTGGACGGCTCTGTTACTCCGGCGAGCGCCGTCGACCATCTCACGCAATTGGCGCGGCGGATGCACCCGAACGATCCTGACCGCCCCTGGTCGAAGGTTGCCAAGGTCGTTTTCGCGACCATCTTGAATGACGGCCGACCGCACGCGGCCGTTTGGGTGGAGCCCGAGTCCGAGCACGCAGGCCCGCGCAGTGAGCAGTTCAAGTTCCGGCTACTGCGGTTGGTAGACGACGATGCGGGAGTCTGCATTACGGCGACCGATGAGGCGATCGTTCTCTATCTCCAGGCGCTGAATACCGACCTGGCCGACCGGGCGCTCGCCCTGAAGCTCATGGTCGAGATCCAGATGAACGCGGGGGAGTTCGTCAAAGCGCTCGAGTCCGCCCGCGAGGCGACTCGCACCGCGCGCGGCTTGTCGGCCAGCCTGCGGGAGCGACTTTCCGAAACAAAACGCGATGTCTCGGCGGTGGATTGGCACGGCGAGATGCCCGCTTGGCTGACCGATGTCGTCGGCCAGGTATCGCAGCAGCTCGACCGTGATCGACAGCTTCGGGACTTGGCTGCCCGCTATGCGGCCGATCCAGCGGCTGCGGACGCGTGCCGGAATATCGATGACGAGGTGCAGCGCGGCCAAGATGTCTGGATCCGGCTCGAACGCTTTCTCCAGCAAGCCATTCCGATCTTTCTGGAAGCGCAGGAAGATCAGCGATTTCATCCGCGCGGTCTAGCTGCGGTGATCGACCTTTCGCGTGATGTCCTCGCGCCTGCGCTCGCCTCCGACGACGTACTTGACGTGGTCGGGGAAAGGCTGATCGTCGGGGTGAGTTCGCCTGTGCGGCCGGTGTGCTGGGGCCTCGGTGATCTGTGCGATGTCCTGTTCCGCGCGCCGGTGGCCTACGAACGGCAGCCGCCGAACATCGACGCACCCGGCGAGCTGGGTGATGTCGGCGTGGAGTCGATCCCGGCCGACATCGCCGCTGTGGCCGCAGATGTGCTCAACGCCGCGACCGTCCGACCGATGTTGTTGTCCGAACTACTGCTCGAGGCGAGATCCCGCGCGGCCGAAGTTGACGATCCGGTCCGCCTTTTGGACATTGTCTGGGGAGCCGCGCTGTGGGTGTTCGTCGCCGACGCGGATGTCCCCGCCGACGAGCAACCGCAGAGCTCCGATCTGGCGTCGGCGGTTTCGCAGCTGGTGGCGGCCGTCGACGATCGCCAACTGCTGGACGACCGATTCGCGGGAGGCGATCTCACCGTGGCTGCTTCGGTCTTGCTCGACCGACTCGACCTCGAAACCGAGAGTGTGTCATGAAACTCGCTGACATCTCCGACGCCGCCCGATTCGTGCGATATGCGTTCGCTCCTCGGGAGCGCCCGATTCAAGGCAGCCAGTACCGGACGCTCCTCGACCGATATCGCACCGATATCGAGTTCGCCGAAATTGTCGGCCGGGTCGCCGACGGCCTCGGACTCGACATCTACGCGGCCAGTCAGATCGGACTGCTGATCGCGGGCCGGCCCGAAGGACCATTCGGTGTGACCTTGGATAACTGCGGCCTGCCGATCCGGACCGGCGAGCATCGGGTGAAAGATCGACGGTGTTTCGGCTTGGTCATCGTTGCCCTCGCGGCCTACGCCTACCCCAATGGTGACGCGCTCGGCGACTCGGTCAATCCGACCGTTCGACGGGGCGAGCTGGAGCGGTTTCTCGATCGGCACGTCCGCACCGCGCTCGAACGAGTCGACGGCGATGACGAGATGGCCGTCCAGCTCGGTGAAGCGGCCCGGACCTGGCTGGAGCTGACGGAGGTACTACCTGCGCAGCGCGGCGGGATCCGGCGTGAGTGCCGCCGCTGGTACGTGAACCAGGTGCTCGCGTTCATGGTTCAGCAGGGGCGCGCCAGGCGCGAGCCTGCACTCGATGACGAGGGCGGCGAGGCGTATGTGCTCAATGACCGCTTCCGGGTGGGACTGTCGGAGATCTCGGGGTCGCTCATACCCGAGTCATGGTCACCAGACCGCAGTGCGGAGGGGGCTTGATGTTTCGACTGCGGAGGATGTATCTCGATTCGATCGGGGTCGCCGAGAACAGGTTCACCGACCTGATGGTGGATTTCACCGATACCTCGGGCGAACCGACCGACACGATCGTGTGGCTGCGCAACGGCGCGGGCAAGACGACGATGTTGTCACTGTTGCTGGCGCTGATCCTGCCTTCCCGGACCGATTTCCTTGCGACACGCACCAAGAACCGCACCCTCGAAGATCTGGTGCTGGCCGGCGATACCGCGCACGTTGTGGCGGAGTGGGTGTCCCCCGAGGGAGAACTGCTGCTGACTGGAGCTGTATACGAGTGGGACGGACGTTCGCGACCACACGACTACAACGGCCGCGGAAAGGAGAAGCTCAGACGCAGCTGGTGGTGTGTGCATCCGGACCCGGTTGTGGATGGGGCCACCTTGGACACGCTGCCGTTCACGCTGCGGAGCGGTGGTGCCTACGATCGGGAGCGGTTCTGTGCGCATGTGCGGAACTTGACGGCTGATGGCATCAATACCGTCGTGGCGTCCACCTACATCCACGAATGGCATACCGCACTGCGGGAACGACGATTCGATCCCGATCTCTTCCGGTATTTCGCCGAGGTCAATTCTGCGGAAGGCGGGATGGACGGGCTGTTCAACGACATCGATTCACCGGGCAGGTTCGTCCGCTACCTGCTGCGATTCGTCGGAGATCAGCAGCGCGTCGCGCCGGTCCGAGATCTGTTGGCCGACACTGCGGTCGAAATCGCGAAACGGCCGATCTATACGGCACAATTGCGATTCTGTACTGATGCTGTCCCGAAAGTCGCAGCGTTCGGTGAGGCCCACGGGCAGTGGCTTGCGGCGACTGGGCGCAGGAATGAGGTCATTCTCCGAGCAGCCGCACTCAAGCGGGCTCTGCTGGAAACGGCGGCTCAGGCGCAACAGCGATCAGCCATCGCGGCAGATCGCGCAGAACTGCTGGAAGGTCAGCTCCGTGAAGTTCGAGCCAAGATCGATTCGGCGCGAAACCAGCGGAACGAATACCTCTACAACATCACGGAATTCGATTTCGCCGACGCCGAGGAGGCCGCGAAGGCCGCTAAGGCGGCAGCTGAGGAGGCCGAGCGCGAAGTCGGCGCATGGGCTGCCGTCGAGCAGTACGCCCAGCTCGAGCAGCGCAAAGCGGAACGCGACGCGCAGGCGTCTACGTTGAAAACGGCAGCGGAGGGCGCGTTCCCCCTGGTGGAGCGATGCAATGGCGCGAAGCAAGTCCTCGCAGCCGCGATCCAGATCGCGATCGACAAGATTGGAGCGGACATCGCGGAACTGGAGTCGGTAAAGGAATCAGCCGCGGTGGAGCGAGATACCGCCGAAGAACTCCGTGATCGGGCCGTAAACGTGCTGGCCGGTTTGGACGCGGAATCCGAGCGCTTGCGAGTTCAGCTCACGCAGTTCGACGACGAGTGCCAGCAGATGGTGACCGAGGGCATCCTCAACCCGGACGAGCGGCTCGGCGACGCCGAGAATCGGCTGCTCACAGCGCAGTCCACGGCACGAACGAACCGCGATCAGCTGCATTCGCAACGAGACGAGCTCGCCCCTCAGATCGAATCTGCTCGCACGCGAAACGAAACGGCACGCACCGAGTTGTCAACTACCCGTCAGAAATCGGACAGGTTGGTATCTGAGCTGCATCGACTGACAACGCGGGCAGCAGACCTCGCCGACAATGCTCGGCTTCGTCTGCTGCTGCAGACAGATACGGTCGATCTCGGAGCGAGTAGCGACGATGCTGTCACGCAGCTGACCAAGGCGATCGCGGGGGACGAGAAGGAACTCGTCGGCCTCGGCGAGGAGCGGGCCCGAGGCGAACGAGCCATTCATTCGCTGACCGATTTCGGACTGCTGCCCCCGAGACTTGGCGTCGAAACGGCCATCAAGGCGCTTGCCGACCAGGAAATCACTGCCGTGTCCGGGTGGCGCTATCTGGCCGAGCACATCGACAGGAGCGAGCACGAGCGCTATCTGGCAGAGATGCCGGAGGTCCTTGATGGCGTCATCGTCTACGGTGACTCGAACCACGTGGCAGCGGCTGCACACGCCATCGCGGACGCGGATGAGCTCATCGTCATCGTGAGCGCAACAACTTTCGCTGACCGATACGTACCCAAGACAGTCGTCGGCCCCGCTGCGGCGCAACACGACAAAGCAGCCGGCGAAGCCGAGATGAGGCAGCGCACGAACCATCGCGAGGTACTGCAACAGCAGGTCGAAACACTTACAGCACGTCGTGATGCCGACCTGGCGAGCCGATCCGCGATCAGTGCCTGGTGTGACGACCTCCCTCCGGACGGCCTCGGTGGACTTCGTTCCCGAGTCGAATCGGCCGCCGCCGAGCTGGGCGATGCGGAATCCGAGGAGCGGCTTGCCGCGGACGCGCTGAGTGCTGTCCAGAACGAAGCGAAGCAGATCGAGCAGCAGATTTCGGCTCTGAGCGAACAGTTGGCGCGGTTGGACGGTGTATTGCCGCGAGTACGGCGTGCGGCTGTGGTGGAACGAGAACAGATGGCGCCGAGTCGAATCCGGCTCGCTGCCATTCCCCGCGACTCAGACCGGGCTCGAACCACCAAGGAGAAGGAGGCGGAACGGCAAAAGGTTGCAGCAGGTCGCGTCGAGCAACTCGGGACCGATATTCGGCTGGCAACAAGGCTACGGAACGATCTCCGCGCCGAACTGGAAGGACTGCCAGAACCTACGCCGATCTGCGATCTGACTATCGAAGCCGCCCGCACCAAGCTGGCAGTCTTCGAAAAGCAGCTGCGTGAGCAGTTTCCCGAATCGTCACTGCGACAAGCGGTGCTCACGGCAGAGGAGGAGGTGACTCGTGCCGCTTCCGCCTGGAACACCAATGACGATCAGACCCGATGTCGCGCAATCGAACTCGCTGCCACTACTGCAGCCGCTGACAGCGCTGCACGATCGGACGCACGCTCGCGAGCAGCGCACGTTCACACTCGGGCACAGTCCGACCTGGGGGTCGCCAATGAACGATGGCGCATCGCCCGAGACCGACGAGCAAAGGCAGAGACTGAACGCCCCCGAGGTATTATCACTGCCGACAATCCGAAGAACCGGGACCACGCGACACTGCTCGCGGACGCGCAAGCCGATGAGATGGCCGTGCGCGAATCCGAGCGCCACCGCGTCGACGGCGACCGAAAATCAGCGCTTGCCGAGGCTGGTCTCGCGGAGAACCGAGGCCAAATGCTCAACGACCAAGCGGCATTGCTGCGCGATATCGAAGCCGCCTCTGCCTCGTCAACATTCGTTCCCGATGACAACGCCGAAGTCAGGCAGCGCACCCGAGTGATGCTCGACGCCCTGAGTTCGGCATCCGCGGTCCTCAATGCCGCCGAACGGGCACGACGCGAGCGCGCGGACGAACTTAGCCGCTGGGCGGGTACCGATGAGTTCGCGGCGGTCGCCGAGGACGAGCACGGCAGCGCCGTCCGCCAGCTGCGTGACATGTTCTGGGACAAAGGTCATCTCGATCGAGTAGCCGACCGGATCCCAGAACTCACCGACGCGCTCGAAATGCGGAAGAGCGCGATCGTGCAGCAGCTCGCTCAGGTCGAACAGCACAAGGACAATGTCGTTGTTCGGATGATCGACTTGGTCGACGACGCACTATCGGTGCTCACCCGAGCCGCCACGCTGTCCGAGCTGCCAGCCGGGATCGGGCCCTGGGAGCACAAACGCTTCCTAATCGTCGAAGCCCGCAGTCGTCCATCGCGTGAACAGATCGGGCTGCGCGTCGGTGAGCTGATCGACGCAATGGTTCAAGCCCGCCGGATCGAGGCCGATCCGGCGGAGTTGCTCTGGCGTGCCACCGAAGTCGCGGTCCCGGACGGGTTCCGAGCGACGATTTTGAAGCCGGCGCCGGATCAACCGACCGCCCGGATTCCGGTGGAGGAGATGCGAAAATGGTCCGGAGGCGAGAATCTCACCGCGTCACTGGTCCTGTTCTGTGTACTCGCGAGGTTGCGTGCAGAGCGCCGCACCGGCGACCGAACCGGAACGGCGGGCGGAGTTCTACCACTGGACAATCCCGTCGGGAAGGCCAATTATCTGCCCTTCCTGGATTTGCAACGCCGGGTCGCGCGAGCGTGTGGGGTCCAACTGGTGTTCTGGACCGGTTTGGGTGACCTGGGCGCGGTCACCACTTTCCCGAGAATCGCCGCCCTGCACAAGCGTCCGTCTGCTACCCGGCCGGGCCGGGCCTATGTGTTGCCGGATGCCAGTAACACCCAGGTTCTCGACATCGTCAGTGCAGTCCGCAATGAACCGTGAACCCGCTTTGGCCACTGCGATTCTCGCCGAGGTCCGCTCGCAATCGACCCTTCGGACACCGCTGCACAGGATCCTCACCGCGGCTGCCGCAGTGGATAGGACGGCGGCGGCGTCGGTGGGGTGGCGCACCCGTGTGCTGGACGCGATCACCAGTCTGTCCGAGGCCGGCGAAATCACCTTGCCCAAAGGCGCCTGGGATCGCACCACCACACCGCCGCTCCCGGGGTATGTCGGCAGAGTCGAATCCTCGGTGGCACAACGCCCCGCTCGACAGGCGCCGGTCTGGCATCTGGAGATGGCATGGGCCGCAACCCTGTGGGACCACGGCAAACTGAGTGAATCCGAACGGCGGTACCTGATTGCCATCAACTCCTGGATACCGCATCGTACCGAGGCGATCGAGCCGATGCGTGAACGGTCCCTGGACATCTTCGATCACGAGAAGACACTCGACACGATCGTCACCTCGCGGATGTTCGGGCCCGGCCGGTTGACCTGGGAACTGCTGGCATCTTTTCCGTGCTGGCCGCCAGTCGAGCAAATGGTTCTCGGCGATCGTGCTTGGTTGATCGTGGAGAACTACACGACCTACTCATCGCTCAGCTCACGAGCGGGCGAGACCGGTTTCGATGGCCGGATCATCTGGGGTTCAGGAAATCAAGTCGCCACCCGGCTCTCTGCATTAGCGGATGCTCCTCGGCCGCAGCGATGCTGGTACTTCGGCGATGTCGACGCCGGAGGATTCCGAGTTGCCCGATCGGCTGCCAAACGGGCTCAGCAACTGGGAATGCCTGCCCTCGAACCAGCCTGCGGTCTGTATCGGCTGGCACTCGCCACTGGCAAACGCCGCAACGACGAGTCCAGCCGTCGACCCGGCGCAGCAACACTCGACTGGATCCGTTCATGGGCAACAGGACCGCTCGGTCAGGACCTTGCCGGTATCGTCGAAGCGCGCCAGCGCATTGTGCAGGAGAACGTCGGATGCTTGGTTCTCGCTACGACCACACCTGCCGATTGGACTCTCAGCTGCTGATCCGGTGGGCGCAGCCAACGCGATCGGCGCCGTCGTACCGCTATGCCTGAGTAAAACACCGACCGGTCGGTACCTCGACCTGCCGCCCGCGGCCGCCAAACTCTTCAATGGCTTCCAATGGCCGAAGGGCAGGTTCGAAGAAAGCGCCGACACCGTCTATCCGCCGGACGTCACTGCTTGCTTCCGGCCTGTGAAAGAGCGCACGTCTCCATGCCCGCGACGACCACTGCACACCGACCGGCCAACTACCGCTGAGAAGGCACTTGAGAAGCACTCGCCCGACAGTTAGTAGGCGAACCAGCTTCTCCGGCCCGAAGATCGACATCCAGATCGGGCGATCGCGCTGGGCGCGAGTGACGCCGTTCGTTGAAACAGCAGACCGTCGACAAGTACCGCCGTGAGATCAAGAAGTCGACCGGCTCGGTGGAGTACACAACCGCAGCGCCAGCGGCGCAGCAGAGCCATTTCGGTGTAGCCGGATGCGGGATCGACCGGGGTCTTCAGGACCGCTGGCGTGCTGTCGGGTGGTGGTGTAGACGCAGCAGGACAGTGCGCCGCTGTCGGCGATGGATCCAGGTGCCAGCTTCGACCGCGGCGGCGATTCGCTGGATTTGGCCGCCGGACAACGAAGTTGGCATGTGTGCTCAGGGCGGGATGAAGCGACTGTCGGTGTTCAGAAAGCCCGAAGGGACCGAAACCATGCACGTTTGGCTCCTCATCTGCGCATTTGCATGCCCGCATCAGCACAGTTTCGGCCGCATTTGCTCCTCGTCAACGGCTACGACTGTCGTTTGGAGGTCAGACCCCGCAGCTTCTCGTTGGCGCGCTGGGCGCGTTTGTGCCCGGCGCGTTGCCACCAGGTGGCGGCTTCGGGGAGTTGACCGCGGTAGCGGAGTCGGATGGCGAGGTTGTGCATTGCGTCGGGGTGTCCGGCCTCGGCGGCGTGCCGGTACCAGGTGAGCGCGTCATCGAAGAGCATTGACTTGTCGAGCATGATGGCGAGGTTGTACATGGCGTCGGTGTTGCCGACGTCCGCGGCTCGGCGCCACCAGCTTTCGGCGTCGCCGAAGTGTTTGATCTCGTGCAACAGGTTGGCCAGGTTGCCCATGGCTTCGGCATTGCCCTGCTCGGCGGCCTTGCGCCACCAGTCGTGTGCTTCGCGGATTTTCTTTTGGGTGTGCAACAGGTTGGCCAAGTTGTTCATCGCGCCGGTGTGGCCCTGCAATGCGGCGCTGCGCCAGAGGATTTCGGCTTGCGGGAGGTCGCCGGCTTCAGCTCGGACCTTGCCACGCTCGAATGTTTCGCGGGGGCTGTCGGTGGGTGTGGCGGTCGACGCGGCAATGGTGCCTTCGGTGACCGGTCGGATGGATGACGTGGTGAACAGTCGCAGGTCGCCTGCGACGTTGACGCTGCGACGTTGGGGTCGGGGGTAACCGTTGCGGAGCAGGATCTGGTCGACTGTGCGGTAGAGCTCGTCCAGGGTGAGGTCGGGGTTGGCGGCGGCGCTGAGTAGCGCGGCGGTGAAGGCGGTGTGGCGATGGCCCTCGGGCGCGACTGAAGGTTCGGTTCGCGCCGAGGAGGCGATGGTGTAGGTGCCCTGGATGTCGATCTGACCCTGCACGAGCGTGGATGTCGTGCTCATGGCCTCAAACGCGCGCCCGGAGAAGCAGCAATCCAGGATCAGGATGCGGGTTCGGGCTCGGCTGCCCACGAGGTCATCGCGGAGGGTGGAAAACGGGACAGAGCTCCATTTCGGCTGTTCCTTGTTACTGCCGGGTAACGCCAGATACAGCTGTCCGCGTCGGTCGACGACGCCATGCCCGGCGTAATACACCAGCAGGACGTCCTCAGCCTCCCGTACCGCGGAGCCGACTGCGAGGCCAACCTCGGTACTGTCCGGGTTGGTGAGGACGTGGCAATGGTTTTCGGCAAGTCCACCGCCGGCGGGCGCGGTCAAGAGCCGCTCGAGGTCGGCGACGTTGTTGAGCGCCGCGGGGATGTCGGGGAACTCGATGTCGTCGTACTGGCTGACTCCGACGAGAACGGCTCGCCAGCGGCTACGGGTGGGTGCTGAGGTCATTGCGGGTCGCGGGGCCGTTGGAGCATGTTTTGCAAAGTCTGAGCGACCTCGGGAGCTTTGATACGTTTGGCGTCGAGGGTCAGTTCGGTGTGGCCGTCGATTTTGAGTGTGATGGCGATATCGGATCCGCGGACGGTGAACCAGCTCGTCAGTGATCGGGCAAGCGCGGACGCGATTCCCCCGGCGCCGAGGGCGACGACGAGGACATCGTAGAGATCGCCCATCTGTCCCTGGCGGATTCCGTTCGAAGGCAACTCCACTCGACCTCGAAGGTCGTCGTCTTCGTTGAACCACTCGAGGAGTTCGATAAGGTCGTCAGCACTGCCGTTAGTGTGAAGTGTCAACTGGCCTTTGGGTTCTGGCATGGGTTGATTCTTCCTGTCGTTGAGCTTCATCGGGTGCGCGGAACAGGAGAAGCCGCACTGCCGGCGGCCTCGCTATTCGAGGCACCCCTGTGGGCAGTACGGCTCTGGTAGTACTCCTCGGCTTCGGCCAGCTCGTTGAATTCCAGGAGTTGCCCGGGCTCGAGGAACTGTCCGATCAGATCTTCTAGATGTGCGCGGACCTCCGCGGGTGTGGCGTAGAAGAACTCGCGACGCGGGTTCACCTTGTTGACGCGCTTGTCGGCCAGTCGGCGATGCAACTCCTCTTCGATTCCGGCCGCGTCCTTGGCATAGAACCTGGCGTGGACGTCGTATCGGAATGGCACCGCAGAGCTATTGAGATCACGGATGCGATCTTCCGGATCCCATCGGCGCGTCATGCCGATTTGAACCACCCCAGGGCCGAACGCGCCAATATTGGAGACGACATACACATTCCCTGCGCGAATGTTGGAGACCCGGTAGTCGATCGCGCTGAGGGCCTGTTCCGCTCCCGCCAACTTTTCCTGCAGGTCGTCAGCGTCGGCGGTGCCGAGGTTGCCTGCGGCCTCGAGCGCGGCGAGAGCGGTGCTGTAGTCCTGGCGCTGTTTCTCGATCCTCGCGCGTTCGCGTGTGAGCTCCTCTTGAGCTCTGCGCTCTTCGCGGAGGCGGTCACGTTCCTCGCGTTCGCGCTCCTTCTGCTGCGCGAGCAGTTGGAGGTGATCGGCGGTCATTTCCAGCTCCCGGCGGCGCAACTGGTGGTACTTCGGTGCCACGCGCAGCTTCGTGGTCTTGCCCAGCTTCTCGAGGGCGATGGCGACCTTGTCGATGCGGTCCAGCGCGTTGTCCAGCTTGTACGGCTTGAGACTTCTGACGAGGATGTCGACCTCGGCGTTGTACGTACGCAGCATGAGCGTCGAATACTCGCGGACCATCTTGCGTCCCTCGGTCACCGAGTTGTTGACCACCCAAGGGGCCATCGATTCGATTGCGCCTCCGTCGCGGCGCGCCATGTCCTTGATCTCTCCTTGAAGGTGCTTCAGCTGCTCACGGTAGGCGAACGAGTCCGAGAGGGGGTGCCGGTATTCGTAGATACCGATCTCCTGCAGCACCTGCTCCTCGCGGGTGTGGATGATCTGCTTGCGCAGGTCGTCCAACAGCACCTGCTGCTCGGAAACCTGCGCGCCCAGTTGATCACGCAGCTGTTGCAGGTCTGCGAGCTCGAGTCCACCGGTGCTAGTCAACTGCGCTCGCAGTCTTCGGATTTCGGCGAGCGCGTCAGCCAGCTCCTGCGATTGCTTCTTCGCGAACCCGCGGGCGCCGAACAACGGGACGTTTGTTGCGATCGATCCGCCACGCTGGCTGTGCTCGGCACCAGGCGCACCGACTTGTGCGCGGTCACCGGTCCACTCCGCGCCGTTCCAATACCTGAGAAAGCCCTCGTGCTGTGGGTCCGGGTACCAGTTCGGTGGAACAGTCATTTGTGATCCCCCTTGTCGCAGTTGCTGTTTCGAGACTGCCGCTACGGGCACTGTTGGATGTTCAGGTACCTCTCCAATGCGCGTATCCGCGCCGCACACGAAGGATGGCTAGCAAACATGTTGGCGCGCAACCCGTTCCGACGGCGCACATCGTCGTGCCCGGCGTGCAGCCACCTGTAGAGAACTTCGAGCAGAGCCGGGCCGTACCCTAGCTGGCCGGCTACCCGGTCCGCGTCGATCTCCTGATATCGGCTGAACCAGGCCAGCGCGAACGGAACCAACCACAACAGAACCAGCAGCGGGTGGATCGAATAGAAGAACAGAGTGACCAGTGCCAGCCAAAGAAACGGGAACAGGCGCACGAGGGGGCCGACCAGGCAACCGGTCGCCTCGCCGCCAGCAGCACCCAAAGTGAAGCCAGCGAACAAGGCGAACACCATCCGCGTCGTCCAATGCATAACTACGACAAACACCCGGCCAGGTAAGGAATACCAATACGTCAGAAGGGTCGCCCAGGAATGCCCGCCGACATGGTGCCCGAGCTCGTGCGCGAGCAACGCCTCGAGCTGGTGCGCCGGCAACGTGAGCGCGCCGCGTGTCACCGCTACTATATGCCCGGCCGCGGCAGAGGCATTGAGGTCTTTGGAATCCTCCACCCAAAGCCGATACTTGTCCGCCCGGACTCCAGCGCTATGGGTGACCAGATTCCACGCATGGTCGAGGCGCTGTGCCTCGGCGACAGTCGGCAGGCGGTAGTGGAAGAGGGCTCGGGCGATCACATACTCCGTCGGCCCGAAGAACACTGCCGCCCCGGATACGACGAACACGGTCAGCACCGTCCAAATCGCCGGGTTCCCCGCGGCGAGCAGGGTCGGCACCATACCCACGACGATCAGGCTCAGCACGAACCCAGGTAGGCCCATAACGAGGGTCCCTGCGGTCGACAGATGCAGCCCCCGACGCAACCGGGGAGCGCCGGCTGCGTGTAGTGCTCGCGAGTCAGGTTGGGCCCCAGCCGATTTCGATTGCTCGTACGGTTCGTCGCCAGCCACCATCATGCCCCCATCGATGTCGCGCTTCGGCAGGTTAGCTTAGCGCGATCGCTATCCGAGCAAGGGCCGATAGACAAGGACACAGATCTGTCCGGTGGTTCGATCGGAATCCGTTAGGGACAGATGGGCGATCTCTACGATGTCCTCGTCGTCGCCCTCGGCGCCGGGGGAATCGCTTCCACGCTTGCCCGATCACTGACGAGCTGGTTCACCGTCCGCGGATCCGATATCGCCAGCACACTCAGGTTTCGTCTTTCCGCGCTCGGGTGTGCTGGACGGATCCGGTGACGAAGGAGCGTCCTTCGAAGTCGGATTCGTTCGACACTCGGGAGGAGGCCGAGGAATGGATCGAGAAGATCCGCCAGGCCGCCGCCCGTGGCGTCGATCCGATGACGGCAACCTTGACGCTCAAGGACTACGGCAACGCTGTTTGAAACCTCGCGATGGCCGGTCTGGAGGAAAGTCCGCCGGTGACGCCTACAAACCTGCATGGCGCCTGCGCGTGGTTCCAACGCTCGGTCATCTTCCGGTGACCATGCCGAACGGCGGACCTCGGCTACCGGAGCTGCTCGCACGCATGGGGCAGGCCGATTGGTCCCAAGCTCCACATCGTCGAATAACGACGAAACCCCTCCGACCGAGGTCAGGAGGGGTTTCTCTCTGTCGGGCTGACAGGATTTGAACCTGCGACCACCTGACCCCCAGTCAGGTGCGCTACCAAGCTGCGCCACAGCCCGTTCCGCGCCCGTTGTTGGGCGCTCGAAAAGATTACCTCAGGTAAGGCCGGGGGAGCGAATCGCCTGGTTAACGGCGTGGCGGTGGGGGTGGGCGGGGGTGAATCCTGGTCGGGCGCAGGGGGTGTGATGGGGGTCGGGGTGGGTGGGGCGATTGGCGGGGAGTGGTGGGGGCATTCCCGTCAGGACGAAAACGGCCGGGCCTTGTGGGGGCCGGCGGGATGGAAGGAGATGGCGGGTATGAACCGGGAGCGGCGACTGGTCGAGGCGTTTGTGCAGTTGGCGGACTCGCTGGTGGAGGACTACGACCCGGTGGACGTGGTGCAGGAGCTGCTGGATCGCGCCGTCGAGTTGCTGGAACCGGTCGATACCGCCGCGGTGTTGCTGGCCGGCGAGGGTGACGAGATGAAGGTGCTGGCGTCGACCAGTGAGGCGACGCACTGGTTGGAGCTATTGCAGATCCAGGCACAGGACGGGCCGTGTGTGCAGTCGTACCGCAATGGTGAGCCGGTCATCGTGGAGGATCTGGAGAAGGCGCGGGAGCGGTGGCCCGCGTTCGCGAAACAGGCTCTGCTGGACGGCTTTCAGTCGGTGTACGCGCTCCCGCTGCGGTTGCGCGCGGACCGGGTGGGCGCGCTGAATCTGTTCGGCACCGGTGCGGAACATTTGACCGAGGATGATCTGCTGGTCGGGCAGGCGCTGGCGGATATCGCGAGTATCGCGATCTTGCAGGCGCGGTTGCTGGCCGGTCATAAGACGGTCAACGGGCAGCTGCGGCACGCGATGCAGAGCCGGATCGTGATCGAGCAGGCGAAGGGCATGCTCGCGGCGCATGGCGATCTCGATCCGGAGTCCGCGTTCGACGCGCTGCGCGGCTACGCCCGGCGCACCCGCGGGCGGCTGCCGGAGCTTGCCCGGGCCGTGGTCGACCGGACCGTCGACCCGGGCAAGATCCTGGAGCATCACCGCCCGCGCTGAGCTCACATGCGCTCGTGCACGGTGAGTAGCAGGTGGTCGAAGCGGGTGCGCAGCTCGACCATGGACCCCTCCATCGTGGTGACCTCGGAGACGAGCTGGGTGGCGAGCGCGCGCAGCTTCGTCCCGGTCTCCTGGGAACGCCAGGTGAGCACCCGGAACGCCTGGTCGGCGGTGATCCCGTAGATGAGCATCAGCGCGCCCTTGGCCTGTTCGATGGCGGCGCGCGCGGTGTACAGCTCGGGGAGCGCCCCGTCGAGGGTCTGCCTGCGGTCTTCTTCGAGCGCGTTGGTGATGTCGACGTAGTAGCCGGAGGTGCCGATCACGTGGCCGTTCTCGTCGAGCATGTCGTCGCCGACGACGAGCACGTGGTGCAGGACACCTCGGGTGTCGATGATCCGGTGCCGGCTACAGAACGGCTCGCCGGTCTCGACCGTGCGGGCGATGGTGTTCGCGACCTGCTGGCGATCGTCGGGATGCTTGTGTGACAGCAGCAGTTCGGTGGACGGCCGGACGGTGCCCGGCTCGTAGCCGTGAATGAGCGCGACCTCGTCGGACCATTCCCACCGCTGGTCGGCCAGCCAGAAGCGAAAGGTGCCCGCGCTTTGCGATCGGCCCGCGCCCAGCACTTCCTCGGCCGGCCGAACCGGGTCGGGTCCGGCGAGCTCCTGCGCCTCGCCGCCGCGCTTTCTTTCGGGTACCTCAACAGACTGATCCAACAACCTGCCCCTCTCCGCCTAAGACCGATGTCGGTATCGATTTCGGTTTCGGTCGGCTGGCGGGGTCTGGGGCAGCGCGGTCCGGTCGACTAGATTACCCAGGGGTACCGACAGTTCGTCGGCAAGGCAGCCTGGTGCCCCGCTCAGAGAGTGTGCATGCGGAGCAGCGGGGCGGGCAGCCGGTCGATCCGCGCGGTGCGGTTCCGCATCGCGATCGGTTGTGGCACTGTGCTACGCCGCTCAGACGCGGCGGGCGACGGTCAATACATCCGGCACGAGCGGGGCGGGGAGCGGTCTGCGGACGGGGCGCTGCTCGGTGACCCGGAATCCGGCCGTTTCGAACAGAACCCGCATCGCGTCGGGCGACGGGAAGTGCGCGACGTTCTGAATCGGCGTCGGCTGCAGCAGCTGCGCGAACCGGTGGCGCGGATTGATCAGGACGATCGCGAGCAGCCCACCGGGAGTGAGGATTCGGTGGAATTCCGCCAGCGCCGCCGGATGATCGAAGAAATGGAAGGCGTGCGTCGAGACGACGGCGTCGACCGCGCCTTCGGGCAGGCCCAGGTCCTCGGCGCGTCGATTGATCCAATGCACCTGGCCCGAGCGCGCTTTCGCCTGCCGGAGCATGCCGACGGAGGCATCGCAGCCGTAGATCACGTCGGGCCGCAGGTCCTGCTGTATGCGGGACGCGAGAATCCCTGTGCCGCAACCGACATCGGCGATCCGCCGGATATCGGCCTGCCGCAGCCGGCCGATGATCTCGTCCTGCGGCGGCCGGTAGGCGACCCGTTGCACCAGCGGGATGTTGTACACCCGGGCCAGCCGATTCCATCCGTGGGTGACGAGGCTGTTGAAGGCGCGGGCCGGAGCGTGCGGCATGGCGGCTGACATCGGTGTCCCTTCGGCGTGACGGGCCTCCAGATTAATCTGTCTGAGACAATTTAGGAAGCCTGCGGCGCGCGCTCGCCCGAGCCGGCACTGAGCGGTTTCGCGATGTCCTCCAGCGAGCGGCCTTCCGCCTTGACGCCGTACGCCAGCTCGACGAGTCCGGCGGCGAACATCGCGGCGGCGCCGATGACGAAGGCGAGCGCGATCTTGCCCGCATCGCCGTCGGCGGCCAGCTTCGAGAACACCAGTGGGCCGGCTACGCCGCCCGCGACGGTCCCGATCGCGTAGAAGAACGCGATGGCCATGGCGCGCGTCTCCATCGGGAAGATCTCGCTCACCGTCAGGTACGCCGCGCTGGCACCGCAGGAGGCGACGAACAGCACCGCGGTCCAGCACGCGGTCAGCGTCACCGCCGACAGCGCTCCGGCCGCGAAAAGCCAAGCCGTGCCGAACAATAGGACCGCCGAACTGAGGTAGCAGCCGGCGATCATGGGCTTGCGCCCGACGGTGTCGAAGAGCTTGCCGAGCAGCAGCGGTCCGAGGAAGTTGCCGAAGCAGATCACGGCGAAGTAGTAGCCGACCCGATCGTCGGCGACATGGAACGACTTCGACAGGATGAGCGCGTAATTGAAGGTGATGGCGTTGTAGAGGAACGCCTGCCCGATGAACAGTGCGAGGCCGAGCACGCTGCGCTTCGGGTAGTGCTTGGCCATCACCTCGGCGATCTCACGGAAGCTGATCGTGCGCCGCTGGTGGATCTCGATCCGCTGGTCGGACACGTCCTCCAGCTCGCGGCCGGTGTCGGCGCGGACCTGCGCCTCGATGTCGGCGACGGTCCGCTCCGCCCCGTCCTCGCGCTCGTGGATGAACATCCAGCGCGGGCTCTCCGGCACGTGCCTGCGCACCACCAGGATGACCAGACCGAACACCGCGCCGAGCGCAAAGGTCAAGCGCCAGCCGATGTTCGGCGCGAACAGGTCAGTGTTCAACGCGACGATGGACAAAAGCGAACCGCCGACCGCGCCGAGCCAGAACGTTCCGTTGATCACGATGTCGATGCGGCCCCGATACTTTCGCGGGATCAGCTCGTCGATGGCGGAGTTGATCGCCGCGTACTCGCCGCCGATGCCGAAGCCGGTGAGGAAGCGGAAGATGACGAACCACCACATCGAAAACGACAGGGCGGTCATGGCTGTCGCGAACAGATACACGGCGAGGGTGATCAGGAACAGCTTCTTGCGCCCGAATCTGTCGGTGAGCCAACCGAAGAACAGCGCGCCACAGCCGGCGCCGGCCACGTACATCGCCGCCGCGAGCCCGGAAACCTGTGCGGCGGTGATGCTTATGCCGCTGCCCGGTTCGGAGAGCCTGCTCGCCACGCTGCCGACGACGGTGACCTCCAGGCCGTCGAGGATCCACACGGACCCGAGCCCGATCACCACCATCCAGTGCCAGCGCGACCACGGCAAGCGATCCAGTCGCGCCGGAATGTCGGTCGATATCGTCTTCACAGCCACCCGCCTTCGGTCAGTGCCGTCCGATTACCCGACGGGTGAACAAGTATTCAGCGCGATATCCGGGGGATCGGCGGGCGGAATCGCAAGCTGACAAGTCGCTCCCGCCATGTGTGATCGACAGCGTGCGGGGTACCGCGAGGGCACCATCAGCCAAGAGGAGGGTGTCTGTGACGAGAGCCGTGCACGATCACACCAGGGCGCCGCTGGTCGAGGCGCTGGCGGACTATCACGAGCTGGGCCGGTACGGATTCACCCCGCCGGGCCACCGGCAAGGGCGCGGTACCGATAAGCGGGTGCTGGACGTGCTCGGCGCGGACGCGTTCGGCTCCGATGTCCTGATGAGCGGGGGCCTCGACGATCGGCTCATGCGCGGCGGCTATTTGCGCGAGGCCGAGGAGCTGATGGCCGACGCGGTCGGCGCGGAGATGGCGTTCTTCTCCACCTGCGGCAGTTCGCTGTCGGTGAAGGCGGCGATGATGGCGGTGGCCGGCGGGCACGACGGCGGCCTGCTGGTCGCGCGGGACAGTCACAAATCGATCGTGGCGGGCCTGATCTTCTCCGGCGTCCGCCCGCACTGGATCACCCCGCGCTGGGATGCCGAGCACCACCTGTCCCATCCGCCGTCGCCCGAGCAGGTCCGCCGCGCCTGGGCGGAGAATCCGGACGCGAGCGGCGCGCTGATCGTCAGCCCGAGCCCGTACGGCACCTGCGCCGATATCGCGGGTATCGCCGCGGAATGCCACGCCAGGGGCAAACCGCTCATCGTCGACGAGGCGTGGGGCGCGCATCTGCCCTTTCACCCGGCCCTGCCGACGTGGGCGATGGACGCGGGCGCCGATGTCTGTGTGGTGAGCGTGCACAAGATGGGCGCGGGCTTCGAACAAGGCTCGGTCTTCCACGTGCAGGGCGATCTGATCGACCGGGCCCGGCTCAGCGCGTGCGCCGACCTGCTGATGACCACCAGCCCGAACGTGCTGATCTACTCGGCCTTGGATGGCTGGCGCAGGCAGATGGTCCAGCACGGGCGCGAAATATACGACGCCGCGCTCGGCGTCGCCGACGAGGCGCGGACCGCGCTGTCCGAGATTCCCGGCGTCGCGGTGCTGGAGGAGGAACTGCTCGGCGTCGAGGCGTCGCACGACCTGGACCGCATGCAGGTGCTGATGGACGTCTCCGGCACCGGGGAATCCGGGTATCGGGCAGCGGACTGGTTGCGCGAACACCGGCGCATCGATGTCGGACTCAGCGACCACCGCCGCATCCTGGCGACGCTGTCCGTCGCCGACGACCGGCACACGATCGCCGCGCTCGCCGACGCCCTCAGCGCGTGGCGCAGGGATCTGAAAGATCCACAGCCACCCCGCATTTCGCTGCCCGCACCGGGCGAACTCGAACTCGAAACGGTGCTGCTGCCCAGGGACGCGTTCTTCGCCCGCACCGAAGCCGTGCCGCTGGACGAGGCGCCCGGACGTATCTCCGCCGAGCAGCTCACGCCCTACCCGCCGGGCATACCGGCGGTCGTGCCGGGTGAACGGCTCAACGCCGCCGTCGTCGAGTACCTGCGCACCGGCCGCCGATCCGGGATGAACGTCCCCGACGCCGCCGACCCGCAGCTGCGCACGATCCGCGTCACCGCGCGGTGACCTCGACAATCGCCCCTGCACAGACGGCCGATTACGGCGAAACCGACCGGGTATACGCCGCGAAGGAGGTGATCGACATGCCGAAGGAATGGACTGCCAAACAAGAGCGGCAGTACGAGCACATCAAGGATTCCGAGCGGGATCAGGGAGCGTCGGTCAAACGCGCGAAGGAGATCGCCGCGCGCACGGTGAACAAGAACCGCGCCCAGTCCGGCCAGTCGAAGACCGCCAGCCGGTCCTCGGTCCAGGACAAGTCGCCGCAGCAACGTGGCGGGCAGCGTTCGGGAACCAACCGGCCGAAGGGCCCGACCCGGGACCAGCTCTACAACGAGGCCAAGAAACGCAATATCGATGGCCGCTCGAAGATGAACAAGAGCCAGCTGGCCAAGGCGCTCGGCAAGGGCTGAATCTCGCTCACGCGTGGCGAGCCGGGCTCGCCACGGAATCGTTCGTAGGGAGAACCGATGGTTGCGCAAGAAGTGGTCGAACAGCTGCACGAGGATATCGCCGCCGCCGAGAGCAGCGGGGACACCGCGGCCGCCGGACGGTTGCGGGCCGAGCTCGCCGTCGCGACGGAATCGGACGGGATCGGCGCGGAAATCCAAGCCGCGCAAGCGCCCTCGACCCCCGACCCGGCTTCGATCGAGCGGGCGGCCGAGGATCTCGGCCCCGGCAGCTACGAGCAGAACGCGGAAGCCGCCGACGAACTCCCGCTCGGTTCGGCGCAGGACGAGGTCCAGGAGCCGCCCGATTGACCGGGTTCGCCGGCCTCATCATCCGCACGTGCGCACCAGTAGGAGGTACCGCGAGTGAAGTCCGCGGTGAAACTGGCCGAACTCGCCAAGCGAGACGGCCTGACGGTCGCCGTCGCGGAATCGCTGACCGCCGGAAATCTGGCCGCGACGCTCGGCGCCGCGCCGGACTCGGCCCAGTGGTTCCGCGGGGGAGTAGTCGCCTATTCCACGAAGGTCAAGTATCGGGTGCTCGAGGTGCCCGAAGGGCCGGTGGTGTCCGCGACGGCGGCCAGCGCGATGGCCGAAAGTGTTCGCGCACTGATGGATACCGACCTCGCCGTGGCGACCACCGGTGTCGGCGGCCCGGATCCGCAGGACGGCGAGCCGGCCGGGTCGGTCTGGTTCGCCGTGGCGACCCGCGCGGGCGTGCAAGCCGAGCATCGCCAGTACGACGGGGAGCCGGAAGGGGTCGTCGACCGGTCGGTGCGGCACGCGGTCGGGTTATTGCTCTCGGCGGCAAAGTCGTTCGGCTAGCCGCGCGGGCCGAGGGGTTTGAGCTACGCTGCGCAGAAGTAGAACCTGTTGCAGAAAGCGGTCGCGCGATGAAGGTGATGTTCGCACTCTGGGACGCCGGCGACCTCCTCGCCGAGGATTTGACCGACCGGCTCGTCGCCGCCGGAGCCGTTGCGGTGCAGGCGAACATCTCCGATGCGGCGGTGGAGACCGCGATGTTGCGGCTGACCACGTTCGACGAACCGGTGGCGGCGGTGGTCAGCGTGTGGGTCGCGGACCGCCGCGAAATCGGGGCGGTCGCCGATATTCTCGCGTCCGTCTCGAAGCGGGTCGTCGGCTGGCACGTCGAGGAGGTCAGGCCGATCGAGCCCCCGGCGGTGCCGGTCCGGGAACGGGCCCCTGGCTTGGCCAATGTCGCTCTTCTGCGCCGGCCCGACACCCTGTCGCCCGCCGACTGGTTGCACCGCTGGCGCATCGAGCACACCGAGGTCGCCATCGCCACCCAGGCGACCTTCGGCTATATCCAGAATCTCGTCCTCGAACCCGTCACCGAAGCGGCGCCCGACGTCGCCGCCCTCGTCGAAGAGCTGTTCCCGATCGAAGCCCTCACCGACCCGCACGCGTTCTACGGCAGCGCCGGCGACGACGCCGAGCTGACGCGGCGCATCTCGCGTTTGATGAAGAGCGTCAACACATTCGGCGCCGACCGCGACATCGACGTAGTGCCGACCAGTCGGTATCTTTTGCGCTGAGATCGAACCCGACACCAGTGCGCTGTGGACGACTCACGGAGTCTGCGCGACGGCCGAAGTCGTCAGCCGCGCGCGCGTATCCCGGCGGCGGTGACCGCCGCGGCCGAGGTCCGCAGTGCCGAGCGGGCGGCGCTGACCGCGGGATGGTCGCCCGTTCCGCGCCGATACGCCAGCAATGTCCGGCGCTGCGTCGGCAGCGGGGTCAGCGTGACCTCCGGCGGGCAGGTCAGCGCGCCGAGCGCGGGGACGAGCGCCACCCCCTGTCCGGCGGCGACGAGGGCCAGCACCGTGCCGAAGTCGTCGGCATGATGACGAATCCGCGGCGTGAATCCCGCTGCCTGGCAGGCACGCACGGTCATCGTGTGGCACAACGTGTCGGGAGTGCCTGCGATCCAAGCGGTTTCGCGCCAGCTGCCCAGTGCCTCGGCGGACAGCGCGGCGAGATAGATGGTCTCCTCGAGCAACGGCTCGGTGTCCAGCGCCGAATCCGGCTCCACCGGCACGTAGTCGTACTCCTGAACCAGCGCGACGTCCAGGGTCTCCGCGCGCAACGCGGCGGGCGCGGTCGCCGGGTCCAGTTCGGTGACCATCAATTCGAGCCCGGGATGGTCGCGGCTCAACGCGACGAGCGCGGGGGAGAGGATGGTTCGCACGGCGGTCGGGAAGGCGCCGATGCGCAGCGTCCCGGTCAGGTCGGCCCGGGTGGTGGCCAGCTCGGCGGCGGCCTGCTCGAGCACCGCGAGGATCGTCTCCGCGTGCTCGACGAGCGTGCGGGCGGCCGGGGTCAGCGCGACCCGGCGTCCGGTGCGCTCGAGCAGCGGCACGCCCGCTTCCCGTTCGAGCGCGCTGAGCTGCTGGGATACCGCCGAGGGCGTGTAGGCGAGCGCGTCGGCGACGGCCGCGATGGTCTCCCGATGGGCCAGCTCGCGCAGCAGCCGCAACTTCCGGATATCGAGCATCAGTCAATCTTATGCTCGACGGTAGAAACGTGAACTGGACCTAACCGTTCATCACGGTCAAGCTCGTATTCATGACGCTCGCAGGCTTATACGTCCCCCTGGTCACGCCGTTCACCGCCGACGGCGCGCTAGCCGCCGACGCGTTGGAAGGACTGGCCCACTCCGCCCTCGCCGAGGGCGCGACCGGCCTCGTCGCGCTCGGCACCACCGCCGAGGCCGCCACGTTGACCGCCGTGGAGCGCGCGCTCGTGGTCGAGATCTGCGCCCGCGTGTGCCGGGAACGCAACGGCCAGTTGATCGTCGGCGCCGGCTCGAACTCGACGGCGGCCTCGCTCGAGGCGGTCGCCGCGCTCAGCCCGCACATCACCGCCGCGCTCACGGTCGTCCCGTACTACACCCGCCCCTCCGAGGCCGGCGTGCTCGCCCACTTCCAGGCCCTCGCCGCCGCCAGCCCGGTCCCGCTGGTCATCTACAACATTCCGTACCGCACCGGCCGTATCCTCAGCGCCGAGACCCTGCGTCAGCTCGCCGGTCACCCGAACATCGTCGGCGTGAAGCACGCCGTCGGCAGCATCGACGACGCCACCATCGAGCTGATGGCCACGCGCCCAGCCGATTTCGCCGTCCTCGCGGGCGACGACCTCTACCTCTCGCCGCTGCTCGCCCTCGGAGCGGCGGGCGGCATCCTCGCCTCCTCGACCCTGCACACCGGGTCGTTCGCCGCGCTCATCGCGGCCTGGCAGGCCGGCCGGATCGACGAGGCCCGCGCCCTCGGCCACCGCCTGGCCGGGCTGTCAGCCGCGCTGTTCGCCGAGCCGAACCCCACCGTGATCAAGGCGGCCCTGGCGGCCCAGGGACGCATCCCCAGCCCGGCCGTCCGGCTGCCGCTGCTGCCCGCGAGCGAGGCCGCGACGACCGCCGCGCTGACCGCGGTGGAAAATTCTTCTGTCGAATTGCCCGCGAAATTGCTGGTGTAGGAGGCGAAGAGGTGCAACGCTGAAGCGGTGAACCTTCCTCCGGATAATCAGGCGACGGGGCCTGACCCGACCGCCGACAAACTGGACCCGGCGGTCTTGAAAGTAGCAGGCGTGGTCGTGCTCGGCGCGATCATGTCGATCCTCGACATCACCGTCGTCAATATCGCGCTTCCGACCTTCCAAGCCGAGTTCGAGACGAGCTACGCCATCGCGGCGTGGACGATCACCGGCTACACGCTCGCGCTGGCCACCGTCATTCCGCTCACCGGATGGGCGGCGGACCGGTTCGGCACCAAACGCCTGTACATGGCGGCGTTGACCTTCTTCGTGCTCGGCTCGGTGCTGTGCGCCACCGCGTGGAACATCGAGTCGCTGATCGCGTTCCGCGTGATCCAGGGCATCGGCGGCGGCATGCTGATGCCGCTCGGCATGACGATCATGACGCACGCGGCGGGCCCGCAGCGCGTCGGCCGGGTGATGGCGGTGCTCGGCGTGCCGATGCTGCTCGGCCCGATCTGCGGCCCGATCCTGGGCGGCTGGCTGATCGAATTCCACTGGCAGTGGATCTTTTTGATCAACGCCCCGATCGGCGTCATCGCGCTCATCCTGGCCTATGTCGTGTTCCCGGCGGACAAGCCGGAACCGTCGGAGTCGTTCGACTTCCTCGGCATGCTGCTCGCCTCGCCGGGACTCGCGCTGTTCCTGTTCGGCGTCTCGTCCATTCCGGGTGAGGGCACGGTGCTCGCGACAAAGGTGTTGCTGCCTGCCATCATCGGCGCGGTGCTCATGGTCGCGTTCGTGTTCCACGCGCTGCGCACCGAGCACCCGCTGATCGATCTGCATCTGTTCCGCAACCGGTCGCTGACCTTCGCGGTGCTCACCATGGTGCTGTTCGCCATCGCGTTCTTCGGCGGGGCCCTGCTGCTGCCGACGTACCTGCAACAGGTCCGGGGCGAATCGGCGTTGCAGGCCGGATTGCTGCTCATCCCACAGGGTTTGGGCGCGATGGTGACCATGCCGGTGGCGGGCAAGCTGGTCGACAAGATCGGGCCGGGGAAGATCGTGCTGGTCGGCATCACGCTGATCGCGGTCAGCACGGTGTTCTTCACCCAGCTCACGGTGGACACCTCGTACCCGCTGATGCTGGGCGCGCTGTTCGTGATGGGTCTCGGCATGGGCTGCACGATGATGCCGATCATGACCGCGGCCATCCAGACGCTGAGCCATCAGCAGGTCGCCCGCGGTTCGACGTTGATGAACATCGTGAACCAGACGGCGGGTTCGATCGGCACCGCGACCATCTCGGTGGTGCTGACCAACTTCCTGAACAACAAGGAATTCGCCAAGCCGGCGATCGTGGCGAACGCCAATCCGGAGTTCGCGAGCAAGCTGCCGCCTGGCGTGCTGGAGACCGGATTGAGCCAGGCGTCAACGGCATTCAGCCACACCTACATCGTGGCGCTGGTGCTGATCATCCTGACCCTGATCCCGGCGTTCTTCCTGCCGCGGACGAAGCCGAAGAATCCGGAGCTGACCGACGCGGTCGCTGCGGTCCACGTGTGACCCGCGTGTGCCGAGATCACCTGCCGTGCAGGTGATCTCGGCACACGACTATCAGCCGTGCAGGTCCTCGATCGTCGCCGCCTCGTTCCTGGACAGGTTGATGCCCAGGTTCGCCGCGGCCCGGTCGAGATCCTCGTCGTCGCCGTCGCGCATCTCGATCGCGGCGCCGTCGGAAGACAGCACCTCGACGTTGAGGCACAGCGACTGGAGTTCCTTGAGGAGCACCTTGAACGACTCCGGAATGCCCGGCTCCGGAATGTTCTCGCCCTTGACGATCGCCTCGTAAACCTTGACCCGGCCCACGATGTCGTCGGACTTGATCGTCAGCAGCTCCTGCAGCGTGTACGCCGCGCCGTAGGCCTGCATGGCCCAGCACTCCATTTCACCGAAGCGCTGGCCACCGAACTGGGCCTTACCGCCGAGCGGCTGCTGGGTGATCATCGAGTACGGACCGGTCGAGCGGGCGTGGATCTTATCGTCGACCAGGTGGTGCAGCTTCAGGATGTACATGTAGCCGACCGCGACCGGGTACGGGAACGGCTCGCCGGACCGACCGTCGAACAGGGTGGCCTTGCCGTCCGCGCCGACCAGCACGTCGCCGTCGCGGTTGGGCAGCGTGGAACCGAGCAGCCCGGTGAGCTCCTCGTCGCGGGCGCCGTCGAACACCGGTGTCGCGATATTGCTGTTCGCGGGCGCGGACCGCAACTCCGCGGGCAGGGTCTCGGCCCATTCCGGCGTCCCCTTGATCTCCCAGCCCGCCTTGCCGATCCAGCCGAGGTGGGTCTCCAAGATCTGGCCGATGTTCATCCGACGCGGCACACCGTGGGTGTTGAGGATGATGTCGACCGGGGTGCCGTCCGGCATGAACGGCATGTCCTCGGTCGGCAGGATCTTGCCGATGACACCCTTGTTGCCGTGGCGGCCGGCGAGCTTGTCGCCGTCCTGGATCTTGCGCTTCTGCGCCACGTACACGCGCACCAGCTCGTTCACCCCGGGCGGCAGATCGTCGTCGTCCTCGCGCGAGAACACCCGAATGCCAATGACTTTCCCGGACTGGCCGTGCGGCACCTTCAGCGAGGTATCGCGTACTTCGCGCGCCTTCTCGCCGAAGATGGCGCGCAGCAGGCGCTCCTCCGGGGTCAGCTCGGTCTCGCCCTTCGGGGTGACCTTGCCGACCAGGATGTCGCCGTCGCGCACCTCGGCGCCGATCCGGATGATGCCCCGGTCGTCGAGGTCGGCGAGCGCGTCGTCGGAGATGTTCGGGATGTCCCTGGTGATCTCCTCCGCGCCCAATTTCGTGTCCCTGGCATCGACTTCGTGCTCTTCGATGTGGATCGAGGTGAGCACGTCCTGCTCGACCAGGCGCTGGGACAGGATGATCGCGTCCTCGTAGTTGTGGCCCTCCCACGGCATGATCGCGACGAGCAGGTTCTTGCCCAGCGCCATCTCACCGTTCTCGGTGCACGGGCCGTCGGCGAGAACCTGTCCCGCTTCGACTCTCGCGCCCTCGTCGACGATCGGCCGCTGATTGACGCAGTTGCCCTGATTCGACCGGGCGAACTTGCGCAGGCGGTAGCTCTTGCGCGTGCCGTCGTCGGCCATCACGGTGAGGAAGTCGGCCGAAACCTCCTCCACCACACCGGCTTTCTCGTTGACCACGACATCGCCGGCGTCGATCGCCGCCCGCAGCTCCATGCCGGTGCCGACCACCGGCGCTTCGGACCGGATCAGCGGCACGGCCTGACGCTGCATGTTCGCGCCCATCAGCGCGCGGTTGGCGTCGTCGTGCTCGAGGAACGGAATCATCGCGGACGCGACCGAAACCATCTGGCGCGGAGACACATCCATCAGATCGACCTCGGTGGGCGCGACGAACTCGACCTCGTCGCCGAAGCGCCGCGCGAGCACCTTGCTCTCCACCAGCCGGCCCTGCGCGTCGACCGGGGAATTGGCCTGGGCGCGGACGTAGCGTTCCTCCTCATCGGCGGTCATGTAGACGATCTCGTCGGTGACCCGACCGTCGACCACCGTGCGGTAGGGCGTCTCGATGAAACCGAACGGATTGACCCGCGCGAACACCGAAAGATAGCCGATCAGACCGATACTCGGCCCCTCCGGCGTCTCGATCGGGCACATGCGGCCGTAGTGACTGAAGTGGATGTCGCGCACCTCGATGCTGGCGCGCTCCCTGGACAGGCCGCCGGGGCCGAGGGCGGACAGGCGGCGCTTGTGGGTGAGTCCGGCGAGCGGGTTGTCCTGCATCATGAACTGCGACAGCTGCGAGGTGCCGAAGAATTCCTTGATCGACGCGCTGACCGGGCGGATGTTGATCAGGGTCTGCGGGGTGATGGCCTCGATGTCCTGGGTGGTCATCCGCTCGCGCACCACGCGTTCCATGCGGGACAGGCCGATCCGGAGTTGGTTCTGGATCAGCTCGCCGACCGTGCGGACGCGGCGGTTGCCGAAGTGGTCGATGTCGTCGACGCCGATCGGTACCTCGACGCCACCCTCCGCGGTCATGGTCTTGTCGCTGCGGTGCAGGTGGGCCAGGTATTCGATGGTCGCGACGAGGTCGGCCTCGGTCAGCGTGGCCGCGTCGATCCGCAGGCCCAGCTTCTTGTTGATCTTGTAGCGACCGACGCGGGCCAGGTCGTAGCGCTTCTCCTTGAAGAACAGGTTCTCCAATAGGGCCTGCGCGGACTCCTTGGTCGGCGGCTCGCCCGGACGCAACTTGCGGTAGATGTCCAGCAGCGCCTCGTCGGGGCCCGCCGTGTGATCCTTTTCCAGCGTCGACATCATGATCTCGGAGAAGCCGAACCGCTCCACGATCCGTTCGGTGGTCCAGCCGAAGGCCTTGAGCAGCACGGTAACCGGTTGACGCCGCTTGCGGTCGATGCGGACGCCGACGCTGTCGCGCTTGTCGATGTCGAACTCCAGCCACGCGCCCCGCGACGGGATGACGCGCGCGCTGTAGAGGTCCTTCTCGGTGGTCTTGTCGACGGATTGATCGAAGTAGACGCCGGGGGAGCGCACCAGCTGGGCGACGACGACGCGCTCGGTGCCGTTGATGATGAACGTGCCCTTGTCGGTCATCATCGGGAAATCTCCCATGAAGACCGTCTGGCTCTTGATCTCACCGGTGTTGTTGTTGATGAACTCCGCGGTGACGAACAACGGCGCCGCGTAGGTCATGTCCTTGTCTTTGCACTCGTCGATGGAGGCCTTGACCTCTTCGAACCGCGGGTCGGACAGCGACAGCGACATGGTGCCGGCGAAGTCCTCGATCGGGGAGAGTTCGGCGAGCACCTCTTCGAGGCCGCCCCCCGTATCGTTCTCGCCGCGTGCGGCGGCGCGCGCCCGCCATTGCGGTGCGCCGATCAACCATTCGAACGAGTCGGTCTGCACGTCGAGCAGGCCGGGCACGTCGAGCGGCTCCCGAATCCTGGCGAACGACACCCGCTTCGGGGCGCCGGGAATACCGGCAATGTCCTGGGCTGTAGTGGTGACTTTCTGGGACGAGACTGACACGGTGCGTCCTTCCGCGACCTCACACTGCTGATGAATTGCGTGTGGTCACCTACCCGACGAAACTCGCACACCCGCGACGAGTGAACAGCATGGGTTTGTGTGGGTTGGACAGGAGGCAGCCAGCGCAACGTCCCAAGTTACTCGCTGAATTAGCGCAGCACAATAGGCATTCGAGAATCGGGTTCATGTAGTAACCGCGTCGAATGTTTTCGCCTATGGGAATATTAACCCCAGGAAGTTCTCCGCGTCAAGACTTTCGGCGGGAATTCGCCGATTCGCCCGGGTGAAAGGCGAGACTCAGGTGCTCGCCGCGCTCAGGAAGTCCAGTACGAGCGGGCTCGCGACGGCCCGGAATTCGTCGAAGTAGGCGTGCCTGGCGCCGGGGATCAGCCGCATCCGGGCGTGCGGGATGCGCTCGGCGAGCAGCGGCGCGTTCGCGGCCGGATTGAAGCGGTCCTCGGTGCCGTGCACGATCAGCGTGGGAGTCGCGATGTCCGGCAGGACATCCCAGGCGTCGTGCCGGTTGCTGGCCATCAGGTGGCGGCGCTTGGCATAGGCGGGCATGGCAGGGTCGCCGAGGGTGTTGTACGGACCGGTGTTGTGTGCCAGCCACTCCGGGGTGTACATCAGTTCCAGCAGGGCTCGCCGCGCCGCCTCCGGATCGGGATCGACGAGCGACTGACGGATCTCGGGGCCGCGTTCGACGCCGTGTCTGCCGCCGGGGGAGGTGCAGCCGAGGACCAGCGCGCTGACCCGCGTGGGATGGCGGGCGGCCAGCCACTGGGCGACGCGACCGCCCATGGACGTGCCGTAGACCGCGGCCCGGTCGACGCCGAGGTCGTCGAGCACCGCGACCGCGTCGTCGGCGAAACCGGTTGTGCTGTACGGCTCGTCGGGCTTGTCGCTGGCTCCGGTGCCGCGCCAGTCGAGGGTGATCGTGCGATACCGGCTCTCGAAGTCCGTGCGGATCCCGTCCCACCAGTGATGGTTGTTGGCCTGGCCGGCCAGCAGGAGCAGCGGGGCGCCCGTCCCCGCGGTTTGGTAGGCGAGGCGAACGCCGTCGGCGGCCTTGGCATATGGCACGGAATCGCTCCTAGCGGGTCGGTTGATGGACGGGACGCAGGCCGTCCAGGACCAGTTCGAGGCTGCGGCGCCAGGCGGGAGTCCCGGTCGCCTCGCCCAGGAGGGACAGGGCCCAGACCAGATGCACGACGTCGTCGTCGCTCGCGTCCGCGCGCACCGCGCCGACCCGCCGGGCGCGCTGGAGCAGCGTCGACAGCTGTGACATGCCCCGATGGCAGGCCTCGGTCAGCTGGGCCGCGGCGGGGTGGTCGCCGGTGAAGGCCTCGAGCAGCCCGCGATCGGTGGTCATCTGACTCAGCAGTTCCTCGATGAAGCCGCTGAACGCGACCCAGGCATCCGGCTCGGCGGCGGCCCGCGCGGCGAATTCGTCGATGGCGGCGAGGCGCGGCGGGAGCAGCGCCTCGATGAGCGCGTCGCGATGCGGGAAGTGGTTGTACAGCGTGCCGATGCTGACCCCGGCCCGGCGCGCGATCTCCTCCAGCGAGCCGTCGAGCCCCTGTTCGGTGAAGACGCCTGCGGCCTCCCGCAACAGCTTCTCGCGATTGCGGGCCGCGTCGCGACGCATCGGTTTGGTCATGGGATCCATCCTACAAAAGTCGAGGGGCTCCTCGATTTCGTGCTACGTTATGAAAGTGAGGACCCCCTCAATCTTTGGAAGGAGGCAGATGTCCACCACACCGATCGCGGTGATCGTCGGCGTCGGACCCGGCCTCGGCATGTCCATGGCCAGGCGTTTCGGCAGCGAGGGATTTCGGGTCGCGCTGGTGTCGCGCAATGGCGCACGCCACGGGGCCTATCTGAAAGACCTTGCCGCGCAGGGTGTCGACGCCACCGCCCACGTCGTCGACGTCACCGATCGGGAACGGCTGCAGGCTGTGCTCGCCGACATCGCCGACGGCGGCGACATCGAGCTGGCCTACTATGGTGCCGGTCCGGCGCAGCAACCCGTGCCGCTCACCGAAACCGATTCCGTCGCAGCGCAATCCGCCTTCCAGTGGGTGTGGCCCGCGATCGACATGGGGCACGCGGTGCTCCCGGCCGTGCTGACGCGTGGCTCGGGTGCCCTGCTCTTCGCAGGCGGTCTGTCGAGCGTCCGGCCCATGCCGATGCTCGGCCGGCTGGCACTGCCGTCCGCCGCGATCCGCAACTACGCGATCACGCTGAACGCGGCCCTTGCCGATCGGGGCGTCTACGCGGGCACGCTCACCATCGGCGGTCTCATCGAGCGCGGCGACATCCACGCCATGGTCGCCGCCGACCCGGGCCGGTTCGGTTCGCTCGAGGGACGCACGCTGAACCCGGACGACCTCGCCGCCACCGCCTGGGACATGTACCGCGGTCGCGACCGCGCGGAAGAGGTCTTCGACCTGTTCGGCGGCTGACGGGGCTCGAATTCAGCCGTCGGTGAGGATTCCGGCGGCGGCGTCCAGGCCCTCGGCGGTGCCGACGATCACCAGCAGGTCGCCGGCCGCGAAGACGAAATCCGGGCCCGGTGACGGGATCACCGCCCCGCCGCGCATGATCGCTACGATGGAAACCCTTGTCCGAGTCCGCATCTCGGTCTCGCCGAGCGGACGGTCGACGTAGGGGGAGCCGGCGAGGATGGAGAACTGACGGGTGTTCACGCCGTCGAACTCGCGGTGTTCCGCACGCAGCTGCGCCACCAGCTGCGGGGCGCCGAGCAGATTGGCCAGCGCGGCCGCCTCCGACGCCGACAACGGGATCTGGTCGGTGGCCTCGGGATTGTCGGACTTGCTGACGATCAGATAGATCGTGCCGTCCTTGTGATCGATGACGCCGATGCGGCGGCGAACGCCCTTGACCGGAAAGTCTTTACGCACACCGATGCCCGGCAGGCGCGTCACCTCAACGTTCACTCCTCCAGCGTAACCGGGTGTGCGAGCCGAGGTGTGACGCCGGTCATGGCGCGGGCGGCCGGAACCGTGGTTGCGCTGGTGCGGAATCGGCAACCCGGTCCGGCCGCGGCGCTCCGCGCGCGGCCGGGCAGCTCAGTCCGACGGGCCCCCGAGGTGATAGCGCACGGTCGGGCTCCACAGGAAGAAGCCGTTCACGCCGGCGTCGTTCGCGGCGTCGATCTGTGCCCTGACCTCGCCGGGACCGTAGTCGACGCCGAGGCTGAAGTCCTGCAACCAGGGCACGATCTTGGCGGAGGTGCCCTGCGTCTGGGTGCGGAAGTCGTGCAGTGAGCGGTAGATGATGTCGTAGGGCTGCGAATTCGGGTTCGAGACACCGTATTCGCCGGCGTTCCAATGCGAGGGATACAGCATCGGCGCGATGTAGTCGACGTACTTGGCCAGCAACGGAATGTCCTGGGCGATCTGGTCGGGGCGGGTGGACGCTATGCCGAACACGGCGGCGCTCAGATCGGCGCCGGCGTCGTGCACGGGATCGCGGCTCTCGCGCAGGAATTCGGCGATCGACACGGTGGGCGAGGTGGTCGAGCCGGGGAAATTCATCTGGGACAGCGCGCCGTCCGGGCGCCTGACGTAGTCGTACATGATCCCGTCGAAGCCGAGTTTCGCCGCCTCGACCGCGAGATCGATGTTGTATCGGCGCATTTCGGCATTCGCGAAATTGGTGAAGGCGATCGGGCCGTACTTGCTGGAATACGGCTGGCCGGCCGGAGTTTGCACGACCCAGTCCTGATGCCCGCTCTGCCACGCCCATTCGGCCATGGTCTTGTCGCGGAAGGCGACGATCCGGCCGACCACGCGAATACCCATGTCGTGCAATTGCCGCAGTGCGGCGGGGGCGTCGTAGATGCGCGTGACGGCGCCCGATTCCTGGGCCAGCGGCACCTGGGAGTCGTAGCCGACGACGCCGTCCTCGTCCTTGATGTCGAGCTGCACGGTGTTGATCCGGCCGTCCCTGGCCATGGTCAGCACGTCCTCGCGGAGGCCGTCGTCGGACCAGCCGTAGGCGGTCACGTGTACCGCCTTGATCCGCGGCTGCTCGACGGCCGTGGTGATCGCCTGTTCGACCTGGTTGCCCGCCGCGTCCACGGCGACGACCTGGGCGCCGGTCTGCGCCCGTGGCATAGCGATCTCGAACGTGCCGTCGTCGGCCGGCGTCACGGTCTGCGTGCCGACCGACACGCGCTCGGCCCCTTCGGCTTTGCCGCGCAGGGTGACCGGCTGCCGGTAGGAGGTCACGCCCGTCGGCTGGGTCAGCGCCAGCGCGGGCGGCGCGTTGTCGACCGTGAACGTCTTCGACACGCCCGGACCGGTGCGGAGGAAACCGAGAAAGCTCGGCGGGATCTCGGCGGTGAACTTGTGCTCGCCGTCGGGCAGCGCCCCCGGCCGGTAGACGACGGTGTTGCCGTCGACCGCGCCGGAGACCGGCGCACCGTCGAGCGAGAGTCGCATGGCGGCGGGGTCGTAGGCGCCCGCGTCGACCCGCAAAGTCATGGTGGACATGGTGGTCGCGCCGACCAAATTGTTCGGCAACCCGGTAACGGTCAGCCCACGGGGTTCGGTGCGCACCCAACTCAGGGTCACGGAAGCGATAAGAATCAATAAGACCGAGATAACCAGGACTGCCGCCAACCGCCGGTGTCCTGTAACGCCTAGTCTTTCTAGCAACGCGCACACCAACTTTCGTCAGAATATCGCTCAACTATCGCGGGTTCGGCCCGCGCCCGTCGCAACTTTGCCCGAGTTCCTTACGCAACGAAATGGTCTACCTCGCGTACTGTTCGCACGGTGGCGAAGAACGCGACTATCAGTGTTCGAGTTGTGTTGTCGGTGCTGGTGTTGACGGCCGCGGCGTGTACCGCGGACCCCGGCCCGGCCAATCTCGCGGGCCCGATGGAGAGTTCGCCGCCATCGAGCAGTCCCGCACCCGATCCGGCCGCGGTGGCGGCCAATGAACTGGGGGTGGTGCCGGTCCTGATGTACCACCAACTGGAAGCCGTGCCGGACGGTGAATACGACCAGACGCCAGAGAAATTCCGCGCCGAGCTCGACCGGCTGTATCGGGAGAACTACCGTCCGGTGACCACGGCCGCCTACGTATCCGGCGCCATCGATCTGCCCGCGGGCGCGCACCCGGTGGTGCTCACCTTCGACGACTCGACGCGCAGCCAGCTCGCGTTCACCGCCGACGGACAGGTCGCGCCGGACACCGCCGTCGGCATCCTGGAGCAGTTCCGGACCGTGCACCCCGACTTCGCGCCGACCGCGACGTTCTACGTCAACAATCAGCCGTTCGGGGACGACCCGCGCGCCCTGTCCTGGTTGGCCGCACACGGATACGAGATCGGCGCCCACACCGCGACCCACGCGAACCTCGCGCGGCTCGACAGCACCGGAGTGCAGCGCGAGCTGGCGGACAACGTCCGCGCGATCGGGTCGGCGGTAGCGGGCCCGGTACGGACGATGGCGTTGCCGCTGGGCATTTCCCCGGCCGACCGGGGGCTGGCCACCGCGGGCAGTTGGGACGGCACGAACTACGCGTTCGAGGCGGTGCTGCTGGTCGGGGCCGAGCCGGCCCCGTCGCCATACGCCGACCTGGATCCCACGGCGATTCCCCGAATTCGTTCCGGTGCCACAGCAGTCGACTTCGACTCGGCCTACTGGCTCGATCGGCTCGCCGCGAATCCGGAGCAGCGCTACACCTCGGACGGCAATCCACGCCAGATCTCGTTCCCCGCGCGCCTGTCCGGGCCGCTGAACCCGCGCTGGTCGGCGCAGGCCAGGCAGTACTGATCGGACCGCGCGAGAGGTCGGCCGCACCGGAGTGCGGCCGACCTAGATGCGGGTTCAGCGCCTCACCGCGGCGAGCGAGCCGCTAGTTGTTCCAGGACGGCGACCATGCGATCGATCTCCTCGCAGGTGTTGTAGAAGGCGAACGACGGGCGCACCGTCGCCTCCAGGCCGAGGCGACGCAGGATCGGCTGGGCGCAGTGGTGGCCGGCGCGCACGGCGATGCCCTTCTCGTTCAACGCCTTTCCGACCTCGATCGGCTCGTAGCCCGCCAGCACGAACGAGAGCACGCTCGCCTTGTCGGCGGCCGTGCCCACCAGCCGGACGCCGCGGATCGCGGCGACCCGCGGGGTCGCGTACTCGAGCAGTCCGTGCTCGTAGCGTGCGATGGCGTCCATGCCGACGCCCTCGACGTACTCGATCGCCGCGCCGAGACCCACCGCGTCCGCGATGTTTCCGGTGCCCGCCTCGAATCGCCCGGGCGGCGGCTGGAACAGCGAACGTTCCAGCGTGACATCGCTGATCATGTTGCCGCCGCCCTGCCAGGGCGGAACGTCTTGCAGGAGCTCGGATTTCCCGTACACCACACCGATTCCGGTCGGGCCGAACAGCTTGTGGCCGGAGAACACGAAGAAATCGGCGCCGATCGAGCGCACGTCGATCCTGGTGTGCGGGACCGATTGCGCGCCGTCGACCAGGGTGACCGCCCCGGCCCGCTGGGCCTCCGCGACGATCTCGCGCACCGGGGTGATGGTGCCGAGCGCGTTCGAAACATGTGCCACCGAAACGAGTTTGGTGCGATCGGAGAGCAGTTTGGTGTACTCGCCGAGCATCAGCTCGCCGTTGTCGTCCACCGGAATGACCTTCAGCACCGCGCCGGTCTCGGCGGCCAGCATCTGCCAGGGGACGATGTTCGCGTGATGCTCCAGGTGTGAGATGACGATCTCGTCACCCGCGCGAATGTTCTTGCGGCCCCAGGTCTGGGCGATCAGGTTGATGCCCTCGGTCGCGCCGCGGACGAAGATGATCTCCTCCGCCGAGGACGCGCCGATGAACCGGGCCACGATGTCGCGGGCCTGCTCGTAGGCGTCGGTGGACCGGGCCGCCAATTCGTGCGCGGCACGGTGGATGTTGGAGTTCTCGTGCTCGTAGAAGTAGGAGATGCGCTCGATCACCGCGCGCGGCTTCTGCGTCGTCGCGGCGTTGTCGAACCACACCAGCGGGTGGCCGTTCACCTGCTCCCGAAGGATCGGGAAGTCGTTGCGCACCGCGTAGACGTCGAACGGCGGATGGGCGTCGGGCAGGCGCGGCGACGCCGCGGGTGCCGCGGCCGAGTCCAGGAAATAGAAGCTCGGCGCCGTGGACGGCTGCCCGCCGGCGTCGGGAAAGCGTTGCGGGGACAGCACTTCGCGCAGCGACGGCAGAGCGGTGAGGAACGGGTCGCTGGGTATTCCCGCGGTGCCCACCGGCGGATGCGCGGGTGCGCCTGCCGCGTCGGCCATCGGCACGTCTCGTCCCCAGCCCGGCACCGACGGTTCCGGTGTACTGCCGCCGGGCGGCGTGCTGCCGGAAAACCCTTGCGCGCCAGCCGTCGACCCGCCGGCAGGTGCCGTGCCGTCGACGCCGGGAACCGACGGCTCCGGTGTGTGCCCACCCGGATGCGCGGCACCGGAGAACCCCGGCGCCCCAGTCGCCGTCGCCGTCGGCACCGGGGACGGCACCGGCACATTCGGCGGGGAGGTCGGCAGGTCCGGCTGCACCATGCTCACGCCCGGCGGCGCGGCGGGCGAACCCGCCGCGGCCGACGGCAGCGCCGAGAAGAACGCGCCGGCAAGGCGATTCAGCGTCGCCTCGTCCGGCAGCAGCCACTCGGCGCCACCGTCGTCCGCTGGGCGCGAGCGGTCAGCTCCGGTAGGTCGGTGCGTAGTCATGGAACTTGCCCACCTCGGCTCCGTCGAGCACTGCCACCGCATCGTCGGTCAGGATCGCCAGCGAGCAGTACAGCGACACCAGATATGACGCGATCGCGCTGCGATCGATACCCATGAACTTCACCGACAGGCCCGGCCCCTGCTCCCCGGCCAGCCCGGGCTGATACAGACCGATCACGCCCTGCCGGGCCTCGCCGGTGCGGATCAGCACGAACTTGGTCTTCCCGCGTTCCACCGGAACCTTGTCCGACGGAATGATCGGAATCCCGCGCCAGGTCAGGAACTGCGACCCGAACATGCTCACGGTCGGCGGCGGCACCCCGCGCCGGGTGCATTCCCGGCCGAACGCGGCGATGCCCTGCGGGTGGGTGAGGAAGAAGCCCGGCTCTTTCCAGACCTTGGTGAGCAGATTGTCCAGATCGTCGGGCGTGGGCGGCCCGGCGATCGTCGAGAGGCGCTGCGCCTTCGTGGCATTCGCGATGAGACCGTAGTCCGGGCTGTTGATCAGCTCGCCCTCTTGGTGCTCCTTGATTGCCTCGATGGTCAGCCGCAACTGTTGAGCAATCTGGTCGTGCGGGCTCGAGTACAGATCCGAGACCCGGGTGTGCACGTCGAGAATCGTGTGCACGGCCTTGAGCCGGTACTCGCGCGGGTCTCGCTCGTAGTCGATAAAGGTCTCCGGCAGCGGAGACTCGTCGAAGTTATCGCACTGAATATCGACGGTTTGTTCGTGCGTGACCCGGTTTCTCCGGTAGATACCGGCTTCGACCGGCACCCAGTTCAGCAGATGGACCAACCACCGCGGGGTGATGGACTCCATCTGCGGAACGGACTTCGTTGCATTGGCGAGTGTCCGGGCGGCTTCATCGCCCAGTGCCACCGGCCGCGGAACAGCTTTCGTCATCGAACCACCTTGGGATCGGCAAATCCACCGTTACCAGCTCGCCCATGCTAGCCCCTGCCTCCCGGTTCGCCCGGATAGGCCCTATTGCCCGCCTTGCTCCGCGTGCCGCGGCTCGATCGGCGCGGTCAGCGGGTGGTGCGTTCGCCGCCGTTGACCGCCAGAACCTGCCCGGTCACCTGTCGCGCCCCGGGGGAAGCGAGGTAGTGGACCGCGGCGGCGATGTCCTCGGGAACGCCGGCGCGGCGGGTGTGCGTCGCGGCGATGAGCGAATCGCGGCGCTCGTCGGTCAGCCTGTCCCGGAAGAACTCGGTGGCGGAGATGTAGCCGGGGGCAACGACATTCGCGGTGATGCCGCGCGGTCCCAGCTCGGCGGACAGTTGGGTGTTCCACGAGGCGAGGCCGGCCTTGGCCGCGCCGTAGGCGCCCGCGCCCTTGTCGGCGGCGATCGAGCCGATGTTCACCACGGCGCCGGGCGCGGCCAACCGGTCGCGCAGCGCCGAGGTCATCAGTACCGCGCTGATCAGATTGGCGTCCAGGTTGGTTCGCCAGGCGGCGGCCAGGCCGCGCAGGTCGGTCGGCGCCGGCTGATCGAAGTCGGTGTTGCCGCCCGCGTTGTTGACCAGCACGTGGATCTCGTGGGGGAGCACGTCGATCAGCGCTTCGATCTGCGCCGGATCGGTCGCGTCGCAGACCTGTGCGGTGACGCCGAGTTCCGTCGCGGTCGCGTGCAGCGGTTCGGGCCTGCGGCCGGTGATCACCACCGTGTCGCCCTCGGCCGCGAAGATCTGCGCGATCGCCCGCCCGATTCCGGTGGCTCCGCCGGTCACCACGATGTTTCGCCCCATGGTCAGCTCCTTGATCGCGCCTATCGAGTACATTTAGATCTAAACGTACATGTCGTTTAGATCTAAACGCAATTGAGGAGTGGCATGGACCAGAACGACCCGGTGGACGCGATCGCCCTCGCCTGGCTCCGCGAGCGGCCGGGCACGCCGGTCGACGGCATCGGCGTCGTGACCCGAATATGGCACCTGGCCAAGCTGTTCGGCGACGATCGCCGCCGGGTGCTTGCCGTGCAGAGCGCCGACGCGGCCACCCTCGACCTGCTCAGCGTGTTGCGCCGCAGTGGCCCGCCGTATCAATTGACCACTCGGGAACTCAAAGACCGCACCATGCTCACCGCCGGTGCGATTTCCCAGCGGGTCGCGCGTGCCGAAGGGGAGGGCCTGGTCACCAGGGCGCCGCTGGACGACGGTTCGCGCGCCGTCGTCGTCTCGCTCACCCCCGCCGGTCACGCCATGATCGAGCGATTGGTCGACCACGTGCTCGGCCGCGAGTACGACCTGCTCTCCGCCCTGACCGCGCGGCAGCAGGCCGACCTGACGGAACTGCTTCGAATCCTGCATCGGGACCTGATGGCCCGACTGGGCTCGCAGAAGGTCACGCAAGTCGGTTCGGACGAAACCTGAGCAGGTGAAAGCTGTTGTGTGCCAGCTGAATAAGCCGCGTCGCCAATCGGCCCGGGCGCGCGCTCAGCGCAGGGCGAGCGCGAGGAAGAAGTCGACGCGGTCTTCGAGGCGGGACAGGTCGCGTCCGGTCAGTTCCTCGATGCGCTGAATGCGGTACCGCAGGGTGTTCACATGAACGTGCAGCAGGTCCGCGCATTTGGTCCAGGACCCGGACACCTCGAGGAACGTCTCCAGCGTGTGCACGAGGTCGGCGCGATTGTCCTGGTCATAGGTGGTGAGCGGGTCGAGCAGGCGGAGCCGGAACATGCGGCGGACCTCGTCCGGGACCGAGGCGAGCAGCAGCATGTGGGTGGCGAGTTCGTCGTGGCCGACGACGCTCGCCGGTTGTAGTCGGCCCGCGGCCATCCGGCGGGCGTAGCGCGCCTCTTCGACGGCGCCGCGCAGGCCCTCGCCGTCGACCACGCCGCTGACCCCGACGGAGAGCCGGCTGCCGCGCAGTCCGGGCTCCAAAGCGGTGACCGCGCGGTTGATTTCGTCGATCACCGGGGTGTCCGGGCCGGCCGGGATCAGCGCGATCGCCTCGCCGTCCACCACGCCGGCGGCCGGCCCTCTGCCGTAGAGGATTTCGCGCAGCAGCACGCGTAATTCGCCGGGGCGCAACGTGTCATCGGCGGCGGCCGCCACCGCGATATAGGTTTCGCCGGGCCCGAGCCCGGTGAGTTCCAGCCGCGAGATGATCTCGGTCGGCTTGGCGTCGGACACGATCAACTCGATGAGTTCCTGCGCGAGCCGCCCTTCGGCGCTCTGCCGGTCGTCCTGCCGCGCCCGTTCCAGTGAGACGACGGCCGCGAGCTCGCCGGCCAGCGCGCGGCGCTCCTCGGGCCACTCGGTGTAGTCCCCCTCGAAGACCAAGAACCAGTCCGCGGCCCGCGAGGTCCGGTGCTCATCGACCGCGAACAGGGAAAACCGGCTGCCGCCGTGCAGAAAAGCCAGTGGTAATCGCCGGGCGCTGAGAAACGCGGTGGTCACCTCGATCGGCGGCGGGGTGGCCGGTCCGGCCACGACCCGTCCGGTCGAGGACACCACCCAACATCGCATGCCCAGATCGCGCTCGATGAGCTCGAGCACCGAGCCGAGCCCGGCGCCGGAGACCAGTTGCCGATGCCGGTCCAGGATCGCGGTCAGATCCGCCGCCCGCCCGGTCGACAGATTGCGGGTGATCTGCTCGGTGACCGCGGCGAACGCGACCGTCTCCGGCACCCGGAACAGCGGGATCCGATGCTTGCGGCAGGCCTCGACGACATCCGGCGGCGCACCGCCGTACCTGGCGTCGCCCGCGGCCATCCCCGCCACCCCGGCCTGGGCCAGTGCGCGCACGAACACCTCGCTGTCGCCGGGATCATGCCGCCATTGCAGGCCGGTGAGCACGAGCTCCCCGCCGGACAGGTAGCGACCAGGATCGAGCATGTCCGTGGTCACCACCCAACGCACGAACCGGTCCAGCTCTTCCTCGCCGGTGACGAGTTCCAGTCCCAGGTCCGCCATGGTCAGCAGTGATCGAAGGCGCACGCTGCGAAGGCTAACAGTCGCACCCCTGGTGAACGCCCTTGGACATTCGCACAAAGAGTTGGGTGTGAACTGGCGCACAGTTCAGATTTCTCGTTTCTAGCTGCGGTGTTCCCCGGCGGGTGTACTTGCGGAACAGATTGGTGAACCCCGACAGGAGGTCAGATGGCAGGCGACATCGGATGGCTCAACTCGCTGCCACCGGACCGGGCCGAGCAGGAACTGCTGACCTGCTGCGCGTCCCGGCAATGGGCGCAGAAGGTGGCGGCGTCGCGGCCCTACGCCGATGCCGAGGGCGCCACCGCCGCGGCCGTGGCCGCGGTGTGCGAGCTGAGTTGGCCGGATGTCGAGGAGGCGCTCTCGGCGCATCCGCGCATCGGCGACCGGGCCAAGGCGGAGTTGTCCGAGCGGGAGGCGGCGTGGTCGCGCGGCGAGCAGTCCGGCGCCGCGAGCGCCGACGCCGCCGTGCGCGCCGAGCTGGCCGCGGGCAACCGGGCCTACGAGGATCGCTTCGGTCACGTCTTCCTGATCCGCGCCACCGGCCGCAGCGCCGAGGAGATGCTCACCGAGCTGCGCAAGCGCCTGGCCAACTCCGAGCTGGACGAGCGGATCAAGGTGCAGAGCGAACTCGCCGACATCACTCGGCTGCGGGTGCGAAAGCTGCTGGGGGACAAGTGAGTCTGTCCACGCACGTGCTGAACGCGGTGACCGGCCTGCCCGCGGCGGGCCTGCGGGTCCGGCTGTCGAGCGCCGACGGCACCGTGCTCGCCGAGCGGCACACCGACGCCGACGGCCGGATCAAGGACCTGCCCGCGCCCGAATCCGGCACGCACCGGCTGACGTTCGACACCGGCGAGATCAGCCCCTTCTACCCCTCGGTCGCCATCGACTTCATCGTCGCCGACCCGGCCGCGCACTACCACGTGCCGCTGCTGCTCAGTCCGTATTCCTACTCCACCTATCGAGGTAGCTGAACAATGTCGATCAAGCTCGGACCGAACCGATACGGCAAAGCGGAGACCCATGTCGTCAGCGTGACGAAAAACGGTGGCGTGCACGAGATCCGGGATCTCAATGTCGGCGTGGCGCTGTCCGGCGACATGGACGAGGTGCACCTGACCGGCGACAACGGCGCGGTGCTGCCCACCGACACGCAGAAGAACACGGTCTTCGCCTTCGCCAAGGAGCACGGCATCTCCTCGCCCGAGGCGTTCGGGGTGCTGCTGGCCCGGCACTTCGTCGATTCGCAGGCGACCATCCGGCATGCCCGGGTCAGCATCGAGGAGTATGCCTGGGAGCGCATCGCGCTCGGCGGCGAGAAGCAGCATTCGTTCGTCCGCTCCGGGCAGGAGGTGCGTACCGCGCGGGTGCACTACGACGGCGAAAAGGCTTGGGTCGTCGCGGGTTTGCAGGGTCTGGTGGTGCTCAACTCGACCGGTTCGGAGTTCCACGGGTACCTGAAGGACAAGTACACGACGCTGCGGGAAGCCTACGACCGCGTGCTCGCCACCGAGGTCAACGCGGAGTGGCGGTTCACCGGCGAGCCGGGTGACTGGGACAAGACCTATCGCGAGGCCAGGCAGGCGCTGCTGGAGGCGTTCGCCGATACCTACAGCTACTCGCTGCAGCAGACCCTCTACGCGATGGGCGAGCGAGTGCTCAACGCCTGCCCGGAGATCGGTGAGGTCCGGCTGTCGCTGCCGAACAAGCACCACTTCACCGTCGACCTGTCCGCCTTCGGGCTGGCGAACGACAACGAGGTGTTCTACGCCGCCGACCGCCCGTACGGCCTGATCGAGGGCACCGTGCTGCGCGAGGACGCGCCCGCCGCCGGTCCGGCGTGGGAGTGACGATGGATTTCCTACGACCCACCAGCTGGGCGGACGCCCTGGACATCAAGTCCGGCCGCCCGGACGCCACCCCGATCCAGGGCGGCACCGACATGATGGTCGAACTGAACTTCGACAAGGGCCGCCCGAGCGCGCTGCTCGACCTCAACCCGTGCCGGGAGTTGTTCGAGTACCAGGAGATCGACGGCAGGATCCGGATCGGCTCCGGCGTGCCGTACGTGCGGATCATCAACCGGCTCGGCAATCAGCTGCCCGGTCTGGCGCAGGCCTCGCGCACGGTCGGCTCGCCGCAGATCCGCAATCGCGGCACGGTCGGCGGCAACCTCGGCGGCGCCTCGCCCGCCGGGGACGCGCATCCGGCGCTGCTCGCGGGCAACGCGGTGATCGAGGTCGAGTCCGCCGCCCGCGGCACCAGGATGATCCCGATCGACGACTTCTACATCTGGGTACGGAAGAACGCGCTCGAGGCCGACGAGCTGATCCGCGCGGTCTGGCTGCCGCCGGCCGAAGGGCCGCAATACTTTTCGAAGGTCGGCACGCGCAACGCCATGGTGATCGCGGTGTGCTCGTTCTCGATCGCGCTCTACCCGGGCAACGGGACGGTGCGCACGGGCATCGGCTCGTCCGGGCCGACCCCGCTGCGCGCCGGGTCCGCCGAGGAATTCCTGGCCACGCAACTGCCGTGGCACGACCCGGCACCGCTCACCGACCGGGTGCTGCGCGAGTTCGGCACGCTCGTCGCGGCGGCCGCCAAGCCGATCGATGACGTCCGCGGCACCGCGGACTACCGCAAGCACGCCCTCTCGGTGCTGGCCCGCCGCACCCTGGGCTGGGCATGGACGGACTACCTGACAGAAAGGAAGGCAGCCTGATGCGCGTGACCTTCGACGTGAACGGCTCCACGGAGACCGTCGACGACGTGTGGGAGGGCGAGAGCCTGCTCTACATGCTGCGCGAGCGGATGGGCCTTCCCGGCTCCAAGAACGCTTGCGAGCAGGGTGAATGTGGTTCCTGCACGGTCTATTTGAACGGCACGCCGGTGTGCTCCTGCCTGGTCGCGGCGGGGCAGGCGGAGGGCTGTTCGGTGCGGACCGTCGAGGGCCTGGCCAAGGGCGCGAAGCTGGATCCGATGCAGCAGGCGTTCGTCGAGGCCGGTGCGGTCCAATGTGGTTTCTGCACACCGGGTCTGATCGTTCAGGCGCACGACCTGATCGAGCACAATCCCGAACCCTCGGACGCGGAGATCAGGGAGGCGCTGGCCGGAAACCTGTGCCGCTGCACCGGATACGAGAAGATCCTCGACGCCGTACGGCTCGCGGCGGCGCGAAAGGCGGGGGCGCGATGAGCAAGGTCGTCATCGAAAACGCTTACATCGCACCGGTGGTCGGTTCGGAGATCGCCTCCGGGTACCTGGTGCTCGCGAACGGCCGGATCGAATCGCTCGGCGCGGGACCGGCGCCCATCGTGCCGGACGCGCAGCGCATCGACGGCACCGGCTGCCTGGTGACGCCCGGCCTGGTCAACACCCACCATCACCTCTACCAGTGGGCGAGCCAGGGGCTGTTCCAGGACTCGACGCTGTTCGAATGGCTGACCGGGCTCTACCGGCTCTGGGCGGGCATGGACGCCGAGGTCGTGTACGGCGCGGCCGCAGCGGGATTGGGCTGGCTGGCGCTGACCGGCTGCACCACCAGCAGCGACCACCACTACGTGTTCCCCAAGGGACGCGGCGACCTGTTCGACGCCGAGGTCCGGGCCGCGCACGAGCTCGGCATCCGGTTCCACCCGTGCCGCGGCTCGATGGACCGCGGCCAGTCCGACGGCGGCCTGCCGCCGGACGAGGTGGTCGAGGACCGCGACGAGATCCTGCTGAACACCGCGGAAACCATCGACAAGTACCACGATCCGTCGTTCGACTCGATGCTGCGGGTCGCGGTCGCGCCCTGCTCGCCGTTCTCGGTGAGCGAGGGGCTGATGACCGACGCGGCGCTGCTGGCGCGCACCAAGAACGTCCGGCTGCACACCCACCTCGCCGAGACGCTCGACGAGGAAGCGCACTGCCGCGAGCAGATGGGTTGCACGCCGGTCGAATACATGGAGAAGCTCGGCTGGCTTGGCGAGGACGTGTGGTTCGCGCACGCGGTGCACCTGCACGACGCCGACATCCGCCGCTTCGCCGAAACCGGCACCGGCTCGGCCCATTGCCCCAGCTCCAACGCTCGCCTCGGCGCGGGCATCGCCAGGGTCTCCGAGTTGCTGCGCGCCGGCGCCCCGGTCGGACTCGGGGTGGACGGCGCGGCGTCGAGCGAGCTGACCTCGATGGCGGGGGAGATGCGCCAGGCCATGCTGTTCCAGCGGGCCGTGCACGGGCCGACCGCGCTCACCGCGCGGCAGGCGCTGGAGATCGGAACCCTGGGCGGCGCACGCAATCTCGGGCGGCAGCAAGAGCTGGGCAGCCTGGAGGTCGGCAAGCTCGCCGACATCGCGATGTGGCGGGTGGACGGATTCCGGGCCGCGGTCGAGGACCCGGTGTGCGCGCTGGTCTTCGGGCCGACGCCGCCGCTGGCCCGGTTGCTGGTCGGCGGGCGAACCATTGTGGAAAACGACGAACTGCGCACGGTGGCCCACGATGCGGTCGGACGTGCGGGCGCCGCGGCTCGCCTACGGCTCATGCGAGGACAGGCATGACCACCGCACGCACCACCCGGTTCCCGAGCGAGGTCGCCGCACCGGGCAAGGGCGGCATCGGCGAAAGCCCGCTGCGCCCCGACGGCACGTTGAAGGTGAAGGGCGAGTTCGCCTACGCCTCCGACCTGTGGATGGACGGCATGCTGTGGGGCGCGACCCTGCGCAGTCCGCATCCCCGCGCCCGCATCGTCAGCATCGACATCAGTCAGGCGCTCGCGCTGCCCGGCGTGTTCGCCGTGCTCACGCACGAGGACGTGCCCGGCCGCAATGTCTATGGCCTGGACCAGACCTGGGATCAGCCGGTGCTGGCCATCGGCGAGGTCCGCCATCACGGCGAGCCGATCGCGCTCGTCGCCGCCGACCACCCGGAGATCGCCCGCCGCGCCATGGACGCGATCGCCATCGAGTGGGAGGTGCTGACGCCCATCACCGATCCGCTCGCGGTGGTCGCCGACCCGGAGGGCAACAAGGTGCAGGAACGCGGCGGCATCGCCAGGCACCAGCCGGTCCGGGTCGGCGATATCGCGGTCGGCCGGGCGCTGTCCGATGTGGTGGTGACCGGCGAGTACGAGGTCGGCATCCAGGACCAGGCGTTCCTCGGACCCGAGGCCGGTCTGGTCGCGCCGGGTGAGGACGGCGGTCTCGATTTCTATGTCGCCACCCAGTGGATGCACAACGACCTCAAGCAGATCGGCCCCTGTCTCGGCCTGCCGGACGACAAGATCCGGATGACGCTGGCCGGCGTCGGCGGCGCGTTCGGCGGCCGCGAGGACCTGTCGATGCAGATCCACGCCGGCATGCTCGCGCTCTACACCGGCAAGCCGATCAAGATGATGTACAACCGCGAGGAATCCTTCTTCGGGCACGTGCACCGGCATCCGGCGAAGATGCGCTACGAGTACGGCGTCACCCGGGCGGGGAAGATCGTGTTCGCCGAGGTGCAGATCGTGCTGGACGGCGGCGCGTACACCTCGGCGACGCTGAACGTCACCGGCAACGCGTCCTCGCTCGCGGTGGGGCCGTACGAGATCCCGCACATCAAGATCGACGCGTACGGCGTGTACACGAACAACCCGCCGTGCGGCGCGATGCGTGGATTCGGTGCGGTGCAGGCGTGTTTCGCGCACGAGTCGATGATGGACAAGGTCGCCGAGGCGCTCGGGCTCGATCCGATCCATGTGCGTCAGGTGAACGCGGTGTCGCAGGGCTCGAAGCTGGCGACCGGGCAGATCGTGCACGCGCCGATGCCGATGGCCGAGATGCTCGCCCAGGCGCGGGACCTGCCGCTGCCCGCGGAGCTGGACCCGTCCGATATCCGGAACCTGCCGGGCGGCGCCTCCCAGACCACCCATGGGGAAGGCGTGGTGCGCGGCATCGGCTACGGCGTCGGCATCAAGAACATCTGCTTCTCCGAGGGTTTCGATGACCTGTCGACCGCCAGGGTGCGGCTGGAGGTGATCGGCGGGGAACCGGTCGCGCTGGTGCACACCGCGGCCGCCGAGGTCGGCCAAGGGCTGGTCACCGTCGAAGCACAGATCGCGCGCACCGAGCTCGGCATCGAGCGGGTGACCATCCATCCGGCCGACAACCAGGTCGGCGACTCCGGTTCCTCCTCCGCGTCCCGGCAGACCTACATGACCGGGGGCGCGGTGAAGGCCGCCTGCGAGGCCGTGCGGATGCGCGTACTCGCCCTGGCCCAAGGACGTTTCGGCGCGACCCGCGGACTCCAGCTGGTCGGCGGCAAGGTGGTCTCGCGCACCGGCGAGGTCTACGCCGCGATCGTCGACCTGCTCGGGGACGAGATCATCGAGGAGACCAGGGAATTCCACCACCGGCCGACCACCGGCATGGATCCGGTGACCGGCCAGGGCAACAGCCACACCCAGCTCGCCCTCTGCGTGCATCGCGCCGTGGTGGACATCGACACCGAACTCGGACTGGTCAAAGTCGTCTCCCTGGACGCGGTCCAAGACGTCGGCAAGATCATGAACCGCCTGTCGCTGGAGGGGCAGATCCACGGCGGCTCCGCGCAGGGCCTCGGCCTGGCGGTCATGGAGGAAATCCAGGTTCGCGACGGAAAGGTGCTCAATCCGTCCTTCACCGACTATCTGATCCCCACGATTCTCGACATGCCGCCACAGCGGCTGGAGATTCTCGAAAACGCCGACCCGCACGCCCCATACGGGCTGCGCGGCGCCGGAGAGCCACCCACGCTCTCCTCCACACCCGCGATCGTCTCGGCCATTCGGGACGCATGCCGATCCGCGGGTGGAACCGTGCACATCAACCGAGTGCCGGTGCGTCCGGAAGACATCATCCGGAGCAGTTGATCAACAGGGGCTTCGAACCCCACAACAGAACCGAACCAGGCGATCCGGCCGATCCGGCCGGTTCGTAGGTCGGCTATGCCCAAGGGAGGGCACGCCATGACCCAAGTCCAGACCCACTCCTCCGTCCCGGAGCCGGTCACGGGAAGATCGCCGCTCGATCGGTTCTTCCGGTTGACTGCCCGCAAAACCACCGTATCCCGCGAAATCCGCGGCGGCATCACCACTTTCGTAGCGATGGCCTACGTTATCCTGCTCGTCCCGCTGATCATCGGCGGGGTGCAGGACATCAACGGCAACACCCTCAGCATCGCCCAGCTCACCACCGCGACCGCGTTCTCGGCCGGGCTCAGCACCATTCTGATGGGCCTGGTCGGCAACGTCCCGCTCGCGCTTGCGGCCGGCCTCGGTGTGGTCCCGGTGGTCGCGTTCCAGGCGGCCCCGCACATGACGTGGCCGCAGACCATGGGGCTGGTCGTACTGATGGGTGTCATCATCGTGATCCTGGCCGCGACCGGGCTGCGCACGATGATCATCAACGCGATCCCGCTGTCGCTGAAGAACGCGATCGGCGTCGGGATCGGCATGTTCATCGCGATGATCGGGCTGGTGTCGGCCGGGGTGGTCGGGCACGGTGCGCAGACCGGGCCGCCGGTCACGCTCGGCGTCGCCGGTCACCTTTCCGGTTGGCCGGTGGTGATTTTCGCGGTCGGGCTACTGCTCATGCTGGCGCTGTTCATCCGCAAGGTGCCCGGCGCCATTCTGCTCAGCATCGCCATCGCCACGGTGCTGGCCGTCGTGGTCAACTCGCTGGCCGAGATCGATCCGAAGGCGTGGGGACCGGTGGTGCCGGAGACCCCGAAGGGATTCTTCGCGGCGCCCGATTTCGGGCTGGTGCTGAACATCGACCTGATCGGCGGATTCGCCAAGGCGGGTGGGCTGGTCGCGGGCGTGGTGCTGTTCACGCTGGTGCTCACCGGGTTCTTCGACGCCATGGGCACCGTGTTCGGCGTGTGTGACGAGGCGGGACTGCTCGACGAGCGCGGCACCATGCCCGGCCTGGGCAAGGTGCTGACGATCGACGGTGTCGCGCAGGTCATCGGCGGGGTCAGCGGCGGCGCGGGCAACACCGTGTACGTCGAGTCCGCGACGGGCGTCGGTGAGGGCGCGCGTACCGGGCTGGCCAGCGTGATGACCGGCGGATTGTTCTGCCTCGCAGTGCTGTTCACGCCGCTGGCCGCGGTGGTGCCGATCCAGGCGGCCGCGCCGGCGCTCGTGCTGGTGGGCGCGCTGATGATGACCCAGGCCCGCAAGATCGACTGGGCCGACCTGGAAGTCGCGGTGCCCGCCTTCCTGACCATCGTGCTGATGCCGTTCACCTACTCGATCACCAACGGTGTCGGCGCAGGCGTCATCGCCTTCCTGGTGATCAAGGCGGCGCGCGGCAAATTCAGCGAAATCCATTGGCTGATCTGGGTGGTCGGGGTCGTGTTCGCCGGCTACTTCGGCATCGCGGCCATCGAACTACTGCTCGGCGGATAGAACGGCGAACGAACAATGCGTGACCTCGCGGCAGAACTCTTGCACTGGCACACGGCGGGCAAGTCCTACGCCGTCGCCACCGTCATCGGCGTCAGCGGCAGTGCGCCGCGGCCACCGGGCGCCGCCCTGGCGGTGGACGCCGACGGCGTGGTCATCGGAAGCATTTCCGGTGGCTGCGTCGAGGGTGCGGTGTACGAGCTCTGCCGCGCGGCGCTGCGCACCGGGCAACCGGTGCGCGAAACCTTCGGGTACAGCGACGACGACGCGTTCGCCGTCGGCCTGACCTGCGGAGGGAAGATCGAGGTATTCGTTCAGCCGATCACTCCCGCGGCGCACGGCACGATCGAGGCGCTGCTCCGGTCGGCCGAGCCGGTCGCCCTGGTGCGCGACCTGAACACCGGGGCCGCAATGGCTTTGGGTCCGTGGTGGACGCTCGGCGCCACCTTCGATCCGGTGGTGGTGGCCGAGGCCAGGGCCATGCTCGAGCTGGCCGCCACCGGCGTGCGGGTGATCGGGTGCGGCGAGCGCGAGGTCACGATCTTCGTGGAGTCGTATGTGCCGCCGCCGCGCATGATCGTGTTCGGCGCCATCGATTTCGCGGCCGCGGTGACGCGGATGGGCCGGTTTCTCGGCTATCACGTCACCGTGTGCGACGCCCGTCCGGTGTTCGCGACCCCGGCGCGGTTCCCCGACGCGCACGAGGTCGTCGTCGAGTGGCCGGATCGCTATCTGGCCCGCACCGCGGTCGACGCCAGGACGGTGCTGTGCGTGCTGACCCACGACGCGAAGTTCGATATCCCGTTGCTGGAGAAAGCATTACGACTGCCCGTGGCCTACGTGGGCGCGATGGGTTCGCGGCGCACGCACGATGAACGGATGGCCAGTCTGCGCGCCGCCGGTCTCACCGAAGCCGAACTGGCCGTGCTGCATTCGCCCATCGGGCTCGATCTGGGCGGTCGCACCGCCGAGGAGACCGCGGTCGCCATCGCGGCCGAGATCGTCGCGGTCCGGCGCGGCGGCTCGACGCGGCCGCTGACGACCAGCGACGGGCCCATTCATCGGGACTTGGCGCCGGTCTGGTGATGTATTCGCCCCGGCCCAACCTATCGCTGGAGCATCATACAAAAGCCGCTACGGAATGGTCGATCAGCTTTGGGTTGATCTCATCTATCCGATAACCAGGTAATCCACGCATACTTGGTGAAATTCGACACAAAAGGACCCGATTATGCCGTTGATTTTTCTGAACGGCTCCGCCATGCGCGGAGGGCCGCTCAACCATCTGTTGAACGGCGCGCCGTTCGCCGGTGAAGCGAAAACCGCTCCGCGCTACCGATTCTTCTCGGTCGGCGACCGTTTCCCCGGGCTCGAGCCCGCGCCGGACGGTGGCTACTCGATCACCGGCGAGCTGTTCGACGTGCCCCTCGACGTGCTGCGCGAGCACCTGCTACCTGCGGAACCGCCCGAGCTGGAGCTCGGCGCGATCGAGCTGGACGACGGCAGGTCGGTCCTGTCGATGGTGCTGCGTCGCCCGCCGACCTCGTACCCGGAACTGATCGACATCACCCGCATCGGCAGCTGGAAGAAATATCGCGAAGGAGCTGAGTGAAGCATTACGCAGGGGAGTCCGGTCTCCCGAAATTCGACGTCAATTGCTCTATTCTTTTCACGGACCTACCGCTGCTGGAGCGGCCCGCCGCGGCTAAAGCGGCCGGCTTCGACGCGGTCGAATTCTGGTGGCCCTTCGGCGAAGACCCCACGCCGGCGGATAACGAGATCGACGCATTTGTTCGCGCGCTCGACGACGCCGGCGTGCAGCTGGTCGGGCTGAATTTCATCGATCTGATTCCGGTCGGCCGCGGGCTGGTGTCCGTCCCCGGTGAGGTCACCAGGTTCCGGGACAACATCGAGGTGGCCGTCGGGATCGCCGAGCGCACCGGCTGCCGGGCGCTGAACGCGCTCTACGGCAACCGGATCGCGGGCGAGGACCCGGCGAAGCAGGACGCGCTCGCCCTGGAGAACCTGCGGCTGGCGGCGCGCGCCGCCGCCCGGATCGGCGCCACGGTGCTCGTCGAGGCGTTGAATGCCCCTGAGTCGCCGCACTATCCGATCGTCAGCGCCGAGGCCGCCGTGCGGGTGATCCAGCAGACCGGCGAGCCGAACGTGCGCTTCCTCTGCGACCTCTACCACCTGGCGCGGATGGACGAGAACCTCATCCAGGTGATCAAGACCTACGCGCGCTACATCGGCCACGTACAGATCGCCGACGATCCCGGTCGCGGCCGGCCGGGCACCGGCGAACTCGACTTCACCACGCTGTTCGAAACCCTCGCCGCCGCAGGCTACGACGGGTGGATCGGCCTGGAATACAAAGACCCCGAGCTGGATTGGAAGTGGATGTCGGCATGAGCAATATCGGATTCATCGGCCTCGGAATCATGGGCAGTCCGATGGCGGGACACCTGGTCAAGGCCGGACACGAGGTGACCGGGTACGACATCGGGCCCAAGGGACTGGAAAAGCTCAAAGCGGCGGGCGGTTCCGCGGCGGCCAGCGTGGCCGAGGCGGTCCGGGACAAGGACATCGTCATCACGATGCTGCCCCAGGACGAGCAGATCGAAGAGGTCTTCCCCGACATCGTCGAGCACGCCGTCCACGGCGCGCTGTACATCGACTTCTCCACGATCACACCCAAGACCGCCAAGTGGACCGCCGAGCAGGGCAGGAAGAACGGCCTGCGCGTGCTGGACGCCCCGGTCAGTGGCGGGGAGAACGGGGCGATCAACGCGGCGCTGTCCATCATGGTCGGCGGCTCCGCGGCCGACTTCGCCTCCGCCACACCGATCTTCGAGACGGTCGGCAAGACCTTCGCGCTGGTCGGCGGCAGTGGTGCCGGGCAGTGCGTGAAGGCGGCCAACCAGCTCGTCGTCGGCGGTACCTACGCGCTGGTCGCCGAGGCGATCCTGCTGATGGAGAACCTGGGTGCGGACGCGGCCAAGGGCCTGGACGTGCTGGCCGGCGGGCTCGCGGGCAGCAAGATCCTCGAGCTCAAGCGCGAAACCATGCTCGCCCGCAACTTCGTGCCCGGCTTCCGGATCGACCTGCACCACAAGGACATGGGCATCATCCTGCAGGCCGCCCGCGAGGCCGAGGTCTCCATCCCGATGGGTGCGCTGACCGCGCAGCTCATCGCGGCGGGCCGGGCCATGGGCTACGGCTCGCTCGATCACTCCGGTCTGCTGCTGGTCGCGGAGGCGCTGTCGGGCCGGGGCGAGGCATGAGGATGCCGGCCACGCCCACAATGCCTGCGCGGCACGAGGAATGCGGCATCCGGCTGCCGGACGGCTGGGTGCGCGGCGAGAGAACTGCCGGCAATGCAGTGCTGCGCGCGATGCAATCGTGCGGCGCGCGCCAGAACAAGGAGCGTTGAGCATGGCACGGATGCGTACGGTCGATGCCGCGGTGTTGATTCTGGAAAAGGAAGGTGCGACGCAGGCGTTCGGGTTGCCGGGGGCGGCGATCAATCCGTTCTATAGCGCGATGCGGGCCCATGGTGGGATCAAGCATGTGCTGGCTCGTCATGTCGAGGCTGCTTCGCATATGGCTGAGGGGTATACCCGGGCGGTGGCGGGCAATATCGGTGTGTGTGTCGGCACGTCGGGTCCTGCGGGTACGGACATGATCACTGGGTTGTATTCGGCCAGTGCTGATTCGATTCCGATTTTGTGCATTACGGGGCAGGCGCCGGTGGCCAAGTTGCACAAGGAGGATTTCCAGGCTGTCGATATCGCCTCGATCGCTGGACCGGTGGCGAAGTGGGCGGTGACGGTTCTGGAGCCTGCGCAGGTGCCGGGTAGCTTCCAGAAGGCGTTCCGGTTGATGCGTGAGGGTCGGCCGGGTCCGGTGTTGATTGATTTGCCGATCGATGTGCAGCTGGCCGAGATCGAGTTCGACATCGAGACTTACGAGCCGTTGCAGGTGCATCGTCCGGCGGCGACTCGGGCGCAGGCGGAAAAGGTTCTCGCGATGTTGAACGCGGCCGAGCGGCCGCTGCTGGTGGCGGGTGGTGGCGTCGTGAATGCCGATGCCGCGGGTCTGCTGGTCGAGTTCGCTGAGCTGACCGGTGTTCCGGTGGTGCCGACGTTGATGGGGTGGGGCACGATTCCCGATGATCATCCGTTGCATGCGGGGATGGTCGGTTTGCAGACCTCGCACCGGTATGGGAACGCGACGATGCTGGAGTCCGATTTCGTTGTTGGTATCGGGAATCGGTGGGCTAACCGGCATACCGGTGGGGTGGAGACCTACACCAAGGACCGCACGTTCGTGCATGTCGATATCGAGCCGACGCAGATCGGGCGGGTCTTCGCCCCGGATTTCGGTATTACTTCCGATGCGGGTGCGGCGCTGAGGGTGTTCATCGAGGTCGCTCGGGAGCTCGCGGGGGCGGGGATGTTGCGTGATCGGTCCGATTGGGCGGGGCAGGTGCGGGCGCGAAAGCAGCTCGGGCAGCGTAAGACTCATTTCGATAATGTGCCGATCAAGCCGCAGCGGGTCTATGAGGAGATGAACAGGGCGTTCGGGCCGGATGTCCGTTATGTCAGCACGATCGGTCTCTCGCAGATCCAGGCGTCGCAGCTGTTGCATGTCTACCGGCCGCGGCATTGGATCAATGCTGGGCAGGCGGGGCCGCTGGGCTGGACCTTGCCCGCGGCGCTGGGGGTGGCGACCGCGGTCCCGGACGCGACGGTGGTCGCGTTGTCGGGTGACTACGACTTTCAGTTCCTTATCGAGGAATTGGCGGTCGGGGCGCAGTTCGGCATTCCGTATATTCATGTGCTGGTGAACAACTCGTATCTGGGTCTGATCCGTCAGGCGCAACGTGCGTTCAGCATGGACTATTACGTGCAGCTCGATTTCGACAACATCAACAGTCCTGAGGTCGGCGGGTATGGCGTGGACCACGTGAAGGTGGCGGAAGGGCTAGGCTGCAAGGCGATCCGCGTCTTCGAGCCCGAACACATCGGCCAGGCTCTGGAGGACGCCAAGAAGCTGATGGTCGAGCACCGGGTGCCGGTGGTCGTGGAATGCATCCTCGAACGCGTCACCAACGTGTCCATGGGCTTGGAGATCGACAATATCGTCGAATTCGAGGAATTGGCGCTGTCCGCCGCGGACGCGCCCACTGCCACCGTCGCCATCGAACCGGAGCCGGAACCGGTCGGGGGCGGCAGGTGAGCGGGCCGGACGCGCTGCGCTCGAGCGGTGTGCGCGGCGGGTGGCGCGAAGGACACTGTGTCATCGCCCCCGACAAGTTCAAGGGGTCGCTGACCGCGCCTCAGGTCGCCGCGCACATCGCGACCGGACTCCGCCGGGTGCGCCCGGACCTCCCCGTCGTCACCATGCCGGTGGCCGACGGCGGTGACGGCACGGTCGACGCGGTCGTGGAGTCGGGCTTCGTCCGCTTCCAGACGGGCGTCGCCGGCCCGCTGGGGTCACCGGTGGCCGCCTCGTTCGCGATGCGGGGCGAGGCCGCCGTGATCGAGCTCGCGGAAGCGTCCGGCCTGCGTCGGCTGCCTATTCGGCCGACATTCCAAACCGCCATGACCGCAACGAGTTACGGCACCGGCGAGCTGATCCGCGCGGCCGCCACCCGCGGCGCGCGCAGCGTGGTGCTCGGTCTCGGCGGGAGCGCGTGCACGGACGGGGGAGTGGGCATGATGTCCGCGCTCGGCGTCCGGTTCCTCGACGAGCACGACCGGGAGTTGCCGCGCGGCGGCGCGGCGCTCACCCGGCTGGCCCGCATCGATGCCAGTGACATGCTGCAGGTGCCGGTGATCGTCGCCTCGGACGTGGACAACCCACTGCTCGGACCGCGCGGTGCCGCACAGGTGTACGGGCCGCAGAAGGGTGCGCGGCAGCGCGATATCGACGAATTGGAATGGGGCCTGGCCCGTTTGGCCGCGATCGTCGAGCGCGACCTCGGCGCCGACGTAGCGGATCGGCCCGGCGCTGGTGCGGCGGGCGGGGTCGGCTATGCCGCGCTCGCCTTCCTCGGCGCGACGGTGCGGCCGGGCATCGAGATCATCCTCGATCTGATGTCCTTCGCCGAGCAGGTCGAGGGGGCGCGGCTGGTAATCACCGGCGAGGGCTCGCTCGACCCGCAGACCCTGCACGGCAAGGCGCCGGTCGGGGTCGCCCGGGCCGCGGCGGGCGCCACCGTGCCGGTCGTCGCGGTGGCCGGGCGGCGCTCGCTCACCGGCGAGCAACTGCGCGACGCCCACATCGAGCAGGCGTACGCGCTGACCGATCTCGAACCCGACCCCGAGGTCTGCATGGCGCAGGCCGGACCCCTGTTGGAACGGCTCGCCGGTGAGATCGCCGGCGCCTGGCTGGGAGCGAGTGCTCATGCATGATCTGGTTATCCGGTCCCGGCGGGTCGCCCTGCCGGAGGGAATCCGCGCGGCCTCGATCGCCGTGCGGGACGGCAAGATCGCCGAGCTGGCGGACTACGACGCGGTGCCGGCCGCCGCGGCGACCACCGATCTCGCCGACCTCGTCGTGCTGCCCGGCCTGGTGGATTCGCACGTACACGTCAACGAGCCGGGGCGGACCGAGTGGGAGGGTTTCGCCACGGCCACCAAGGCCGCCGCGGCGGGCGGGGTGACGACGATCGTCGACATGCCGCTCAACTCGCTGCCGCCGACGGTCAGCGTGCCGGACCTGGCGATGAAACAGGCCGTGGCGCAGGGGCAGTGCCATGTGGACGTCGCGTTCTGGGGCGGGGCGATTCCGGGAAACCTGCCGTCGCTGCGGCCGCTGCACGAGGCGGGTGTGGCCGGGTTCAAATGCTTCCTCTCCCCGTCCGGGGTGGACGAGTTCCCGCCGCTCGGGCTCGGCGAGGTGGAGCGGGTGATGCGTGAGCTCGTCGAGTTCGACGGGTTGCTGGTGGTGCACGCCGAAGATCCGGTGCGCCTGCGTGATCCGGTGGACGGGACGTATCGCGCGTTCCTGGATTCGCGGCCGGGAGCGGCGGAAAGTGCTGCGGTGCAAGAGGTTATCTCGCTCGCCGAGCTGACCGGCGTGCGCGCGCACATCCTGCACGTCTCGGCCGCGGCCTGTCTCGAACCGCTCGCGGCGGCGCAGGCGCGAGGTGTCCGGATCACCGCGGAGACCTGCCCGCACTATCTGACGCTGTCGGCCGCCGAGGCGTCGTCCACCGCGTTCAAGTGCTGCCCGCCGATTCGCGACGCAGGCAACCAGGACGCGCTGTGGCAGGGCTTGGCCGACGGGGTGCTGTCCTGTGTGGTCTCCGACCATTCGCCGTGCACGCCGGAGTTGAAAGAGGGCGACTTCGCGACCGCCTGGGGCGGCATCTCGTCCTTGCAGATCGGCCTGCCCGCGGTGTGGACGGCCGCCGCCGAGCGCGGGTTCCGGCTGACCGACGTGGTCCGCTGGATGGCCGCCGCGCCCGCCGAACTGGCCGGGCTGCCGGACAAGGGGCGGATCGCGGTCGGTTGCGATGCCGACCTGGTGGCCTTCGACCCGTGGGCGCCGATCACCGTCGATCCGGGCGCGCTGGCGCACAAGAACCCGATCACGCCCTATGGCGGTCGCGAACTACGCGGCCTCGTCCACGCCACGTGGCTCCGCGGTCGCGTCGTCGGTAACGGCCACCCGCCCGCGGGCCGCCTCATTTCCCTGCACCACAACCGGATAGGAAACAATGTCTGACTTCACCGGCCTGCCCGATCTGGCGCTGCGCACCAATCGCGCGGGGGTGATCGCCGCCAGCGACGAGTCGTTCGAGGAACGCGAAAACCTCATCAACCCGTGGGAACCTCGCTTCGCCGAGCACACGTTCGGGCCCAAGGGCCAGGAGTACGACGGCTGGGAAACGCGACGGCATCGCGGACCCGGCCACGACTGGGCGATGATCCGGCTCGGCATGCCCGGCGTGATTCGCGGCGTCGTCATCGATACCGCGTGGTTCAAGGGCAACTATCCGCCGTTCACCTCGATCGAGGCCTGCCGGGCTCCCGGCTATCCCTCGCCGGCGCAACTGGATTCGGCCGAATGGGCCGAGATCGTGCCGCGCACCGCACTCGGCGGCGACGCGAAGCACGAGCTCGCGGTCTCGGACGACCGCATCTTCACCCACGTCCGCCTGAACATCTATCCCGATGGCGGCGTCGCCCGGCTGCGCGTGCACGGCGAGGTGGTTCCGGACCCGACCCTGCTCACCGGTCTCACCGTGGATCTGGCCGCACTGGAGAACGGCGCCCGAACGATCGCCTGCTCCAACATGTTCTACTCGGCTCCGGACAACATGCTCTCCCCGGGCCTGGCCCGCAACCAGGCCGAGGGCTGGGAGACGGCTCGCCGTCGCGACACCGGAAACGACTGGGCCGTCATCGAACTCGCGGCGCAGGGTACCCCCGCGCTGATCGAACTCGACACGACCAACCTGCTGTTCAACGCGCCCGGCGAAACCCGCATCCGCGCCATCGATCATCAGGGCCCCGAACCACTTCCGCCGGCCGACGACCCCGCATGGTACGAGTTGCTGCCCAGGACAACCCTGCAACCCGACACCCCCCATCGATTCCGGCTCACCCCCACCGACCGCCCCGCCACCCACGTCCGCGTCGACATCTACCCGGACGGCGGCATCGCCCGCCTGCGCGTCCTCGGCTCGCTCACCACAGCCGCCGAGCGAGAGCTGAACTCCCGCTGGCTCGCGAACCAGCGATGAGCTGCCACCCGCCCGGGCAGGCAGATCTGAGGTGATGATCGGCGCACCCGCTCGCGGTAGTGTCCGACTATGTCGATCAACGTCGTGAGGGCAGGCGGCGGTCGCGGCACCGCGCTGTGCCGCCGGGTGCGCCGATGACCGTTTACGACGCTACCGGGCGGACGTATTCGGTGACCCGCCAGGCTGATCCGCGGATTGCGGACGTGATCGCGGGCGCGCTGCGCGGTATGCGGACGGTGGTGAATATCGGGGCGGGTACTGGTTCGTATGAGCCGAGTCGGACGGTGCTCGCTGTGGAGCCCAGCCGGGTGATGATCGCGCAACGGCCGGTGGGCGCGGCGCCGGCGGTGCGTGCGACGGCCGAACGCCTGCCGCTGCGGACCGATTCGGTGGATGCGGCACTTGCCGTGCTCACCGTTCATCACTGGACCGACCTGGAGTGCGGCATCGCCGAGATGACCCGGGTTGCTCGCCGCCGCGTCGCGATCCTCACCTGGGATCATGCGGTGTACCGGCAGTTCTGGTTGGTACGCGACTACCTGCCCGCGGCGGCCGAGACCGACGGGCGGCTCTCCGTCGCGCTGTCCCGGCTCACGGGATTGCTGAAAGATCCGCAGATCCAGCCGATCCCGGTGCCGCACGATTGTGTAGACGGCTTCGGTGGCGCCTACTGGCGCAGGCCCGAAGCCTATCTCGACGAAACGGTCCGGGCGGGCATGTCGATGCTGGCGCTGACGCCGAAACCGCTACTGCTACCGGGATTGTCCCGATTGCGGCAGGACCTGGTGACCGGCGAATGGCACTCCCGATACGCCGATCTCGTCGATCGGCCGCACCTGGATCTGGGCTATCGCCTGGTCACCGCCGACCTGCCGAGCTGACCGAAAGAGATCGTCTCGGGCGGCGACCCGACCTACCGAACGCCGGTCGATTCGGGTAATCGCGAGCGCCCGATCTTGCCACCGATGCGCACGAGCAATTCGGCCGTCAGCGCGGAATCGCCCGCCGTATCGCGATCGGTGTAGTCGGTGAGTGCGTAGACGTCGGCGAAACCATTGTGCCGCCAACGACTTCCGGCAATCTCACTGCGCCCCGCGACGGCGACGACCGGAACCGGCCCGGCGCGCCGAGCGACCACGGCGGGCAGCTTGCCGTGCTCGGTCTGTGCGTCCAGGCTCCCCTCGCCGGTGATGACCAGATCGGCCTCGGCGCAATGCCGATCGAAATCGAGCAGATCGAGGAAGAACTCGGCCCCGGAGTTCATCCGCGCCCCGAGCAGCAGGGCGGCGAAGCCGATCCCACCCGCGCTGCCCGCGCCGGGCGTCGCGGCGAGCCGGTCCGCCTCGGGAAAGCCGCTGCGGGACAGCATGTCCACCAGGTGCCGGAGTCCACGATCGAGCAGGCACACCGTTGCCGGGTCGGCCCCCTTCTGCGGTCCGTACACCGCGGCCGCCCCGTCGAATCCGGTCAGCGGGTTCGTGACATCACCGGCCACCAGCAACTCGACCGGTGGTAAGCGCACGGCCGCGGCCGTATCGATCGCGGCGATGTCGAGTAGCGCTCGCCCACTGGGCGGTAGAACGCGCCCCGCGGCGTCGAGAAAGCGGAACCCGAAGGCGGTGAGCAACCCCATGCCGCCGTCCGTGCTCGCGCTGCCCCCGAGTGCCAGCACCACCTGACCAGGGGCGAACCGCAACGCCTGCCGAATGGCCTGCCCCAGGCCGAGACTCGACGCATCCAGCGGCTGCCCACGGCCACCGGGCAGCGTGCCCAGTCCACAGGTATTCGCCACCTCGACGACAACCGTGTCCCCGCGCACCGCCAGCACGGCGCGCCGCGGTGTCCCGATCGCACCCGCCACCGTGCACGAACGCCCCGAGAACCCCGCCGCGACAGCCGCATCGACGCTCCCGTCCCCACCATCCGCCAGCGGCAGTTGCCGCCCCTCGACCCCGGCGTCGGCCAGCCCGAGGGCCAGCCAGCGCGCGACCTCGGCCGCGGTCAGGCTCCCCTTGAACTTGTCCGGCGCGACCAGAACCCTCATCCTTCGACCACCCTGATCAGCGCCGCCGCCGAGATCACGGTCGTAACCCCGCCGATCCGCGTCGAAATCTGCGCGAACGGCATCAGATTCATCCGGTTCGACGCCGAAAGGATGGCCACGTCCCCGGTTCCACCGAGCCCGCTGTGGCACACCGTCACCAGCGAGGCGTCGATCGGGTACATGCCGATCGCCCGCCCCACCCAGAACCCGGTGGCGGCCATGGCGATCACCACGCCGATACACGCGGCCACATAGCCCACCGAGATCACGCCCATGATGTTCTTCAACGGCAGATACAGCATGCCGAGCCCGATCATCGTCGGATAGATGAAGTGCCGCGCGATGACCGTGTAGATCCCGCGCACGCTGTCCTCCACCTCGGCCGGAAACACGCCGAACAGCTTGCAGAGCACCGACATGATGATCACCAGCACCGGCGCGGGCAGATGCACGACCTGCTCCAGCAGCGTGGCCAGCACGAAGAGACCGCAGATGATCAGCACGCCGAGCGCGTGATTGCGACCCGCACCGGCGGTCTCCGGCGGCGCGACCGGGGGAGTGATCTCCGGCGCCGGCACCTTCACCAGCTGACCCCCGCCGTCGAGCTGCGGCCGCCGATCCCCGAGCCTGCGCAACAGCCCCGCGATGATCACGGCCGCGATGTTGCCGATGATCGCCGCCGGAATCAGTTCCGCCACATAACTTCCCGGCTCCCCGCCCAGTGCCGACGCGTAGGCCGAGGACAGCGGGATCACCCCTTCCCCGATCCCGCCCCCGATGATCGGCACCACGATGTAGAACAGCGCCCGATGAAAGCCGTACCCGAACGCCATCGCCACCCCGATCCCCACCGACACCGCGGCCACCGTCCCGAGGACCAGCGGCGGGAAGATGCGAATCAGCCCGCCCACCATCACCTTCCGGCTCATCCCGAGGATGCTGCCCACCACCAGCGTGCTGATGACAAAGTAGAGGAAGTTCGCCTCCTTCATGAGGGCATTGACCCCGGCCAGCGTATTCGCGTTGAACACACCGAAATACACCAGCACCGACGGCACCATCAGGCAGATCAGCGCCCCGCCGCCGATCTTCGAGATCACCGGCAGCCGATTGCCCAGCGGCCCGAGCAGCATGCCGAGCCCGACGATCACCGCCAGCCCGCCGATCATGTTCTTCGGCACCGCGTCGAACACCCCCGCGGCCAGCACCCCCGCCGTGAGCACGATCGGCACGACCAGCGGTATCCCGTCCAGCGTCGGCAGCGTGAACGACCGCGCGGTTTTCGCTTGCAGACTCATGACCGGCTCACCGATGCCATCGAGGCCGCCGACTCCAGCTCCGCGCGCACCTGCCCGCCGACGGATTCCGTCGTCGCGGTCCCGCCCATATCCGGGGTCAGCGCCGACTTCCCCTGAGCCAGCACCGTTTCGATCGCCGCGAGCACCGCGTCGGCCGCAGCCTGCTCGCCGAGATGCTCCAGCATCATCGCGCCGCTCCAGATCTGCCCGATCGGATTCGCGATGCCGAGTCCGGCGATATCCGGCGCGGACCCGTGCACCGGCTCGAACAAACTCGGGAACAGCCGCTCCGGGTTGATGTTTCCGCTCGGTGCGATACCGATGGTCCCGGTGCACGCGGGACCGAGATCGGAAAGAATATCGCCGAACAGATTGCTCGCGACGACGACATCGAACCAGTCCGGATGCAACACGAAATTGGCCGTCAGAATATCGATGTGATACTTGTCCACCTCGACATCGGGATACTCCGCCGCCATCGCCGCGACCCGTTCGTCCCAATAGGGCATCGTGATCGAAATGCCGTTGCTCTTGGTCGCCGAGGTGAGGTGCCCCTTCGGCCGCCGCCGGGCGAGTTCGAAGGCGTACTTCAGGATTCGGTCGACGCCGGTCCTGGTCATCACCGTCTCCTGGATCACCGTCTCCCGGTCGGTCCCCTCGAAGATCTTGCCGCCGATGCTCGAATACTCGCCCTCGGTGTTCTCCCTGACCACATAGAAGTCCACGTCACCGGGCTCGCGGCCGGCGAGCGGGCTGCTGATGCCGCGCAGCAGCCGGACCGGCCGCAGGCTCACGTACTGATCGAAATGCCGCCGGAACTGCAACAGGCTGCCCCACAGCGAAATGTGGTCCGGCACCACCTCCGGCCACCCCACCGCGCCGAAGAAGATCGCGTCGAAGCCCGCCAGTTCCTCGAACCACCGATCCGGCAGCATTTGCCCGGTCGCGGTGTAATATTCCGCGCTGGCGAAGTCGAACTCGGTGAAATCCAGGGTGAAATCGAACGCGGTCGCCGCGGCCTCCAGCACTCGAACTCCCTGCGGCACGACTTCTTTGCCGATGCCGTCGCCCGGAATGACGGCAATACGGTGCGTTGAACCCATCGTGGCGTGCTCCGATCTCGTGGATATCGGCCCCGGAATACGTTGGTGTGGGGCCGATCACAACGGTAGGCTCGGATATTCCGCGGCAAAAGCACGCAACGCGAAAGAGACTCTTTCCCGAATGGAAAAGACGAGGAGGTCGCCGTGTCCGGTGCGTCCACCGACGACGTCACCTTTTTCGACATCGTCGCCCGTTCCCGCAGCCTGACCGAGGCCGCCAGGGAATTCGGCGTCTCGGTGTCCTCGGTGAGCAAGCGGCTCGCCCAGATGGAGGCCAGGCTCGGCGTGCTGCTCGTGCAGCGCAGCACCAGGCGGCTGACGCTGACCCCGGAGGGGGAGCGCTACGCCGCGGGCGCCTCGGTGATCGCGGCCCAGCTCGAGGAACTGGAAGACTCGATCGCCGAGCAGCGGCACGAACTGCGCGGCCGCGTCCACGTTCGCTCGACCATCGGCCTCGGCCGCGCCCACATCGCCCCGCTCGTCGCGGATTTCGTCGAGCGCAACCCCAGAGTGCAAGTGGACCTGGAACTCTCGGCGCTGCCGCTGAACATCGCGGGCACCGGCTTCGACATCGACATCCGGGTCGGCGCCCTCCGGGATTCCCGACTGACCGCGACCAGGCTGTGGGTCAATCGCCGCGTGCTCTGCGCGTCACCGGAGTATCTGCGGCGCAACGGAACCCCCGCGAACCTCGACGAACTCGAGCAGCACAACTGCATCATCCTGCGGGAGAACGAATCCGACTACGCGCTGTGGCGCTTCGAGACCGGCGACAAGGAACTCTCCGTCCGGGTGGCGGGCAACCTGATCAGCAACGACGGCGACGTCATCACCCAGTGGTGCCTGGCCGGTCGCGGTCTGGTGATGCGCTCGCTCTGGCAGGTCGAGCCCCTGCTGCGCGACGGCTCGCTCATCCAGGTGCTGCCCGACATCCAGACCCCGAGCGCCGACATCGCCGCCGTATACGCCGCCGCGGCCCCGCTGCCGCGCCGGACCCGCGCCGTCATCGATCACCTGAAGGCAGGCCTCGGCCGCCGAATCACCGCGGCGGCTCGATAACGCCTGTCGCAGCGCCGGTTTCAGCCGTAGAGCGCGACGAACTTGTCCAGCGAACGCTCGATGTCGCCCTTCACCGCGCGCGCCACCCCGGCCCCGATCGGCCCGAACAACGACCTGCCGCCGAGTTCGATGTCGACCGTCACCTCCGACCCCGTGCCCTTCGGCGCCACGAGCAACTCCAGCCCGAGCTTGGTGCCGCCCTTGCCCGCACCCGTCAGCAGCAGCCGCCGCGGCGCCTCGGCGGCCTTCACCGTCCACGTCACCCGATTCCGCAGTCCCTTCACCGAGGCCACACCGACCAGCTGCGTCCCGACCGTCAACTGTTCCGGCACCTCGCTGCGCCACGCCTCGTGCATGGTCAGCCACTTGTCCAGGTCGGTCAGATTGGACGTGTGCGACCACGCCTCCTCGGGCGAGATCGGCACATCGACGGAGACCTTCAGCTTTGCCATGGCCGCATAGTATCCGGTACCCGGAGTTCGCCATAGTTGACCTGAAGAGATAGCGCTCCACATCTGCGCGAACGGCTTCATGATCGGCTCGATCATTACGTCCGAGGTGGTCGGGCGACATTCGGGCAACCTTCGCGAGCCGCGTGACTCGGACCACCCCGGCGTTTCCGCCTAAAACAAACTGGTCGTTCCAGCAAACTTCCGGTCGCTACCAACCCCCAATACCCTGTTCTCGCACCCGCTTCGGATAGGCGCGGTTGACGGCATGCGCGTGATGCGCGGTACCGCAGAGTGATCCGATGATGTGTCCTCTATCGCCACGCCGGAAACGCCCCTGGTCATCGCGTGGCAAGCGACCGTGATCACTAGTGGCGCAGCATTATTGCGCATCCCGGCGCACTCGTCATCTGATGTCTGCAAACGCAATCGTGTGACTGGATCTGGAGAGAACTGGTTGCATAGCTGCTAATGTCGCAGCGTCGGGTTCTGGTAACTGTTCGGACACAATCTGTTGTTCGAACGGTCTCCGGTCCTCCGACGTGGACCAGATCCGACCAGGGTGTGCTGGTCGGCGTCGCGAGGAAGGCGAGACGAAGCACAATGACGGACAGACCACGCGCCCTCGTGCATGCGCGCTCGCAAGCGCACCCGATCCTCGGCGGCAATCGACGACGAAAGAACTGATGAATCAAGATATCGCCGTGGTGCTTTCCTGGATCCTCGCCGCTGCTCTCGTCATAGTGGCAGCAGTCGCGCTGTACGCGGTGCAGTACGCGAGACAGCAGCGGGCAAGGGCCGAAGCACTCAGCAGAGAGCAGAGAGCAGCGGAGGAAGCCGTCGAGCACTTCGCGACCACCACGCTGCCGTCGGTCGCGGAGTCGATCAGACGCTTCGACAGCCAGCCGCCGACGGTGGAAGTGCCGCCGGGGCTGGAGAATTCGCGCACCGCGCAGGTGTTGCGGTGGATCGCCGAGCGATACGCCGACGACCTGAGCCTGCTGCGGTCGGAGACCAGGGACCAGACCAACCACGAGGCGCAGCAGGCGATCAAGGTCGCCGAGGACAAGGTGCGCGGCGAGGTGTCGGCCGCGTCCCGGCAGGCGACCAGTGCGGCCGTGCGCTCGTTCGGCACGTCCGTGGTCAGCCTCGGCGCCGACGTCAGCCAGGTGGTCAGCTCCGCGCTGCGTGAGCACCGCAACGACGAGGTGTACGAGACCCTCACCCGCATCGACCACACCGTGCAGCAGATGATCCGCCAGGCGCAGTCCTACGTGATCGTCTGCGGTGGGCTGCCCGGCCGGCGCTGGCCGGCGCAGTCGCTCACCGACGTGGTCGGTGGCGCGGTCGGCCGCGTGCGCGATTACCTGCGGGTGCGCCCGACCCAGCTCGATCGGGTGGTGATCAGCCGGGCGGTGGAACCGCTCGTGCACACCCTGGCCACCCTGCTCGACAACGCGCTGCGCTATTCGCCGCCGACCTCGTACGTGGACGTCTCCTTCCAGGAGGGGCACCACGGCGTCACCGTGATCATCGACGACGCGGGCGTGCGGATGAACGCCGAGCAGATGGAAGAGGCGCGCCAGGTGCTCGCGCACGAGCGCTCGGTCGACATCCACCAGCTCGGCCCGTCGCCCAAGGTCGGCTTCCCCGGCATCGCGGCGCTGGCCCGCCGCTACGGCTTCACCGTCTACATCGACGGCCCGAACGTCTACGGCGGCATGCGCGCGATGGTCTACATCCCCGAGGCGCTGCTGATGACCCCGCAGCCCGGCCAGCACGAGGCCGTGCCCGCCCGCGCGGTCGAGATTCCCGCCGAACCCGCTCCCGCGGCGGTCACGACGACCGCGTCGCATCGGGCACCGGAGAGCGAAGAGCCCAGTGAGAGTGAGCCATTCGCCGTGCACGAGATCACCAACGGCGGCTTACCGAAGCGGCGCCGCCGAACGGTCGCGCTGGCTCCGGTGGGCCCGCGTACCGAACCCGGCCTCGCCCGGCCCGACGTGGCCGCGGCCTGGCACACCGGTTCGCAGAGCGGCCGTGCCGCCGCAGGCGAACAGTCCGACAATTCCGATCACACGGAAGGGATGACATCCTGATGGCCACACCCGTGACCGACAGCAGCAACAAGCTGGGCTGGCTACTCGAAGACCTCAGCGTCCCGGGCGTCAGATTCTCGGTCCTCCTGTCCGAAGACGGTTTACGGATCGCGCATTCCGCGGGTATCGAGCGTGATCAGGCGGAGCGTTTCTCCGCCGCCGCGTCCGGACTGCGCTCGCTCGGTAAGGCGCTCGGCGAGTTCTGCGGGGACGGCGTCAACGGGGTGCGGCAGAACATGACCGAGTACGACCAGGGCATGATCCTGATCACCGCGGCGGGCGACGGCGCGCTGCTCGGGGTCGCGACCACCCCCGAGATCGACGTCGCGCTCATCGCACACCGGATGAACGAGCTCGCCGGCCGGGTCGGACACGAGCTGGGCAGCCAGCCGCGCAGGCGTGTCGATGGTGGCGAATTGCCATGACATCACGGGCCCGGCGTGATCCCGACCTGGTTCGGGCATACGTGCGCACCGGGGGACGCACCCGTCCCACTCGCGAGTTGGACCTGGTCACCCTGGTCCGTGCCGCAAAGGACCCATCGCCGGGTGCCACGCCCGACGCACGCCGGGTCATCAATCTCTGTAGCCGCCGAGGCACGTTATCGATCGCCGAGATCGCCGCGTACCTCGATCTCCCGCCGTCCGTTGTCAAGATCGTCGCGGCCGATCTGATGGACAACGGCCACCTGGTCACACCTACCCCGGCGGAAAACCTGCCGGAGATCGCTCTGCTCGAGGAGGTACTTAATGGGCTCCGTGCTCTCGCCGTCTGATCGCCCAGTCGACTATGTGCCGGAGACCGTTACCCGTTCCGTAAAACTGTTGGTGGCAGGCAATTTCGGGGTCGGCAAGACCACCTTCGTGAGCAGCGTCTCGGAGATCAAACCGCTGCGCACCGAGGAGACGATCACCGAGGCCAGCGTCGGCGTCGACGACATGGCCGGCCTGCCCGGTAAATCGCAAACGACCGTGGCGATGGACTTCGGCCGCATCACGCTCAATCCGCGGCTGGCGCTGTACCTGTTCGGTACCCCGGGCCAGCAGCGGTTCGTCCCGTTATGGGAGGAGCTGGCGCGTGGTGCGCTCGGCGCGCTGGTGCTGGTCGACACCCGGCGCATCGAGAAGTCCGACGAGGTGCTCTCGGTGCTGGAAGAGCGCGGGGTGCCGTATTCGGTGGCGGTCAATCAGTTCGAAGGCTTCAAGAACTTTCCGTTGAGCGAGGTCCGCGACGCACTGGACCTGGCCCCCGAAACACCGCTCACCTCCCTGGACGCGCGCGACCGGGGCACCTGCCTGCGGTCCCTGATCACGCTCGTCGAATTCCTGTTCCATCGTCAGGAGTCACGACTTTGACCACGCCCCCGCGTTCCTGCCCGGTCCAGCACGGATCACCGATCGACACCGATGGCCCCCGGGTGTCGCTGTACTCGGAGGAATTCGCCGCCGACCCGCACGTGGCCTACCGCGAAATGCGCCGCCAATACGGCTCATTGGTGCCGGTGAGCCTGGCCCCGGACGTGCCGGCCACGCTGGTGATCGGCTACCACACCGCGCTGCGCATCCTCAACGATCCCGAGCATTTCCCGGCCGATCCGCGCACCTGGCAGAAGGGCGTTCCCGGTGAGTGCCCGATCCTGCCGATGCTGGAGTGGCGGCCCAACGCGCTGCGCAGCGCGGGGCTGGACCACAGCAAGTACCGGCAGGCCAACGTGGCCGCCATCGCCGAGGTCGACCTGCACAGCCTGCACGCCACCGTCGAGCGGATCGCCATCCCGCTGATCAACGCGTTCTGCCAGGACGGCGCCGCGGATCTGATCAGCCAGTACGCCTTCCCGCTCACCTTCGCGGTGCTCAACGCGATGCTCGGCTGCTCGCCGGAGATCGGCCAGCAGGTCGCCACCGGCATGGCCGCGATCTTCGAGGGCGTCAACGCGGACAAGGGCAACGCCATGCTCACCGACGCGCTGTTCGAGCTGGTGAACACCAAGCGCAAGGAGCCGGGCGACGACATCACCTCGCGGCTGCTCGCGCATCCGGCCAAGCTCGACGACGTGGAGATGATCCACCAGCTGGTCACCCTGTACGGCGCGGGCATCGAGCCGCAGCAGAACCTGATCATCAACACGCTGCTGCTCATGCTCACCGACGACCGGTTCGCCGGAAACGTTCTGGGTGGCAGTCTTTCGACCCGCGACGCGCTCGACGAGGTGCTGTTCACCGACCCGCCGATGGCGAACTACTGCGTGTCCTACCCGCGTCAGCCCATCCTCATCGACGGTGTCTGGCTGCCCGCCCATCAGCCGGTCGTGATCAGCATGTCCGGTTGCAACAACGATCCGACCATCAGTGTCGGTGAGTACGTGGATAATCGATCGCATCTGGCTTGGAGCGTCGGACCGCACGCCTGCCCCGCCCGGTCGATGGCCTACCTCATCGTGCAGGACGCCATCGATCAGCTCCTCGATGCGTTGCCCGAGTTGGGACTTGCCGTCGCCCCGGGTGAATTGTCTTGGCGGCCAGGTCCTTTCCACCGAGCGCTGGTCTCCCTCCCGGTAGTCTTCCCTAAGTCACCACCGTTGAACGTGTTTTAAGGAGACCCCGATGGACACCGAGCCTCTAGTCCTAGACCCGGCGGGCACCGACATCCAGGGCGAGGCGGCTCGCTTGCGCGAGCGCGGCCCGGCGACCCTGGTCGAGTTGCCCGGCGGCGTGCGTGCCTGGTCGATCACCGACGCCGACCTGCTCAAGCGACTGCTCGTCGATCCCAAAGTGTCCAAGGATGCCAGACAGCATTGGCCCGCCTTCGCCAACGGCGAAGTGCCGCAGGATTGGCCGTTGTTCCTGTGGGTCGCGGTGAACAACATGTTCACCGCGTACGGCGCCGATCACCGTCGACTACGCAAGCTCGTCGCTCCCGCGTTCACCCACCGGCGCACCGAGGCGATGCGCCCGCAGATCACCCGGATCGTCGAGCGGCTGATCGCCGAGCTCGCGGCCGTGCCCGCCGGCGAAGTGGTCGATCTGCGTGAGGGTTTCGCGTACCCGGTGCCGATCGAGGTCATCTCCGAGCTGATGGGCGTGCCGGAATCGCTGAACCCCGGCCTGCGCAAGTGCGTCGACGGCATCTTCGACACCGCGCTCAGCCCGGAGGAGTCGCAGGCCAATTACATGGAGATGTACCGCATCCTCGGCGAGCTGGTGGCCTTCCGGCGGGAAAACCCGGGCGACGACATGACCAGCCTGCTGATCTCGCATCGCAGCGAGGACGACGGCTCCAAGCTGACCGAGCAGGAACTCATCGACACCCTGCTGCTGGTCATCAGCGCCGGCCACGAGACCACGGTCAACCTGCTCGACCAGGCGATCTACGCGCTGATCACCCGGCCGGAGCAGCGGGCAACGGTGCTCGACGGCAAGGTCGGCTGGGCGGATCTGATCGAGGAGGCGCTGCGGTTCGAGGCGCCGGTCGCGCACCTGCCGCTGCGCTTCGCGGTGGACGACATCGACCTGGAGGGCGTGCGGATCGCCAAGGGTGATCCGATCCTGCCCGCCTACGCGGCGGCCAACCGGGATCCGAAGGTGCACGGCGACACCGCCGATGAGTTCGACGTCACCCGGGTTACCAAGGACCACTTGGCCTTCGGGCACGGCGTGCACCATTGCCTCGGCGCGCCGCTGGCCCGGCTGGAAGCGGCGGTCGCGCTCCCCGCCATCTTCGAGCGGTTCCCGAACATGCGCCTGGCCGCGGATCCGTCCGAGTTGGGCACCGTGGTCAGCTTCATCTCCAACGGGCACGGCAAGTTGCCGGTGATCCTGCAGCCCGCCGACTAGGAAAGCGCTGAATAGTCAACCAGCACAACCGGATTCGAACTAGGGGTGCCGCGGGCCGCGACACCCCTTTCGCATGTCTATGCCTTGCGCGCCAGGCCGGTCACGATCAGCCGCTCCCAGATGGTCAATTCGCGCTCGTCCGCGTCGACCGGCGTCACATCCGGCCGCCAGCTCGCGCAGGGCACTAAGCCGGGCTCGATGAGCTCCAGCTCGCCGAACAGCGCCGCGATCTCCGCGTCGGTGCGCCAGCGTCCGCTCCCGAACGTCGCCTGGAGCTTCTCCTCGGCGGCCGCCGACTCCCGATTGCCGCCCGAGCGGAAGTGCGAGATGTACACCATGCTGCCGGGCGCCAGCTGACCGATCCAGTAGCGCACCACCGCGGCCGGGGCCTCGTCGTCGTTGAGGTGGTGCAGGATCGCGCTGAAGATGACCGCGACCGGCTGGTCGAAATCGATCAGGTCGACCACCTCGGGATGCTCCCGGATCGCGCGCGGGTTCCGCAGATCGGCCTGGAACACGGTGGTCCCGGCATCGGTGGCCAGCAGCGCGCGGCCGTGCGCGAGGACGATGGGATCGTTGTCGACGTAGACCACCTTGGCGTCGGGCGCGTGGCGGCGGGCGACCTGGTGCACGTTGTCGGCGGTCGGTAGCCCGCTGCCGAGATCGATGAACTGCCGCATCCCGGCGCGGGCGAGGTCGCGGACCGCGCGGATCAGCGCCTGCCGATTGCTGGTGGCGATCGCCACCGAGCCGGGCAGATTGTTCTTGAAATGGTCGCCGATCGTCCGGTCGACGGCGAAGTTGTCCTTCCCGCCGAGCAGGTAGTCGTACACCCGCGCGATGCTCGGCTTGGATTGGTCGATCGCGTGCGGCAGGTCGGTCATGCGGTACCCCCGATGGTGGATTGTGTGTGCCTCATCGTAGAGGGCTCACGGCAGGCTTGGACCTCGAGTCTTATTTGAACACAACATGTTTCATCATCCGTAGGCCTCCGTCCGTCAGCAGCGCCGCCGGGCCGTGGTGGATCGTTCGGACCGTGTGTTTGCCTGCCGGGTGCGCCGGGTAGGCGACGAGGGTGCCGATCGAAGGAGGTTTCGTATGACATCAACCGGACCGGTGGGGCGCCTGCGCAGCGTGGTGCTGGATTGCCCGGAGCCGCGCAAGCTCGCCGAGTTCTACATCAACCTGCTCGGCCTCGAACTGGCCGAGGACGAGGACGACACCTGGGTGGTCACCGTGGACGGCGAGGGCAGGCGGATCGTGTTCCAGTCCGCGCCCGAGTACCAGCCGCCGCGGTTTCCCGATCCCGAAGCGTCCCAGCAGATCCACTTCGACGTGCTGGTCGACGACATCGAACAGGCCGAGCCGAAGGCGCTCGCGCTCGGCGCGAAACTGGTGCAGCCCAACGACAATGACCAATTCCGCGTCTACGCCGACCCGGTGGGCCACATCTTCTGCCTCATCTGGTTGTAGTCGCGCGACAACCGGCCAGGGTGGCCGCCGTCAGTTCGGCCACCACATCGCCGACGTCGTTGCGGGGCCGGAAGGCGTTGTGCTGGCGCATCGCTCCGTTGCCGCGCGCCAGCACGGCGGCGAGGGAATCGGTGACCAGCTGCCGGTCGCCGAGCTCGTCCAGCGCCGGACCGACATAGCCGACGAGTTCGCTCAGCAGATCGCGCACCGACAGGATGCGCCCGTGCACCGGGTCGACCGCGTTCCCGTCGAGTCCGGTGCGGGCCGCCTTCCAGTAGGCCGCGCGCAACACCTCGTCGCTGACCGGCGGCGCGGAGATGTTGCGCGCCAACGCGTCCTGCGCGGTCATCACCGTCGCCCGGACCAGGGTGGCGAGCAACACCGTCTCCTCGACGGTGGCGGGCACATCGCTGACCCGGATCTCCACCGTCGGAAAGGCGGCCGACGGGCGGACATCCCAATACACCATCTTCTTGTCCAGGATGCTGCCGCTCGCCAGCATCATCGCGACCAGCGCGTCGTATTCGGCCGCCGAGCCGAAATGCGGTGGGGGACCGGCGCTCGGCCAGCGCCGCCACAGAATGCTGCGCCAGCTGGCGTACCCGGTGTCCATGCCGCGGTAGATCGCCGAGTTCGCGGTGAGCGCCAGGAACAGCGGCAGCCAGGGGCGCAGGAAATTGCTGACCTGTAGGGCGGTTTCGCGATCGGGCACGGCCACGTGCACGTGGCATCCGCACAACCCCTGCTCCTGCGCGAGCGTCCCGAACGCGTCGGCGATCCGCTGATAGCGAGGCGTGTCGGTGACCGGGTACTCGTTCGGCACGGTCGGTGGAATGGCCGCCGCGAGCAGCGTGGCGCCGTTCCGCTCGGCGCAGTCGGCGATGCCGGAGCGCAGATCGCGCAACTCCGTGGCCAACTTCGTGGAATCGGCATGCACGCCGGTGCTGGTCTCCACCTGGCATCCGGTGAGTTCGAGTTGCAACTCGACGCCGAGGGCGGCCGCCGTCTCGGCGACCTCGATGTTCTTCGCGACCGGCAGACCGGTGCCGGGGTCGATGAGCAGAAACTCCTCCTCGACGCCGACGGTAGCGGCTTCTGCGTCCATGCAGGCGGGCCTACCCATCCGGCACGGTTGTACGCAACGGGGGCGATCCTCGCGATACCGAAGAACGCACCGCGAGACCGGGCGGTCCCGCGGTGCGTCGCGCTAGTTCGTGCTCGGACAGCTGGGTCAGATCCCGATTAGGTCTAGCACTGAACGAACCCAGTGGCTAACCATGCCGATGATCATCGGAAGCTCCTTTCACCACTTCGGGGAACTGCGTCGTAAACACCAGATTGCCGCAGCTCGCGGCAGCTCAAACGGTGATCGCCCGGACGTCCACCGGACATCTCGATCACCGCACTGTCCGCTTGCGCGAACGCACCGGGGTTTCTCAGGCGCACGCCGTCGCTTTTCTCAGGGAGCCGATCAACACTGTGTTGGCGTGAGTCATCTGGAGTTGCCGTTTCTCGTGCTGTTCGGCACGATCCTCGCCCAGCCGATCGGGCGGCGGCTCGGTGTGGCGCCCGCCGTGCTGATGACGGTGTTCGGGTGTGTGCTCGCGTTGATCCCGGCGGTGCCGCAGGTGCGGGTCGCGCCGGATCTGATTCTGCCGCTGCTGCTTCCGCCGCTGCTGTACGCGGCCGCCCGGCGCACGTCCTGGCGGACCTTCGCGCAGAACTGGAGTGCGATCGCGCTCCAGGCGGTCGGGTTGGTGTTCGCCACGGCGGCGGTGGTCGCGGTGGTGGTGCGGCTATGGGCGCCGGAGGTGCCCTTGGCCGCCGCGTTCGTGCTCGGTGCGCTGGTGGCCCCGCCCGACCCGGTGGCGGTCGGCGCGCTGGCCGGCCGGCTCGGGTTACCGCGCAGGCTGGTCGCGGTGCTGGAGGGGGAGGGGTTGTTCAACGATGTCACCGCGATCGTGCTGTACGGGATCGCGGTGCAGGCGGTGTTCACCGGCCAGTTCTCCGCCTGGTCGGCGGCCCTGGACTTCGTGGTCTCCGCCGTGGTCGGCGTCGCGGTCGGGCTGGTGTTCGGCTGGGGCGGCAGCCGGCTGATGCGCCGGTTGGACGAGGCCGCGTGGCAGGTGGCGCTGGGTTTGGCGCTGCCGTTCGCCGCCTATCGGCTGGCCGAGGCCTGGGGCGGGTCCGCGGTGCTCGCGGTGCTGGTGTGCGCGCTGTACCTGACCGACGCGGCGTCCGATTTCGGTGACAGCAACTACCGGCTGATCGGTGACTCGTTCTGGTCGATCGTCGAAATGCTGGTCACCGGAATCGCTTTCGGCCTGATCGGGCTGGAGCTGGCCACCGTGCTGCGCGACGTGGGGCCGGATTGGCCACGCTTCCTCGGCGTTTCCGGCGCGGTGATCGCGGCGGTGGTCGTGGTCCGGCTGGCCTGGCTGATGGCGACCTGGGCGCTGTTCGGCCGCTGGTGGCGGCGCCGGGAGGCGGACGAGCCGTACACCTGGCGCGAAACCATGGTGACCTGGTGGGCCGGGCAGCGCGGCGTGGCCACAGTCGCGCTGGCACTGGCCGTTCCGCTGACCACCGAGCCGGGCGCCGACTTCCCGTGGCGCAGCGGAATCCTGTTCACCGCCTTCGCTTTGGTGTTGTTCACCCTGCTGATTCAGGGACCGACACTGTCGCTCGTGGTGCGCGCGACGGGCGTGCGCGTCGACACCGAGGCGGAGCGGAACCTGGAGCGGCGGTTGTGGACGCGCGTCCTGCGGGCCGAGCTCGCCCGGCTGCGCGAGGTCGCGCGCACCGAGGACCTGCCCGACGAGGTCTATGACCGGCTGCACGTCGGCATCGAAAGACGGCTCGCCAGGGCCGATCCCGAGGCCGCCGACGACGCCAAGGCGGCCGCCGACCGCACCTTCGGCCTCAATCGCAAGCTGGCCCGGATCAATCAGGAGGTGCTGACCGCCGGGCGCGCCGAGGCGATGGCCGCGCGACGCGAGCCGGGCGTGCCGCCGGATCTGGTCGACCGGGTGATCCGCCGCCTCGACCTGCGCTCGCCGTAGGGGCTGCCACCGACTTCTCCGCATACGCAGAGCAAACGACCAGGCGAACCTCCCGAATCCGCGACCGGTCTGCTGCTACCGTCCCAGACCGTGACTACGGACAGCGTGGATGCAGCTCGTTCGGACCGCCGCCTCGGCCTGCGCATGTGGCTTATTCCGGTGGCCGTCCTCGCGGTGTTCATGGCCCTGCTCGGCACGATGTACCTGGACTATGTGGTCGATCCGGAAGAGAACATGCACGATTTCCCGATCGCGCTGGTCAATCAGGACGTCGGCGACACCATCGGCGCGCCGGGCCAGGAGCGGCAGGTCAAGTTCGGCGACGAGGTCACCGAGGGGCTGAAGCAGGCCGTGCCCGCGGACAAGATCGACCTTCAGGTGCTCGCGGTCAACGAGGCGTCGCAGCGGATGCAGGACAACAAGGTCTACGGCACCATCCTGATTCCGAGCGACTTCAGCAAACGTCTGGGCATCCTCGGCGTCGGCAGCGTCATCCCCGGCGACATCCAACGCCCGATCATCACCTTGCAGACCAATCCGCGCAGCGGCGCATTCGTCACCGAGATCGTCACCCAGATCGGTAGCCAGGCCCTCGATCAGGTGAACAAGCAGGTCGGCGCGCAACTGAGCGAGCAGGTCAAGGCCCAGCTGGCCCCGCCGCCGGGCGGCCCGCCCGCGCCCGAGCTGAGCGGCGCCGCCCGGGTCGCGCTCGCCGAACCGTTGCAGATCGTGGTCGAACCGTTCCATCCGCTGCCGAGCGGCACCGGCCAGGGGCTCACCGCGTTCTTCTACGCGCTGCTGCTCCTGCTGGCCGGCCTGGTCGGCTCGATGACCATCCACACCATGATCGACGCGCAACTCGGCTTCGTGCCCACCGAGTACGGGCCGTGGTTCGTGCACTTCCCGCCGACGCCGATCTCCCGCTTCCACACCCTGCTGATCAAGTGGGGCGTGCTGGTGGTGACCGCGAATGTGGTTGCGGGCGTGTTCCTTATCGTCGGCAACGCACTCGGCATGCCCATCGATCATCCGCTCGGCCTGTTCCTCTACAGCGCGCTCGCCATCATCGCGGTGGGCATCACCGGCCTGTCGATCCTCGCGGCGGTCGGCTCGGCCGGCCTGCTGCTCAACCTGATCCTGTTCATCATCCTCGGCCTGCCCTCCTCCGGCGGTACCGTGCCGATCGAGGCGACGCCGAAGTATTTCGGCTGGCTGGCGTCGTTCGAGCCGATGCACCAGGTGTTCCTCGGCGTCCGCGCGATCCTGTACTTCGACGCCAGCGGTCCGGCGGGGCTCAGCCGGGGCGTCTGGATGGCCGCGCTCGGCCTGGCCGTCGGGCTCGTCCTCGGCGTCGCGATCACCCGCTTCTATGACTACAAGGGCCTGCGCCGCACCGGAACCGGTCGTCCCGTAGCGGCCCCTCCGGCATAGGGACAGGCGCGGCGCCGACCCGAGCCGCCACACTGGCCGGTTCCCGTCACAGCGGGCCGGGCTTCTGCGTACCCTGGGTCGGCGAGTCGCCGGCGACCATGGTGGCCGCCGAATCCCTTCGACCAGAGAGCGTTTCGTGACAACTGCCCAGTTCCTTTTTCCGGTCCGCGATGCCGAGCGCACGGTGCTCGATCGAGTCGCCGAGTTGGCGGAGGGGTTCCGGGCCGTCGCGGCCGAATACGACGAGCGAGCCGAGATCGCGGTGGCGCACCTGACCGCGCTACACGACGCCGACCTGGACCGGGCCGTGTTACCCGAACGGGTGGGCGGGCTCGGCCTGAGCTACGCGGCCTTCGGGCACGTGGTGCGCACGCTGGCCAAGGCGGATCCGTCGACCGCGACGATCTGGACGATGCACGCCGGGGCGGGCGTCGCCCTCGCGGAGTTCACCGGCGAGACGCTCGGTTCGTTCTTCGCCGACGAATTCCTCGCGGGCAGGCGCTTCGCCAACGCGCTGTCCGAACCGGCCAGCGGCAACCGCTTTCTCAACCCGCAGCAGGACGCCGTGCCGGTGGCGGGCGGCTGGTCGCTGACCGGCGCCAAGCGCTTCGTCTCCGGCTGCGAGATCGCCGAATACCTCCTGGTGAACGCGCGCGTCGACGGCGTTCCCGCCTTCTTCGGCGTGGTGCCCGATGCGACCGTCTCGACCATCCCGATCTGGGACACCCTCGGCCTGCGCGCCACCCGCAGCCAGTTGCTGTCCTTCGATCACACCCTGCTGCGCGCCGAATATCGCGGCCGCGCACCGGGATTCGGTGACTTCGCGGTCATCCCCGCCGGGCTCCCGGCGATCTCGCTCGGCATTGCCGACGCGGCCCTGGACGCCCTGGTCGAGCACGCGCGGTCCCGGGTGATCCTCGGCAAGCCGCTGTCGCATCAGCAGTGGGTGCAGTACGAGGTCGCCGACGTGCAGACCAGGCTGGCGGCCGCGCACGCGCTGTACGAGCGTGCGCTCTTCGAGGCGGACAACGGGATACCGAGCTTCTTCCCGAACCTGTCCCGCGCGAAGTACCTCGCGAACAAGATCGCCGTCGAGGTGGCGCAATTGGGCGTGCGGGTGGGCGGCGCCTCGGGCTATCTCAAACAGTCACCCATCCAACGGCATCTGCGCGATGCCGAGGCGGGCCAGCTGATGGCGTACTCGACCGAGGTGATCGCCGGCGAGATCGGCAGACTCGTGCTCGGCGTGCCGGAAGGCGAGTAATCTCGATTCCCAGCGCCTGCGGCGGACCGCGCCGCGGCCGGCCGAGAGCTGGGAGTCGTCCGATGACCGCCGAACCGGTGAAGATCACCCTGTTCGACCTGGACCACGCCGACGTTCAAGACATCACCCGCCAATTATCTACGCAGTCACCGGGTTTGACGCCGGAACAGATTCCGGGCAGCCGCTACGGCGAGCCGACCATGCTCGTGCTCGCCGTAGCCTGCGCCACCCCGGCCATCCACGCGCTGGCCGCGTGGGCCATGAAGAACCGCCGCAAACAGCGAATCGAACTGCGCGCCAAGGTGTTGTACGCCGATGGCAGCGAGGTGGATCGCTCGGCGATCCTCTCGTTCAGCGAGAGCGACGCCCCGGACGCGCAGGTGATCAAACAGCTCATCGACGGGCTCGGCCTGCAGGGCCTGCCCGAGGGCGATGATGGCGGAAACCCGTAGCTGGACAGACCTTTCCAGCAACCTCACGCACTTGGGTGCGGTCCGGCTCGCCGACCATTTCGACGAGTTGCTGCACCCGGGCAAGGGTTCGCCGGAGCTGACCCTCGGCTGCCTGCACGAGTTCACCCACCACTGGTGCTTCCACTCGGCGGTCGGCTTCGCGATCACCGGGCTGCAATACCGGATGACCCGCGCGGCGCTCAGCGGAGAGGCGAGGGCGGTGGATCGGATTCAGCGCGACGCGGTCGCCTATCAGACCGTGACCGCGGTACTGCGGCCGCTGATCGAGGGATTGGCGCTGTTCGCCGAGTTCGATGCCAACACCGTCGGCAGCCCGGTCGCCACGTCGCCGATGCTCGCCGCCATCAACCTGTTCTCCGGCAAGGCCCCGCATATCCTCGGCCCGGCGGCGGACGGCGAGCTGGCGCCGCTGGCCGGCGATCGCGCGGCCACCCTGGCCATGTCCCTGCCGATCAGCGTGCACCTCAGGACGATTCGGGTCAGCGCCGCGGGCATCCGCCGCAAGGTGAACGTGCTCGCGACCGGGCTCGCCGACGATCCGGACGGATACCTGCTCGGTTATCTCGGCGTCAAGAGCATGTGGCGCGACCTGCGCCGCGGCTGTCACCGGCTGTACAACGAAACCGATCTGGCGCTGGCCGTGCTGCGCGGGTTCTTCTTCGAGGACCGGCGGCTGGTCGAGATCCTGCTCGGCACCGGCGAGCAGGACATGGGCAAGCTGGCCAACCGGATCGTCGGCCACGTCGCCGGCCGGGTGCGCGAACTCGCGCACATCACCGAGGCCGACGTGGCGCGTATCGAGGCCATGATTCTGGATCGTGAGCCGACGGGTTCGGCGAACTGGGCCGCCCCGCTGCATGTTTCGCCGGCACGGTGGCGTGCCGGACAGCGCGCCCACGCGGCACTGCTCGCGGAACTGAACGCCGAGTCCACGCAGGTGGCCGAGTCGGCTGACGCGGAGCTCGCCGAAGGGTTGCGCCAGGCGTTCGGCGTGGTGCTCGACCGACGGCACATCGTGCGGCTCGGCACGGCGGCGGTCGAGGTGACGGTGGGATGGCGCGGCAAATACGTTGTGCGGCTGGGCGGACGGGTGCTGCTGCGCGGCCGCGCGCCCGCCGCGCCGCGCCAATCCGGTTCCGGCACGGTGGAATTGGTGTTCAGCGCGCTGTCGTCCGGGCTGTACCGGGCGATCGTCGTGTACGGCCCGGAGTCGGCCGTCGATATCGTCGCACCGGGCATCGAACCCGGCGATGCCGAAGAAATGGCGTTGCTGCACACGCACGCCCACCCCGGCGAGATGTACATCGAGCTGTTCGAGCGGATGCGACTCGTGGTCGACAGCGTCCTCGACGGAACCCCGCACGCAGATCTGCTCGCCACCGTTCAAGCGCAACTACCCGAAGTAGCCCGGCGTCTCTACCTCGACAGTGCCCTGAACACCGTGCCCGACGACCGCCTCGGCGACGTGTGGCGCACGCTCGACGCCGGGGGCGTCTACGCCCTGCTCGACTACGACCGCGACCTCCTCGAAGCCTTGATCGTCCTCGGCGCGGTCGCCCCGCTCCTGCCGTTTCGCGCGCAACTACTGAACGAACTGGCCCTGCACGATTTCCCCGACCCCGAGACCATCCTGCGCAGGCTGGTCGAGATCGAGCAGCGCACCGGCTTCGGCCTGGTCAACGCCGACGACACCCACGTGCTCGTGCACGTCTGAGCACCGCCCTGCCACCGTCTTTCGATCACCCGATCGAACCTGAGAATGCAACGGCCGCAGTCCGGCCGGCGTTCACCGGGCGCTGATCGAATGGCCTGGCATCGTTCGCCAGGGAGGAAGAGGCCATGACCAGCACCGACATCAATGCCAACGAGGCCGTCACGCACACCAACGGCGCGGGCGCCCCCGCCACCACCGTGGCGTCGCGGGTCCACGAACTGACCACCGTCTTCGAGCGCGGGTTGCAGGAGAACCTGGGTGTCGGCGCGTCGCTGGGGATCCGCCTGGAGACCGCGGGCGACGGCTACACGCGGTACTACCTGGACCCGAACCCGGCCACCATCAACGCCATGTTCACCGTGCACGGCGGGGTCATCGCGACCCTGATGGACACCGCGATGGGCAGCGCCGTGTTCACCAAGCTCGGCGACGGCGTGGCCTATACGACGCTGGAGCTCAAGGTGAACTTCATCCGGTCGGTCACCCTGGACGGTTCGCGCCTGACCTGCGAAGCCAACGCGATCCATGTCGGCAGGCGCACCGCGACCGCCGAGGGCCGCATCGTCGACGGCAACGGCAAATTGATCGCACACGGCTCCACGACGATCCTGGTGCTGCACCCGGAGCAGTGAAAAACCGAAATAGCCCTGCCGCGGAATAACTTCCGCGGCAGGGCTATTTCGTTATCGGTAGCTGTAATTCAGGCGAGGGTGTGGCATTCCTCGATGAACCGCACCAATTCGTCCAGGCGATCGGTGCGGGTGTCCACTGTGCGGTCGATCACCTTGATCAGATGCTCGTACGCCTCGGTGTGGTCGTAGGACGCGACATCGGCGATTTTCAATGCCCATCGCCAATATCCGCGCATCGTATCGGCCAGCGGCATGCGGAAATTCGCGATCACGTCGCGGATCGGCTCTACCGTCGCGTCGCCGTGCACCCGCAGGTACCGGCCGACCACATCGGCCATGAAGCTGAAATGCCTGGCCTCGTCCCGGGACAGCCGGGCCAGCACCGACGCGAGCACCGGATCGTCGACCACGTCCCGCAGCTGCTGGTAGTACATCTGCGTCGCCTTCTCCTGCACCAGCGCGTAGGCGAAGAACTGCACCGGGTGGTCATAGGGCAGGTCGAACGGCTTCTGCCCCTCGATCGCCAATTCCGTACGCAGCGAACTGCGTTCGGCGATGCCGGCGGACTCCTGGTAGCGGGTCAGCGCGCGAGCGTGCGTGTCCTCCTCCAGCGCCCAGCGGACGGTGAAGTGGTACAGCTCGCGGTTGTGCACGAACGCCTCCCGGCTGACCGAGTCGTCCACGGGGAAATACCGGTGGTAGACCTCGAAATAGCCGGGCAGGTGGTCCTCGATGAGCGTGACGAACTGCACCGCCGAGCGCTGTCCCTCGGTGAGCCGGCCCGCGTCGGCGCGCGACCAGTCGAACGCGGTCTCCACATCCCAGGCCCGGGCCGCGGGGGAGGCGGCGAGGAAGCCGTCGACCGCCTCGGCCACCTCCTCGACCGGGATCAGGGTTGACTCGATATCCATCTGTCTCTCCTGGCCGTCAGCGGGCGTTACGGCAGGTCAGCGCGTAATGCTTGGTCGTGTAGCCCCATCCGGCATTGGCGATCTCCAGATAGTGCCGCAGCTTCGCGGCCAGCCCCGGCCCGTGCGCGTCGATGCGCTCGGCGGAGGCGTACACGTTCGCGATCCAGTCGTCGATGGTGCGGCGGTAGTGCTCGGTCAGGTCGTCCACCGCGATGATGGCGAAGCCGGCGTCCTCGGCGGCGGTGACCAGATCCGACAGCGGCCGCAGATCGCCCCAGCCGAAGATGTCCTCGCGGACGAACTCGGTGCCGGCCTTGTTGTCGAAGGCGTTGTGCGAGGCGGCATTCCGGAAGCAGCTCTCGGAGACATACAGCGTGCCACCACGACGCAGCACGGAGCGGGCCCGGCGGAAGACCTCGCCGAGATCGGGCATGTGCACGATCGAACCGAGCAGCGTGACCGCGTCGAAGCTGCGCGGCGCGAGTTCCAGCCGCTCGAAATGGCCAACCTGAGTATGGACCCGCTCGGCGACGCCCCGCGCGACCGCCTGCTCGGCGATGTACTCGTGCTGCCGCGGCGCCGGGCTGACACCCAGTGTGTCGCAACCGAACTCCTCGGCCATGAACAGGATCAGCGAGCCCCAGCCGCACCCGACATCGAGGAGCCGTTCGCCGCCGCGCAGCCCGAGCCGGTCGGCGACGAAGCGCAGCTTGTTGCGCTGCGCCTGCTCCAGCGTCTCGGTGTCCGAGGTGTAGAGCGCGGAGCTGTACTTGCGCAGCGGATCGAGGAACTGGCCGAAGATATCCGGATCCAGGTCGTAATGCTGATTGGTGTCCGCGGTGGCTGTTACATCGGCGCCGGTGGTGACCGTGCCGCCGAGGTCGCCCGCGACCTGTCTGTCGGCGTCGAAGACTGCCGGCTGGTTGATGGCCGTCATGCCGCCGCCTCTCGGAGTGCCTGATCCACGACCTTGACCACGTCATTGAGGGTGGACAGGCCGAATACGTCTTCGTCCTCCAGCTCGATGTCATATGTGCGCTCGATCTTGGCGACCATGCGCAGCACCCGCACCGAGTCGACCCCGGCCATGCCGCGCAGGTCGACGTCGGGTAGCAGCTCGGCCGCGGGGATGCCGGTTTCGGCGGCGGCGATCTCGGTGACCGTACGCAGGATGTCGGTGGGATTCGTCATGAGTGAACTCCATTCAGAGCGGCGGCGGAGGTGGTGGTGGAGAAGGCATTCGCCTTGGCCAGCGCGTCAGCGAGCACAGCGACCTCGTCGTCGCCGAGGGTGAGTTGGTGGCGCACATCGTCGAGCGCGAACCGTTGGTAGGCGGCGGTGGAGGTGGCGCAGACGGCGCCGTTGCCGTCCAGGATCTCCGCCGACGCCTGGCTGGGCCGATCCGGCGCTGGATCGGACAGCGTTGCCACGCAGCGGTATTCGTGATCGACCAGCAGCGGCGTGAGGAACCGGGTGCGCTGCGACACGGTGAACGCGGGGTAGTTGCGCGCGAGCACGATCAGGTTGCCCATCACCTCGTCGCAGATCACCCCGATCAGGCCGCCGTGCACGACACCGGGATAGGACTCGAACTCGCGCCCGAGCCGGAACCGGGCCTGCAGGCCGTCCGGGTGCGGGGTGAACGCCAGCCGCAGCCCGGTCGGGTTGTGCGGCGAGCAGCCGAAGCAGTGGTAGTCCGGGATCACCGACCACGGCACCTGCACGGTGGCGTCCTGGTCGTCTACGGCGATGGCGTGGTCCATCGGGCTAAGCGATCGTGTCGGCGAGGGCGCGGCGGACCTTGGCATTGCTGGACAGGTCCAGCCCGGTCATGTTGGCGAAGGTGCGACGCACCTTGTCGTGCAACACGTCCAGCTCGCCCTCGGCGGCCACCTCCTCGAGAAACAGGTCGAACCCGGTGTCGATGGTCTCGTGCTCGCCGAGTTCGCTGATGCCCGCCTTGAAGGTGCTCACCGGGTGCTTGATCTTGGCCTCGGAGCTGTAGACGTAGAGCGTCTCGAGCACCGACGGCAGCTCCTCTGGTCGCTTCTCCAGTCGCTTGGTCGCGTAGTGGATGAACTCGCGCGCATGCCCGGCTTCGTCACGACTCGCGCTGAGCAGCAACCCCTTCAGCACCGGCTCCTGCACCCAGCCCGCCACCGCGCGGTAGATGTGGTTCACCGTGAGCTCGGAGATGATGTTGGTGGCCAGCGTGGCCGAGGGCGTGCTGCCCGGCGCGTACGGCTCGCGCATGGAGTCGACCGCCTTCTCGTCCACGCTCTCGCCGATCGCGCCGAGCCAGGCGCGAAACGCGTAGTGGTGCTGCACTTCCTGGTAGCCCCACACCACCGCGAAGGTGGAGAAGTCGTAGTCGTCGACGAATTCGTTCATGAAGCCGTGGACGGCGGCGATCACATTGGACTCGCCCATCGTCGCGCTCTTGGCCAGCGTCACGTACTCGGGACGGACCAGCGAGCGGTCGACGGCGTCGAGGTCCAGGTCGGCCAGCTTCCAATGCAGGCGCTCGTAATGGCGGAAGACTTCATAGCTGTGCACAGGTGACTCCAGTTCGATCGGTGCGAAGTGCCTTGGCGGTCAGTGCTTTCGGGCGGAAACGAGGTCGCGGGCGGCGAGGCGTCGCAGCTTGCCGCTGCTGGTTCGGGGGATGCTGCGCGGTGCGACGAGGTACACCTCGACGGCGGCCAGGCCCAGTTCGGCGGCGACCTGGGCCTTGATCCGGTTGCCGAGCGCCTCGGCGTCCGCGCCGGTCAGTTCGGATTCGGCGATCAGCGCGATCACGTCCGCGCCGTCCGGGTCGGTGGCTGCCGTGCAGCGGCCCTTGTAGACGCCGTCGAGGTCGCGCACGGCGGCCTCGACGTCCTGGGCGTAGTAGTTCACGCCGCGCACGGTGATCATCTCCTTGCGCCGCCCGGTGACGAAAAGCTCACCGGCGCGGAGGTATCCGAGATCGCCGGTGCGCAGCCAGCCGTCGGTGAACAGGCCGGCCACCGTCTCCGGCTGGGCGCTCAGGTAGCCGTCGGTGACCGAGGGACCCTGGATGAGGATCTCGCCGACCGCACCGTCGGGCAGTTCGTGGTCGTCCTGGTCGACGATGCGCACCCGCATGCCATCGACGGCGGAACCGACTCCCGCGACTGCCTTCGCACCCGGGGCGTTCGGCGAAACCTGTTGTGCCTCAGCGGCATCCGAGAGCGCTGCCCGATCGACCCACTCGAACAACGACTCCCGGCCCAGCGGCGGGAAGGCGACGGCCAGGGTGGCTTCGGCCATGCCGTACACCCCGAACATGGTCGTCGGCGCGAAACCCGCGGGCGCGAACCGCTCGCAGAACGCCACGACTACGTCGCGGGAGATCGGCTCGGAGCCGTTGAACGCGATCCGCCAATTGCTCAGGTCGTAGTCGGTCACCTGCTCCGGCGCGATCGCGGCCAGCAGCGCCTCGTAGCCGAAGTTCGGCATGGCGGTGATCGTCGTTGCGCTGGCGGCGAATTCGGCCAGCCAGCGGGCCGGGTCCTTGACGAAGGCCAGCGGCGACCAGACGTGGGCGGGGATGCCGCGCAGGATCGCCGACAGCGTGCCGAACAGGCCCATGTCGTGGAACAGCGGCAGCCAGAACCCGCCGGTGTCGGCGAGGTCCAGCGCGATGCCGGCGCGGATCGCCGCCAGCCCGCTGAGCACGTTGCGGTGCGTCAGGCGAACACCTTTCGGCGTCGCGGTGCTGCCCGAAGTGAACTGCACGATCGCCAGGTCGTCCGCGCTCAGCACCGGCAGTTCGACGCCGTCGTCGCCCTCGGCGAACAGTGTTGCGGTGTCGACCAATTCGACGTCGACCGCCTCGCCGAGCATCGCCGCCAGCTCCGCGAACCGATGCGACATCAGCACGGTGCGCATGCCGGCCGCCTCGACGATCGCCGCCAGCTTCTGCGGGTATCCGCCCAGCTGCCGCGAACCGGCAGGCAACGGCAGCGGAGTCGCCGCGCCGCCCGCCGCCGCCACCCCGAACAGGCTGATCAGGAACTCGGGCGCATTCGGGCACAGGATGCCGACCGGCTCACCGCGGGGTACACCGCGCCGCACCAATGCCGCAGCGGCCGACTGGGAGCGCCGGTGCAACTCGGCATAGTCCACGGTTTCCGACACCGACCAGAACGTGGCCGTCACCTCGGGATACCCGGCCGCGATCTCGGCCATGCGGCCGTGCAGGGTTTCCACCGATTCCGCAGAATTCATGACTGCCACGACAACAGTGAATTGTGACGGTGCCTTGAACTGATTGTGAATTGCGGTGTTCGATAAACAAGGGCGATCAACCAATCGCAGTGCACAATAAAGGATTTCGACTATGGCGCGATAGGAACGGGTGATCGCCGCCGCTGACGGCTGTCGGGAACCCCGACGATGGACCGCGGAATTGCTTTCGCTTCCCGCATTTTATCCCGTTTCCAGTTATCCAGGAGTTGCCGGTGAGTTCCGACCATTCGGCGGTCGAGGAATTGACCCCGGTCCAGCTGGCGGTCATCGAGAGCGTCGCGCCGCACCTGCGGCACAACCCCTACGCCAGCTACGCGACGCTGCGCGCTGCGGGCCCGTTCGTGCCCGGTTCGCACGACATGCACCTGGTGACCCGTCACCACGAGGCGCAGACGATCATGCAGGACCCGCGCTGGAGCCACGCGGAGGAACCGCAGTTGCTGCACGGCGACAGCGATGTCGAGCTGCCCGGCTCGTTCCTGTGGATGGAGCCGCCGGACCACACCCGGCTGCGCGGCCTGGTCAGCAAGGCGTTCACCGCGCGCACCATCAGCGGCATGCGCGAGCGAGCCGAGCGGCTGGTCGACGACCTGATGGCGAAGATGCTGGCCGAACGCGACGTCGATCTGCTGGACGCGCTGGCCTATCCGCTGCCGCTGGCCATGATCTGCGACCTGCTCGGCGTGCCCGCGGAATCGCACGATCACGTGCGTGAGATCTCCACGGCCATCGCCCGCGGCCTCGATCCGGACCTGCTGCTGTCGCCGGACGAACTCGCGGCCCGCACCGCAGCGGTCTACGCCTTCCGCGACTTCTTCGGCGAATTGGTCGAGCAGCGGCGTAAATCCCCGCGCGAAGACCTGATCACCGCGCTGGTGCAGGCCGACGACGCCGGCGCCCGGCTCACCTCGAACGAACTGCTCGGCACCCTGCTGATCCTCGTGGTCGCCGGGCACGAGACCACGGTGAACCTGATCGGCAACGGCGTGCTCGCGCTGATCCGCAACCCGGACGAGTTCGAACGGCTGCGCGCCTACCCCGAACTGTGCGAACCCGCCGTGGACGAGGTGCTGCGCTACGACGCGCCCGTGCACCTCACCACCCGCACCGCGCACGCCGAGATCACCATCTCCGGGCACACTTTCGCGCCGGGCGACGCGGTCATCGTGCTCTTCGGCTCGGCCAACCGGGACCCCCTGGCCTTCCCCGACGCCGACCACTTCGACATCGCCCGCTACGCCCGCGGCCGGAAGTCGGAGCGGCACCTGTCCTTCGGGCTCGGCCTGCACTACTGCCTCGGCGCGCCGCTGGCCCGGCTGGAGATGCAGGTGGTGCTGCGCGCGATCACCGAGCGGGTCGCGGCCATGACCTTGCTCGAGGAACCGCCGTATCGGCCGAACGTGGTCGTGCGCGGCATGTCGCAACTTCGCGTCCGGCTGGACGGCCGATGAGCACAGGAGCCCCGATGAGCACCGCAGTCCCCACCGATGTCACCTTCGACGCCTTCGAACCGAGCGAACGGGCCGACCCGTATCCGGCCTACCGCCGCGTGCGCGATGCCGCACCGCTGTTCCCGTACGAATTCGGTGACGTGCCGGTCACTTTGATCACCCGCTACGAAGAGTGTGCCGCGATCCTGACCGGCAACGACTGGGGTCACGGGTACGCCGCTGGCATCAGCCCGTTCCGCGACACCACCGCCGCGATCCCCGGCTCGTTCGTCCGGATGGACCCGCCCGAGCACGGCCGCTACCGCAAGCTGGTGGCCAAGGCGTTCACGCCGCGGATGATGGCCGAGCTGGTGCCGCTGGCCGGGCAGGTCGTGCACGACCTGGTCGAGGCGGCCCTGCGCCGTGGCGAGCTGGACGTGCTGAACGGGCTGGCCGTGCCGCTGGCGGTGGCCATGGTCCCGGTGCGGCTGCTCGGTGCGGACCCCGCCGACGCCGCGCTGTTCCGGCAGTGGCAGCTGGCGATCGCCCGCGGCAGCGATCCGGATTCGCTGCTCGGCGAGGCGGATGTGGCCGCGCGCGGCACAGCGGCGATGGAGTGCATGGGCTACTTCGCCCGGCTGATCCAGCAGAAGAAGGCGAACCCGACGCCGGACCTGTTGAGCGCCTTGGTCGTCGCGAGCGTGGACGGGCAGCTGACCGAGCCCGAGGTGATCGGCATCGCGCTGCTCACCCTGGTCGCCGGCATGGAGACCTCGATCAATCTGATCGGCAACGGAATGCTCGCGCTGCTGCGCAACCCGGAACAGTTTGCGCTGCTGCGCGATGACCGATCGCTGATGGGGCCCGCGCTCGAGGAGATGTTGCGGTACGACGCGCCGACCCAGTTCACCATCCGGGTCGCGCTGGCCGATACCGAGGTCGGCGAGCACCGGTTCAAGCGCGGTGACGGGGTTGTCGTGCTCACCGCGTCGGCGAGCCGCGACGATCGGGTCTTTCCGGACGCCGACACGTTCGACATCACCCGCTACGCCGGAAACCGCCCCGCCCGCAAGCATCTCGGCTTCAGCCTCGGCATCCACTACTGCGTCGGCGCGCCGCTGGCCCGGATCGAGGCCGAGGCCGCGCTCGGCCAATTGCTCGACGAGGCGCCGAATCTGGCGCTCGCGACCGCGGACGTCGAGTACCAGCCGAGCCTGATCCACCGGGGGATCCTGTCGCTCCCGGTGCGGCTGTGAGGGCGTCATGACCGAGTCTCGGCACGCGGTCGTGCTCGGCGCGGGCATCGCCGGATTGCTCGCCGCCCGAGTGCTTTCCGACCACTTCGCGCAGGTCACCATCTTCGAGCGGGACACCGTCGAGGGCGTGGACGTGCGCCGCGGGGTGCCGCAGGCGCGGCATCTGCACGGGCTGCTCGATCGCGGCCGCACCATCATCGAACAGCTCTACCCGGGGTTCACCTCGGAGATGGCCGAGCGTGGCGCGACCACCGCGGAGGCGCTCGTCGGAACCCGGTGGTATGTCGGCGGATTGCGGGTCGCGCCGAGTTCGACCGGCCTCACCTCGGTGATGGCGACCAGGCCGCTGCTGGAAGCCGTGCTGCGGCAACGAACCCTGGCCACGCCCGGAGTTCGGCTGTGCGAAGGTGCCGCTCGTGGGTTGATCGGCGACGCGCACCAGGTGCAGGCCGTGTCGATCTCCGGCACGTACGGCACGCAGGCACACGCGACGGATCTGGTGGTCGACGCGACCGGACGCGGATCGCGAGCGCCCGTGTGGCTCACCGCACTCGGCGCGCAGGCGCCGGCGGAGGACCGCCTGGAGGTCGATCTCGGCTACGCGTCCCGGCTGTTCCGGCGCACGCCGGGACAATTGGGCGAGCACTCGTCGGTGATCGTGTCGACCGGCGCGAACGGCCGTGGCGGCGGGGCGATCCGGGTCGAGGGCGACCGCTGGCACGTCACCCTGGCCGGCCTGCTCGGCGATCATCCGCCGACCGACCCCGTCGGCTTCGCGGCCTTCGCGAACACCATCTCCTCGCCGGACATCCACGACATCGTGACCAGCTCCGAACCGCTCGACGAGGCTGTGCCGCACCGCTTCCGGTCGCCGGTGCGCCGCAGGTTCGAACGACTCGGCACGGTGCCGCGAGGCTTCCTGGTGCTCGGTGACGCGCTGTGCAGCTTCAACCCGCTGTATGCCCAGGGCATGGCGGTGGCCGCACAGCAGGTCATGGCGCTGCGCGATTGCCTGCACGACGGTGCCGAGTCAGCCGACCTGCCCACCCGGTTCTATTCCGCCGCAAGCAAAGTGGTGGACGCCGCCTGGCAGCTGTCCGCGGGCGCCGACCTCAGCCATCCCGGCGTGCTCGGCCCGCGCACGCCGCGGACCCGCCTCACCAATGCCTACGTGGCCCGCGTGCAGCGCGCCGCGCACGTCGATCCGCTGGTGGCGCGGACCTTTCTGCGCGTGGCCAACCTGGTCGAGCCACCTACCGCGCTGCTGCATCCGCGCATCGCGAGCCGAATCCTGCTGCGCGGCAACGCCAGACCCGTCGCGCCGCCCGGCTTCGGCGGACAACCGTCCGTCGACCGCACCCCGATCCTCACCGAGCCGACGAGGTAACGACCCGCATCGGCGCGGGCCCGCGCCTCCCGACCCATTCCGAACGACCGGCGGCACCGGCAGATCGCCGGTGCACCGCACAGGAGGGACCACTCGACATGGACTCATCGCACGCGAGCACGGCTGTCGCGGAACAAGATTCCGTACAGACCGCGATCGCCCAACTGTTCGGCCCCGACGGCAGATCCGACCCGTACACCCCCGCCCGCGTGCTGCGCGAGGCGGGCCCGGTGCACCAGACCCCGCTCGGCCACCGCGTGCTGACCCGCTACGCGGACTGCGTCGCGGTGCTGTCCACGACCGCGTGGAGCCACGCGGAAGAGGCCGCGATGATGCATCCCACGGTGTCGCCGGAGAACGCGGCCGACGAACTGCCCACCTCGTTCCTCTGGATGGAGCCGCCGGACCACACCCGGCTGCGCAACCTGGTGACCAAGGGCTTCACCCCGCGCATGGTGACCCGGCTGCGCCCGCGCATCGAGCAGCTCACCGAGCAACTCATCGACAATGCCCTCGCGGCAGGCGAATTCGACCTCATCGAGACCATCGCCTACCCGCTGCCGCTGATCATCGCCTGCGAGCTGATCGGCGTGCCCGCCGAGGCCTACGGCCAGGTGCACCGGTGGTCGCAGGACCTGGCCCGCGGCTTCGACCACGACTACACCCTGCCCGAGGAGGCGTTGAAGGCGCGCAGCGCCGGTTCGCGCGGCTTCATGACCTACTTCCGCGAACTGCTGAACGAGCGGCGGGTGGACCCGAAGGACGACCTGCTCAGCGTGCTGTCCCAGGTCGAGGACCGCGGCGACGTGCTCACCGAACAGGAGCTGCTGGCCACCTGCATCACCACCTTCGTGGCCGGGCACGAGACCACGGCGAACCTGATCGGCACCGGCATGTTGCAGCTCATGCGCAATCCGGACCAGATCGCCGCGCTGCGCGCGCGTCCCGGCCTGTGCGCCTACGCGCCGGACGAACTGCTCCGGCTCGAGCCGTCGGTGCAGATCACCACCAGGGCCGCCACCCGGCCGATCACCGTGGCCGGCCACGACTTCGAGACCGGGGAAGGCGTGGTGGTGCTGATCAATTCGGCCAACCGCGACGACGACGCCTACGTCGATTCGGATCGGGTCGACGTCGCCCGCTACGCCGACCCGAAGAATCCCGCCAAGAAGCACCTCGGGTTCAGCCTCGGCATCCACTACTGCCTGGGCGCGCCGCTGGCGCTGCTGGAGATGGAGATCCTCCTGGAGGTGTTGCTGCGCAAGGTGAAGGACATCGACCTGCTCACCGACACGCCGCCGTACAAGCCGAATGTCGTGATTCGCGGGCTGGAGGCGTTGCCGACGCGATTCACTCCCGCCTAGACGACTAGGATCTGGCCGAAGGACCCGGAGCCGGAGGGGCGCCGGGTCTTTCGCGTGTTCGGGTCAGTCGCCGGGGCAGAGTCGGCGTGCGGCGGCGTCTTTCGCCAGGCGGGCGTCGACGCAGCCCGCGGGTAGGTCGCCGGATGCGGTCGTGCCGAAGTTGGCGGTGACCGTCAGCGCGTTGTCGCCGAACGTGCTGCGCTGCACCAGATGATCATCGGTGAGCCACTGGAAGCCGGTCATCGGCAACGTGCCCGCCGCCTCGTGCAGCGGCGCGAAAAACTGTTGCAGCCGGGCGATTTCCGCACCGTGTTCGGTGAGCTGCTGCCGGTCCAGCGCCAGGTTCAGCGGTGTGTTGTTCAGGATGGCGGTCAGGGCGCGCATCGTCTGCTGGCGCGGCAGTTTGTAGTACGCGAGTTCCCAGCGGTCCAGGTTGATCACCGAGTCGTGCAGCACCGTTTCGTACAGCGGGACGCGATAAGCCGGATCGAACATCGCCTTGGCCGCCGCGGCGGGCAGTTCGGCGGGCTGGAAGAAGAACTTCGGCGCGTTCGCCGGTGCCCAGCCGCCCCAGGTTTGCCGGTCGCGCTGGGCCTGCCACAGCAGATCCGAGACCGGCGTCTGAGAGCCGTGGCTGTAGGCCAGCACCGTGCTCGCCCACGCGCCCGCCGACTCGGAACCGAGCACCTGTTTGCGTTCCTCGGCCAGCTTGCGCATGCGGGCGAGGCGGTTGTCGCGGTCCTGCTTCTTGTTCATCGGATGGCCGGGGCTGTAGTCGTCGAAGAACTCGCCCGCCGCGTCGACGTCGAGGAAGTAGGTGTTCGCGCCGTTGGCGGTGATGCTCGCGTAGCGGTCGTCGAGCAGACGCGGATCCTGGGCCAGCGCTTGCGTACTGAGATAGCAACCGCGCCCGCCGAACCCGGTCTCCGGCGTGCCGTTCGCGTCGTGCACGCAGCCGGTCGGCCACATCTGTCCGGGCCAGCGCGAACTCGGGTTGTCGGCGGTGGCGGGGTCCTGCGCGTTGTCGTACGAATCGTAGGGCCCGACAAGGTATCCGGCCTGTTTCGCCGCGTCGATCGCCGCGGGTGTCATCGGGTCGTCGCCGGCGTCGTAGCCGAGCCACATGCGGCTCAGGCCGAGATCTCGCATCGTGCGGATGGCCTCGGGTGTGCGGCCGTCGCCCCAGAGGTAGGCGTGGAATGCGCCGAGCAGCTTGGCGATCGGCGGATTCTCGCGGATCTTGTCGGCGAGGGAACGGAATTGATTGTGCTGGATGAGCCAGTCGCGGTAGTCCTTCGCGGCGGCGACGGGGGAGGCGTCGGTGAGGGCGAAAGTGATGGTGTAGTCGCGGGTGTCGGCTCTGGCCGCGAAATCGTGTTCGGCGGTGGTGTGCAGCTTTCCGTCGGTGGACTGCACCGTCAGGGTGGTGCCGATGTCGGTGGGGGCGAGGTAGCTCACGCCGCGGGCGCCGATGCGGTAACCCCAGAACGGCATCGTCAGTCCGGACGTCAGGTCGAGCGGATTGTCGACCAGGGCGGCGTCGGAGGAGTTCCAGAACGGGTCGGCGACCGGCAGCGACAGGCCCTCGCCGCGGGGAAGTTGTAGTGCGGCGGTGGCCGGATCGGTGCCGGTCACCGGCCAGGCCACCCGCTCGTCGCGGTCGCTCTGCATGCTGACGCGTAAACGGCCGTCGGCGGTGTCCGCGGTGACGGTCAGTCCCTTGTCGGGATAGGTCCAGGTGGCCAGCTCACCGGTGATCCGGATCGGGCCTGCCGCGCCGAGCCCGCCCGTCGCACCGCCGGACATCGCGATGCGCGCACCGTCGCCGGTGACGCCGGTGACGGCCAGCGAGGTCGTGTCCACGTCTGCCTGACCACCCTTGATCGGCAGCAGCACATGGTCTCCGCGCTGCTCGGGTCGTGCGCGCGCGGTGTCGCTGTCACATGCGGTGATACCCAGCCCCGCGAGCAGCGCGACGGTGGTGAGGGTGGCCCCGGCCGCGATCCTGCGGCGGGTGCGCTCGTTGCTCCGACGTCTCATGCCAGGCACGGTGCCGCGGCCGGATGAGAGTTCGATGAGACCGCCTCGGGTCCCGGTCCTGCGCGAACCCGATCCGTAGTATCCGGACCATGCGCGTTTTGGTGGTGGACGACGAGGACGCGGTCCGCGAGGCACTCGTGCGCGCGATGGACAGCGAAGGGTACGAGACCCGCGCCGCCGGCGACGGCGCCGCGGCACTGGTCGAGATCGAATGGTGGCAGCCGGAAGTGGTGCTGCTGGACGTGCTGATGCCGTTCATGGACGGGCTGACGGCGTGCCGGCGGTTGCGGGCGCGCGGTGATCGCACGCCGATCCTGATGCTCACCGCGCGGGACGCGGTGGCCGATCGGGTCGACGGCCTGGACGCGGGTGCGGACGATTACCTGGTCAAGCCGTTCGATCTGGATGAGCTGCTCGCCCGCGTTCGCGCGCTGGTCCGGCGCACCTATCCCGATGACGGTGCCGTGCTGTCCTGTGCGGACCTCGTCATGGACACCACCGCGCACGAGGTTCGCCGCGGCGCACGCCTGGTCGAACTCAGCCGCACCGAGTTCTCCCTGCTCGAGGTACTGCTGCGCAACGAAGGCCAAGCACTGCCGCGCGAGACGCTCATCGAACGCGTGTGGGGCACCGGGCTCGGCTCGACGTCGAACTCGCTCGAGGTCTACATCCGCTACCTGCGGCGCAAGCTCGAAGCCGGCAACGAACCCCGGCTGATCCACACGCTGCGCGGCATCGGCTACCGGCTGGCTCCGCGGTGAAACTGCCCGGTTCGCTGCGCGCCCGGATCGCGCTGTTCTGCGTCGCCGCCATCGCGGTGGCGCTCGCGGGCATGGGATTCGCCGCCTACGCCGTGGTCGCGCACGAACTCGACAGCTCCCTCGACCTCGGCCTGCGCAGGGAAGCAACCCGTATCACCCGCACGATCGCCACGGACGCGGATGTCGCCACCGCATCCGGACCGTGCCGATACCTGACCGCGCCGAGTTGCGTGCAGGTCGTGGCCGCCGACGGGCATATCGAATCCGAGCACGACCCGAACCAGCCGCTGCCGGTCGACTCCGCCACCACGGCGGTCGCCGCCGGCACCCGAGCCGCGTTCTTCAGCGACATCGGTCTCGACGGCTATTCGCTCCGGATGTACACCGCGCCACTGCGTTCCGGCTCCGCGGTGCAGATCGCGCAGCGCGCGGACCCGGTCGACACGAGTCTTCGCCGCGTCGCCTACGCGCTCGTCGCCGCGGCCGCCGTCGGGATCCTCCTCGCCATCGCTGCCGGTCTCGCCGTTGCCCGCCGCGCCGTCGCCCCGGTCACCACCCTGACCGCCGCCGCAGAACGCGTCGCCGGCACCCGCGACCCTCGGCACCACATCTCCGTCCCCGGGCCCGACGAACTCCAAAGCCTGGCAACCAGTTTCAACACCATGCTCGACGAACTGGACCAGGCCTTGACCGCCGAACGAACCTCCCGCGCCGCCCAGCACCGGCTGATCGCCGACGCCTCCCATGAACTGCGCACCCCACTGACCGCCCTGCGCACCAACATCGACCTGCTCCGCCGAGCCTCCCGGCTCAGCGCCGGACAACTCGACGAAACCGTCGCCGCGCTACGCGTCCAATCCGAGGAACTCTCCGGCCTCGTCACCGATCTGATCGACCTGGCCCGCGCCGACGACCCGGCCGCCGCTCCGGAATCGCTCGAAGACCTCCGGCTTGACCTGCTCGTCGCGGACTGTCTCCGCACCGCCGAACGTCACTGGCCCGCAGTCACATTCGAAACCGACCTCGCCCCGACCACAATCCACGGCGCATCCGCGCGCCTCACCCGCGCCATCACCAACCTCCTCGACAACGCCGCCGAATTCAGCCCGCCCCAAGGCCGGATCCACATCCGCCTGCACCACAACGAACTGACCGTTCGCGATGAAGGCCCTGGCATTCCACCGGACGACCTCGCGCACATCTTCGACCGCTTCTACCGATCCGCCACCGCCCGCACCAAACCCGGGCACGGCCTGGGGCTGGCCATCGTCAAGCAGGTCGCGGACCTCCACGGCGCCACCGCGACCGCTGAATCCCCACCCGGCGGCGGCGCGGTATTCCGCCTCGCCTTCCCCGAGCCGGCGGACTGAACAACTCCGGGCTTCGTCACCACCGGTGACATCCGGGCACGGCGACCGATCAGGAACGGCGGATCGGCCTGCACCCGCGCTCGATATTGCGTCGCCAGATACGGTCCGTGCTGCCAGAATCAGCCGATGCCGGTCGACCAGAACCTTCTTCTCGCCTTCATAGCCACCACGTTCATCGCGATGATCACGCCCGGCCCGGACATGCTGTTCGTCCTCGGCTGCGGGATGCGGGGTGGTCCGCGGGCCGGACTGCTCGCCACGGCGGGGGTGGCGACGAGCGAGGCGATTCACGTCGCGGTCGCGGCGGCCGGGCTCGCCGCGCTGTTCGCCGCGGTCCCGGTGGCCTTCACGGTGGTTCGGGTGCTGGGCGCCGGATATCTGATCTACCTTGGCGTGCAAGCGATTCGGCGGCGTTCGAGTCTGCCGTCCGAGGAAGCGCAGGTGGGTGTTTCCGGGCGGAAGGCGTATCTGTCCGGGCTGTTCACCAACCTGCTGAATCCGAAGATGGTGACGTTCACGATCGCGTTCCTTCCGCTGTTCATCGATCCGAGTCGCGGCCAGATCTGGTTGCAGTTCGTGATTCTCGGCGCGATCATGATCGCGTTCGAGTTCCTGGTCGACGGCGCGGTCGGGGTGCTGGCCGGCCGGATCGGCGGGTGGCTGCGCCGTCGGCATGCCGCGCGTCGCCGGATCGAGGTCGCCACCGGCGGGATCTTCATCGGCCTCGGCGTCCGGCTGGCCGTCCAGCACTAGCCGATACTCGCGAGTGATGCCGACCTCGAGCCGCGGTACGAGGTGCGCGGCGATCCCCCAGACCTGACAGCAACCATGAACAGCTCACAAGTTAACCGAGCTGACGACCCCCACGCCCTATCCGGCTCTCACCCGTCCGCCGAGTGGGACATGGCCGTGAAGCCACTTGCCCTCAGCCGCCACTACGTCCCGTTCGGCATTCGCCTACCCGCTGAGCGGGACATGGTGACGCCGCTACTCACCCTTTGTCGCGATCATGTCCCGTTCGCGATCGTCGTCACTGTTGAGCGGGACGTGGCTGCGGGGCTACTCGTACTTTGTCGCTGTCATGTCCCGTTCGGCGTCTTCGACGCCGCCGGATGGGATCTGGCATTCACCCTTCCGTCGAGTGGGATATGACGGCGGGGGATACCCTCGCTTCCGGAGGTACCGTGCTCGACGCACTCCTCAACGGCGAGTGGACCGAAGTGCAGCAAGCGATCCGCGCCGAGATCGCCGCGCACGGCGAGTCGCTCTCGGCGGCGCTGGCCGCGGCGATCGCCGCGTAACCCCGCCGATCCCCAGATTTGCCGCTGGCGTGCTGGGCTCGGAAGGAGAAATATAGGCGTGCAACCGCCAGTGGACGGCGGCGCGAAGCCAGACCACCGCCGCCCTGTTCGGGTACGAGATTGGGAGCGGACTGTGCACGACGCCACCGATACCTCCGAGGCGCGGGCGGACGCGTCCGCCGACGGACCCGCGGAGTCCTACACCTGGGAGATCGTTCACGACGGCACGACCGTCGAGTCCGGCGAGAGCTACCTGGGCGAGGCGCACCCGTTGACCGGCAGCACCGCGAGCCAGCACTACGAGATCGCCTGCGGGGTCTTCGAGCAGGCCTGTGACCAGGCGGTGGAGGAGCACCGCTACGAGGTGATGATGGCGCGCGTGGAGAACCGGCCCGAACCGCGCCCGGTCACCGTCCTCACCGTGCTGCTGCGCTACGCCGACGGCAGCGTCGCGGTCTCGATGACCGCGCACCCGCGGCACCGCCCGATCACCGACCAGGACCTGGACGAATACCGCGACTACCTGGAGTGGGCCGAAGCGGACCACCACCGCTTCCTCGAACCGACGACGCTCGGCGACGAACCCTTCGACCTGCCATGGGAATCCACCGAGGAGGAGTGGGCCCCCGACGAGACGATCGACCGGTCCGATCCCCGCCTGGCCCGGATCGCCGCGCTGGAGGCCGAGGCCGCCGACATTCGCGCCGAGGTCTTCGACCCCGACCACTGCCGCGAACTCCACTTCCGCGCCGACCAGAAACAACGCGAAGCCCGAACCGCCGCAACCGAAGCCGCCGCGTCCGGCGACGCGTCCGCGCTCGCGGCGGCCGAACGCGAACTCGCCCACCGCACCGAACGCGTCACCCGCTGGACCACCCTGCTCGCCGAATCCACCGCCGCCTACCTTCAGGCGGCCGCGCTGGATGCCGAAGCGGCGCAGGTGCGTCGAGCGTTGCAGGCCGAGCCGCAACCGGCCGAGGCGGGCCTGCTCGGCGAACCCACGTAGCCGTCCGGTGCCCGCCGAACCGAGGTGGGCACCGGACGCCGTCACAGCGCCAGCAGCGCGCGGTGCCCGATTCGCGGATCGGCCAACGGGCGCAACGCTATTCGCATGAGGGCGAGGGCGTTGTCGTCGCCGGCTATCCGGTTCGCCTTGACCGCACCGCAGGCCAGGCACTGGTGGACCAGCTGCCATTCGCCGTCGTCGCGGGCGGACATGCTCACCGCTTCCATCCGCCCCTTGCACGGCTCGGCCCGGTCGCCGGGAACGCGTCGGTCCACGTGACGGCTGGTCAGGCAGTGCGGGCAGTGATTGCGGTGGGCGGTGCCGGGCGCCGCGACCGGCACGTCCATCCGGCAGCCGAGGCAGCGGAACGCGTCGCCGGATTCGCCTGCGCGACCGTGCAATACGTGCTTGGCGCGTTGCGGGCGGTGACCCGCCGGTTTTCTGCGTGGCATGGCGCACCCCCTACAGATCGCCGAAGACTTCGAGCGGGAACGGCGGTTCGGCGAGCGGGCGGACCGCCATGCGCATCAGGATGAGCTGGTTGTCGTCGCCGCACACGGCGTGCAGCGCCAGCTCGTGACAGCGGGTGCACCGATGCACGACGGCCCATTCGCCGGTGCGCAGCACGGCGATCGACAGCGGCGCCATCCTGGCCTGGCACTCGGAGGTGCCGCCCTCGACGTGGTCGTGGGTGTGTCGTGAGTTCAGGCAGCTCGGGCAGTGGTTGCGCCAGCTGTTGTCGGGGGCGAGCGTGGCGACGACGAGGCCGCAGCGCACGCAGGTGAAGGTGTCGGTGCGCAGCGATGCGCTCGGACCGGAAGAGGTGTTGTCTGACACCCGGATTACTCCTTTGCTGAGGATTCGATAACAGCAGGAGCAGGCCGAGCGCGCCTCGGGGCTAGTTAGCGGCGGTTGGCTGTGCGGGCGCGAGCGAACCGATCCGGTTCGACTCGACGCGGTGAGGCGCGCTCGGCGCGGGCCGGGGCATAGACACTCATTTCTGGGCCGTCGGCCCGGTCACCGATCTCTCGGGCGCTGCCATCAGCGCGGCCGCAACCGTAGCAACGCGGGCTCGATCGTCGCCACCGATTTTGCCGTGCCCCGATCGGCTTCGATAGTTGCAGGTCACGAGGCCGAGGCTGCCCGCGGCCACGACCGCGGCCAGGACGAACATGACGGGGTAGCCGAAGCCGAACCGCTCGTTCAGGAACGACAGCAGGGCGGGTACGCCGAAGCCGAGGTAGCTCACCGAGTAGAACACCGCGGTGAGCCCGGCCAGATCGGTGGGACGGGCGATTCGTTCGATCTCCTGGAGCCCGGCGACGAGTCCGATGCCGTATCCCGCGCCGAGCACGACGGCGGTGAGCAGCGTCGCCCAGAGCGTCAGCGCACCGGAAGCCCAAGCGGCAGCGACCATTCCGATCGTGACGAACACCAGCGAGACGACGGCCGCACGAGCGGTGCCCGGCTTGTCGATCCGCCGCGCCGCCGACTGGATCGCGAAACCGCAGCTGAGCGTGATGACGCAGACCAGCGCCGAGAACGCGATCGGCACGCCATGCAGGTGCGGCGCCAGCAACGCGGGCATGATCGCGTACGCCGTTCCAGCGGAGGTGAACAACCACAGCGCGACCGGTAGTGCCACGCAGCGGAATCGGCGATGCCCGGCGGCGGGCACCTTCAGGTCATCCATCAGCCGCCCCGGATTCTCTTGGGGGAGCACCGTTTCCGGCGCTCGGGTCAGCCAGGACGCGGTCACCAGGCATAGTGTCACGCTGATCAGATAGGCGAGCTCGTTCGGCCACGGAGCCCACTGCGCCAGCACTCCGGCGAATCCCGCGCCTACCGCGAACCCGCCGGTGAGGCTCATCGCCGAACGCCGCGCCCCGGTGCCGCCCGGCGACGCGGGCCCGAACGGCGGCTGCGCGAGCTCCTTCAACCAGCTACTGCCCACCGCCATCGCCAGCCCGAGCGCGGCCCCGCACAGCACCCGACCGGCGGACAGCACCGGCACCGATGCCGAACCGAACGCCAGCAGCAGCGATCCCGCCGCGCTGATCAGCGGTGCCGGCCGCAGCAGCGCGCGCCGACCGTACCGGTCCGAGAGCGGGCCGCCGATCAGCAGCGCGGGCACGATGCCGAGCACGTAGTAGAACAGCAGCAGATCCACCGTGGTCGCGGGCAGCCCGTGGTTCTTGTACATCACCAGCAGTGGCGTGAATTCGTTTCCGCCCCAGGCGATCGCGAACATCGCCGCGGCGACGCTCCACCATGCCTTCGACGTGACCCGCACGGGTGCGGGCCGGACCGCGGTGGTCGGCGCAGGCATCACAGCCCCCGTAGTTCCAGCTGGTGCACGCCGGACAGGTGCTCGGCCAGCGCGGTGGCGAACTGCTCGACGTCCCCGGCCTCGATCAACCCGGCCAGGTGCGTGTGCTGCTCGATGATCCGAGCGATGTCGACCGGCCCGCGCCGCAGCGCGACGCTGTTCATCCGCCGCTGCCGCTCGCGCAGCGAGTCGTAGAAGCTCGCCAGCAGCGGGTTGCCCGCCGCGATCACGTACGAGCGATGGAAGTCGGTGTCCACCAGGGCGAACTGGTCGAGATCCCCGGCCGCGGCCAGCTCACGCTGCCGGTCGAGCGACGAACGGAGCATCGCGGTCAGCGCCGTGCGATCGGTGGCGGCCAGCGCGCGCACGGCGGCCGCCTCGACGACATAGCGGGCGTACGCGACGTGCTCGGCCTCGTCCGGCGGAATCGGCACCACCAGCGCGCCGCGCTTCGGGTAGAGCTTCATCCACCCCTCGGTCTCCAAGCGCAGGAACGCCTCGCGTACCGGGGTCCGCGACGTGCCGAGGTCGGCGGCGATCTCGCCCTCGCTGATCAGCTCGCCGCCCGGCAACGTGCCGGTGAGGATGCGTTCCTTGACCTCGAGATAGGCCTGCTCGGCTGATGAATACGTCTTAGACACAAGTTGCATCTTAGGCAGGATCGGCGACTTGCCTGCTGTGAGGTCGGTTACCCGCGGCCGAACATCCTGCGGGCTGAGGTGCCGAGGCCGCTGCCAATCTGAGGATTCGACGCCTCCGAAGCCGATCTGAAGAATTATCTTCAAAGATCTAGACCTGATCTTGCAGGATATTCATAATTTGAGGCAGAACGGTCTAGATTATGCGGACCAGCTATGAACATTCAGCTATCAACATCCATCGACATACAGGAGCGCAGGTGAAGATCGGGGTCCCCCGCGAGGTCAAGAACCACGAGTATCGGGTCGCGATTACCCCGGCCGGTGTGCACGAGCTCGCGTCCCGCGGGCACGAGGTGTACATCGAGACCGGTGCCGGTCGTGGCTCGGCGTTCGAGGACGAGGCATACACCGTCGCCGGCGCGCGGGTGCTGAACTCCGCCGACGAGGTCTGGGCCACCGCCGACCTGGTGCTCAAGGTGAAAGAGCCGGTCGCCGAGGAGTATTCACGCATGCGCGAAGGTCAGGTGCTGTTCACCTACCTGCACCTCGCCGCCTCCAAGGAGTGCACGGACGCGCTGCTGAGCTCGGGCATCACCTCGATCGCCTACGAGACGGTCACCGGCCGCGACGGCTCGCTGCCGCTGCTCGCCCCGATGAGCGAGGTCGCGGGCCGGCTGGCCCCGCAGGCCGGCGCCTACCACCTGATGCGCAACGGCGGCGGCCGCGGCGTGCTGATGGGCGGCGTGCCCGGCACCCCGCCCGCCAACGTGGTCGTGATCGGCGCGGGCGTCGCGGGCGGCAACTCGATCGCCATCGCGCACGGCATGCGCGCCGAGGTCACCGTCCTCGACCTGAACATCGCCCGGCTGCGCGAGATCGACGCGCAGTACAAAGGACAGGTCCGGACCATCATGTCCAACCGGCTCGAGGTCGAGAAGGCCGTGCGCGAGGCCGATCTGGTGATCGGCGCGGTGCTGGTCCCCGGCGCGAAGGCGCCCACGCTGGTCTCCAATGACCTTGTCGCGCAGATGAAGCCGGGTTCGGTGCTGGTCGACATCGCCATCGACCAGGGCGGCTGCTTCGCCGATTCGCGCCCGACCACGCACGCCGATCCGACCTACCGGGTGCACGAGTCGGTGTTCTACTGCGTCGCCAACATGCCCGGCGCGGTGCCCTACACCTCGACCGTCGCGCTCACCAATGCCACACTGCCGTACGTGGTCTCGCTCGCCGAGCACGGCTGGCGCGAGGCGGTGGCGCTGGATCAGGGCCTGGCGAGCGGTCTCAGTACGCATGGTGGTGTGCTGCTGTCCGCTTCTGTCGCGGCCGCGCACGGTTACGCCGCCGAAAGCCTGGCCGCGTAACACGTTTCGCAAGGGCGGCCGGCCTTCGGGTCGGCCGCCCTTGTCATGCCGTGGGATTCGTTCGCGGCCGCATGTGCTCGAAGATCAGGATCGTCTCGGTGGACGCGACCGCCGGGTGCTCGCTCAGGTTGTTCAGCACGAACCGGCGCAGCTCGTCGGTGTGCGAGGTGGCGACGTGGATCAGGTAGTCGTCGGCGCCCGCGATGAAGTACACGTTGAGCACCTCCTCGAACTCCGACATCTGCTCGCCGAACTCGGCCAGATGCTGGCGGGCGCTGGCCCGCAGCCGCACCGCGATCATGGCCTGCAGGCTGCGGCCGAGCGCGGCCGGATCGATGTCGGCATGGAATCCGCGAATGACGCCGCGTTCCACCAGCGCGCGCACCCGCCCGAGGCAGGTGGACGGCGCGATGCCCGCCGCGGCCGCGAGCGCGTTGTTCGTCATCCGGCCGTCGCGCGCGAGCTGGTCGAGCAGAATCCGGTCGATATCATCGATCGGCACCCCGGCCGGCGGATGGATCGGCGGCACCGGCGCGGTCGAGCCGCCGGGTGAATCATTCTTACGCATTCCTCGACCGTACAGAATCTTGTTCGTGGAAATCACCTTTGTTGTGAATATTATTCGCCGAATTCGCGTTTTGTTGGGTCCGCGCACGCCATGCGGACGCGGCTGCGCGGGCGTCCGGCCGGATCGGTCGTGGACACCGTGCACCCCACGATGCTGTGCGCGAGGTCGACGAAAGCGGGTGCGATTTCACCCAATTCGGTCACCTCGTCACCTTATCCGCCGAATCGGATTTCAGCCTGCCGGACGAGCGTGCGGCCGTGCCCGTTCCAGTTGCGCGGCGACGGTGAGGATGGTCGTCTCGCCGTTGCTCGGCCCGACCAGCTGAACCGCCAGGGGCAGCCCGTCCGCGGCGATGCCCGCGGGCAGCGAGGCCGCGGGGTGGCCGGTCACGTTCCACAGCGTGGTGTAGGCCACCATGGGAATGGACCGGAGCTGCGCGCGGACGGTGCTCGCGCCATCCAGCACGCCGATGCGCGGCGGACGGCCCGCGAGGGTGGGGGTGAGCAGCAGGTCGCAGTCGGCGAAGACCCGATCGACCTTGTGCGCCAAGGCCGCTCCCTGCCGGATCGCCCATTCGACGACCGGGCGCCTGGCCCAGGCGCCGAGCGCGACGGTCTGCCGGGTGCGGCGTTCGAGGCGTTCCGGATGCTCGACCTGCTCGGCCTCGTCGCGCACGCCGCCGAAGAACTGGGGGAAGAAGGCCTGCAACGACTCCGGGTAGTGCGGATCCACCTCGAACACCGAATGTCCCAGGTCGGCAAGCAGTTTCGCGGTGTCGTGCACCGCGCGCACGTGCTCGGGATCCGGCTTCGCCAGGGCGGACGGCGATGTCGTGCTGTAGCCGATCCGCAGGGCGGCGCCGGGTTGCCGCGCGGCCTGCTCGAAGGACATCACCGGGTCCGGTGCGGTGAACCGGTCGCCGGGGGTATTGCCGCGGATCACGTCGTACACCACCGCGGAGTCCAGCACGCCCCGGGTCAACGGCCCGGTCGCCCCGAGCGACCACCACAGATGCTCGAACGGCGCGACCGGAACCCGTCCGCGCTGCGGCTTGAGGCCGAACAGCCCGCAGCAGGCCGAGGGGATCCGGATCGAGCCGCCGCCGTCGCTGCCGATCGCCACCGGGACCAGGCCGGCCGCGACCGCCGCGGCCGAACCGCCGCTGGAGCCGCCGGTCGTGCGGTTGCGGTCCCACGGGTTGCGGGTCACGCCGTAGGTGCTCGACTCGGTGAACGGCCACTGCCCGAATTCCGGCATGGTGGTCTTGCCGACGATGATCGCGCCCGCCGCCCGCAACCGGCGCACGACCTCGGCGTCGGCCGCGGCCGGGGTCGAGTTGGCCCTGGTGCCGAAGGTGGTCACCAGGCCGGCGACGTCGATCTCGTCCTTGATCGCGATCGGGATGCCGTGCAGCGGACCGACGGCACCCGCGGCGCGCTCACGGTCGCGCTCGATCGCCTCGGCCCTGGCCTGTTCGTGCCGGATCTGGGTGAAGGCGTTCAGCTCTCCGGCCGCGTCGATGCCGGTCAGCGTGGCGGCGACCAGCTCCTGCGCGGACAGGACTCCCTGCTCCAGCAGTTCCCGCTGCTCGAGCACGCCCGCCGATACGACGTCCTGGAGATCCATCTGCACCGCTCCTCTCGGCCACACAGCGCTGCGTGACCAACACGACCGAACCGCCGGGCCGAAGACCGACAGTAGATAGCCGTACGACCATTCCGCAATCACTACGGATGCGGATCACAAGGAGTTCAGTATTTGGCCGAACCGGGTGGGCGATAGCCCGGATCGGCGGCGCGCATGGCCGCGACGTCGTCGCGATCGCGCAGCGCGGGCAGGCGTTGCCAGCGCTCGTGCAGCCGGGCCAGCGCGTCCCGGTCCAGATCGATGCCGAGGCCGGGGGTGTCGGTGACCTCGATGGCGCCGTCGGTGAAGGTGAACGGCTCGGTGATGACGTCCTCGGCCTGCCAGGGGTAGTGGGTGTCGCAGGCGTAGTCGAGGTGCGCGACGGTTGCGGCGACCTGGGTCATCGCGGCGAGGCTGATGCCGAGGTGGGTGTTGGAGTGCATGGAGATGCCCTTGCCGTAGGCGTGGCAGACCGCGGCGAGGTCGCGGGTCGCGTGCAGGCCGCCCCAGAAATGGTGGTCGGACAGCACGACCTGGACGGCGTTCGCGTCGAAGGCCGGACGGATCTCCTCGACGGCGGTGACGATCATGTTGGTGGCCAGGGGCATTCCGGTGCGGCGGTGCAGTTCGGCCATGTCGTCCACGCGGGCGGTCGGGTCCTCGAGGTATTCCACGATGCCGGTGAGTTGTTCGGCGACCGTGGTCGCGGTGGCCGGGGACCAGCCGCCGTTGGGGTCGAGGCGCAGCGGATGTTCGGGAAAGGCCTTGGCCAGCGCGGTGATGGCGGCGACCTCCGCGTCCGGCGGGAACACGCCGCCTTTCAGCTTGAAGGAGCGGAATCCGCCGTGCGCGCTGAACTTTTCGGCCAGCCGGACGACCCCGTCCGGGTCGAGGACCTCGCCCCACTCGTCGGCCGGGGCGTTCGGGGTCGGGTGTTCGGCCCACTTGTAGAATAGGTAGCCGGAGTAGTCGACCCGGTCGCGCACCTTGCCGCCGAGCAGGGCGTGCACGGGCAGGCCGAGTTCGCGGCCGTGTGCGTCGAGGGCCGCGGTCTCGAAGGCCGAGAGCACGCTGAGCCGGACCTTGTCGGTGGTCAGCGTGCCGCGCAGGCCGCCGGCGACCGGATTGTCGTCGAGCAGGCGGGTCGCACCGGCGTCGAGCAGCCGGATCGCGTTGATCGCCGGGACCGGCATGCCGATCAGCTTCGGCGCGAGTTCGGCTGCGCGGGCCAGGTATTGGTGGTCGCCGTAGGTTTCGCCGAGACCGACCGCGCCGCTGCCGGTTTCGACTTCGACGATCAGTCGCGGCGTGTAGGGCTGGTGCACGCCACCGACATTGAGCAGCGGGGCGTCGGCGATGAGGATCGGCGTGAGGCGGACGTCGGTGATGACGGCGGACATGGTCAGTCTCGCTTTCCGTCGATGCGGCGGGGGAGGCGCCACGGGTTGTCGTCGCGGAGGGCGGGTGGGAGCAGGCTGTCGGGGAAGCCCTGCCAGGCGACGGGGCGCAGGAAGCGGTCGATCGCGGCGGCGCCGACCGAGGTCGTCGTGGGCGCGGTGGTGGCGGGGTAGGGGCCGCCGTGTTGCTGGGCCCAGGTGACGGTGACGCCGGTGGGCCAGTCGTTCCAGATGAGCCGTCCGGCCAGGGCGGTGAGCGCGGGCAACAGCGGGCGGACGTCCTCGATCTCGCTGTCTTCGGCGAAAACCGTTGCGGTGAGTCCCGGTTCGAGTTCGCCGAGCAGCGCGTTCAACTCGGTCGTCGCCGCGTACTCGACCACCAGCGCGGCGGGGCCGAAGCATTCGGTGCGCAGCGATTCCGCGCCGGCCAGGAAATCGGCGGCGGAGATCGTCAGCAGGGTCGGCGCGAGCAGGTCACCGTGCAGGTCGGGCGCGGAGAGCGCGGTGACCGAGGGCTGGTCGCGCAGGTCGGTGACGCGCGTGCGGAAGCCGTCGGCGATGCGGTCGTTGAGCAGCCGTTGCCCTGGCGCCTCGCGCACGGCCGTACGGAGCGCGTCGGTGAGACCGTGGCCTGCGGGCAGCAACAGCAGTCCGGGCTTGGTACAGAACTGCCCGGCGCCGAGGGTGAACGAGCCGAGGAAGCCCGTCACGATCTGGCGACCGCGGGCGCGCACCGCGGCGGGCAGCACGACCACCGGATTGACGCTGCCCAGCTCGCCGTAGAACGGGATCGGCCGGGGGCGCGAGGTCGCGATGTCGAACAGCGCGCGCCCGCCGGGCACCGACCCGGTGAAGGCCGCGGCGGCGATGGCGGGATGCCGCAGCGCGGTGGTGCCCGCGTCGATGCCGTGGATGACCTCGAAGCCGCCGGCCGGCCCGCCCGCCTCGATCAGCGCGTCCCGCACGATGACTCCGGTGCGTGTGGACAACCGCGGATGCCCGGGGTGGGCCTTGAGCACGACCGGGCAGCCCGCGGCCAGCGCGGAGGCGGTGTCGCCGCCCGCGACGCTGAACGCGAACGGGAAGTTGCTCGCGGCGAACACCAGCGTCGGACCGAGCGGGACCACGCTGCGGCGGATATCCGGTCGCGGCCCCATCGGCCACTGTGGGTCGGCGTGATCGACCGTGGCCCGCAGGAATTCGCCGTCGGCCAGCACCTCGGCGAACAGCCGCAGCTGAAACGTGGTGCGCGCCAACTCGCCCCGCAACCGCGGGCTTTCCGGGAGCTTGGTTTCCGCGGCGGCGAGCGGCACCAGCTCGTCGGCCGCGGAGTCGATCGCGTCCGCGACGTGGATGAGCCACCGTGCGCGCTGGGCAGGTGTGGATTCGGCGAGCGGGGCGGCGGACTCCGCCGCCGCGTCGATGATCCGGGACAGGTCGTTCGGGTCGGTATCCATGATTTCTCCGAAAGAGTCAGGCGCGGGCGGAGTATTCGGCGACGGTCCAGGCGCGCGCACGGTCGCTGAGCGTGACGCCGAGGCCGGGACGTGCCGAGAGGAGCATGCGTCCGCCCGCGATGTCCAGTCGCTCGTCGAACAGCGGATCGAACCATTCGAAGTGCTCGACCCAGGGTTCGCGGGCGTACGCGGCGGCCAGGTGGACGTGCACCTCCATGACGAAATGCGGTGCCAGTTGCAGGTTTTCGCGCTCGGCCAGCGCCATCACGCGCAGGAACTGGGTGATGCCGCCGATCCGCGGTGCGTCGGGCTGCACGATATCGGCGCCCCCCGCACGGATGAGCTGGGTGTGCTCGGCGACGCTGGTCAGCATCTCCCCGGTCGCGATCGGGGTATCGAAGGTGGCCGCGAGCAGTGCGTGGCCGTCGAAATCGTAGGCATCCAAGGGCTCTTCGATCCACACCAGCCCGAACGGCTCGAACGCCCGGCACATCCGGCGCGCGGTCGCCCGGTCCCACTGCTGATTCGCGTCGACCATCAACGGCACGCCGTCGCCGAGCTTTTCCCGCACCGCGGTGACCCGGGCCAGGTCGACGGCGCTGTCCGGGTGTCCCACTTTGAGTTTGACACCGCCGATCCCGTGCTCGAGCGACGCTGCCGCCCGGTCGAGGACCTCCTCGATCGGCGCGTGCAGGAATCCGCCGGAGGTGTTGTAGCAGCGCACCGAATCCCGGTGCGTGCCGAGCAGTTTCGCCAGCGGCAAGCCGGCGCGCTTGGCCTTCAGGTCCCACAGCGCGACGTCGAACGCCGCGATCGCCTGCACCGCCAGCCCGCTGCGTCCGACCGAGGCGCCCGCCCACATGAGCTTGTCCCAGATCTTGGCGATATCGCTGGGATCCTCGCCGAGCAGCACCGGGGCCAGCTCCCGCGCGTGCGCGAATTGCCCCGGCCCGCCCGCCCGTTTCGAGTAACTGATGCCGAGGCCGACGAGTCCGGACGCGGTGGTGATCTCCGCGAACAGCACCGCCACCTCGGTCATCGGCTGCTGCCTGCCGGTCAGCACCTTGGCGTCGCTGATCCCGGTCGGCAGCGGCAGCGCGACCGAGGAGACGCTGACCTCGGTGATGCGGTCCAGTGTCGCCGCGCCGGTCATGCCGCGCCCGCGCCGGTGACGGTCGCGATCAGCGCCCCGAGTTCGGTGCGTTCCGCGTCGGTGAGGTTGGTCAACGGCGGCCGCACCGGCCCGGCGGGACGGCCGATCGCGGTGAGCCCGGCCTTGATGATGGACACCGCGTAACCGGGCCGCCGGTCGCGAATATCCAGATAGGGGATGACGAACTCGCGCAGGTGCCGGTAAACGGTGTCCCGATCCCGTGCCCGCACCGCGCGATAGAACGCGAGCGCGAATTCGGGCAGGAAGTTGAAGATCGCGGAAGAGTAAGTGGTGACACCCATTTCGGTGTACGGGAGGGCGAAGGTTTCCGCGGTCGGCAGGCCGCCGATGTAGGTGAGCCGGTCGCCGAGCCGGGCGTAGATCCGGGTCATGGTCTCGATATTGCCGACGCCGTCCTTGAATCCGACCAGGTTCGGGCACCGGTCGGCCATCCGGGCCAGGGTCACGTCATTGCAGGTGGCGTTGGCGCGGCTGTAGAAGATGACGCCGAGCGAGGTGGCCGCGCAGATCGTGGCGACGTGCTCGATCAGACCCTCCGGCCCCGCCTCGGTCAGATACGGCGGCAGCAGCAGAATGCCCTCGGCCCCAGCGACTTCCGCCGCCCTGGCCTGCTCGACCGCGGCCGCGGTCCCGGCCGTGGCCGGCGCGATCACCGGTATCCGGCCGCCGGTCTCGGCGACCGCAGCCCGCACCACCTGATCGATTTCGGCGGGGGTCAGTGAGAATCCCTCGCCGGTACCGCCGGCCGCGAACAATCCCGCGACGTCGTATTGCGCCAGCCAGGCGATGTGCTTGCGGTACGCGGCCTCGTCGAAGGCCAGGTCCGCATCGAAATGCGTGACCGGGAACGACAACAGCCCCTTGCCCAGCGCGGGGCCCAGTTCGTCAGCGGATAGATGCGACATGTGTTTCCTTTCGATGATCAATGCGCGGGTGGCAGCGAGTCGAGCAACCGCACGACCCGCGGCAACGCCGGGTTCGCGCAGTTGCGCCGCCACACCGCGTACAGGACAACCGGATCCTCGACGCCGTCCAGCGGCCGGAACCGCACGCCGTCGGGGTGCAGGTGGCTCGCGGTCTCGGGCACCAGCGCCAGCCCACGACCCGCCGCGACCAGCGCGAGCATGGTGTGCACCTGGGTCAGCTCGTGCGTCGACGTATAGGGCACGGCCGCAAGGATTCCCGCGACCAGGTCGGCGAAATACCGGGCCGGGCCCGGCGCGTACACCAGCAGCGTCTCCCCGCCCAGCGCCTCGGTCGCGATCGGGCCGTCGCCGGACAGCCGGTGCCCGTCGGGCAGGGCGAGCATGAGCCGCTCGGAATGCACCAGCTCGCAATCGAATTCGGTCCGATCGAACGGTGGCCGGGCCAGCGCCAGGTCCAGCGTTCCGCTGCGCAGGTTCTCGAACTGATCGGAACTGACCATCTCGCGCAGCACCACCTCGACGCCGGGCAGTCCCTGCTCGATGTGGTTGAGGAACCGCCCGAGGAACCCGAATCCGGAGGCCGCGGTGAACCCGATCCGTACCGTGCCCGCCCCGCCCGCCGCGACCAGCCGCGCGGTGCCCGGCGCGCCCTCGGCCAGCGCGAGCAGCCTGCGTGCCTCGATCAGGAACACCTCGCCGGCCGGGGTGAGCTGTGCCTGCCGCTGGCTGCGGTCGAACAGCTCTACCCCGATGTCGCGTTCCAGCTTCTGGATCTGCCTGCTCAGCGGCGGCTGGGTCATGCGGAGCCGCTCCGCCGCCCGGCGGAAGCTGCCCTCGTCGGCCACCATGACGAACCCGCGCACCTGCTCCAGTGAGATCATGGCTGCCAGCCTGCCCGCCGCGGCCCGAAGATGCGGCTGATCCAGCAGCCACGGGCGAGTCCCGCGGTCCTCGACGCGGCGGGTCATGCGGCAGGCAGGTCGATGATCTCGACCCAGTTGGGGTTGCGGCCGACCGGGACGCGGTGCAGCGCCGTGAGCGCACCGGTGGCGTGGTCGATGGCGTAGCTCGTGATCGCGTCGGAGTTCTGTCCCGCGGCCACCAGGAAGCGCCCGCGCGGATCGATGGCGAAGCCGCGCGGCTGGGACTCGGTGGGGGTGTGGCCGAGCGGTTCGAGCGCGCCGGGCGTGCCGTCGACGCGGAATCCGACGAGGGTATCCGACGTTCGTTCGGACACATAGAGATAGCGTCCGTCGGGGGTGATGTGCACGTCCGATGTCCATGGACTGCCGGAAAAGTTCTCCGGCAGTACGGAAATCGAGGACACCGGGGTGAGCGTGCCGGTCTCCGGATCGAACAGGTAGCTGCCGACCGTTCCGTTCAGCTCGTTCGTCACGAAGGCGACCCGGCCGCTCGGATGGAAGACGATATGCCGCGGCCCCGCACCGAGTTCGGTGCCGACGGCCGCCGGTCGGTGGGGCGTCAACCGGCCGGAGGTCGCGTCGAACCGGTACTGCAGGAGATGGTCGCCACCCAGTACCGCGGCGAATACCTGCCGATTCGACGGATCGGCGACGATCGAATGCGCGTGCGGCGCAGTGCCAAGGACCGCGACCGGTGGCGCCGCGACGACGCCGTTGCCGGAGATCGGGTTGACCGCGATCTGGTTGCCGCTGTAGGAGGCGCTGAACAGGAACCGTCCCGTCCGATCGGTGGCGAGATAGGCCATGTTGTCCGGCAGCGGAGTGGTCGCGGCGGCCGTCAGCCGGCCGCTCACCGGATCGATGGCGTACGTCGTGACCGCGAACGGTTCCGACCGCAGCCCGGCGTAGAGAAACCGGCGGTCCGGCCTGATCGCCATCGGCATCACCGTCCCGCCCGCAGGCACCGACTCCACCGGTGTGAGCACACCGGCGGAGTCGAGCGCCAGCACCGAGATCTCGCGGCTGTCGGCGTTCGACACGTAGACGACACCGCGCGTCCCGGCCTCGGATATCCGAGTCACGCCTGCTCCACGGCGCGCCCGCCGACCCGGGCCCGTAGATCCAGTTCGATCTGCTCCAGACTGCGTCCGTTGGTCTCCGGCACGAACCGCTGCACCAGCACGAACATCACCACGCTCACCCCGGCGAAGCACCAGGCCGACTTGGCCAGTCCCAGATGGTCGTTCATCACCGGGAACAGGAAGGTGATGGCGAACGTCGAACTCCACAGCACCACGCTGCCGACCCCCATGCCCACGCCGCGCACGCGCAGCGGGAACACCTCGGCCATCATCACCCAGACCACCGCGCCCCAGCCGAGTTCGTATCCGGCCAGATAGACGTTGAGCAGGATCAGCGTGGTCAGCCCGGTCACGGTGTGGTTGTCCACGGTGAGCACGATGACGCCGAGCAGGAACAGCGACGACGCCATGCAGACGTTTCCGAGCAGCAACAGCGGTTTGCGCCCCCACCGGTCGACCACGAAGATCACCCAGGCGGTGAACGCCACCTTGACCACGCCGAGCACGATGGCCGCCAGCAGCGAGGTCGAGTTGCCGAAGCCGAGATCGGTGAACATGGTTGGCGCGTAGAGGTTTACCGCGTTCACGCCGGAGAACTGCTGGCCGATCGCGAGAATCAGCGCGACGATCAACGCGGGCCGCGCCCAGGGCGCCCACAGATCGCGCAGGCGGCCCTTCTGCTGCACATCCAGCTGATTCACCGTGCGGATGTTGTTCAGCTCGCTGTCGATCTCGTCCGACCGGTGCGTGCCGGCCAGCACGGCTCGCGCCTCGTCCTCGCGGCCCGCCTTCACCAGCCAGCGCGGCGTCTCCGGCAGCACGGTCATGCCGAGGAACAGCACCACCGCGGGAATCGCCGCGACGCCGAACATCAAGCGCCAGTTGCCGGATCCGGACAACGCCCAGTCGACGATGTAGGCGATCAGGATGCCGGACACGATCATCAGCTGGTTCAGCGTCGACAACGCGCCGCGCGCCCTGGTCGGCGCCAGTTCCGAGAGATAGGTGGGCACCGTCGCGGAGGAGCAGCCCACCGCGATGCCGGTGACGAACCGGGCGATGACCAGCACGGTCACATTCGGCGCCGCCGCGCAGCCGAGCGCGCCGATCCCGAACACCACCGCGGCGATCATGATGGTCCGCCGCCGGCCGAGCCGATCGGTGATCCGGCCCGCGATGGCCGCGCCGATGATCGCGCCCGCGGCCAGGCAGCCGCCGATCACGCCTTTGGTCACCGAGGTCAGCTCCCAGGCGTCCTTGATGAACAGCAGCACGCCGGAGATGACCCCGAGGTCGTAGCCGAACAGGATGCCGCCGAGCGCGCCGAAGAAATAGAGGAAACGAACATTGGTGCCGAGGGCCGATTTCCGGGCCTGCACCGAGGATTTGTATTGCATTGTGCTGCGCTTCTTTCGCGGTCGAGCAAGTGCCCTCAGCGTCACATGCTGAACAGGCGGTATTGCGGAAAGCGTGATGCGAACTCGGTATCGCGCTATGCGTTTCGAGTTGCGTCAGAGGGGATTGGGCGTGCCGAGCGGGGTATCGAGGAATGCGCCGCCGATAAACTCCGGCGCCGTACCGCCGAAGAGCTCCGCCGCGAATTTCTCGGCGTCGTCCAGGCTGCGATAGCCGAGTTCTTCGGCTTCGCGCAACGACACCACGGCGCGGGTATTCTTCGACACGCCCCAAATCACCCGGAACCCAGGGTGTTCCGCGTTCAGGCAGGCTTCGAACAGGCGTGCGCCGTCGTCGGGCGAGAGCCACATCGACAGTCCCCGAACATCATTCGGCCGCTCGAAGCACGACCCGATCCGGACGCAGAGCACATCCATGCCGAACCGTGAGTGGTACAGACTGCCGAGGGCTTCGATCGCCGCCTTGCTGAACCCGTAATAGGTGTCCGGTCGCGCAGGCGCCTCTCCGGCAATGCCATCCGGCCCGGCCTCGTCGACCCTCCGGTATCCCACCGCGTGATTGCTCGACGCCAGCACCACGCGCGAGATGCCTGCCTGCCGCGCGGCCTCCAGAACGGTATGCGTCCCATCGACATTCGCCGCGAGCACCCGCGCCCAGCCGTCCTCGCGGCTGATCCCGCCGAGATGGATGATCGCGTCCACGTCGCGGCAGGCGGCCGCCATGGTGCCGGGGTCGGTGAGCGAGCCGGTGACGATCTCGACCCGCTCATCCGTTGCGGGAGCGGGGAGTTCGGTCAGATCCAGCAGCCGCAGAACGCGGTCGGGGCGGCGTAGTCGCGGCCGCATCAGCGTGCCGATCCCACCGCCCGCGCCGGTGATCAGAATCCGGGTCATGTGTCCCTCCTGGGTCCAGCGGCGACTGTGGTTTGGATCACTCGCCGTGCGACTGCCAGAAGGCTAAAGCGCTGGACTGATGCCTGTCCAACACTCTTTCGATATCGACTGATGCCAGTCGGGCATCAGTGCTGCCCGAAGAACAAGGCTGGGTGGGTGGCCCGAAGGCCGACCCACCCAACCGGCCCGAGGGACTGGCGTCAGTGCCCCTCGGAGTTCTCTCAGACGAGCTCGGCGGTGTCCGCCGTGCCCGTGCGCTCCAGCTTGGAATGCGTGCGCGAGTACAGGAAGTACACCGCGAGCCCGACGACCAGCCACACCCCGAACCGCACCCAGGTCTGCCACGGCAGCGACCAGATGAGATACAGCGAGAAGCCGATGCCGATCAGCGGCACCACCGGCATCAGCGGCAGCCTGAACTCGCGGGGCTCATCCGGCCTGGTGCGGCGCAACACGATCACGGCCACCGACACCACGATGAACGCCATCAGGATGCCGATATTGGTCAGCTCGGCCACCACGGTGATGTCCAGCAGCCCGGCCATCACCGCGGCGCCGATGCCGACGATCCAGGTCACCCGGGTCGGCACCTTGCGCACCGGATGCGTCTTGGCGAACCACTCGGGCAGCAGCCCGTCGCGGCTCATCGCGTACCAGACGCGGGTGACGCCGAGCATGAAGGTCAGCACCACGGTGACGATGCCGACGATCGCGCCGATCGCGATGATGTTCGCGATGCCCGGCATCCCGACCGACTCGAACGCGGTGGAGAACCCGCTGGTCGGGCTGATGTCGGTGTACTTCTGCATGCCGGTCAGCACCAGCGTGGCCAGCACGTAGAGCACCATCGCGATGCCCAGCGAGTAGAGGATCGCCTTCGGCAGATGCTTCTTGCCGTCCGTCGATTCCTCGGCCGCCGTGCTCATCGCGTCGTATCCGAACACCGCGAAGAACACGGTGGCCGCGCCGGTCCACACCGCGCCCTGGCCGAACGGGAAGTACGGCGTGTAGTTCGAGCTGTCGATGTGGAACACGCCGAGCACCACGATCAGCACGACCAGGGCCACCTTGATGCCCACCGCGACGGTCTCGAACCGGCCGACGCTGCGGATGCCGCGGGAGAGCAGCCACGCCGTGCCGAGACAGAAGAGCATTGCGAACACGTCCACCACGTGGCCGTCGCCGGTGCCGTGCGCGCCCATCATCCAGTCCGGCAGCGTGATGTCCACCTGCCCGAGCAGGAAGCGGAAGTAACCGGACACGCCGATCGCGACCACCGCCGCCACCGCGATGTACTCCAGCAGCAGATCCCAGCCGATGAACCAGCCCGCGATCTCGCCGAGTGAGACATACCCGTAGGTGTAGGCCGAGCCCGCCTTCGGCACCATCCCGGCGAATTCCGCGTAGCAGAGCGCCGCGGCCGCGCTGGCGACACCGGCGATCAGGAACGAGATCAGCACCGAGGGTCCGGTGACGGAGTGCGCTACCGCGCCGGCGAGGGTGAAGATGCCCGCGCCGATGATGCCGCCGACGCCGATCGCCGTGAGCTGCCACAGGCCGAGCGAACGGGACAGCTGCTCATCGGCAGGCCCGTCGTCCTCGACCTGTCCCATGGGTTTGCGGCGCAGCATTTGGCTGCGCAACTCCGCGATGGACATGTAGTTCCTTTCGTCCTCCACGCTCCGCGACTATGCGTAACGCAGATCACACTTCGAGCTGTGGTTACTAAATACGACCACAGCGCGACTGTGATCGGCGAGTTGGCCAAATATTGTTCAAGGTGGTTGGCCAACCGGACGGGCGGCCTCGCGCATGCGCGCTCGCCAGCGCTATGCGCCGTGCGACGCGCCGACCGTCACCGCTGACTACCCGGCTTCAGCGACCGCAGGAAGAACGCCACATTGGCCGGACGCTCGGCCAGCCTGCGCATGAAGTAGCCGTACCACTGATCGCCGTAGGGCACGTACACGCGCAGATGGTTGCGCTCCTCGACCAGCCTGCGCTGCTCGGCGTCGCGGATGCCGTAGAGCATCTGGAACTCGAACTCGTCGGCCTTGCGGTGGGTCGTGTCGACACACCGCTGCGCCTCCGCGATGAGCGCCGGATCGTGCGTCGCGACCATCGGGTAGCCGTCGCCGAGCATTAGCACGCGCAGGCAGCGCAGGTAGGACTCGTCGACCTCCGTGCGGCTCTGGAACGCGACGGACGCGGGTTCCTTGTAGGCGCCCTTGCACAGCCGGATCCGCGAGCCGTACCCCGACAGCTCCCGGCAGTCGCCCTCGGTGCGCCGCAGGTACGCCTGCAACACCGTGCCGAGGCTGGGGAAGTCCGCGCGCAGCTCGCGCACGATCCCGAGCGTGGAGTCGGTGGTGGTGTGGTCTTCGGCGTCGATGTTCACCCAGACCCCGGCCTCGGCGGCGGCCGCGCAGATCCGGTGCGCGTGCTCGAGCGCGATCGCGTGCCCGTCCTTGGGCAGCGACTGGCCCAGCGCGGACAGCTTGAGCGAGACCTCCAGCGGCCGAACCGCTTCCGTCTCGATCTCGACCTCGAGCCGGCTCAGCGCGGTCAGCATGTGCAGGTAGTGCGTGACCGTGGTGCGGGCCTGCTCGATCTCGGTGGTGTCCTCGCCGAGGTAGTCGATGGTGACGTAGCGGCCGGAGCCGAGCAGCGCCTCGACCGCGGCGACCGCCTGGTCCGCGGAGTCACCCGCGACGAACCGGTCGACCAGTTTCTTGGTCGTCGGCATCCTGGTGATGGTGCGTTCCATGCGCGGCGAGCGGGACGCGGCCAGCATGGCGGGGCGCAGCAGCGCGGAAAAGGCCATCACATCTCCTGGTGCGGGTAGCGGTGATCGGTCGCCGGGACGAACGTTTCCTTGATGGTGCGGGCGGAGGTCCAGCGCAGCAGGTTCTGCGGTGAGCCTGCCTTGTCGTTGGTGCCGGAGGCGCGCGACCCGCCGAACGGCTGCTGGCCGACGACCGCGCCGGTCGGCTTGTCGTTGATGTAGAAGTTGCCCGCGGCGAACCGCAGGCCCTCGGTCGCCTTGGCGATCGCGCCGCGGTCGTCGGCGATGATCGCGCCGGTCAGCGCGTACGGCGAACCCCGGTCGACCAGCTCGAGGGTCTGCTCGAACGCGCCGCGGACCGAGTCGTCGTAGACGTGCACGGACAGGATCGGGCCGAAGTACTCGGTGCTGAACGCCTCGTCGGTCGGATCCTCGCCGAGCAGCACGGTCGGGTCGACGAAGTAGCCGACCGAGTCGTCCGCGTGCCCGCCGGCCGCGATGGACAGGCTCGGCGTCGCCTTCGCGCGGGCGATGGCCTCGACGTTCTTGTCGAACGCGCGCTTGTCGATCAGCGCGCCGCCGTAGTGGCTGAAGTCGGTGACGTCGCCGTAACTCAGCGTGGCCACCTTATCGAGGAACTCGCGACCCATCTTGGCCCACACCGACTTCGGGATGAACGCGCGCGAGGCGGCCGAGCACTTCTGGCCCTGGTAGTCGAACGCGCCGCGGATCAGCGCGGTGGTCAGCACGTCCGGATCGGCCGAGCTGTGCGCGACGACGAAGTCCTTGCCGCCGGTCTCGCCGACCAGGCGCGGGTAGGAGTCGTAGTCGGTGATGTTGGCCGCGACCGAGCGCCACAGGTGCTGGAAGGTCGCGGTGGAACCGGTGAAGTGGATGCCGGCCAGGCGGCGATCCGCCAGCGCCACGTCCGAGACCTTCGGGCCCGCACCGTGCACCAGGTTGATCACGCCGGGCGGCAGGCCGGCCGCCTCCAGGAGCTTCATCGTCCAGTACGCGGCGACCGACTGGGTCATCGCCGGCTTCCAGACCACGGTGTTGCCCATCAGCGCGGGCGCGGTCGGCAGGTTGCCCGCGATCGCGGTGAAGTTGAACGGGGTGATCGCGTAGACGAAGCCGTCCAGCGGCCGGTACTCGACCTTGTTCCACACGCCGGGGGCGGAGATCGGCTGATCGGCCAGGATCTGCCGGGCGAAATGCACGTTAAACCGCCAGAAGTCGACCAGCTCGCACGGGCTGTCGATCTCGGCCTGGTACGCGGTCTTCGACTGACCGAGCATGGTTGCGGCGGCGATCGTTTCGCGCCACGGTCCGGCCAGCAGGTCGGCGGCGCGCAGGAACACCGCGGCACGATCCTCGAACGACAGCGCCCGCCAGGCGGGCGCGGCGGCGGTGGCCGCGTTGATCGCGTCCTCGACGTCGCCGGACTTCGCGGTGGTCAGCGTGCCGAGCACGGCGGCGTGCCGGTGCGGCTGCACGACCTCGATCGTCTTGCCCGAACTGCGCCGGTGCTCGCCCGCGATAACGTGGTGCACCTCGGTCGGGGTCGCGCCGAGCTCGGCCAGTTTCGCCTGCAACCGTGTACGTTCCGCACTACCGGGCGCGAACGTGCCGACCGGCTCGTTGGCCGGCCGCGGTGTGGACACGATGGCGTCCATGATTCCTCCTGCTGGATGTGGCAACTCTGAGGTCAGGCGAAGTCAACACCGGAAAAACGCGCGGGAAATGGGCTAAAAGGACAAAGATGGGATGAGTGTGTTGTCGAGTTGGCCGAAAGGCGTAGTCGTGGCTGTTGATAGTGGGCTGGTTGCCGCGGACATCGACCTGTTCGGTCTGGCGCAGATCGTCGCGCAGAACGCGGGTGGCATGGTGTCGATCGAGGACCCGCAGTCGCATGTGCTGGCGTATTCCGCCTCCGACGAGGCGGCCGACCCGATGCGGGTGATGTCGATCCTGGGGCGGGAGGGGCCGCGCGAGTATCTGGCGGTCCTGCGCAAGTGGGGAGTGTTCGATCGGCTGCGACAGACCGACGAGGTCATCGATGTGCCGGAGCACAAAGAGCTGAACATCAAGCGCAGGCTCGCGGTGAGCGTCCGGCATCCCGCCGACGGCGCCGCGCGGGCGCCCCGGGTGCTCGGCACCATCTGGTTGCAGCAGGGGGATCGAGAGTTCAAGCCGGACGCGGCGGAGATCCTGCGCGGGGCCTCGGCGATCGCCGCCCGGCTCATTTCGCGCAGCCTGGATGCGCCGTCCACCGAGGCGTTGCTGGTGCAGCGGTTGTTCGGCGTCGGTGGGCCGGTCGATGTCGCGACGGTCGCGGCGGCGCTGAATCTGCCGCTGACCGGTCCGGCCGCCGTCGTCGGGTTCGCGCTCACCGCCACCGAAACCGCGCCCGCCACCGAGCCTTCCGCGCTGGGCAACATGCTTCGCTTGCGCGCCAGCTCATTTCGCAGCGACTCGGTGACCACGACGCTCGGCGACCGGGTTTATGTGTTGCTGCCGAGCTACAAGGCCGCGCACGCGGTGACCGCGTGGACCCGCCAACTCGTCGAGCAGCTGGAATCCAAACGCGCACTGGCCCTTCGAGCGGCCATCGCCTGCCCCGTGCCCGAGCTGGGCGGGGTCGCCGGCGCGCGGCGTGAGGTCGATCGAGTGCTCGACAGCACCGTGGCCACCTATCCCCGCGGGCGGGTGACCACCCTCGCCGACTCCCGCACCGCCGTCCTGCTCGGCGAAATCCTCGATCTCGTCGGCACCCGCCCGGAGTTGCACGACCCTCGCCTGCGCGCCCTGTCCGACTACGACCGCAAGCATTCCGCCAGCCTGCGCGAGAGCGTCGACATCTATCTGCGCGAACACGGCGACGTCCGCAACGCCGCCACCGCCCTCCAGGTGCACCCGAACACGTTGCGCTATCGCATCCGCCGCGTCGAGGAGATCCTCCGCATCGACCTCACCGACCCCGCCGACCGCCTGCTGCTGGAAATCCAGCTCGCCCTGCACCGCCGCGAACACGGCCGCTGAGCCAGCCGCACCACCCTTGACTTCGCGCACCTGGAATCGCATGCAATTTTCGGTGCGGGAAATCAGGAGTGGTGCGGCCGCGCGCTAGCACTTTCCGGTGGCGGCGTCCCGGATGCCGGCGATGGTGGATTGGCGGTCCACTTCGCTGAGCGACGGCCACTGCGCGGATTGGGGGAGCAGCGAAATCGTCTCCTCCGCAGTCTTGTTCGCCGACTCCTGGCTGACGTCCTTCAGCTTGCTCAGTACCGGCAGATAGTTCTGGCACGACGACCCGCGCACCTCGGCATTCAACGTGGGCGTGGCCGGCGCGGCATCCTTACCGCCCGACGAACTACACCCGGAAAGCGCCAACACAACCCCGATAGCCAGCAAGGCAATGCTTTTCATCCACGATCTCCTCATCAGAATGGGGAGACCCTACCCGCCCCCACCACCCCCGTCCACGCAACTGGAGCCCCGCCCAGTCAGGCGATACCGCCCGCTCAGCCGGATGATCATGTCGGTCAGCAGGGGTGGGCCGGGGTGAGTAGTGCGTGGAGGGAGTGGCGGATGGCGGTGGAGGCCGCCTTCTGGGTCAGGCCTCGGCGGTCGGTGAGGTGGTGGCGGAGCGGCCAGGCGAGGGTGGCGTCGAGGAGGTCGAGGAGGTGGCCGGGGTCGGGGCGGGGGAGTTCGGGGGCGAAGGTTTCGGCCAGGGCGGTGCGGATTCTGCTGTCGGTGAGGCGCATTCGTTGATCGATGGCCGGGATGCGCTGGGATTCCAGGAGACCGAGGATGCGCGGGTTGCGTTGGCGGGCGAAGATCGCCTCGCTTTGGCGCAGGGCGGCGTCGATGCGCTGGGCGAGCGGGAGACCGGGGTCCGGGCGCTCGATGAGGGCCTCGACCTCGGCGGACTGCTGGTCTACGACGGCGATGCGGAGGTCGTCGCGGCCGGGGAAGTGGACGAAGATGCTGCGCTCGGAGACGCCGGCCCGGGCGGCGATGCTCCTGGTGGTCGGGTCGGTGTCGCCGTCGATGACCAGGGACAGCAGGGCGTCGACAATGGCGCGGCGGGTTTGCTCGGGGTTGCGTCGTCGCCGGGGTCGGGTCGCCTCGCTCATAGGGTTCATCCCACCACATGGTGACACTATTGCAGTAAGACTGCAATAGTGGGTAGGGTCGGCAGGGCTCAGCGGCCCGGCTGTGCCGATCGAGATGGGAGCGCGACATGGATGGTGAGCAGGAGAAAGGCTCGGTGCCGCGAGTATCTCGACGGGGGGTGTTCGGGGTCGGCGCGGCCGCGTTGGCGGCGGCGGGGACCGGGGTCGGATTGAGCGCGTGCGGGGATTCGGTGACGCTGAGTCCGTCGGCGACGCCGGTCGAGCCGAGCGCGCACATCACCGAGGCGAACAAGCGGATCGCCGCCACCCTGCCGTTCGCCGACGCCGCCGACTTCGCGGACGCCGATCGCGGATGGATCGCGTCGCTGGAGCCGGGCGTCGTCCACGACAGTGCCGGAAAGGTCGTGTGGGACAACGATTCCTATGGCTTCCTGCGGGAACCCTGTCCGCTGTCGGTGAATCCGAGCCTGTGGCGACAGTCGCAACTGACCGTCAAGCAGGGGCTGTACGAGATCGCGCCGGGCTTCTATCAGATCCGCGGCTTGGATCTGTCGAATATGACTCTGGTCGAGGGCAATACGGGCGTCATCGTCATCGATCCGCTGGTGTCGGCGGAGACCGCGGCGGCGGGCCTGGCGCTGTATCGCAGGCATCGCGGCGACCGGCCGGTCACCGGCCTGATCTACAGCCACGCCCACGTCGACCACTTCGGCGGCACCCTCGGGGTCACCACGAAGGACGAGGTCGCGGCCGGCCGCTGCCCGGTGCTCGCGCCGTCCGGATTCCTCGAACACGCTGTGTCGGAGAACATTTACGCCGGAACGGCGATGGCTCGGCGGGCCGCGTACATGTATGGAGCCGCCCTGCCGCGTGGTCCGAAGGGGCAGATCGGCGCCGGCCTGGGGCAGACGACCTCGGTCGGCACGATCACCCTGCTCCAGCCGACCAGGGACATCACCCGTACCGGCCAGGAAGAAACGGTCGACGGCGTCCGGATGGTGTTCCAGCTGACCCCGGGCACCGAGGCGCCGGCGGAGATGAACTTCTACTTCCCGGACTGCCGCATCCTGTGCATGGCCGAGAACGCCACCCACACCATGCACAACCTGCTGACCCTGCGCGGCGCCCTAGTGCGCGATCCGCACGTCTGGTCCAGGTACCTGACCGAGTCGATCAACCTGTACGCGCGCAACGCCGATCTCGTGTTCTCGTCCCATCATTGGCCGATCTGGGGGACGGACCGGGTCGTCGAGTTCCTGTCCGTGCAGCGAGATCTCTACGCCTACCTGAACGATCAGACCCTGCGCCTGCTCAACCAGGGCTATGTCGGCAGCGAGATCGCCGAGATGATGCGCCTGCCGCCGGCGATCACCGAATCCTGGTCCACCCATGGCTATTACGGCTCGGTGTCGCACAACGTCAAAGCCATCTACCAGCGTTATATGGGTTGGTTCGACGGCAATCCCGCCCACCTGTGGGAACATCCACCGGTCGAGTCCGCCAAACGGCACGTCGACGCGATGGGCGGCGCGACCGAGACCCTGAAGAAGGCGCAAACCGCCTACGACACAGGTGATTACCGCTGGGCCACCCAGCTGGCCAACTATGTGATCTTCGCCGACCCGCGCAACGACACCGCGAAACGCTTGCAGGCGAGCATCTTCGAACAACTCGCCTACGGTGCCGAGAACGCCACCTGGCGCAACTTCTACCTCAGCGGCGCCGCCGAACTGCGCAACGGTTCGTTCGGTACGCCGACCCAGGGCAACTCCCTCGGCGTGCTCGCCGCGCTCACCGTCGACCAGGCCTTCGACGCGATGTCGTTACGCATCAACGGCCCCGCGGCCTGGGACACCACCGTCACCTCCGACTGGCGCTTCCCCGACGACGACAACCGCCTGCACCGCGCCGAACTCCGCAACGGCGTGCTCATCCATTACGACCGCACCCCTGCCGACGGCCTGCCCGCCGCTGACGCGACGGTCACCCTGACCAGGGCCGCGTTGGCGCGAACCCTGCTGGCCGGTCAGGACTTTCAGGCCGCCGTACTCAAGGGTGACATCGCCATCGAAGGCGACATCTTCGCACTGAAGAAGCTGAAGGACCTCTTCGACAAACCGGACCCGAACTTCGCCATCGTCACCCCGTGACGGTGTGTTCCCCACTCGACTGGGGAGCCCCGCGACCGGTCCTTCGTGACATGCTTCAGTCGGCTGTCCGGAAAGTGGCGGCAGACAGCGCGGACCTGCACGTGCGCACCACGTCTCGGTAGTTCCGGCTGCGCTCATCGCGCCGGTCCCGCGCGGAATTGTCTGTCGCGCTGGACGATTCGCGAACTCGGCCGGGTGTGGTCGCGCGCCCGGCGGTGACTCCGTCGACGGCGGGACTCGGGATGCGGCCAGGCCGCGCAGCCGACGTCTACAGGGAGTGGTTGACCGATGCGAAAATCTGGCCCGATCACCGGATCGGTACTGATAGTGGCCGGGCTGCTGATCACCGGCTCGGCGGCGCAGACCACCGCGCACCCGAACACACCGGAGAACACGTCGGACAACTCGCCGGCGCTCTCGATCAGCCTGCCGGACCTGACGTCGACCGAGCCGCCGCCGACCGATCCGGCCCCGGTCGACGGCGCCCTGCCAGACGACAGCACGACACCCGCCGATCCGCCGATCGTGCCCTTGGACTCGACGCCGTCGGAATCGCTGGACTACACGCCACCGGCCGAAACCCCGGCGGACCCGGCGCCGATCGCGGACCCCGGCACGACCGATCCGCCGGTCCTCACCACGACGGACCCGCCGATCACCACGACAGATCCGCCGATCACCACCACGGATCCGCCGATCACGACGACGGATTCGCCGACGCCGACCTACACGACGGATCCCACGTTCCCGACGCAGCGACCGCGGATAGAGCTGTCGATCGAAGTGACGATCCAGGTCCCCGGCCGGTCCCCGGCCCCGTGCGGCGTCTACTACTGCCCGAGTTCGACACCGTCCGTGTCGCCGACGCCGACGACTACGCGTCCGCTGGAACCTTGCCCGACCACATCGACCCTGTCGAGCACCCCGCGACCGACCACATCGCCGCCGCGAACCCCGTCCACCGTCCGCCTCCCGCCTGGAATGTCCACCACGACACCGACATCCACCCCTACGCCGACCCCGTCATGCCGCCCCATCACCACAGTCCTGCCTTACCAGCAGCCGACTACTACGACGTCGACCACCACCCCATCGCGAACCCCCACCACAACCCCCACCCGAACGACCACCCCCACCCCCACACCACGCAGATAGAAGAGAGCGCCGAAACCGACCCCGCCGCGGATTCCCGAACACGACGGGCAGTACGCGTCAGGGGGCGAGGAGCGGCTGGTGCGGATCAGGTCCGCGGTCGTTTCAGGTGTCGACCAGTCGGTCTCGGCTGAAACCAACTCTCGCCCCACCCACCAACGGCCCACTAACGACGCACCAACGAACCGGTCTCACCCCGCCGGGACCAGCGTGAACGTCAGCTCGTAGTCGCCGATCCGGATCACTGCCCCGTCGATCAGCACCCCGGTGTCGACGATCCGCAGCCCATCGACGAAGACCCCGTTCGACGACAGCAGATCCTTGATCAGATAGGTCAGCCCGTTGTGCAGAATCGCCGCGTGATGCCGGCTGACCTTGCCGTGCTCGAGCACGATGTCGTTGTCCGGCAACCGGCCGAGCCGGGTGATCGTGCCGGTGAGCGGGTAGGTCTGGCCGGACCGCTCGCGCAGCAGCGCGGTCTGCGCACCGGAGCTCTGCTCGACGATCGTCGTCGCCCCGATGGAGGCCGCCACGGCGTGCGCCCGGCTGTCCAGGGGGTCCTGCCGGAGGATGCGCGCTTCCAGCTCACGAATGGGCGGGCTCGGATCGATGCCGAGTTCGTCGGCCAGCGTCGCCCGCAACCGCCGGGCGGCGTCGAGCGCGTCGGATTGCCGCCCGTCGGCGTACAACGCGGTGATCAGCTGCGCCCACAACGGTTCACGCAGCGGATAGTCCCGGACCAGCAGTGCGAGTTCGGACGCGACCAGGCCGGCCCGTCCCTGCGCGATGTCCGCCTCGGCCCGCGCCTCGATCGCGCTGAGCCGGTCGTCGTCGAGCACGGTCGCGTACGCGTCGGCGAAGGCGAGGCCACGCAGATCCGCGAGCACCGGCCCACGCCACTGTTCGATCGCACTGGACAGCAACTCACTGGCTTGCCGGAACTGCCCCGCGCTCAACGCCCGCAACCCGGCGTCTTTGCGCACCCGGAACCGCTGCACATCACTGGCCTCGTCGGCCACGGTCACCCGATATCCGGCGCCGACTTGGGCCAGCACGGACCGTGCATCGATCCCGTTGTCCCGCAGCGGCTTCCGCAGATTCGAGACGATGGTGTGCAAGCTCGTCCGGATGTCCGGCGGCGGATTGTCCTCCCACACCGCCTGCGCCAGCGCCTCCACCGACACCGGCCGGTTCGCGTTGATCACCAGATACGCCAGCACCGCCCGCTGCTTCGGCCCGCCGAGCGCCTGCCCGGCGCCGTCGATGGTCAACTCCACCGCGCCGAGTACGCCGAACCGCGCGCGCACCTCGGTCATGGCAGGTCTCCTCCCCACGTGCGGCATCCATCCGTCGTCTGTGAGCCTACCGAGCCCGGGACCCGCTTCCGGCGCGCGAGCGCGAAACACGCGTCGCGCGGGCGGTTCGCGACGGTATTCTGCCTGGCCCGCAACGTTTTCCGGGGGTGCGGGGGAAGTCGGGGGCTTGCCCCGCGCTGCCCGATCGGGGATGCTGATTGGTCACGGGATGCGACTTAGCACATGTCCCCGCCGGACCGGGGTGAGTTCACCCGCCCGCAACGGTCCCGGCGACATCCGTGCGATCGCGGTTCATCCGGGGTTACCCGACGCGGCCTACCTTTCGGGGTACGCGGAAAAGGAGCCTGCGGCATGGAGTTCCGACATCTGGTTTCATTCATCACGATTGCCGAAGAGCTGCATTTCGGCCGCGCAGCGCAGCGCCTGCATCTCACGCAGCCAAGTCTCAGTGCCCAGCTACAGAAGCTGGAGAAGTCGTTGGGCGTGCAATTGGTCGCACGCAACTCGCACGAGGTCAAGCTGACCCCGGCGGGCCGGGAGTTCGAGGGCCAAGCCCGCATCATCGTCGCACAAATGGACCGGGCCGCCCAGGTCGCGAAGGCGACCGCGGAGGGGCGGGCCGGCACCCTGAACATCGGCTACAACCTGCCGGCCAGCAGACACGTGCTGCCCGACGCGTTGACCAGGATGACCGAGCAGCACCCCGATATCGTGGTGTCGCTGTGGGAGAAACGCACCGGGCCGCAACTCGCGGCGCTGGCCGACGGCTCGCTCGACCTGGCCATGGTCTACGGCCACCCGAGCACCACGGATTTCCGGTACCGGCGTCTGCTGCACCGGGTTCCGCTGGTGGCGGTGGTCGGCCGGCGGCACCGATGGGCCGACCGGCCCGGTGTGCCGTTCGCCGAACTGGAGGGCCAGGAGTGTGTGCTGTTCGCGCGCGACCAGTGTCCGGCCATGTACGACTCGATCTTCCGCGCGGCGGCCGATACCCGGATCACGCTGTCGGTCGCGCAGACGGCGGACGATCCCGGCGCGACCGCGCACATGGTCTCGGTGCGGCCGCTGGTGGGGTTCGCCTCGCTGCCGCGCGCCATTTCGATGGGTATGGGCGCCCCGGGCAGCAGCTCGGTGGCGGTGAAATTGCTCGATCCGGTGCCGACGCTGGATTTGTACGCGGTGTGGCGTGCGGACGAATCGAATCCGGCGGTATCGCTTTTCCTGGAGTGCGTGGCGTCGCCGGAACCGGCACGCATCGATATTGCCCGTGCGGTGTCGGCCTAGTCTCGTCGATAGGCCATGACATTCGCGCGGTAGGAACCGCGATATCGACCGGTCCCTAATTCGGCACCGACCACCAGAATTCGACACTGTGAACAAAGTGTCTGTCACCGCGGTATCCAGCACCGAGAATGGAATCGACCTTCCGGACGACGCGAGTTTGTACTCGGTGATTTCCGGAGCGGCCGCCGAACATCCGCAACGGCTTTCGCTGTGCGGCGCCGACGGAACGCAACTCACCTGTGCCGACGTCGATCGGCAGGCCCGCGCGCTGGCGTCCGCACTGGCGGCGCGCGGGGTGACGGCGGGGGATCGGGTCGCGATCCTGGGCCGCACCGGCCTGGAGTGGGCGCTGCTCGATTGCGCCGTGCTCGCGCTGGGCGCCGTGGTGGTCCCGGTGTACCCGACCTCCTCGGCGGCGCAGATCGAGCACATCCTCGCCGACAGCGGCAGTGCGTATTTCGCCGCCGAGGACGAGACGGACGCGGTGCGCCTGAAGGCGGCCGGCGCCGAGCAGGTGTGGACGTTCGCCCAGCTCGCCACCTGGGCGGGCGGCGACGTCGACCCTGGCCTCGCCGAACGCGTCGCGGCGGTGCGCGCCGACGACCTGGCCATGATCGTCTACACCAGCGGCACCACCGGAGTGTCCAAGGGCTGCTTGATCACTCATCGCAACATGTTCGTCTCCGCGGCCAACACGGTGCGCCAGACCGGCGCGATGTTCGACGGGACGACCGTGCTCGCGCTGCCGCTTGCGCACGTGTTCGGCCAGACCATCCTGTTCGCCTGCCTGGCCGGCGGCAGCCGCACGCATCTGCTGCCCGGTATCCCGGACCTGGTGCCGGTGCTGCCGACGCTGCGCCCGACCTTCCTGGCGCTGATCCCGTTCGGGCTGGAGAAGATTCGCAAGTACTGCCGCACGCTGCTGTCCGGCGCCGAAGAAGCGGAGGCGGTGGCGCGCGGGCTGGAACTGCTGAATGCGCGCGCGACCCCGGAACTCTCGGATCATCCGGTCGCCGCCGCGCTCGGCGGGCGGCTGCGTCACGTCATCTCCGGCGGTGCGTCCCTTGATGATTCGACCGCTGGCTTCTACGCGGGCTTCGGTGTGGTGCTGCTGAACTGCTACGGGCTGACCGAGGCGGCGACCGCGGTGACCGTGAGCGCGCCGGAGACCAACCGGGTCGGCACGGTCGGCCGCCCGATCCCGGGGACGTCGGTGGCGATCGCCGAGTCCGACGGCGAGGTGCTGGTCGGCGGCCCGCACGTCTCGCCCGGCTACTGGGGTGCCGCCGCGGATCAGGCCCACCCGTCGCCCGACCACCACCCCTCATCGAGTCGCTCCGCGACGCAGCTGTCGATCGACGCCGAAGGCTGGTTGCGCACCGGCGATATCGGCGAACTCGACGCCGACGGATACCTGCGCATCACCGGCCGCAAGAAGGAAATCCTGGTGACCTCCGGCGGCAAGAATGTCGCGCCGGCCCCGCTGGAAGACCGGGTGCGACTGCATCCGCTGGTGAGCAACTGCATGGTCATCGGCGACGGCCGCGACTTCGTCACCGCGCTGATCACCCTGGATCCGATTCAGCTGCTGCGCTGGCGCGAGCAGACCCCCGACGGCGATCTGTCCGCCGCCATCCAATCCGCGGTCGACGACGCGAATTCGCTGGTCTCCCGGCCCGAGTCGATTCGGGCTTTCCGGATCGTAGACGGTGATTTCACCGTCGAGGACGGATTGTTGACTTCGTCACGGAAATTGCGCCGGGCCGCGATCGCCGCCGCATATGTCGCGGATATCGACGTCCTGTATCAGCCGCGGCAACCCGCTGTATAGGCGACACCGATCGCCCGATGAATTACGGCTTCCCCGGTGGTTATCGCCTCCGGCGGGCCACAGACTCAATTTCAGTATTCGACTACCGGAAAGTGATGCGAACATGTACGACGTCATCGTTGTCGGAACTCGGGTCGCGGGTTCTCCGCTGGCCATGCTGCTCGCCAGGAAGGGCTACCGGGTCCTCGCGGTGGACCGCGCCACCTTCCCCAGTGACACCCCCTCGACCCACTACATCCACCAGGCCGGCCTCGGCCTGCTGCGGCAGTGGGGCCTGCTGGACCAGGTCGTCGCCGCCGGCACCCCGGCGATCCGGCACCTGAACTTCTCCTACACCGACATCGTGATCAAGGGCTTCGCCGACGTGTCGGCCGACGGCATCGACGCCGTCTACTGCCCGCGCCGCACCGTGCTGGACAAGATCCTGGTCGACGCCGCTGGCAACGCGGGCGTCGAGGTGATCCACGGATTCACCGTCAACGAGCTGATTTTCGACGGCGACACGGTGGCCGGCATCCGCGGCCGGGTCGGCGAGGGCGCCGAGCAGGAGTTCCGGGCCAAGCTGGTGATCGGGGCCGACGGCTCGAACTCGACGGTCGCCAAGGCGGTCGGCGCCGAGGTCTACGCGGGGTCCCCGGCGGCCTGCTTCATCTACTACTCCTACTACGACGGCCTGGACTGGGGCATGCAGCACCGCACCGGTTTCGGCGAGCAGCAGTTCGCGTCCTGGCCGACCAACGACGGCCTGGCCCTGGTCGCGGTGATGCGCAAGCGGGACCGGTTCCGCGACTTCCGCACCGACCCCGATGCCGCCGTGCAGGAGATCGTTTCTCAGATCGACCCGGAACTCGGTGTGAGCCTGAAGGATTCGGGCAAGCGGGTCGAGCAGTTCCGGCCGATGCTGTACCCGGACAACTACCGCCGCCGCTCGTTCGGTCCCGGCTGGGCGCTGGTCGGCGACGCCGGCTACCACAAGGACCCGTTCACCGGCTGGGGCATCACCGACGCGTTCAAGTACGCGCAGCTGCTCTCGGACCTGGTGCACGAGGGCCTGTCCGGCGCCCGCCCGATGGCCGAAGCGCTGGCCGAGTACGAGCGCGAGCGCGACCTGCAGAGCGCGAGCACTTACGAACTGACCGAAAGCATTTCGGGCCTGTCGCTGTCGCCGTACTACGACTCGGTGTTCCGCGCCACCAGCTACGACGCCGAGTACACCAAGGGCTTCTTCGGCCTGATCGCCGGAATCTACTCCCCGGAGAAGTACTTCGGCGAGCAGGAGCTGGCCGACCTGTACGAGAAGGTCGACTTCCCGGCCGCCGCACGGCATGTCAGCAAGGACGGGATTTCCGCATGAGCATCCCCGGCCTGACGGCGTTGGGGGACAGCTTTGTCGAGGGCCGCGGCGATGCCGCGGCCGGGGGCGGCTACCGCGGCTGGGTGCCGCGACTCGGTGGCCAGCTGGGGCTGCGGCCCGCGGCGGTGCGCAACTTCGGCGTGCACGGCGCGACCACCGCCGTGGTGGTGGAACAGCAACTGCGCCGGGCAGTTTCGGCCCGGGCGGCGCTGTTCGGGGTCGTGGTCGGGGTGAACGATCTGGTCAGCGACTTCGACGCCGCGCGCTTCGAACGCAATCTCGCGACCATCTTCGGCATGTTGCGATCCAGTGGCGCAACGGTATTCACCGCGAGCTACCCCGATATCCCGGCCCGCCTGCCGGTTCCGGACAGCTTCCGGGCACTGCTGCGGGAGCGGTTCGATTTCGCCAACCTGGTGCTCGCCGAGGTCACCGCCGACACCGGCACGCTGCTGCTCGATATCGCGACCGAACCCGAGTGGGCGCTGCCCGAGGTGTGGACCGAAGACGGCCTGCACCCGAGCTCGCTCGGCCACCACATGTTCGCTGCGGGCGCGGCCGAGCTCATCGCGTCGCGTACCGCGACCACCGTCGCCGCCTGATCTTTTCATCCGGTTCGAGAGGAACTTTCGTGACAGACGACAGACGCCTGGCGCGCAACCCGATCGCCATCGTCGGGATGTCCGGGCTGCTGCCCCACGCGCACAACCATCGTGAGTACTGGCAGAACATCGTCGACGGCGTGGACTGCACCACCGAGGTGCCCGCGTCCCGATGGAGCCTCGACGACTACTTCGATGCCGACCAGGACGCACCGGACAAGACGTACTCGCGTCGCGGCGCCTTCCTGCCCGACATCGAGTTCGATCCGCTGGAGTTCGGGCTGCCGCCGAACCAGCTCGAGGTCACCAGCACTATGCAGACGCTGAGCCTCGGCGTGGCCAGGGACCTGCTCATCGACGCCGGTGCTGTGGACTCCACCTGGTACGACCCGGGCCGCACCGGCGTGGTGCTCGGCACCACCGGACCGGTGCCGCTGATGCATCCGCTGGCCGCCCGACTTTCCACGCCGGTGCTCAAGGAGGCGGCGCGCTCGGTCGGGCTCTCCGATACCGACGCGGACGCGATCGCGGACAAGTTCGTCGCCGCGTTCGCGCCGTGGGAGGCGAATTCGTTCCCCGGCCTGCTGGCCAACATCACCGCGGGCCGGGTCGCGAACCGGTTGGGCCTGGGCGGCATCAACTGCACCGTCGACGCGGCCTGCGCGGCCTCGCTGGCCGCCTTGCGGACCGCGATCGCCGAATTGCAGGACGGCCGCGCCGACATGATGATCACCGGCGGCGTGGACACCGAGAACACCATCTTCATCTACCTGTGCTTCAGCAAGGTCGGGGCGCTGTCGTCGAGCGGGCAGATCAGCCCGTTCTCCTCGGACGCCAACGGCACCCTGCTCGGCGAGGGCATCACCATGCTGGCGCTGCGCCGGCTGGAAGACGCACGGCGCGACGGCAATCGGATCTACGCGGTGATCCGCGGTCTCGGCTCGTCGAGCGACGGCCGGGCCAAGAGCATCTACGCGCCACGGGCCGGCGGCCAGCGCGTCGCGCTCGATCGGGCCTATGCCGACGCCGAGTGCTCGCCCGCCGATGTCGCGCTGATCGAGGCGCACGCCACCGGCACGCCGGTGGGCGACAAGACCGAGCTGACCGCGCTGAAAGGGCTGCTCGCCGATGCGACCTCGGAGCCCCGGTTCGCGGCGCTCGGCAGCGTGAAGTCGCAGATCGGGCACACCAAGGGCGCGGCGGGCACGGCGAGCCTGATGAAGCTGTCGTTCGCGCTGCACCAGAAGGTGTTGCCCGGCACCATCAATGTGGCGGCACCCAACGCGGAGATCGCCCCGGCCGACGCGCCGTACTACGTGAACACCCGCACCCGTCCGTGGATTCGCGACCCGCAGCGTCCCGTACGCCGGGCCGCGGCGTCGGCCTTCGGGTTCGGCGGCACCAACTTTCACGTCGTGCTGGAAGAGGCCGACTCGACGCGCGATCAGCCGGTGCTGCACCGCACCGCACGCGCGCACCTGTGGCACGCGTCCGATGTGGCCGGCCTGGTGGACGCGGTGCGCAGCGTGGAGGCGATCGACGGCGGCGATATCCCGGAAAGCCACGCGCGCATCGGCTTCGTCTCGGTGGACGACGAGAACGCCGAGCATCTGCGCGGTCTCGCGGTCGACGAGCTGGTGCGCCGGCCAGACGCCGCGGCCTGGGATCACCCGGAGGGCGTGTACTTCCGCTCCGCCGCGCTGCCCGACCGTAAGGTCGGCGCGTTGTTCGCCGGGCAGGGCAGTCAGTACGTCGACATGGGACTGGATGCGGCACTGAACAATCCGGCGGTCGGCGCGGCCTTCGACGCGGCCAACGTCGCGTTCACCGGTGCGCCGGTGCGGGTGTCGTCGGTGGTCTTCCCGCCGCCCGCGTTCGACGACGAGACCGCGCAGGAGCAGGAAACCGTCTTGCGCCGTACCGAATTCGCGCAGCCCGCGATCGGTGCGCTGGCGGCAGGTCAGTTCCAGGTGCTGGCCGGGTACGGGTTCCGGGCCGACGGCTACCTCGGGCACAGCTTCGGTGAACTGACCGCGCTGTGGGCCTCCGGCGCCATCGGCACCGCGGAGTTCTTCGAGCTGGCCCGGGCACGCGGTGTGGCGATGACGCCGGAACCTGGTGTCGAGGCAGGCACCATGGTGTCGCTCGGCGCTACCCGGGAGGTCGCCGAGGAGCTGCTCGACGGCATCGACGACGTATGGATCTGCAACCACAACGCGCCGGACCAGGTGGTCATCGGCGGTGGCGTCGAGGGCGTCGCCGCGGTGGTGGCGCGCAGCGCGGAGCGCGACGTGCGCACCCGGGAGCTGCCGGTGTCCGGCGCGTTCCACACGCCCTATGTCGGGCACGCGGTGGCCGAGTTCGCGAAAGCCACTGCGGCGGTGCCGATCGGGGTTCCGGACGCGCCGGTCTATGCCAACACCCCCGACGCGCAGTACGGCAGTGATGTCGCGGCGAACCGGGACCTGATCACCGAACAGCTCAGCAAGCCGGTCGAATTCGCGTCGGCCTTGACGGCGATGCGGGAGGCGGGCTGCACGGTCTTCGTGGAGTTCGGCCCGAAGCAGGTGCTCACCTCGCTGGTGCGGCGCACCCTCGGTGACGACGTGGTCGCCATCGCCACCGACTCGGGACCGATCGGCAACAGCGATCTCACCCTGGCGCGGGCCGCGGTCCGGCTGGCCGTGCTCGGCTTCGGCCTGCACGAGATCAACCGGCACGCCGCCCCGGAGGCGGTGCGGCACACGCCGAGCCGTCCGATGACCGTGACGATGTCCGCGCCCGAGTACGTGCCCGCGACTCGTCGGGAGGCGTACGCCGCCATGCTCGACGACGGCTACCGGGTGAGCCTGGCGGCACCGGCCGCCGCCTCTTCTCCTGTCGACACCGTGGTCGATCGCCTGCCCGAAACACCGGTCGTGGCCCCATCTATCACCGAAGCAACGGAGACCACCGTGTATCAACCCGCTGATTCCTCCGACCCCGGAGCGGACGCGCTGGACAGCGCGCTGGTTCAGCATCTACAGACGCACCGCCAATTCCTCGACGGGCAGCTGGATATGGCCCGCGGACTGGCCGGCGTGCTCGGCAACGGTTCGCTGGACGACGCGATGGTGCGGGCGATCGAGGCGGTCAAGGACCACGGCGTCGCGATCAGCGAGAGCCACTCGCGGGCCAGCGATGTGCTCGCCCAATTGGCCGAGCTGGAAAGCGGTTTCGCGCCGGCGCAGCGGGCGGCGGCCCCGGCCCCGCGCCGGGTGGAGTCGGCGCGGCAGCCGGCCATCGAGTCGGCGCCGCAGCGCCGGCCGCTGACCACCGCACCGGCGGTGGCGCGGCCTCAGTCGGTCGCGCACGTGGAACCTGTTGCGGCTCCGGTTGTCACGGAGGTCCAGGTGGCTCCGGCGGTTCCGGCGAACGGCAACGGCAACGGCAACGGATCGCACCCGCAGGTCGCCGAGGCCGACGGTCAGGTGGCGGCCGATACGCTGCGCCTGGCGTTGCAGGAGGTCGTCGCGGAGAAGACCGGTTATCCGGTCGAGATGGTCGATCCGTCGATGGACCTGGAAGCCGACCTCGGCGTCGACTCGATCAAGCGAGTTCAGGTCATCGGTGCGCTGCAAGAGCGTTTCCCGCACCTGCCGAACCTCGGGCCCGAGCAGTTGGGCACCTTGCGCACGCTCGACCAGATCGCGAGCCTGCTCAGCGAGGCCGAGCTGAATGGAGCTGCCACCGGTCCGAACGGCGCGGATGCGGCTCCGAACGGCGCGGTTCCGGCGGACGCCGACGCGCCCACCGGCGACACCCTGCGCCGCGCATTGCAGGAGGTCGTCGCGGAGAAGACCGGTTACCCGGTCGAGATGGTCGATCCCTCGATGGACCTCGAGGCCGATCTCGGCGTCGACTCGATCAAGCGGGTGCAGGTGATCGGCGCACTACAGGAACGGTTTCCGGACTTGCCGAGCCTCGGCCCGGAGCAGTTGGGCACGCTACGTACCCTCGATCAGATCGTCGACGAGCTCGCCACGTCGGTGGGCGGTGATGTCCACCCAAAAGCTGAGGCCGCGGCCGAAACGCCGCGGCACGCCGTCGAACTGATCATCCTGCCCGCCGTCGACCGGGTTGACGCGCCCTACCGCGCGGATGCCGACATCGCGCTCCTGGACCTCAGCGGGGAGGCGGAAGCGGACTGTGCCGCACTCGAATCCGCGTTCGGCGCCCTCGGCTGGACGGTGCATCGCCGCAGCGGCCCGGATCTGGCGGAGCTCGACTCTGTCGATGTGTGCCTCGTTGTCATCGGCGATGCGGCCGACTGGGATTCGGCACAGCAGCGCCTCGGCGCGACCATCCTGGCCGCGGGTCAGGCGGTGCCGTTGTTGCGGAAGGCCGATGACCGGGCGGGCTTCGTCACGGTCACGCGCCTCGATGGCCAGCTCGGCTTCGCGGGCACGGCAGATCCGGTGAGCGCATTGCTCGGTGGCGTCGGCGGCGTGGTGAAAACGCTTGCCGCCGAACAGCCGTCGTTGTTCTGCCGGGCGCTGGACCTCGACCCGGCGATCACGCCGGCACGGCTGGCCGATCTCGTGACCGCCGAAGTGTTCGACGCGGCCCGGGACACGCTCGAGGTCGGGATCGAAGCGGCGGGGGAGCGGCGGACACTGGTCCCGAGTGCGTATGCGCCCGCCGGCTCGGTGACCATCGTGCGTCCCGGCGCCGAGCAGCAACCGAGTCTGCTGACGGCGGCGGATGTTCTGCTGGTCACCGGCGGCGCGCGTGGCGTCACCGCGACGTGTGTGAAAGCGCTGGCGCAACGCAGCGAGGCCCGGTTCGTCCTGCTCGGTCGATCCGAGCCCGCGCCCGAACCCGACTGGGCGGCAGGCGTTCCCGACGCGGACCTCAAGCCCGCGGCGGTGCGTGCGCTGGCGGGCACAGGCGTGCAGCCTCGCGAGATCGAGCGCGCGTGCTCCGGAGTGCTTGCGGCGCGGGAGATCCGGGCCACGCTGACCGAGCTGGGTTCACGGGCTGAGTATCTCGCGGTGGACGCCACCGACGAGACCGCGGTGCGGACCGCCCTCGCACCATGGCGCGACACCATCACCGGCGTCGTCCACGGGGCCGGGGTGCTGGCCGACTCGATGATCACGGACAAGACCGCCGAATCCATCGGACGCGTCCTGGAACCCAAGATCGCCGGACTGGCCGCCGTGCTCGCCGCCCTCGGCGAACTGCGGCACCTGGTGCTGTTCACCTCGGTGGCGGGCCTCTTCGGCAACGCGGGTCAAGCCGACTACGCGGCCGCGAACGAGGCGCTGTCCCGGTTCGCGGTGAGCTGGCGGCGGCATCAGCCCGACTGCCACGTCACCGCGATCGACTGGGGCGCCTGGGACGGCGGCATGGTGACGCCCGCGCTCCGTGGTCACTTCCTGGCCCGCGGCATCGCGCTGCTGGACCCGGAGATCGGGGCGGCTGCCTTCGCCGAGCAGTTCACCGCGGATCATCGCGAGGACACCGTCGTCCTCATCGGCCCCGCGAACGGACTGTCCGGCGACGCCGGAGTCGAACCGAGCGCTGTGTCCGCTCGACGGGTACTGACCGGACTCACCGACGAGCCGATCATTCAAGCCCACCGCATCGGCGAACACGTCGTGCTGCCTGCCACTTTCGGCCTCGGCGCGATGATCAACCTCGCCGAGCGCAGCCTGGCCGGCCGAACCGTGGTCGGTGTCCGGGACTTCGAGGTGCTCAAGGGAATCGTGTTCGACCGCCCGATCGACGAGGTCGAGCTCGAACTGATCCCCGGCGAGGCGGCCGACGGCCGGACGTTGGTGGAAGCGAACATTCGCGGCGGCAACATCCTGCACTTCCGTGCCACGTTGCTGCTCGGCAGCGGTGCGGAGGACGCGCCGAGCAAGCTGATCCCGAGCGGATCGGCCAGCGACGCGAACATCTATCGCGACGCCATCCAGTTCCACGCGCCGGCCCTTCAGGGTCTGCGCATGGTGCGGGCGGCCTCCGACGACGCGATCGTCTTCGACTGCTCGCTTCCGGCAGCCCGAGTGGCGAACGGCGCCTACGCGGGCCGCCTGCACGATCCGGTCCTCGCCGACCTGATCCTGCAAGGCCCGCCGGTTCTCGGCTACCGCCTGCTCGGCGGTGCCTGCCTGCCCCTCGGGGTCGGCCGGGCGGACTACTACCGGCCGTTGCCCGCGGACGAGACGTTCCTGCTCGTCGTGGACAACCCGCGCACGGGACGCGTCGATGCCCGCATCGACGCCACCGCGATGACCACGGACGGCACAGTGCTGCAACGGTTCTCGGACGTCACCGTGGTGACGACGCCGGATCTGACAGAGAAGTTCCAGACCTCGGTGAGGCGGTGGATGGCATGACAGTGCTCGAGTTCGACGGAATACCGTTCGACCCGACGGGTTCCGCGGTGGCGATGAGGTCCGAAAACAGTGGCGCGGCCCCTGATCCGGATCTGTCTGCTGAACGGGCGGACGCGGTGGCGACCAGCGGGCCGCAGTACCCGCACGGCTCGCCGAGCGGCGAACGGCAGGGCGCTGACCCGGCGGCTCCGAGCTCCGGAAACGGCGGCATCGCCGCCGGTGGTGGCCCGGCGGTCGCCTCGCCGCGCGTCGGTGCGGCACGAGTCGGTCACCCGCTCAGCGAGATTCGCTCCGGTGTGGTGACCGCGCACCGTGCGGCATTGAGCGCGCAGGTGGCCTTGCAGCGGGCGGTCTGGCAACGGACGCTGCGTGCGGCGACCGGTGGCACTCAGCCCGGCACGGCAGTCGGCGAACAGCCGGCCGGCCACGGCGACGTCCCCGGTTTCGGTGGCGGCAACGGCGCCGTCGCCGAAACCGCGGGCGTAGCAGCCGAGTCGGCGTTCAAGCCGCTGGCCCGCACCCGGCTGCGGAGTCTCGACCGCGCGGCTCTGCTGCGCCTGGCCGACGGCGAGGTCGCCGGTGTGTTCGGCGCTCGGCACCAACGAGTCGGCGTCACCTCGGTGGCGCGCCTCGCCGCGGTCGAGCCCCTGGTACTGACCGAGGTCACGGCGATCGAGCTACGCGGCGGCACCGGAAAGGGGCGCGTGGTCGCGCACTTCGACGGAGATCCACGCGCGGCGGCGGTGCAGGCAGCGGAGGTCTTCGCGCTCTTCACCGGCATGCAGCTGTGCCTGTCGGGCAGCACGCTGAACACCACTCGGCTCAGCGGCTCGGTCGAAGGCGGCGCCGGATCGGTGGAACTCGTCGTCACCGACATCGACCTGATACCGAGGCCACACGTCTCCGCGACCGCGAACTTCGCTGGCGCACAGGGACAGGTGCAGGTGACCGTCACGGTCGCCGAACCGGCAGGCGGCGGAGTCGGGCCGGGCGAGGCCGCACCGTCGCTGCTGCTCAACGAATTCCACATGGCCCACCTCGCCCGCGGTGACCAAAGCATCGCCATGGGAACCGAATTCGCCGAATACACCGGCGTGCGCGCGACCCGGCTGCCCACCGGCGGCCTGCTGCTCGTCGACCGGGTGATCCGATTCGACGGCGCGCGTGGCCGGTTGGACGGCGCGACCTACACCACCGAATACGACTCACCCGCCGACTCCTGGTATTACGGCGACACCGCCAACGAGTCCATGCCGCATTTCGTCTACATGGAGACCTCGCTTCAGGCGGCACTGCTGATGGGTTACTACGCGGGACCGACGCTCACCCAGCCGGGCGTCACGCTCAGCCTGCGCAATCTCGGCGGTACGGCGACGGTGCTCCGTCAGATCGAGCTGCGGGACAAGACGATCGAGCAGTCGTCCCGGCTGCTGTCGACCACGATCCTGCCCGGCTCGTCGCTGCAGACGTTCGACTACACGCTGAGCGTGGACGGTGAACCGTTCTACGCCGGCGAGACCATGTTCGGCTACTTCAGCGACGAGGCCCTGGCCAACCAGACCGGTCTCGACGCGGGCCGGGCGGCCCCGACCTGGCTGGACGAGCACGCGGACGCCCGGATCCGGACCATCGATGTGGCCGCGCGCCGCGCCGACCCGGCCGCCGGGCTGTGCGCGCGCCGGACCCTCGCGCTGATCGAACACCTCGACGTGGTCGACGGCGGCGGGAAATACCAAGCGGGCTACCTGCATTCGCTGCGCGCGATCGACCCGTCGGACTGGTACTTCGAACGGCACTTCCACCTCGATCCGGTCATCCCGGGCTCGCTGGGCGTCGAGTCGGTCATCCACGCGGTGCAGGAGTGGATGCTGGACGCGGGATTCGCTGCCGCGCTGCGTGATCCGGTCTTCCGCATCCCCGCCGGGTTACCGTTCGGCTGGCGCTACCGCGGCCAGTTGCTGCCCACCGACGGCACCGTGGAACTGGACGCGCACATCAAGGAGATCCGGCGCGGACCGCACGGCGTCACCGTCCTCGTGGACGGTTCGCTCTGGAAACCAGGCCTGCGCATCTACGAACTCAACGACCTCGCGGTCGAACTCGCCGAGCGAGAGGACCACCGATGACCACCGCGCAGACGAGCGCCGTCGCGCAGACGGCCGAAGAGATCGGCGCCGTGCTGCTCGAGGTACGGCAGCCGGCCTGGGTCGTCCGCCACGACGGCGGCGTCGGCGTGACCTCCGACGCGGGCATCGCCGCCCGCGCGGAGGTGCTCACCGCGGTCGCCCCGCTGCCGCCGGAGCTGCTCGGCGACAAGCAGTTCCACGCCACCCACGGCGTGCGGGCCGCATACGCGGCGGGGGCGATGGCCAACGGGATCGCCTCGCCGGCCCTGGTTTCGGCGATGTCGCGGGCGGGCTATCTAGCCTCGTATGGCGCCGCGGGGGTCACGCCCGCGGTGGTGGACGCGGCGCTCGCCGAACTCAGCGCCGCGCTGCCCGGAAAGCCGTTCGCCTGCAACCTGATCCACAGTCCGTCCGAACCGGCGCTGGAACGCGGCATCGTCGATTCCTGCCTGCGCCACCAGGTGCGCTGCGTGGAGGCCTCGGCCTTCATGGGCCTCACCGCCGAGGTGGTCCGATACCGGGTCGCCGGTCTCGGCGTCGATCGGCACGGGCAGGTCGAGGTGCGGAACCGGTTGATCGCCAAGGTTTCCCGGGTCGAGGTGGCCGAGCCGTTCCTGCGGCCGGCGCCGGCGAATCTGCTGCGTCAGCTGGTCGCGTCGGGCGACATCACCACCGAACAGGCGCGGTTGGCCGAGCAGGTGCCGATGGCCGACGACATCACCGCGGAGGCGGACTCCGGCGGGCACACCGACCGCAGGCCGCTGCTGGTGCTGCTGCCGGAACTGATCGCCGCGCGCGATCGGAGCACCCTGCCGGCCGCTGCCGCGGTACGCATCGGTGCGGCGGGCGGCATCGGCACACCGGCGGCCGCCGCCGCGGCGTTCGCGCTGGGCGCCGCCTACGTGGTGACCGGCTCGATCAACCAGGCCACCCGCGAGGCCGCGCAATGCGAGACCACCAAAGCGCTACTGGCCCGAGCGGATTTCGCCGACTGCACGATGGCGCCGTCCTCGGACATGTTCGAACTCGGTGTGCAGGTACAGGTGCTGCGCCGGGGCACCATGTTCGCCGCCCGCGCGCAACGTCTCTACGACACCTACCGCGCGTACGCCGGAATCGACGACATCCCGGCCGACCTGCGCCGTGACCTGGAGGCCACGCTGTTCCGGCGACCGCTGGACGCGGTGTGGCAGGACTGCGTCAGCTACTTCACCGAACGCGATCCGGGTCAGCTGATCGGTGCGGCCGAGGACCCGAAGCGCAAGATGGCGCTGGCGTTCCGGTGGTATCTCGGCCTGTCGTCCGGATGGAGCATCCGCGGCGAGGCCGACCGCACCGCCGATTATCAGGTGTGGACCGGGCCGGCGATGGGTGGCTTCAACAGCTGGGTCAACGGGACTTACCTGGCCGCGCTCAGCAACCGGCACGTCGCCGACATCGCCGATCAGCTCATGCTCGGCGCCGCCTATCTCACCCGGATCGCCCAGCTCCGCACGGCGGGCGCGCGGCTGCCCGCCGACTGCCACCGCTTCGTGCCGCGGCCGCTCGGCGCTGCCACCAGTTCTGGGGGCAGCTGATCGGCCGGTTGAATTGCCACCTACGGATCCGTAGGCTCGCGGAGGTTGTCGCGCTGGCGGTCGTGTTCGGTCCCCGCGCAAAGTGAGCCAAAAAGTCTGAGGGGTAACGCAAATGGGCCGACTTCTGACCCAGCTCGAGCTGCTCACCGAGCTGGAACCGGTGGCGGCGGACAACGTCAACCGGCACCTGTCGATGGCGAAGGCCTGGCATCCGCACGACTACGTGCCGTGGGACGAGGGCCGCAATTTCGCCGCGATGGGCGGCGTCGACTGGGACCCCAGCCAGTCGCAGCTGTCCGACGTCGCCAAGGCCGCGATGATCACCAACCTGCTCACCGAGGACAATCTGCCCTCCTACCACCGGGTGATCGCGGAGAACTTCTCCCAGGACGGCGCGTGGGGCACCTGGGTCGGCCGCTGGACCGCCGAGGAGAACCGGCACGGCATCGTGATGCGGGACTACCTGGTGGTCACCCGCGGGGTCGACCCGGTCGAGCTGGAGAACGCCAGGATGATCGCGATGACCACGGGCTTCGACCCGCTCGCCGTCGCGAAGTACGGCACCGTCGATCCGAGCGAGGTTCCGGACACCGGATTCCTGCTCGGCGTGGCCTACGTGACCTTCCAGGAGCTGGCCACCCGCCTGAGTCACCGCAACACCGGCCGGGTGTGCAACGACGCCGTCGCCGACAAGATGCTGCAGCGCATCGCCGCCGACGAGAACCTGCACATGATCTTCTACCGCAACATGTGCGGCGCGGCGCTGGACCTGGCCCCCGACCAGGCCATCGAGGCGATCGCCCTGGTCCTGATGAACTTCCAGATGCCCGGCGCGGAGAACCCGAACTTCCGCCGTTACGGCACCCTGATGGCCAAACACGGCATCTACGACATGCGCCAGCACCTCGAGGACGTGGTGATGCCGGTGCTGCGCATCTGGAAGATCTTCGAGCGGACCGACTTCACCGCCGCCGGCGAGCAGACCAGGGAGAAGCTCGCCGACTATCTGGCGAAGTACGAGCGCGACATGCTCAAGTTCGAGGAGCGCCGCGACCGCATCGCCGCCCGCCAGGCCACCAAGCGCGATTCCGCCCCGCTCACCACCACGCTGCGCTGATCGGCGGCGGGTAAGGCCTCACGCATCGGTCGAGCGCGTGGAACCGACGGCGGTTTCGTTGCCCCGGAGCAGGATTCGGGGCGACGCGAGGAGCAGCACGACGCCGGTGAGGATTCGCCAGACCACGAACGGATCGATCGCCAGGCGTTCGGCGGTGCCCGCGCCGAGGCCGAGGTGGTCCGGGGCGAGACTGGCGATCATCCCGATGACGGTGATCGCGATCAGCGCGAGAGTTGTTGCGGCATAGGCGCGCTGGGCGCGGTAGAGCACGGCGATGATGATCATGATCGCCAGCCCGGAGAGCAGCTCCAGGTAGGCGCCCGCGGGGTGCAGGACGGCGCGCAGCCGGTCGCCGCCGGGCACCTCGCCCGCGCTGCCCGGGAAGGCGCCGACCAGGACTATGCCGAGGCAGTTGATCAGCGCCAGATACGGGATCGCCTGTGCCGCACGGGTATTCGGGAGCATCGGGGCAAGGATCAGGGCGGCGGCGAGGACCAGGACGCCGAGCAGAATGAACTCGGCGGACATGAGCGCGTGCCACGGCGAGCAGATGTAGCGCGGGGTGGTCGCGCCGTATTGCGCCATGTCGCCGAAACATTCGGGGACGCCCAGGTCGCTGATCATGTTCGCGGACCAGCTGTAGGGGTTCGCGTCGGCCCAGCGGCTGCCCACCACCAGTTCGGCGAGGTAGTACGTGATCGTCAGGAACAGCAGCGCCGCACCGGCGCTGCGGCGGGCGTTCATGCGCGGCAGGTGGTCGGCGGGACGGGCAGACCGGCGAAGCGGTCGTTGATCCACGCGGTGACCAGATCGCCGCGGGCGCGCCAGGCCTCGTGCCCGCCGGGCAGCACGTGGTCGACCAGGTTGATGCCGAGGCGGCACATATCGGCCACCGCCTGGTTGCCCCACGCGGTATTGACCAGGTCGTCGCTGTCGCCGCGGGAGATGAAGGTCGGGATGTCGGTGGCCACCTTGGGCAGGTTACCGCCGCTTTCGTAGTCGGCGAGCAGGCTCTTCGCCGTGTCGTCGACGAACTGCGCGGCGGCCGGCGTCGCGGCCTGGCCGACGGCGAAGTCCTTCAGCGTCGACTGGCCGGTGCACAGGCCCTCGAGCCGGGGCGCCGCGGCGAGCAGCGGACCGTGCAGGATCTTGTCGTAGGAGTAGTCCGGGTGGTCGTACCGGACGGCGGCGACCAGATAGGGCAGCAGCAGGTACTGGCCGACGGTCAGCGTGTTCGTCTCCGCGGCCTTGGCGAGCTCGCTGCGCAGCGCGGGCGAGAGCAGCACATTGCCGAGGATCTTCAGCTCGGGCGCGTAGGTCTCGGCCGTCTCGGCCGCGGACTCGGTGGCCCGCCCGCCCTGCGACAACCCGACGAGCACAACGTCTTTGGTCACCGGCAGGTCGAGTTGCCGCACCGCGCGCACGGAGTCGAGCACGTCGTAGCCCGAGGACTCGGCTTGCAGATAGGGCGCGGAGCCAGGGCCGTCCAGGCCCTGATAGTTGGTCATCACCACGGCCTTGTGCGCGTCGAGGAGGTTGGCGACCGTGACGTCGTTGCCGAACAGCTCGGGCGAGCTGGTCGGCGCGCACTCGTTGGCGACCCCGGAGGTGCCGTGCCCGTAGGCGACCAGCGGCCAACCCCCTTCCGGCGCGGTGCCTTTCGGCAAGTACACCGCCCCGGATACCTCGATGGGCGCTTTATCCGGTGCGGTGGAGACGTAGCGGATATACGTCGCCGAACCGGCCGACGCGGAGATCTTCGGACCGCCGTTGGTCAGCGGCCGCTGGGAAAGGAGCGTGCCCGGCTTCGGCGGCGTCTCGGCGGCGGTGTCCGGCGAAGACCCGCAACTCGCGGCGATCAACGCCGCGGCGGCGGCCAGGGAAACCCACGTCAGTGCCCTCTTCGGACGCACGATCCATTCGCTCCTTCGACTCTGCTGCGCACCGTTAGCTATCCCCGCATCACCCTGTGCCCCTGCGTCGACGATCTGCTCCGCGCTGTGACAGCGCGTCGGGTCGACCGCAGGCCGTGATGTTCCCAGCAAGATCAGGATGTCGTGTGATCGCCGTCTCCGCACGGCCGAGTGAGCGGAATCTCAGTTTGCGGACCGATTCGTAACCGACGGCCTGAAACTACTTAAGCCCCGACCGCACGAACGCGTTCACGATGTGGCGTTGCAACAGCAGATACAGCACCAGGACCGGCAGGCAGGCCAGGCTCGCCAGCGCCATCATCGGCCCCCACTGATCACCCTCGGTGCCCATGAAGCTGCGTAGCCCGAGCTGGAGCACGCCGTTGGACTGCCGCAGCACCACCGCGGGCCAGAAGTATTCGTTCCACGCGTTGATGAACAGCAGAATGCCGAGCGCGGCCAGCGCGGGCCGCAGGTTCGGCACGACCACGGTCCACAGGATCGCCCAGGACGAGCGGCCGTCGATCTTGGCGGCGGCCACCAGTTGCTTGGGGAAACTGGCCATGTGCTGCCGCAACAGCAGCACCGCGAGGGCCGAGCACAGCGTGGGCAGCACGACGCCGATCAGCGAGTTGATCAGGCCGAGCCGGGTGAGCAGCACGTAGTTCGGCAGCATGGTCACCTGGAACGGCACCAGCCAGGTGCCGACGAACGCCAGATACAGGATCTTCTGGAACGGGAACGTGTACATCGCGAACGCGTAGGACGCGAGCAGCGCGACGAGCAGCTGCCCCACCGCGGACAGCGCCGCGATGATGAAGGTGTTACCGATCAGCCCGGCCACGTCGACCTTGGCGGCCGCGTCGGTGTAGTTGGCGAACGAGATCGGCCACGGGATCGGCGACAGCGAGGTGACATCTTCGGGCCGGCGCAACGAGGTGGCGAACAGCCAGTAGATCGGGAAAATGCACACCAGCGCGGTGACCGCGAGCAGCACATGGCTGCCGGCGGTCCGCAAACGATCAATCATCATGGAAGGCAACCTTTTCCGAGATCCACACCAGGATCCCGGCGAGCACGCCGAATCCGGCGAACAACAGCACTCCGGCCGCCGCGCTGAGCCCGGCGTCGAAGCTGTGGAAGGCGTAATCCCACAGCAGGTAATAGATATTCGTGGTGGCCTGCGCGGGACCGCCCTGGGTCATCGAGTCGATGAGCGGGAAAGTCAGCACGGGACTGAGCAAGACGGTGGTCAGCACGAGGAACATCACCGTGGGGGACAGCAGCGGCATGGTGATCCAGCGCCGGATCTGGCTCGGGCTCGCGCCGTCGACCTGGGCCGCCTCGTGGTAATCCCCACTGATACCGGCCAATCCGGCCCACACCACCAGCACGGAGAACCCGAGCAGCTGCCAGCCGGTGATCGCGATGATCACGATGTGCGCGGTGCCCGCGTCATAGACCCAATTGCGGTTCGAGCCGATCAGCTGGTCGACGAATCCGCTGCCGGGATGCAGCAGCCACCGCCACACTGCCGCCGCCGCAACCGGAGCCACCAGGAACGGCACGAAGATGAACGCCTGATAGATCGTCCGGGCCCGCCCCTGCACTCGCTTGCTCGCCAGCGCGATCAGCACCGGCAGGATCACCGTGAACGGCAGCATGCCGACGATCAGCGCGCCGGTGCGCCCGATCGAGTTCCAGAAGGCAGGCAGGTCCATCAGCCGCTCGTAATTGCCCGTCCCGACCGGCTTCATCGGCGAGGTCGGCAGCAGATTCCACGAGTAGATGGACAATTCGAACGCCTGCACCAGCGGCCGGTAGGTCCACACGACGAGCAGGAACAGCGCGGGCGCCAGATACAGGTACGGCACCACGAACCGCCCCGCCCGGCGGAACCGGGCGAGGCGGTTCGGTGGCGGCACCGGGGAAGCGACCGACTCGGCGACTTCCTCGATGGCGCGCGGAGTTTCGATGACGAACATCGACCTACCCGGTCTCGGCCGCGGCCAACGCGGCGAGCTGATCGAGCACGTCCTGTTCCGTTCTGTCGTAGACGGTTTCGGCGGGGGTCGCCTCGATCGCGGTGGCCACCAAGGTCGCACCGAGCAGATCGATACGGCTGTAACCGAATCCGACCAGCCCGCGGTGCCGCCCGACCGGTGCGATCGGATCGATCCGGTAGGACAGCGCCGGCCCGATCCAGACCGGGATGCCGCCGAGCGCGGACGCACCGGTGAGGTGGTTGTGCCCGCAGATGATCAGCCGCACATCGGATCCCGAGAGCACCTCCGCGAGCAGCTCGGGCTGTTCGAGCTTGAGGTACTCGGTGGTGGCGATCGGCGACGGGATCGGCGGGTGGTGCAGCACGAGCAGTGTGCCGTGCCGCGCGGGCGTGCGCAGCTCGCCGGCCAGCCAGTCGAGCTGTTCGGGTTCGAGCCGGCCGTCGTGCCGGCCCGGGGTGGTGCTGTCCAGCGCGATGATCCGCAACCCGGCGACATCGGTGACGCTGTCGTGGGTGAAGTCGGGATCGATTGCCGTGGAATCGGTTCCGAGCAGCTCGGTGCCGAACGCCGCGCGCTCGTCGTGATTGCCCATGGCGTACACGGTCTGCGCGCCGAGGTCGGCGGCCACCGGCTCGACCGCGTCGCGCAGCCGCCGATACGCCTCGGGCGAGCCGTTGTCGGTCAGATCCCCGGACAGCACCAGCGCGTCGATGCTCTGCCCTGAGGCTCGAAGTTGTTGCAGCACATGGGTGAGGTTCTCGTAGGTGTCGACACTGCCGTGGACCCGTTCCCCGGCGGGCCGGATGTGGGTGTCGGTCAGCTGGACGATCGTGACCCCGCTCATGACGCGGGCAGCAGTTTGGCGCCCTGCTCCTCGGCGGCGGTCAGGGTGGACTGCGGATCCTTGCCCTGGAACACGATCGCCTCGACCGCGTCCATCATGCCGTCGCGGATCTGCAGATAGTTGGTGCCCGGCATGGAGATCCACGGCTCCATGTTCGCCAGCTGGGCGACGTTCGGCTGCAACAGCGGGTTCTTCGCCGCCCAATCCTTCAGTCCGGCAGGGTCATCCATCAAACTGGTGCGCAGCGGCAGGTAGCCGATGCCCTGGGAGATCTTGGTGTAGGCCGCTTCGCTGGTGAGGAACTTGATCAGCTCCCAGGACGCGCGCTGCTTGGCCGGGTCGTTGGACAGGATGTGTAGGGAAGCACCGGAATTCGTCGGCACCGTCGGCTTGCCGGCGAAGCTCGGCATGGGCGCGGCGCGCAGGTCCCACTTGTCCTTGGCGCCGGTGGTGAAGGTGCCCTGGATCGCGCTGGTCTCCAGGATCATGCCGATGTCGCCGCGGGCGAACGCCTCGTAGCCCTGCTTCTGGTTGAGCTTGGGCATGCTGCCCGACTCGACCAGCTGCTGTTGCTGCCGCGCGACCTCGATGACGGGCGCGTCGGCGAAGGTGAGCGACTTGCGGTCCTCGGCGATGACCCGGCCGCCGTTGGACCGAACCAGCGACTGGAAGCACCAGTCCTTGGCGGTCTTGGTCAGGCAGTCGACGTAGATGCCGCCCTTGCCGGTTTTGCCGGTGATCGCGGCGGAGGCCTCGGCGACCTGCTGCCAGGTGGCCGGCGGCTTGGCCGGATCCAGCCCGGCCGCGCTGAACAGCGAGGCATTGAAGTAGAGCACCGGGGTGGAGAACACGAACGGCACGCCGTAGGTGTGGCCGTCCCAATCGGCGAGGGTGCGGGCCTTCGGCGCGTACGGATGTGTCGCGCCGTCGAAGTTGCGCGCCACCTCCTGCTTGGAGACCAGCGTGTCCAGCGGCTTGGCGCCCAGCTGATGGACGGTGTAGTCCAGGTCGCTGAAGCCGAGCTGCGCGACGTCCGGCGGCGTGCCCGCCACCGTCTGGTTCTGGATGCTGGAGATGGTGTCCGTGGCCGGGTTCGGGCTGTTGCCCTGCGGTTTCTGCGCGGTCACCGTGATGTTCGGGAACTTCGTGCGGAACTCGCCGATGAGCGTGTTGAAGGTATCGGTCCACGCCCCGGCGAGTCCGTAGTTGTAGGACTCGAACACGATGGCCACGTGCTGATCCGGGTTCAGGTCCGGAATCGGCGCGGTGCCGGAGTTCGAGTCTGTGCTGGTGCTCCCGAGTCCGCCGCAAGCGCTGAGCGCGACGGTGGTTGCGAACACCATGCCCAAGATGGGCGCGGTGCGGTTCACGGTGTTCTCCTCATTGATTCGGTGATATCGGACGGCGTTGTCCCGAGTCAGGCGACGGCGACGGCCTCGTCGGCGCGCAGCGAATCCGGTTGTGGCTCCTGCCAGGTCATGCGCAGGCCGGATTCGGGGTCGAAGAAGTGGATGTGGGCGGGGTCGGCGCGCAGCCCGATGCTGTCGTCGGGCTGGACCCCCGCGGGCCGCGAGGCGCGGGCGCAGAGGGTGTGCGCACCGGTGGTGAAATGGATCAGCTCCTCGCTGCCGAGGTTTTCCACCATGCGCACCTCGCCGCGGATGTCGGCGGCGGTCGCGTCGAGGCGCAGCTGTTCGGGGCGGATGCCGGCGATGACCTCGACGGTGCCGCCGAAATCCCCGGCGGGGATGGCCAATTCGACGTCGATGCCGTCGGCCACCAGGAACAGTCCGCCGTCGCGTTCGGTGACGATGCCGGGGAACAGGTTCATCGGCGGGGCGCCGAGGAAGCCCGCTACGAAGGTGGAGCGCGGCCGGTCGTACAGCTCGGTCGGGGTGCCGACCTGCTCCACCCGGCCCTCGTTGAGCAGCGCGATCCGGTCGGCCATGGTCATCGCCTCGACCTGGTCGTGGGTCACGTACAGAAACGTCGCCCCCAGCCTGCGGTGCAGCGCGATCAGCTCGGCGCGGGTCGCGCTGCGCAGCTTGGCGTCCAGATTGGACAGCGGCTCGTCCATCAGGAACGCGCCGGGATCACGAACCATGGCGCGGGCCAGCGCGACTCGCTGCCGCTGGCCGCCGGACAGGGCGCCGGGCTTGCGCCGCAGCAGCTCGTCGAGCCCGAGGGTCGAGGCGACCTCGGCCACCCGCTCGGCGATCTTCGCGCGCGGAGTGTGCCTGGCGCGCAACGGGAAACCGATGTTCTTGGCCACGGTCAGGTGCGGGTAGAGCGCGTAGCTCTGGAACACCATCGCCAGATCACGTTGTTGCGGCGCGCGGTGGGTGATGTCGTTGTCGTCCAACCGGATCACGCCGCCGGTCGGATCCTCCAGTCCCGCGATCATCCGCAGCAGCGTGGACTTGCCGCAGCCGCTGGGGCCCAGGAGCACCAGGAACTCGCCGTCGGCGATGTCGAGGCTCACCTCGCGCACCGCGTAGGTCGCGCCGAATTGCTTCGACACCTTCTCAATTCGCAGTCTTGCCACCAGTTCTCCTCAGCCGGGCAGTTCGCCGGCGACAATCCAGGTCGCGACCCGGGCCGCGATCGCCGGGGAATCCTTGACCCAGGTGAAGTGATCGCGATGCTCGACCGGCGAGTCCTCGTCGATGTGCCACTGGGTGACCTGCGCCTTCGGCATCCGGGAGACCAGGAAGTCGACATTGGACTTCGGGCCGAGGACGTCGTCGGACAGCGAGATGGCCAGCACCGGCTTGGGCAGGTTGCGCAGCAGCGTGTTGTACTGCCGCGCCGAACCTTTGGGGCGGTAGTAGCTGGTCAGCGAGTGCATCGCCCAGTCCCGCATGACGCCGCCGGGCATCGGCGCGGGGATCAGCACGCCGCCGGGCCAGTGGCCCTTCCAGCGCGAGACCAGGCCGATCCACTGGATCTGGCTCAGCGCCTCGAACCAGCGGCGCGGGCCGAACGCCCACCAGAACACGGTGCCGGTGCCGATGACGGTCACGCCGGCCACGGAGTCCGGTTCGGCGGCGGCGTAGAGCAGCGCGACCTGGCCGCCGAGGCTGTGGCCGAACAGGTGCAGCGGCGCTTCCGGAAAGCGTTGCCGCACAGCGGCGACGATCGCGGGCAGGTCGATCTCCAGCATCTCGCGATAGCCGAAGTCGCGGTGCAGGCCGAGTTCCGGTTGTGCCTCGCCGTGGGCGCGCAGGTCGCAGGTGGCGACCGAAAGGCCTTGGGCGTTGAGCTCTTTGGCGAGCAGCAGGTAGTTCTTCGCCTTCATCGCCATCGCGGGCAGGATCAGCACCACCGGTGCGTCGGCCTTCTTGCCGGGCAGGAAGCGGACGGTGAAGGTGGCGTCGTCGGAGGTCGAGACGGTCGCCGACTCGAGGGCGGTGAATTCCGAGGGCTTCGGGGCCGTGGTCGTCACCGGTCCGACTCCGGGATGGTCACGTCGCAGACGTAGTCGAAGGTGAACTTGGCGACGACCACGTCGCCGTCGTCGACCAGAGAAGCCTTGCCGGACAACTCGAAACGGTTCGACACGGTGGCCGTGAGCACCGCGGCGAGCTCGCGCTCGTCGACGGTGGCGATGGCGCGGATCCGGCCGATGGCCGGCTTGCGGTAGGACGCGGTGCCCGAGCGCAGCACCAGGCGTTCGACGGTGGACAGGCGCGGGGCGGCCGCACCGACGAACGCGGCCGCGCCGCCGATGTCGGCGGCGGTGAACAGCGCGCCGGCGTGCACCGTGCCCATGTGGTTGCCGACGGTGTCGCCGACCGGGATCTCGACGACGGCGCGCTCCGGGCCGATCTCGGTGATCCGGGTGCCGACGTGGCGGCCGAACGGCACCAGATCCTGGGACACGGCGCGCAGGTATTCGTAGTCGACGGCGGCGCCGTCGAGTTCAGGGTAGGCGGCGGCGAAGCCGGCGATCTCTCGCGTGGTCATTGCGGTACTCCCCTCAGCGATAACGGATGTCAGCGATTGCGCAGTGCGCGCCTGGCGATGGACCAGCGCAGCACCTCCGACGGGCCCTCGTAGATGCGGAACGCCCGCGCCTCCACCAGGAATCGGGCCACCAGGTAGTCCTCGCAGACGCCGAGTCCGCCGTGCAGCTGCACGGCGCGGTCGAGCACCCGCCAGACCGCTTCGGAGACGAAGGTTTTCGCGATCGACGCGTCGTGGCGCGCCTGCGAGGAGGTCGGGCCCTGCGCGTCGATGGTCTCGGCGGCGGTGCGGATCACGCCGCGAGCGGCGGCGATATCGATCTCGTTGTCCGCGACCATGCCTTGCGCCAGACCGTGATCGGCGATCGGGACGCCGAACGAGGTCCTGGTGCTGATGTGCTCGATGGCGAGCCGGTGCGCGCGGACCGCGAGGCCGAGCCAGTTCATGCAGAACACCAGCCGGGACGGGGCGAGCCGCACCTGGGCGAGCACCAGGCCCTGGCCGACCTCGCCGAGCACGGCGGAATCGGGGACCACGCAGTCGACGAAGTTCACTTCGCAGTGCCCGCCGGGGGCGCTGGTGTGGTCCAGGGTCGGCATCCGGCGGCCGACCCGCAGGCCCGGGTTGTCCGCGTCGACCAGGAACATCGTCGGTCCGTCGCCGGTGCGGGCCACGCAGATGGTGAACGCGGCGCCCTGCGCGCCGGTGGTGAAGTGCTTGGCGCCGTTGATGATCCAGCCGTCGTCGGTCTCCTCGGCGACGGTCTGCAACATGGCGGGGTCCGAGCCCGCGCCGGGGGCCGGTTCGGTCATGGCGATGGCCGAGCGGACCTCGCCGGCGGCCAGCGGCGCCAGGTAGCGCTCCTGTTGCTCGGGATTGGCCACGTGCGCGAGCAGATGGATGTTGCCGTCGTCGGGCGCCCACGCGTTCACCGCGAGCGGGCCGAGCAGGCTCGCGCCCGCCGCCTCCAGTACCTGGGCCTGGGCCCGGGTGTCCAGGCCGAGGCCGCCGTACTTCGGCTCGGACAGCGGGCCGAACACGCCCGCCTCCTTCGCCCGCTTCTGCAGGTCGAGGCGCAGCGCGTCGTCCATCACCCGCCCGTCGACGATGACCTCGCGTTCCACCGGAACGACCTGGTCACGAATGAACCGGGTGGTTTTGTCCACCAATTGCCCCACAGTCGTCATGGCGCCAGTTTCGGGGCCGCGGGGCCGTCTGAGTCGGGGCGATAGTCAACGTCGATCGCCCGAATCGACTGCCCGTTCGCCTGCTGCGCGGCCAGGCGATCTCGGAGACGGTGATCGCGCGGACCAACCCCGCGAAGGAAGGCTGAAATGACCGAGTTTCCGGTTCGGGTGTCGGCGCGTCGCGACGAGGCCGAAGGCGTGTTCTCGCTGGAGCTGTCCGCCCTCGGCGGTGAGTTGCCGCGGTGGACGCCCGGCGCGCACATCGACGTGGCCGCCGGTGCCGCGGGAGTCCGCCAGTACTCGCTGTGCGGCGACCCCGCGGACGCGGACCGCTGGCGGATCGCGGTGCTGCACGAGCCCGCAGGCCGGGGCGGATCGCGTCATCTGCACGACACCGCACTGCCCGGCACGGAGCTGCGAGTGTCGAAGCCGCGCAACAATTTCGAACTGATCACCCGCGAGAGCTACGTCTTCATCGCCGGCGGCATCGGCATCACCCCGATCCTGCCGATGATCGCCGCCGCAGCGACCGCCGCCGCGCGCTGGTCGCTCTACTACGGCGGCCGCACCCGCGCCCACATGGCCTTCGCCGACGAACTGAGCACCAGATACCCCGCCGTGAATCTCCTGCCACAAGACGAACACGGCCTTTTACCCCTCGCCGAAATCTTCAGCACCCACCCCCACGCCACCGTCTACTGCTGCGGCCCCGAACCCCTGCTCGCCGCCGTAGAAGCCGAAGCTACCCAACGGGGCCGACCGGTCCACCTCGAGCGATTCGTCCCCCGCCCAACGACATTCGCGCCCACCAACGAGTTCGACGTCCAACTGGCAAGCACCGGCCGAACCTTCCACATCGCCGCCCACCAATCCATCGCCGACGTGCTGGACCGGGCCGGCATCCCGCTCGTCACCTCCTGCCGCGAAGGCACCTGCGGCACCTGCGAAACCGCCGTCTTGTCCGGCATGATCGACCACCGCGACTCGGTGCTCACCGCTGCCGAGCAGGCGCGCGGGGACACCATGATGCTCTGTGTGTCGCGGGCCGAGTCAGAGGTTCTGGTGTTGGACCTCTGACTCGGTTCGGGGGTCAGCCTGCGAGGGACCAGTTGCTGCCGCTGGGGCCTTGGATGGCGTAGTCGATGGACTTCTTGGTGCCGTAGACGTCGCCGCCGACGAGCACGCCGAGTTTTTCCGCGACCGCCTGGGCGATCTTGAAGGAATTGCAGGTCGAGATGTAGATGTTGCCGGTGTAGCCGCCGGGCAGGATGGCCTTGATGATGCCGGCGAGCTGGTCCGCGTTCAGATCGATCACCGGGCCTTTGCCGGGGGTGGAGTCCTCGTCGCCGATGGAGGTCTCGTCGCCGTGGGCGGTGATGAAGAGGTTCTCGGTCTTGCCCAGCGTGGCACAGGGCCAGAGTTTCTTGCTGTAGGCGTACGCGCGGCCGAACGTGGCCGGCTTGTAGGCGGAGTCGTCGTATCCGGCCTCGAGAACATCGATGTCTTTGGCGATGAAGACAACAATCATGAGCTTGCCATTTCTTGTGACGAAAGCCTCTATACAACGGAATCGCTTGCATCCGTTAAGCTTTCGATCTATTCGATGCGTAGAGAATACCGCGCCGCGCACGCGGCAACGGCAATTCCGCACAGGGGACCAGTCGGTTCACGACGTGGGCCGCGGGTGGTCATATCGACGGTGAACGCTCGGGTTTTCGCCGTGTTGGGCCGCCGGGTGGACGGGATTCGTGCTATCGAGGACGGATGGAACCGATGCGGCGGTCATATGACGTGGTGATTGTGGGGGGCGGGCACAACGGGCTGGTGGCCGCGGCGTATCTGGCGCGGGCCGGGCGGTCGGTCGTGGTGTTGGAGCGGCAGGGGAGTACGGGCGGGGCGGCGGTGTCCGCACGGGTGTTTGCGGGGGTGGACGCTCGGTTGTCCCGGTATTCGTACTTGGTGAGCTTGTTGCCTCGGCGGATCGTCGAAGAGCTGGGGTTGTCGTTTGTTACCCGGCGGCGGCGGATCTCGTCGTATACGCCGGTGGGGACGGGCGGGTTGCTGGTCGATACGGGGTCGGCCGAGCGGACCAGGGACAGTTTCGTCGGGTTGACCGGATCGGATCGGGATTTCGTTGCGTGGCAGCGGTTTTACGCCATGACCGGGCGGCTGGCCGAGCGGGTGTTCCCGACGTTGACCGAGCCGCTGCCGTCGCGGGCCGAATTGCGCGGGCTGATCGACGACGAGGTCGCGTGGGCGGCATTGTTCGAGCGGCCGCTCGGCGAGATCGTCGAGGCGGAATTCACCGACGACACGGTGCGCGGGGTGGTGCTCACCGACGCGTTGATCGGGACGTTCACGCACGCGCACGACGCGTCGCTACGGCAGAATCGGTGCTTCGTGTATCACGTGATCGGGGGCGGCACGGGAGACTGGGACGTGCCGGTGGGCGGGATGGGCGCGCTCACCGACGCGCTGGCCGCCGCGGCGCAAGCCGCCGGCGCCGAGATCGTCCCCGGTTGCGCGGTGACCGGCATCGAAACCGACGGGCGCGCAGCGGAAGTCAGCTATGCGGGCGGGGTGGTCGGCGCGGGCCACGTGCTGGTGAATGCCGCGCCGCACGAGCTCGCACGGCTGCTCGGTGCACCGGCGGAGCCGAAACCCGAAGGCGCGCAATTGAAGGTCAACATGCTGCTGACCCGGCTGCCTCGGCTGCGCGACAGCTCGGTCGACCCGCGGGAGGCGTTCGCGGGAACCTTCCACATCGGTGAATCGTATGCGCAACTGGATCGCGCCTACGGCGAGGCGGCGATCGGGCGGATCCCCTCGGCGCCGCCGTCGGAGATCTACTGCCACACGCTGACCGATCCGTCGATCCTGTCGCCGGAGCTGGCGGCGCAGGGCGCGCACACGCTCACCCTGTTCGGATTGCACACACCGGCAAAGCTTTTCGCGAAGGATCCGCAAGGGGCGAAGGCCGAGCTGCTGAAAGCGACCATCGCCCAGCTGGATTCGGTGCTCGCGGAGCCGATCGGCGACTGCCTGGCCGTGGACGAGAACGGCGAGCCGTGCCTGGAGGCGAAGACCCCGCTCGATCTCGAGCAGGAGGTCGGCCTGCCCGGCGGCCATATCTTCCACCGCGACTTGGCGTTTCCCTATCGGGACGACGACTCCGATGCGGACCCGGCCACCCGCTGGGGTGTCGCGACCGGCCACCGCAACGTCCTGCTCTGCGGCGCGGGCGCAGTACGAGGCGGCGGGGTCAGCGGCATCCCCGGACACAATGCCGCCATGGCCGTGCTCGAACTGCGCCCGTAGCGCGTCAGACCTTCGGCGCCAGCATGACTTTGGCGCTGCGTCCCGGACTCTCGGTGGCGACGGCCGCGTCGGCCGCCGCATCCAGCGGATAGGTGGCCTCGGCATCGAGCTGCAATACACCCTGCGCCGCCGCGGACACCAGCTCGCCGATCAACCGCCGGCGATCCTCGGCGGAGGTCTCCTCGATCCGCTTGGCGCCCCAGAAGCCCTTGACCACGGTCTGTTTGAAGATCAGATCACTCGGGCTCAAGGTCATCGGCTGCCCGGACAGCGCGCCGAACGAGATCAGCTCGCCCTTGGTCGCCAGCAGCGCCATCGCGTCGCTCGCGGCCGGTCCGCCCACCTGATCGACGGCACGCACGATCGGCGCACCCGACGTCGCGGCGACGGCCGCGTCCCGCCACCCCTCGGCCTCGGTGTCGAACACCGGCTCGAAACCGGCCGCCCGCAACGCCGCCACGGACTTCGGCCCGCGCACCAGATTCAGCACATGGACGCCACGCTGGCGCGCAAGCACATTCACCAGCCGCCCGACCGCGCCGTTGGCCGCGTTGATCGCGATCCACTCGCCGGAAGCCACGTCGAGATCCTCGAGCAGCATCAGCGCGCTGAGCGGCATGGCCAGCAGCTGCGCGGCGGTCTCGTCGGACACCGAATCCGGCACGGGCACCACCTGGGCGGCCTTGACGACGAAGTAGTCGGCCCACACGTTCTGCGCGCCGGACACCGTAACCCGCTGGCCGACAGTAAGTCCGGTCACGCCCGGACCGAGGGCGTCGATCCGGCCGACCCCCTCGGTGCCGGGGATCGCGGGCAGCGGCGGTTTGTAGCCGTATACGCCGCGCACGATGGCCAGGTCGTGATTGTGCACGGGCGCGAGGATCAGCTCGACCCGCACCTCGCCGTCGCCGGGTTCGGGCAGCGGCCGCTCCGCCGTGGTCAGTACGTCCTTCGGTTCGCCGAAACTCTCGATGACTACCGCACGCATGGCTTGCTCCTCCGATCAGTCTTCGGCGACAACGACATCGACGTCGATGTTGCCGCGGGTGGCGTTGGAGTACGGGCACACCTGGTGTGCCTTGTCGGCGAGGGCCTGCGCGTCCTCGCGGGACAGATGGGGCAGCGACACCTCGAGGGTGACCGCGAGCTGGAAGCCGCCGGCGTCGTTCGGGCCGATGCCGACCTTCGCGCCGACCGCGGAGTCGTCGACATTGGCCTTGGCCTGCTTGCCGACCAGGCGGAGCGCGGAATGGAAGCAGGCCGCGTAGCCCGCCGCGAACAGCTGCTCGGGATTGGTGCCCGCCCCGCTGCCGCCCATCTCCGGCGGGGTGGCCAGGTCGACGTCGACCTTGCCGTCGGTGGTGCGGGCGTGGCCGTTGCGGCCGTCGCCGGTGGCCAGGGCCTCAGCGGTGTACAGGACCTTCATGTCTGTTCTCCTTCGATCGGTGGTGCCGTGAGTGCGCTGGTCAGTCGCCGCAGGGTTGCGCGCAGGGCCAGGAATTCGTCCACGGAAAGCCCGCATGCCTCGGCCATCTCGGCCGGGATGCCGCGGGCTTCGGCGCGCAGGGCGCGTCCGCGGTCGGTGAGCTCGATGTCGACGCGGCGTTCGTCGTCCGCGGCACGTTGCCGACGGACGAAGCCCGCCGCCTCCAGCCGCTTGAGCAGGGGAGACAGCGTGCCGGAGTCCAACGCGAGAGCGTGGCACACCTCGCCGACGCTACGCCCGTCGCGTTCCCACAGGGCGAGCATCACCAGGTATTGCGGGTAGGTCAGCCCGAGCCGTTCCAGTTTCGGCCGGTAGACCGCGGTCATCGCCCTGGACGCCGCGTACAGCGGAAAGCAGATCTGCTCATCGAGGGTGAGATGGTCGTCGGTCATGTCCAATAACGTAGTCCTCAATTATATTGTGCACAACCAATCTCCAGGTGTCGCCGGTCACAGTCCTGGACGCCGCCGGATGTAGAGTGTTCAAGCCCACCGGGCTGGCGAGAACCACCTTCCGCGCGTTCGGCGGAACACGCGACTCGTGTCCGATCTGACTCTTCGGTGTTTATGTCTGAATTCGCCGACGAGAGCCCTTGGACGCTTGTACAGTCAGCCGCACGTACCACCTCTCGAGGAGCCGCATCATGGTCCGCGAAAGCGATCGGCTGATCCGCACCGATGTCCCCCATTCCGCCCGTATCTGGAATTACTGGCTCGGTGGTCAGGATTATTACGAAGTCGATCGAATAGCCGGCGAGTCGGGCGAATCGGTGTTTCCCGAAATCGGCACCATGGCCCGCCAATCGCGCCGGTTCCTGATGCGCGTCGTGCGCTACCTGGCCGAGGAGGGCGGGATCCGGCAGTTCCTCGACATCGGCACCGGCCTGCCCACCATGCAGAACACGCACGAGGTCGCACAGGGTGTCGCGCCGGAGTCCAAGATCGTCTACGTGGACAACGATCCGCTCGTGCTCGCGCATGCCCGCGCGTTGCTGATCAATACCACCGACGAAGGCGTCACCGCGTTGGTCGAAGCGGATTTCCACGATACCGACCAGGTGGTGACCGAAGCGCGCAACATTTTGAACTTCAACAAACCGATCGCGGTCATGTTCATGGGCGTTCTCGGTCATGCCCGCACCTGGGACGACGTTATCCGGATAACCGGCGCTTTGCAGGAAGCCATTCCGTCCGGAAGTTATTTCGCGATGTACGAAGGCACCACCGAAGATCCACGGCTGGTGCGCCTGTCGGACTACTACTCGAAAACCGGCGCGGTTCCGTACTACGTGCGCACGGTCGATCAGGTCCGCGAGGTGTTCAAGAATCTCGATCTCGTCGAGCCCGGCATCGTGCCGGTCAACCAGTGGCGTGCCGACAGCTCCGAGCCCGCGAGCGAGGTGCCGTCGGCGGCGTGGGGCGGCGTCGGCCGCAAGCTCTAGCCGGCTCGACCGCCGATGCGCTGCGTGAGGCTGTCGGCGGCGGTGCGGAGCCGGTCGGCCAGTGGCGTCCAGTCGGCCTGGCACGGCGTGGCCTCGCAGTGGTGTCGGAAGGTGACACTGATGGCCGCGATCGGGCGCTGGTTGTGATCGAAGACGGGATAGGCGACCGAGGCGAACCCCGGGGTGATGTGCCCGTCTTCGCTGGCCCAGCCGCGATGGCGTTCGACGGCCAGCACCGTGCGCAGCGACGCGAGTGAGTTCGGCCCGCGCTCGGTACGCCGCACGAACGAGGACGCGGACGGAAACAGCGCGCGGATCTGCGCGGCGGGCAGGTAGGCGAGGATCGCCCGCCCGCAGGCGGTCAGATGCGCGGGCAGCCGCACGCCCACCCCGGTGATCAGCGTTTCCGGCCGGATCGGGCGTTCCTTGATCAGGTAGAGCAGCTCGTTGCCGTGCAGCACGCCGAGGTGCGCGTTGTGCCCGACCTGCTCGACCAGCTCGCGCAGCAGCGGCCCGGCCAGCCGCTCGAGCGGGTCGTGACGCAGGTAGGCCGAGCCGAGCTCGAACGCGGCGATGCCGAGCCCGTAGCGGCGTTCGCTGGGCAGCCGGGTGACGAATCGGGCCGACTCCAGCTCGCCGAGCAGGTGATAGGTGGTAGACCGGGGGAGGCCGAGTTCGCGCGCGATGGTCGACGCGGAGATCGGGCCCGCGCGCCCCGCGAGTAGTTGCAACACCGCCAGGCCACGGCGCAACGCCGGGACGTCGCTGCTCGTTCCCATGCCATCTCCTCGGCAAGTCTTGGATATCAGACACAATCGGACCGTCCCTCATTCTCCACTGCCCGTGCTGACGGTGGAATGGACCCCATGCCCGAAACTGCACAGCTACCGACCGTCGCGCTGGACGGACCGTTGACCGGGGAACAGGTCGTCGCCGTCGCCCGGCTCGGCGCCAAGGTTCACCTGAGCGCGGCCACCGAGGAACGGCTGGCGCTGGCCAGGGCGCACGTCGACGCGCTGGCCGCGGGGACGGTGCCGACCTACGGCGTCTCCACCGGTTTCGGCGCGCTCGCCACCCACAGCATCCCGCAGGAGAGCCGGGTCGCGCTGCAGCGTTCGCTGATCCGCTCGCACGCGGCGGGCGCCGGGCGCCCGGTCGAGCGCGAGGTGGTGCGCGCGCTGATGGTGCTGCGGCTGCGCACCCTGGCGACCGGCCACACCGGGATCCGGCCGGAGACCGCGGCCACGCTCGCCGCCCTGCTCAACGCCGACATCACCCCGATCGTGCACGAGTACGGCTCGCTCGGCTGTTCCGGCGATCTCGCGCCGCTGGCCGCGGTGGCCCTGGCCCTGATGGGCGAGGGCGACGTCATCGACGCCGCGGGCACCGTGACGGACGCGGCAACGGCCTTGCGCACCAACGGGATCAAGCCGGTCGTGCTCGCCGAGAAGGAGGGCCTGGCGCTGACCAACGGCACCGACGGCATGCTCGGCATGCTGATGCTCGCGCTGGCCGACCTGAACATGCTGCTCGACGTCGCCGACGTCACCGCCGCGATGAGCGTCGAGGCGCTGCTCGGCACGGATCGAGTGTTCGCGGCGGATCTGCAGGCGCTGCGGCCACATCCGGGTCAGGCGCGGTCGGCGGCGCGGATCAGTGCCGCGCTGGCCGGTTCGGAGATCGTCGCGAGTCACCGTGGGCCGGACTGCAATCGGGTGCAGGACGCCTACTCGCTGCGCTGCGCCCCGCAGGTGCACGGTGCGGCCAGGGACACCGTCACCCACGCCGAACTGGTCGCCGGCCGCGAATTGGCCTCCGCCGTCGACAATCCCGTGGTGCTCGCCGACGGCAGGCTGGAGTCCAACGGCAACTTCCACGGCGCGCCGATCGCGTACGTGCTCGACTTCCTCGCCATCCCGGTGGCGGACGTGGCGAGCATGGCCGAGCGCCGCACCGACCGGATGCTCGATGTCGCCCGCTCGCACGGGCTTCCGGCGTTCCTGGCCGGCGACCCCGGCGTGGACTCCGGGCACATGATCGCCCAGTACACCCAGGCCGCCGTGGTGAGCGAGCTCAAGCGCCTCGCGGTGCCCGCGTCGGTGGACTCGATCCCGAGCAGCGCGATGCAGGAGGACCACGTCTCGATGGGCTGGTCCGCGGCCCGCAAGCTGCGCACCGCGGTGGACGGCCTGACCACCGTGCTGGCCGTCGAATACCTCACGGCGGCACGGGCACTGGACTTCCGCGCGCCGATGCGTCCGGCGCCGGCCACCGCCGCGGCGCTGGCACTGCTGCGCTCGAAGGTCGACGGCCCCGGCTCGGATCGTCATCTCGCGCCGGAGATCGCGGCCGCCGAGGCGCTGGTCCGCTCCGGCGAACTCACCCGCGCGGTCGCACCACACCTCGGCGAATGAGCGCCACACCGGCCGCGACCCGCGGCTCACTTGATCTCGATTGTGCTGGAAGGGCGGCGATTTCATGACTCGGACCATTCGGGCGGCGCGCGGTACGCAGCTGACCGCGAAGAATTGGCAGACCGAGGCGGCGATGCGGATGCTGCACAACAACCTCGATCCGGAGGTGGCCGAGCGGCCGCAAGACCTGGTGGTCTACGGCGGCACCGGCAAGGCGGCCAGGAACTGGGCCAGCTTCGACGCGATCACCCACTCACTGACCACGCTGGAGCGCGACGAGACCCTGCTGGTGCAGTCGGGCAAGCCGGTCGGGGTGTTCCGCACCCACGAGTGGGCGCCGCGGGTGCTGATCGCCAACTCCAATCTGGTTGGCGACTGGGCGAATTGGCCGGAGTTCCGCAGGCTGGAATCGCTCGGCCTGACCATGTACGGGCAGATGACCGCGGGCTCCTGGATCTACATCGGCACCCAGGGCATCCTGCAGGGCACCTACGAGACGTTCGCCGCGGTGGCGGACAAGCGCTTCGGCGGCACCCTGGCCGGCACGCTCACGCTCACCGCTGGGCTCGGCGGCATGGGCGGCGCGCAACCGCTGGCGGTCACCATGAACGGCGGTGTCGCGCTGGTCATCGAGTGCGATCCGGCGCGGGCGCGGCGACGGGTGCAGGAGCGCTACCTCGACGAGATCGCGACCGACCTGGACGACGCGGTGATCCGGGTCTCGAACGCGCGCAGGCAGCGAAAGGCGTTGTCCGTCGGCCTGATCGGCAACGCGGCCGAGGTGCTGCCGAAGCTGCTCGCGATCGGCCTCGACCCGGAGATCGTCACCGACCAGACCTCCGCGCACGACCCGCTGGCCTACCTGCCGCGCGGCATCGCGGTCGAGGACTGGGCCGACTACGCGGCGAAGAAGCCCGACGAGTTCACCGACCGGTCGCGCGAATCGATGGCCGAGCACGTCGGGGCCATGCTCGGCTTCCTGGACAAGGGCGCCGAGGTTTTCGACTACGGCAACTCGCTGCGCGGGGAGGCCAAGCTCGGCGGGTGCGAGCGCGCCTTCGACTTCCCCGGCTTCGTCCCGGCCTACATCCGCCCGCTGTTCTGCGAGGGCAAGGGCCCGTTCCGCTGGGCGGCGCTGTCCGGCGACCCGAAGGACATCGCGGCCACCGACCGCGCCATCGTCGACCTGTTCCCGGAGAACGAGTCGCTGCGCCGCTGGATCCGGATGGCCGGCGAACGCGTTGCCTTCCAAGGGCTTCCGGCCCGCATCTGCTGGCTCGGCTACGGTGAGCGGCACCTGGCCGGCCTGCGCTTCAACGAGATGGTGGCCAGCGGCGAGCTGTCCGCGCCGGTGGTGATCGGTCGTGATCATCTCGATTCCGGCAGCGTCGCGTCGCCGTACCGGGAGACCGAGTCGATGGCCGACGGTTCCGACGCCATCGCGGACTGGCCGCTGCTCAACGCCCTGCTGAACACCGCGTCCGGCGCGACCTGGGTGTCCATCCATCACGGCGGCGGCGTCGGCATGGGGCGGTCCATCCACGCCGGCCAGGTGTGTGTGGCCGACGGCACCGAGCTGGCCGCGCAGAAGATCGAACGGGTGCTCACCAACGACCCGGGCACCGGCGTGATCCGGCACGTGGACGCGGGCTACGACCGCGCCGCCGAGGTGGCCGCCGAACGCGGCGTGCGCACCCCGATGCACGAGGCGCCGTGAACCAGACCCCAGAGCACACCAGGAGCGACGCCGTGGGCGTGAATCAGCTGATGAACGAGATCGCCGGGGTCGGCCGGGATTCCCGGCGCGGCGGCTACTCCCGGCATGTCTACGACTACGCCGATTTCGAGCTGCGGGACTGGTTCATCGACCAGGCGCTGGACAGCGGGCTGGACGTGAACACCGATCGCAACGGCAACATCTGGGCTTGGTGGGGAAGTCCAGGACCCGGTGCGGTGGTCACCGGCAGCCATCTCGATTCGGTGCCGGGCGGCGGCGCCTACGACGGCCCGCTCGGTGTGGCCAGCGCGCTCGCGGCGGTGGAGATCTTGCAGGGCAAGGGCTTCCGGCCGGCCAAGCCGCTCGCGGTGCTCGTGTTCGCGGAGGAGGAGGGCGGGCGATTCGGCGTGCCCTGTCTGGGTTCGCGACTGCTCACCGGTGCGATCGACCCCGATCGTGCCCGGAATCTGCGCGATGCCGAGGGCGTGACGCTCGCCGAGGCGGCGGTGAAGGCGGGCCACGATCCGAAGCGGTTCGGCGCGGATCCCGAATCCCTCGCCCAGATCGGCTGTTTCGTGGAGTTGCACGTGGAACAGGGGCGCGGCCTGATCGAGCTGGACAGCCCGGTCGCCACCGGCAGCAGCATCATCGCGCACGGCCGGTACCGATTCTCGTTCTCCGGCCAGGGAAATCACGCGGGCGCGACGCGGCTCACCGATCGCCACGATCCGATGCTGCCCGCCGCGACGGTGGTGGCGGCCGCGCGCCGGGCCGCCGCCGCGATGGCCGACGCGCGGGCCACCGTCGGCAGGCTGGTACCCAATCCCGGTGGCACGAACGTCATCGCGTCCAGCGTGGATCTGTGGCTGGACGCCAGGGTCGCCGGTGACGGCCGCACCGCCGCGCTGGTCGAGGACATCACCGAGGCCGCCAGGGAGGCCGCGGCCGCCGAAGGGTGTGCGCTGACCGTCACCGAGGAGTCCTACTCGGACGACGTCGTTTTCGACGAGACGCTGCGTGGCCGGATGGACAAGGTGCTCGGCGGCGTACCCGCGCTGCCGACCGGCGCCGGGCACGACGCGGGCATCCTCGCCGGGCACGTCCCCTCCGGCATGCTCTACGTGCGCAACCCGACCGGGATCAGCCACGCCCCCGAGGAATTCGCCGAGCCCGCCGACATCGACAGCGGCGCAAGCAGTCTCGCGCGGATCCTGGAGGAACTGGCCGGATGAGCACCTACTGGGCCGAATACGCCTGGCTGCCGGACGGCGTCGCCGCGTCGGTGACGATCGAGGTGAACGGCGCGACCATCGAGTCGGTCACCAGCGGCACCGAGCGCACCGGCACGGTACTGCCCGGGCTGACCATCCCGGGTTTCGCGAACGCGCACTCGCATGGCTTCCACCGTGCGTTGCGCGGCCGTACCCAGCACGACCAGGGCACCTTCTGGACCTGGCGGGAGCGCATGTATGCCGTTGCCGCCCAACTGGATCCCGATTCCTACTACCGGCTCGCGCGCGCGGTGTACGCCGAGATGGTGCTGGCCGGGTACACCAGCGTCGGCGAGTTCCACTACCTGCATCACGCGCCCGGTGGCGCCCGGTATTCGGACCCGAACGCGATGGGCGCGGCCCTAGCGGCGGCCGCCGTCGACGCCGGTATTCGCCTCACCCTGCTCGACACGTGTTACCTGGCCGGCGGATTCGGTGTGGAGCTGGGGGAGCACCAGCTCCGGTTCAGCGACGGCAGCGCCGATGCGTGGGCCGAACGCGCGACCGCGTTCACCCCGGAGCAGGAGCTCGTGCGAACCGGCGTCGCGGCCCACTCGGTGCGCGCGGTTCCCGCGGCGGCGCTGTCCGTGGTCGCGGCGGCGGCCGCCGGACGGCCGCTGCACGTGCACCTTTCCGAGCAACCCGCGGAGAACGCCGATTGCCTTGCCGCGCACGGCGTTACCCCGACCGCATTGCTGGCCGGAGCGGGTCTGCTCGGCCCGCGGACGGTCGCGGTGCACGCGACCCACCTCACGGCCGCCGACGTCGCCCTGCTCGCCGACAGCGGCACCCGCGCGTGTTTCTGCCCCACCACCGAACGCGACCTCGGCGACGGCATCGGCCCGGCCCGCGCCCTGGCGGACGCCGGTGTCGGTCTCTGCCTCGGCACCGACAGTCACGCCGTGATCGATGCCTTCGAGGAGTGGCGCGCGCTCGAACTCGACGAGCGGCTGGCCAGCCGGGCCCGCGGCCGCTTCACCCCGGCCGAGCTCTACCGCGCCGCCACCGATCACGCGTCCATCGGCTGGCCCGAGGCCGGCCGGATCGCCCCGAACGCCGCGGCCGACCTGGTCACGCTCGACCTCGGCTCGATCCGCACCGCGGGCGCCGCCCCGGCCGCCGCGCTGTTCGCCGCGACCGCGAGCGACATCCGCTCGGTGCTCGTCGCGGGCCGGCCGATCGTGTCCGAGCACCGCCACCTACAGGTGCACCACCCGGAAACCGTGTTGCGAGAGGAAATCGAGGCACTGTGTCGACCCTGATCACCGGCATCGGCGAGCTCACCACCAACACCGAGGGCGGCCCGCTGCGCGACGCCGCGGTGGTCCTCGACGGCGAGCACTTCGCCTGGGTCGGCCCGGCGCAGGACGCGCCCGCCGCCGACGACCGCGTCGACCTCGGCGGCCGGGCCGCGCTGCCCGGCTGGGTGGACAGCCACACCCACCTCGTCTTCGCCGGCGACCGCACCGCCGAGTTCGAGGCCAGGATGGCCGGTCGGCCGTATCGTGCGGGCGGCATCGCCACCACGGTCGCCGCCACCCGCGCCGCGTCCGACGACGAGCTGTCGGTCAACCTGGCCAGGCACCTCGCCGAGGCGCGCAGGCAGGGCACCACCTGTCTGGAAACCAAGACCGGTTACGGCCTCAGCGTCGAGGACGAACTCCGCTCGGCCCGATTGGCCGCGGCCGCCGCCGACGAGGTGACGTTCCTCGGCGCCCATCTGGTTCCGACCGACATGGACGCAGACAAGTATGTCGACCTGGTGTGCGGCGACATGCTCGACGCGGTCGCGCCGTACGTCCGCTGGGCCGATGTGTTCTGCGAGACCGGCGCTTTCGACCGGGACCAGTCCGATCGGGTGCTGCGCGCGGCCAAGGCGCACGGCCTCGGCCTGCGCGTGCACGGCAATCAACTCGGCGAGGGTCCCGGCGTTCGATTGGCGGTCGAACACGGCGCGGCGAGCGTGGATCACTGCACCTACCTGACCGACGCCGACATCGAGGCGCTCGCCTCCTCGGACACCGTCGCCACCGTGCTGCCCGCCTGCGACCTGTCCACCCGGCAGCGCCTCGCCCCGGCCCGCGCGCTGCTGGACGCGGGCGCCACGGTCGCCCTGGCCACCAACGCCAACCCCGGCAGCTCCTACACCACCTCGATGGCCTTCTGCGTCGCGACCGCCGTGCTGCAGATGGGACTTTCGGTGGCCGAGGCGGTGCACGCGGCGACCGCGGGCGGCGCGCGAGCGCTGCGCCGCGACGACGTCGGCGTCATCCGCGCCGGCGCCCGTGCGGATCTCCAGGTGCTGGACGCACCGTCGGTCACCCACCTCGCGTACCGTCCGGGTGTTCCGCTGACCTACGCGGTCTGGCGACTGGGCCGTCGGCTCGGGACGCCGATGCTCGACTGACTCACCGCGCCGGGAAGCGAAGCACGCGATCGTCATTCGTGCGCGGGTTGCCGCGCCCGTCGGTGTTGGACGTGCTGAGCCACAGCGCACCGTCGGGCGCGACCATGACCGTGCGCAGCCGGCCGTAGCTGTCCCGGAACACATCTCGCGGCTGGCCGACCGTGCCCTCGCGCAGCGGCACGGTCCACAGCCGTTCGCCGCGTAATGCCGCGGCGTACAGCGTGTCTCCGGCGATCGCGATCCCCGAGGGCGACGCCTCGGCGGTGGACCAGGTCGTCAACGGTTCGGTGAACCCGCGATCCGCCCCGCCGACCCCCTCGACCGCAGGCCAGCCATAGTTGTGCCCCGGCTCGATCAGGTTGATCTCGTCGAACCGGTTCTGCCCGAACTCCGCGGCGAACAGCCGCCCCTCGCGGTCCCACGCCAGTCCCTGGACGTTCCGGTGCCCCAGGCTGTACATCGGCGAGTCCGCGATCGGATTGTCCGGTGCCGGGCGGCCTTCCGGTGTCAGCCGGAGGATCTTCCCGTTGGGGCCGGCCGGATCCTGCGACCGGCCGCTCTGCCCCGCGTCACCGGTCCCGGCGTACAGCATGCCGTCCGGCCCGAACGCGATCCGGCCGCCATTGTGGTTGGCCGCCTTGGCAATCCCGTCGAACAGCACCTCCGGCTGCCCGTCGAGCCGGAAGCGCACGATGCGATTGTCGTTCTGCGCGGTGAAATACGCATACACGTAACGGTTCTCGGCATACTCCGGCGACAGCGCCAGGCCCAGCAGCCCGCCTTCGCCGCCGGCGACGACACCCGGCACCCGATAGACCTGCTCCGGCGCGTGCCCCGCGCCGATCCGCAGGATCCGCCCGCTGTCGCGTTCGGCCACCAGGGCGTTGCCGTCGGGCAGGAAGGCCAGTCCCCACGGCACGTCGAGCCCGTGCGCGATCTCCTCCGCCGCGCCGAGATCGGGTGCGCCCTGCGGTCTGCTCGGCGCGGTGGTGCGCACGGCCTCGGTGGCGGGTGCGGGCCGGCTGTCGCTCGCACAGGCCGAGAGCGCGCCGGCGGCCAGCGCCACGGTGATCGCGACCCCGATCCCGCGACGTCGCGCCGACCTGACATTCGGATATCTCACGCGGGCACCTCCGACGATATTTGTGTGGTCGCGGCGCGCGGGACGAAGCCACATCGGCTGGCCGCGCACCCCGGGCGGTAGCCTGACCCAGTCTTGTCCCCGAACCACGTTGAGGTCATGGAACTTCGTCAACTGAGGTATTTCGTCGCGGTGGCCGAGGAGCTACATTTCGGCCGGGCGGCGGAACGGCTGATGATCGTGCAGTCGTCAGTCAGCCAGCAGCTCGGTCGGCTCGAACGCGAGCTCGGCGTCGTGCTGCTGGAACGGTCGCCTCGTAGCGTCCGGCTCACCGAGGCCGGGGCGGCGTTCCTGCCTGCGGCGAAGAAGGTGCTCGCCGCCGAGAAGCGCGCCAGGACCAGCGTCGCGGACTTCCTGACCACGCCGACCGTGCTGCGCATCGGCACCAGCCGGGGGATGGGGGAGCGGCTCGAGCGGCTGCTCGTCGCGCTGAAGTATCGCGCGCCGGGGATCAAGGTGGAACTGACGTCGGCGGCGCTCGGGCAGCGGCTGCGCAAGGTGTCGGAGCACGAGTGGGACGCGGCCTTCCTGCGCGGCGAGGTGGCCGCGCCGGAGGGCGTGCAGCAGATTCCGGTCTGGTACGACGAACTGGTCGTCGCGCTGCCCGCCGATCACCCCTCCGCCACCGAGCGGTGCGTCGATCTCGCACAGCTCGCCGAGCTGCCGCTCTATCTGACGAACCGGCAGAACAACGCGTTGCTCGACGATCTCGTGCTGACCGCGTGCAGTAAATCGGGATTCGAACCGGTGCTCGGCCCCGAGCAGGTCTCCATCCAGGACACCCTCGCCGCGCTCGGCGCCGGCGCCGCGGGCTGGACCGTCCTCTACGCGCCGCACGCCCGGCTCCTGCACAGCAGCCGGGTGGCCTTCCTGCCCGTGTGCACGCCGGGCGTGCTGGCGCTGCCCACGGTGCTCGCCGTGCGCACCAATGCCATGGAGCGACTGGCCCCGCTGCTCGAGGCCTGCCGGGACGTCGCGCTCGGCGATCAGATTCTGTAATCGGCCTTGTGCCGTCCCCGGTGTTCCGTTATCGTCGAAGTGAACGAAACCGTACCGTTCACTTGGAGGGACTGTGATCAGGGGCGCGGAACGCGAGCAGGCGATACTCGCCGCCACCTACGCGTTGCTTGGCGAAATCGGCTACGCGGCAATCACAATGGATGCCGTCGCGGCCAGGGCGCAGGCCAGCAAGGCGACCATCTATCGGCGCTGGCCGGGAAAACCCGCGCTGGTGAAGGCGGCGATGGACGCGCACGACGCCGAGTACGTCGCGGAGATCCCGGACACCGGGACGGTGCGCGGCGATCTGATCGCCGCGCTCGTCGATCTGACCGCGCAGGTCGATGAGCACTACGTCACCATGATGACCGGCCTGATGCACGCCATGCGGGTGGACGCCGAGCTCGCGGCGGCGCTGCGCGAGCACGTCGCGGACGAGGATCTCGGCCCGTTCCGCACCGTCGTCGAGCGCGCCGTCGCTCGCGGCGAATTACCGGACGGCACCGCGACCGAACTGGCCCACCAGGTTTCGGAAGGCCAGATCATGCGGCGGATGTTCCTCGGCGAACCCCTGGATCGAGCGTTCCTCACCGATCTGGTGGACGAGCTGCTGCTGCCGATCCTCACCCGGACTTTCCCGAAAGAGCGCAGATGACAACAGAATTGCCGGTGCTGATCGTGGGCGCCGGGCCGACCGGACTGACGCTGGGGTGTGAACTGGCCCGGCGCGGGATCGAGTGCCTGGTGGTGGACCGGGCCCGGGGACTGTTCCCCGGCTCGCGCGGAAAGGGTTTACAGCCGCGGACTTTGGAGGTGTTCGACGATCTCGGCCTGATCGACGCGGTGGTCGCGGCGGGGGCGCCGTTCCCGTCGTTCCGCATGTATGTCGGCACGGAGGTGACGATGACGCGGACGGTGGAGGAGATGCTGGGGCTCGCGCCCCTCGAACGCGTCGACGGCGTGCCGTATCCGCAGGCCTGGATCCTGCCGCAGTGGCGCACCGACGAGCTGCTCCGCGACCGGCTGCTCGAACTCGGCGGCCGGCTCGAATTGAACACGGAATTCCTCGATTTCGTGCAGGACGACACCGGCGTCACCGCGACGCTGCGGCGCGACGGTGAACTGCTGGAGCTGCGGGCCCGGTACCTGGTCGGCTCGGACGGCGGTGGCAGCGCGGTGCGCAAGCGGCTCGGCGTCGGCTTCGAGGGCGAAACCTTCGAGACCGAGCGAACGCTGATCGGCGACGTCCGGGCGCAGGGGCTGACCGGCAGCTACTGTCACATGCTGACGACCGGCAGTGTCCGGGAACGGTTTTCGCTGTGGTCCCTGCCGGGGACCGACTACTACCAGTTCATCGCCAACCTGACCGCGGACGACGTGCCCGAGCTGACCCTGGATGCCGTGCAGAGGATTCTCGACGAGCGGTCCGGCCGCTCGGATATCCGGTTGTCCGACGTGAACTGGATCTCGGTGTACCGGGTGAATGCCAGGATGGTGGACCGGTTCCGGGTCGGGCAGGTGTTCCTGGCCGGCGACGCGGCGCACGTGCATTCGTCATCCGGTGGGCAAGGGTTGAACACCAGCGTGCAGGATGCCTACAACCTGGGCTGGAAGTTGGCGGCGGTGCTGGCGGGCGCTCCGGAGCGGCTGCTGGATACCTATGAGGCCGAGCGGTTTCCGATCGCGGCGCGGGTGCTGGACGTGACCACGCGCTCGCATCGGCAGGACTTCCGCGACGCGGAGCCCGGGGAGGGGAGTCTGGATATCTTCCAGCTGAAGGTCAACTATCGGGGCGGGCCGTTGGCCGTGGAGACGCGCGAACGGCCGGGCGCGGTGCGTGCGGGCGACCGTGCTCCGGACGGCCGGTGCGGTGCGTCGAGCCTGTTCGACCTGTTCCGTGGCACCCATTTCACGCTGCTGGGATTCGGCGGCGATACCGCCGCCGCGATAGCCGAAGTCGTTCGTACACAGGGCGATCGGGTTCGGGGGTGGGTGATCGAACCCGCCGGAGTGGTGGCGGGCACCGTCGGCGACCCGTTCCGCAACTACGACATCGACCCGGCGGGTACCGCAACGCTGGTGCTGGTCCGCCCCGACGGCTACATCGGAGTCGTCGCCACCGATCGCGAGCCGATCCAGGACTTCCTCGCCGCTTGCTGACCCCTAGCCCAAATAGGTTCCGTACCAATCGAGTACCCGCCGCCAGGCCTCGTCGGCGGCGGCCGGTGCGTACCGCGGTCCGGTGTCGTTGAAGAACGCGTGATCGGCCTGCGGTGCCACCCAGATTTCGTGCGGCGCGCCCGCGCGCGCGAGTGCCGACTCCGCGGCCGGACGGGTGGCATCCACCCGGGCGTCGGCCGCCGCGTAGATCCCCAGCACGGCGGCCTTCGTGGCGGTGAGGTCGCCGTGGTCGGGGAAGGGGCCGTAGAACGGCGTGGCCGCGGCGAGGGCGGACGGCCCGGAGGCGAGCAGCAGCCAGACCAGCCCGCCGCCGAAGCAGAACCCGGTCGCGCCGAGCTGCTTGCCCGGCACCCGCCGTCCGAGCTCGTCCAGCCCCGCGCGCAGGTCGCCGATGAACTGATCCTGCGGAGTCCTGCTCAGCTCGGCGGTGGCCTGCGCCGGATCACCGAAGGCCTCGGTGCCGCCCTTCGCGGACAGCAGGTCGACGGCGAGGGCGGAGTAACCGGCTCCGGCGAATCGCCCTGTCACCGAACGGATGTGGTCGGTCAGCCCCTTGTTCTCGTGGATGACGAGCACGCCCCCGCGAGGTTGCGCGGCGGCCGCCCACGCACCCCGCAACTCCCGATTGTCCGGGCCCGCGAAGGTGATCGGCGTAGTCGGCAGTGCCTTACCCGACCCCGGCGGCGTGGATGGCGGTGCGGCGGAGGGCGGTTGGGCGGTCGCCGGTTGATCCTTGGACTCGGTGGCGCACGCCGCGAGCAACGCGGCCGCCGCCGGAACGCCGAACCCGAGCAGCCCGAGGCGGCGCAGCGCCTCGCGCCGATTCAGCAGGCCGTCGGCGTGATCGAGGGCGATTTCTTCCGCGATATAGCGCTGCAGCGGCGTCATGCCCACCAAGGTAGGCCCCGGCATGCCGATCCGCGGGGCTTTGCCGCATCCGGTGAGCAGGCGTTGAACGACTGACCGGAAGGGTGTGTGCGCCGGAGTGTTAAACCAAACTGCTAGGTATCTACAGTGCCCGATTTGCGCAAATCCGCTATCGCGCAACCGGATCGGTTCGCCGGGGCGCGGGCAACACGACAAACCGGCCGATTCGTATCTCCCGGTGATTTGCGCGCAGATTGCTATCTTGTCAATCCGAAACGGCGAACTCCATCAACGTGCGGCACATCGGTCGAGGAGCAGAATGCTTTCGGGGCAGCAAGTGGTACAACGGTTTGTCCGCGCGGCTCGATTGGCGATGGTGCTATCGATCGTCGTAGTTGGCGGTGGGTTTGCGGTGAGTCCGGCGGCGGCGCAACCGGACGGCGGTTCCCGCAGCGATCAATGGACCGCGCTGCACGACGGGCCGCAGCCGTACGCCGACGTGCACATCGACTGGGATGTGCCGATCCGGATGAGCGACGGCGTCATCCTGAAGGCGAACGTGTACCGGCCGGTGACTGCGGACGGGGAGGTCGAACAGCGTCCGCTGCCGACCATCGTGAACCTCACGCCGTATACGAAACTGCTGTCCAACCTGGTCGATTCGGCTATCTCGGCGCCCGGCCTACAGCCGGTGGTGATGGACCTGCTGCGCCGGATGAACCTATCCGGAACGCCGATCAGCGGCTTCGGCGACCTGTTGCACGCGCTCGACGGCGGCACCGTGCAGACGGTGCTCGGCATCGACCGCTACCTGATCCGCAGCGGCTACACGCTGGTGGTCGCCGACGTCCGCGGAACCGGCTTCTCCCAGGGCACGTGGGACACCCTCGGCGCCCGTGAGCAGTTGGACACCCGCGAGGTGATCGGCTGGGCCGCCGCGCAACGCTGGTCCACCGGCAAGGTGGGGATGAGCGGCGGCTCCTACGCGGGCATCACCCAGCTGCGCGCGGCCGAAAACGCCCCGGCCGCACTGAAAGCCATCTTTCCGGTGGAACCGGGCAGCGACCTGATGCGTGATGTCGTCGCGCCGGGCGGCGGCATCGGCACCACCTTCCTGCCGCTGTGGCTGAGCAATGTGAACCAGACGAAACTCATCCCCGACGTGCGCTCGATGCTGGCGGGCACGTTCGACTGGCGTTGGCTCGACGACCGGCTGGCCGACCCCGCCACCAACTACGACCTGCTGACCCAGGCGCTGCTCACCCCGTCGCTCGACCAGGTCCCGCAGGCGCTGGCCGCCGCCCTCGACCACGACAGCGATTTCCGGCAGGCCATTCTCGGGCATCCGGAGCGAATCACGGTGCCCACCTTCGTCTACGGCGGCTGGCACGACATCTTCGCCAACAGCGCGACCACTCTGTTCAACGCGATTCCGTTGCCCGCCGAGCAGAAACAGCTGCTCGTCGGCGACACGTATCACGCCAATCCGGGCGCGGGCACCGGCCTGCCCGGCGGTCCGGCGCGGCTGGAGGTGCTGCAGCGGGTGTGGTTCGACAAGTGGCTCAAGGACATCGACCACGGTCTGGGCGAATTCGGTCCGGTGACGGTGTGGGAACAGGGTGGCGGCTGGCGGACGCTCGATCGGTTTCCCCAGGCGGGCGCGACCCATCGGCGGGTCTATCTGTCCGCGGCCCCCAGCGGTACGGCGGCGAGCGTCTACGACGGATCACTGTCCGCGACAATGCCGATGGAGGGTCGCGCCCTCACGGTCGCGCCCGGCCTCACCACCGTGTGCTCGCGCGACACCGCGCAGGGCGCCGCCGGGATCCCCGCGATAGTGGATATGTGCGCGAAGGATTCGCGCATCGCCGAACGTAACGCGTTGACCTTCACCGGCACCCCCGTCACCGAGCGAACGGTCATCTCCGGCCCGATCAATGCGCACCTCAACGCCGTGCACGACGGGACCGACGGATATTGGGCCGTCACCGTGAACGACGTTGCCCCGGAGGGAACTTCCACGGTGCTGAGCACCGGCCAGCTCACCGCGTCGATGCGGGCGATCGACCAGGCGAAGAGCGCCCGCTCACCCGACGGCGACTACACCGCCCCATACAATCCGATCACCCTGGACAGCCTGCTGCCGGTCACCGCGGGCGAGCCCGTCGTGCTGGACATCGCGGTGATCCCGATCCAGGCGGTGCTCCAGCCGGGACATCGACTGCGCGTCGACGTGTTCGCCGGAAACTCCCCGAAGGGACTGCCCTTCCGGCCGCTGCTCAACAACACGGAACTGAAACCGCAAACCCTGCAACTGGATCCGGCCCAGCCGAGCTTCGTGAACCTGCCGACCAGCAGGCCGCTCGGGTGAGTCAGGTGCGGCGGGCGCGGGCGATGCGGGCGTGCAGGCGTTCGGGTTCGGGGCCGAGCTCGGCCGCACCGACATAGCTCGCGATGAGTTCCGGTGCGCTGAGATCCTCGACCTCGTCGAAGCCTGCCGACCGTAGTTCCGTCGCCAGTTCGGCGGAAGTGAGGGAGCTCAGCAAGGGTTCGCCGACCGCGGCCATGCGCTCGGCACGCGTGCGGAGTTGCGCCCGGTGCGCCGGTGCGGCGTCGGCGGCCGGCGGGATGTAGTCGAAGACCAGCCGGACCGGGGCCGCCTGCTCGGCCAGATAGCGCAAGGTCGACCGGATGGCGTCTCTGGTCAGATACATCACCACGCCGAGCCAGACGAAGGCCGCGGGCTGGTCTCGGTCGAGGCCCGCCGCGGCCAGACCTGTTGCGAGGGTTTCACTCTCGAAGTCGATCGGTGCGAACGTGAGGGAATCCGGGACGGTGATTCCGGCGTCGGCGAGCAGTTGCCGTTTCCACGCCTGCGTCGCGGGGTGGTCGACCTCGAATACCCGCAGCGCCGGATCGGGGTTGCGGTAGGCGAAGGTGTCCAACCCCGCGCCGAGGATCACCACCTGCCGCGTCCCCTCCGCCACCGCGTCGGCGACCGTTTCCTCCGCGAAGCGCGATCGGCTGGCCATGAACAACCGGCGGACGCGATGAAAGGCGATGTCCTCGCCCGCCGCCGCGGCGATCGTCTGCGCGGTCAGCTCCTCGGGGCTCAGGCCCATGATCGGCCCGGCCAACGGGTCGGTGAAGACCCGCGGCTCGGGCGCGATCTGGTGATAGGCCCGCGCATGCGCGGTGGCGAGCGCCGTGCGGCTCGGCTTTCCGACCTGCACGTCAGAGCTTCCCCTGCACCTGACCGGCGATCAACTCGAGGTGGTCGAGATCGGTGAGGTCCAGTATTTGCAGGTAGATTCGCTGCGCGCCGATCTCGGCGTAGCGGCCGATCTTGTCGACCACCTCGGCGGGCGAGCCGGCCAGGCCGTTGGTCTTCAGCTCGTCCACCTCGCGGCCGATCGCCGCGGCCCGGCGCGCCACCTCGGCGTCGTTCGCGCCCACGCAGGCAACCAGGGCGTTGGAATAGACCAGGTCGTCGGCGCGCCGCCCGCGCGCCTCGGCCGCCGCGCGCACCCGGCCGAACTGGGCGGCGCTGTCCTCGATCGAGGAGAACGGCATGTTGAACTCGGTCGCGTACTGCGCGGCCAGCCGCGGCGTGCGGGTGGCGCCGTGGCCGCCGATCAGCACCGGCACCGGGTCCTGCACCGGCTTCGGCAGCGCGGGGGAGTCGGTGAGCTGGTAGTGCCGGCCGGCGAAGTCGAACTTGTCGCCCGGCTTGGTCGCCCACAACCCGGTGATGATCGCGAGCTGCTCCTCCAGCCGCGCGAACTTGTCCGCGGGGAACGGGATGCCGTAGGCGGCGTGCTCCTCGGCGAACCAGCCGCTGCCGAGGCCGAGTTCGACCCGGCCACCGGACATCTGGTCCACCTGGGCGACCTGGATGGCCAGCGGTCCCGGCAGCCGGAAGGTGGCGGCGGTCACCAGCGTGCCGAGGCGGATCCGCTTGGTTTCCCGCGCCAGCCCGGCGAGGGTGATCCAGGCGTCGGTCGGGCCGGGCAGCCCGTCGCCGCCGCCCATGGCCGCGTAGTGGTCGGACCGGAAGAATGCGTCGAAGCCGAGATCCTCGGTGGCTTTGGCGACGGTCAGCAACGTGTCGTAGCTCGCGCCCTGCTGCGGTTCGGTGAAGATGCGCAATTCCATGATTCCATCGTGCCCCAGGACGCTTCCGTCCGGAACGGCCGGGGTGCAGGGCATGATCGGGGTGGCGGAATGGAGGTGGCGATGAGTGGGTCGATCGCGGGAATCGTGGCGTATCCGGTGACGCCGTTCGGCGTGGACAGCGGCGAGGTCGACGAGCGGGCGCTGCGCGGGCTGGTCGACCGGCTGGTCGGCGCGGGCGTGGATGCGGTTGCGCCGCTGGGAAGTACGGGGGAGGCCGCGTACCTCGACGACCAGGAGTGGGCGGCGGTGGCATCGATCTGTATCGAGCAGGTCGACGGCCGGGTGCCGACCGTGGTCGGGGTGTCGGAGTTGACCACGGCGGGAACCATTGCGCGGGCACGGCTCGCGGAACGGCTGGGCGCCACGGCGTTGATGCTGCTGCCGGTCGCCTACTGGCGGTTGACCGAGGAGGAGCTGGCGCGGCATTTCGCGGCGGTGGCCGACGCGGTCGCGCTGCCGATCATGGCTTACAACAATCCGGGCACCAGCGGGATCGATATGACACCGGAGTTCCTGGTGGAACTCGTCGGGGCCGTGGACAACATCACGATGGTCAAGGAATCCAGCGGCGACATCGCACGGATGCGACGGCTGGCGGAGCACAATGTGCCGTTCTTCAACGGCAGCAACCGGCTCGCGCTCCAAGCGTTCGACGCCGGTGCCATCGGATGGTGCACGGCCGCACCGTGTTTGGTGCCGGAGCAGATCGTGGCGGTGTGGCAGCTGCTGACCGCCGGCGAAACCGATTCGGCGGCACAGCGTTTCGAACGGCTGGATCCGCTGCTCGGCGCGATCTCCCGGGGCGGCCTGCCGCGAACGGTCAAAGCGGGGCTGCGCTCGCTCGGCATCGAAGTCGGCGACCCGCGACGGCCGCTGCTGCCGGTGGACGACGACACCCGCCGCGCGATCGCCGAGCTGATCACCGCGGCGGTGGATGGGCATCGGGCCTGAACCCCGTGCCGGGTGCGGCCATTGTGCTCAGGCCGAGGCTTCGTTCGGGTGCTCGACAGCAGGATCACCCCTGCATCGAGCGAGCCCGCCGACGCACCATCCCCGTCCCGCTCGACGAACGGACCGACACCGAGTGGGACATGGCGGCGGCAAAACGCTGGTGGTCCCGCCCTGATGCCCCGCTCGACGAACAACGCGCTCGCGCTAATGTCGGGTCGGAGATGTGCGTCGCCCGCCGCGGGGGAGTGCACCGAGCAAAGGAGCCGATGTGCCGGAACGTGCGCTGCCCGTCGTGGTCGTGATGGGGGTGTCGGGGTCCGGCAAGTCGACGGTCGGCCGGGCGCTCGCGGCCGAGCTGGGTGTCGAGTACGGCGAAGGCGACGATCTGCATCCCAAGGCGAACGTCGAGAAGATGGCGGCCGGAATCCCGCTGGACGACGAGGACCGATGGCCGTGGCTCGACAAGGTGGCGGCCTGGATGGCCGAACGATCCGCGCGGGGCGGGGTGATCACCTGCTCGGCGCTCAAACGGGTCTATCGCGATCGGCTCCGTGCCGCCGCGCCTGACGCGTTCTTCCTGCATCTGGCCGCGTCGCACGAAGAACTCGCCCACCGGATGGCCGATCGCACCGGTCATTTCATGCCGTCGAGCCTGCTCGACTCGCAGCTGGCCGCGCTCGAACCGCTGGCCGATGACGAACGCGGCACCACCGTCGACGCCACCCGCGACCCTGCCGAGCTGGCCCGCGAAACCTCGGCGGTACTGCACGCCCGCTGAGGCGCGCGGCCTATCCGCCGCCCACCTTCCGACGTCCCGCACGTGGACTCGCCGCGTCGGCGCGCGCGGATGTCAGAAGGCGGGCGGCTCGGCCGAGCTATGACGTCTCGACCAGCTCCTCGGTGATCGCCCGGCAGAAATCGTCCAGATCGTCCGGATTGCGCGAGGTGATGAGCGCCCAGTCGTGCTCCGCGGAACGCACCACCGGCTGATCGACCCACCGGCCGCCCGCGTTGAGCACATCGGTGCGCAGCGAGAAATACGACGTCAGCGTCTTGTCCGGGGTGAGTTCGGCCTCCACGAGCAGCCACGGCCCGTGGCAGACCGCGGCGATCGGCTTCCCCGCCCCGGCGAACGCCTTGGCCAGCTCGACCGCGCGGTCCTCGGTGCGCAGCTTGTCCGCGTTGACCGTGCCGCCGGGCACGACCAGCACGTCGAAGTCGTCCACATCCAGATCGTCGAACGACGCGTCCGGCTGCACGGTCACGTCCTTCTCGGTGTCGTGCTCGAAGGTCTGCACCTGCTCGTTCTTGGGCGCGGCGTGCACGACCGTCGCCCCGCGCTCCGCCAGCTGTTTCTGCGGAACCAGCAGCTCATCGCGCTCCACGCCGGTGTTCGACGTGATGATCAGTACGCGCTTCCCGTTCAGCTCTTCCGACATACCGGAAACTCCTCTCGCTCGTTCGTCTCAGGAGTAGGCGTGCCGCGAATCCGGAAAGCTAAACCGGCTAGAGCCCACCGAGTCGGGTGAGCACCTCGAATGCCACGTCGGCGCTGCGCCACAACGCGTCGATCTCGACCCGGGCGGCCGGCGCGAGGGCCGGATCGGTCAGCGCGAGTCCGTTGCCGAAAATCACCACGTTGGCGCCCAGATCGGCCAGGCGCAGCAGTTGCGGCGTGGCCACACCCTCGCCGAAGAGCAGATCGAGGCCCTCGCCGACGAAGTAGAACCGCCACAGCGGCCCGAGATCGCCGTGATAGATCTCCTTGGTGGCGGAGACGATCAACGAACCCTGCTGCGCGATCGAGTCGACGATCTTGAAGTAGTCCGGCGCGTTCGCGGTCGTGCCGCCGACCGCGGCGACCGCATAGGCGAGATCGACGGACAGATGCGCGTTGTATCCGGCCATCGCGACTCGTGCGGGCGACAGCTCGCAGCGGCGGGCGAGGTCGAAGTAGTTGGTCCAGTGCGGATCGGTCGGCTCACCGGTGAATTCGGCGTGCACGTTGCGCAGGAAGCGCGACAGCAGTTCGAGGCTGATCCGATGCGCCCACTCCGGATCGATGAACGACGCCGGGTCGCGCTGCAACGGCATCACCGCGGCCTGCTCGACGGCGTCGAGGCCGAGCCCGAAGACGCCGCGCAGATCGCGGTGCTCGACCAGGATCCGGGTGAGCCGCCGGTGGTTGTCGACCGCTCGCTCCAGCTGTTCCATCGACGAGCCGGTGAGCGTGGTCGTGTCCGAAAGCTCGGCGATCGAGGAGATCTCGGCCTGCGACAGCGCGCTGCCGCAGGCCGAGCCGGCGACGGCGGCGGCCTGCCCGCCGCCGAACAGGCCGGCGCAGGCGAGGACCAGGGTCGAGACGACGGCGAGGCGGATGGACGTGATCATGTGCGGCTCCGGGATGTTCACGCACCGCGTTGTGCGTCGGCGACGGGCGATCGTGCGCAGACGGTCGGCGCCGGCGAGGGCGAGAGGAAACGCTCCGGCGAAACCGGAGGTGGCCCAACATTAGCCGACCGAATCGTCTGCGGGCAGCCACCCGAGCCGATTCCGGCGGGCTAGTGCCCGGGCGCGCACGCTCCGCCGGGCAGACAGACCCCGGAGATATCGGAGATCAGGAAGCCGGCGCCGATCACCAGCGACCCCACGGCGATCACCCCGAACAACCCGACCCACAGGATTCCCGGCAGGTGCGTGAGCCGCGCGAGCTGGTCCGCGTCGGAGGCGACGTCCTCCTGATAGCGGCTGCGCAGCTGCCGCGACCGCCCGCGCTGCAACTCGATCACCGGCCGCGCCCCGGCCAGCAGCAGGAACCACGCGCCGAGATAGGCGAAACCCGCCTGCAGTGTGTCGGTGCCGAACCAGGACACCGCGAACACTGTCGCGCCGACCGCGAACACGGTCAGCATGCCGTACACATTGCGGGTCATGATCAGCACCCCGGCCAGCAGCGCGATGGCCACCCACAGCATCAGGGTGATCCGGCTCGCGCCGAGCAACGCGGCGAAGCCGAGCCCGAGCAGCGGCGGCCCCGGATAACCCGCCATCGTCGTCAGAATCATGCCCAGCCCGTAGGGTTTTCCGCTCGACACGGTGAGACCCGAAGTGTCCGAATGCAATCGGATGCTGTTGAGCTTGCGCCCGGTGAGCAGCGCGACCAGCGCGTGCCCGCCCTCGTGCGCGATGGTGACGATATTGCGGGTGAACCGCCAGATGGGCGTGTATCCGACCAGCACGAGCGCCACGACGCCCGCGCCGGCCACCAACCACCACGGCGGCTGGGTTTGCGTTGTCGTCAAGCGGTCGACGATGGAGCTGCCTCGCTCGACCCATTCGGCTCTGTCCACCGCCGCACCTTATCCGGCGTCGGACATCTCCGCTCGGAGCTGACGTTTGTAGATCTTTCCGGCATCGTCGCGGGGGAGTTCGGTGACGATCCGCACCACCCTCGGCACCTTGTACGCGGCGAGCTGCCCGGCCAGGCCGGCCCGGACGCCGTCCTCGGTCAGCTCGGCGCCCGGGCGCGGAACGACCTGCGCGGCAACGGCTTCGCCGAGATCACCGGAATGCGGGATGCCGAACACCGCGACGTCCTCCACGCCGTCCAGGGCCATGATCGCGTTCTCGATCTCGGCCGGATAGATGTTCACGCCGCCGGAGATGATCAGCTCGCTGGAGCGTCCGGTGAGATAGAGATAGCCCTCCTCGTCGAGGTAGCCGCGGTCGCCGACGGCGAGGAAATCCGGCAGCGGACTGGGCGCCTCGCCGGTGTCGTGCAGATAGCGGAACTTCGGCCAGTAGTCGGCGCCGCGCACGAACACCTGACCGGTCCGCCCGGCGGGCAGCGGCTCGCCCGCGTCGTCGAGGACAACCACGGCCGCGCCGTCCGCCGGGCGGCCGACGCTACCCGGATGGGCGAGCCACTCGGCGGCCGAGATCCAGGTGATGGTGCCCGCTTCGGCGCAGCCGTAGTACTCGGTCAGCGCGTCGCCGAACCAGTCGATCGCGGCCCGTTTCACCGCGGGCGGACACGGGGCCGAGGAATGGATGAGGTGGGTGAGGCTGGAGACGTCGTAGCGGGCGCGCACGTCCGCGGGCAGCGAGAGCAGCCGCGACAGCATGGTCGGCACCACCTTGGCCTGGGTGACGCGGCGCTCGTCGACCAGGCGCAGGAACTCCTCGGCGTCCCAGCGCGGCATGATGGTGATGTTGGTGCCGACCCGGAGTGCCAGGGTGGCAATGCCGTTCGGGCTCGCGTGATAGAGCGGGCCGGGAATCACCGCCTGCCCGCGCGGGGTGAGGCCGAGTCGTTTGGCCGCACTGCCGGCCACGGACAGCCACTGGTGCGGCGTCATGCGTTCGCGCAGTACGCCTTTGGGCTTGCCGGTGGTGCCGGAGGTGTAGATCAGGCCGGTCGAGTCGTCGCGCGAGCCCTCGATGCGGCCGAGCGGTTCGGTGTGCGTCTCGATCCACTGTTCCAGGGTGGCGTGTCGGCCGGTCGGCTCGGCCAGCGCGGCGTCGGCGCCGAGCGCGGCGAGCAGCTCGCTCGGCATGGCGATCTCGAGAATCGGCGTATCGGCTTGCGGCACCGCCTTTTCGACGATGTCGATGAACTCGGTATGCGCGATCACCAGGCGCGCACCGCTGTCGCCCAGCACGTGCGCCACCTCCGGCACCTGCCAGCGGGTATTGATCGGCACCGAATTCGCCCCGCACGCCGCGACCGCCAGGGACACCTCGATGAACTCGATGTCGTTGCGGATCATCATCGCGACCCGATCGCCCGGCCGCACCCCCGCCGCCGCGAGCCCGGCGGCTAGCCGACCCGCCCGCTGATGCGCCTCGGACTGCGCTCGCACGCGCCCCGCGCAGGTGATGGTTGGTGTCGAATTGCCGGAAACATCGCCCATGTTCCGCAGTCTGCCACTTCCTCAGCTAACGGGTAGCGCAAGCCGGTCACGAGGTTTTGCTGAGTATTCCGGACATGTCCCCGATCACGCTTGCGGTGCGGTACGACAGTGTGCCGTCGGGCAGTAGCTGGAGGTGTGTTGTCTTGCCGTCGTCGTTGCAGCCGCCGCTGTCCTCGGTGAGGCGCGCGGTGAGCGTCAGTTCCTCGTCGGCGACGGCCGTCAGCGTTTCGGCTCGGCCGCAGGTCATGCCCACCACCTTGCCGGTATTGGTCGAGGTGCCGAGTTCCTCGCCGACGGTGCCCGCGTTCAGCGTCAGCACGATATCGAAGCCGGCGATCTTGTCCTTGGCGACGCCCTTCCACTCGCCGACGAACGCCTCCGGCAATTCCGCGGCGGGACTGCCCGGCGTCGAGGTGGACTGGTCGGTGGTGCCGTCGGAGTCGGTGAACTGCTTGGTTATCACGAAGGCGGCAATCGCTACCACCAGGCAGACCACCAGTCCGCCGACGATCAAGGCGATGCGGCGGTGTTTGGCTCGCGCGATGTGTGTCCCCGACTGCCGCGCATCGGAAGGGCGGTCTCGCGGCGCGGCGTAGTGCTGCGCGGCAGGTGGCCATGCCGATTGCCGCGGGTGTGGCGGGGCGTTCGAACCATCTTGCGGCCCATAGGAGAACTGCTGATCCGCGGGATCGGGCACACCCCGCCACCACGATCGCGGCGTGACGTCCGGTTGCCCCGCCGCGGGCAGGCTGGTGGCGGTACGCGCGCGCGGATCCGTGACCGGCCGCGGAGTCGGATCGGTGAACGGCCGCACCACCGTCTCCGCCGTCCGGGTGGGTTTCGCCGGCTCGCCGAGCGCGTCGGGCACGTCGAACGGCCCGGAGTCCAGGTCCAGCAACCGCACCGCACGCCGGCTGACCTCTTCCAGCGCGGGGCCGGGGAGCCAGCCGCCGCGGCCGGGGAGACCGAGGGCGGTCAGGTCGGCGATGAGGCGTTCCGGGGTCGGCCGGGCGGCCGGGTCCTTGGCGAGGCAGGCGGCGACGAGGGGACGCAGCCGATCCGGGACCGCGTCGAGGCGCGGCTCCTCGTAGACCACCCGCCACAGCATCTGCACCATCTCGCCGACGCCGAACGGACCCTGCCCGGTGGCCGCGAACACCAGCACCCCGCCGAGCGCGAATACGTCGCTCGCCGGGCCGACCTGGCCGCCGGTCACCTGCTCGGGGCACATGAATCCCGGTGAGCCGACGACCTTTCCGGTGGTGGTGAACTGGCTGTCGTCGATCGCGCGGGCGATGCCGAAGTCGATCACCTTGGGGCCGTCGAGGGCCAGCAGCACGTTGGACGGCTTCAGATCGCGGTGCACCAGGTCGGCGGCGTGCACGGCGACCAGCGCCTCGGCCAGCCCGTGCGCGAGCACCAGCAGCGAGTTCTCGGCGAACGGTCCGTACTCGTCGACCGCCTCGGTCAGCGAGAAACCGGCCACGTAACCGGTGGCCAGCCACGGCGGATCGGCGTCCACGTCGGCGTCCAGCAGCGGCGCGGTGAACTGCCCGCCGACCCGGCGTGCCGCGCTGACCTCGCGGCGGAACCGCTCGCGGAATTCGTTGTCGCCGACCAGATCCGGCCGGATCACCTTGACCGCCACGGTCCGGCCACCGGCATTGCGACCGAGGTAGACCCGGCCCATGCCGCCCGCACCGAGCACGCCGAGTAGCCGGTAGTCGCCGATCCGCGTCGGATCGTCTGCGCCGAGCGGTCGCATCGCGATGCTGGTTCCCTTCGAATATCGAACATCGAAAGGTTACCTACCCGGCGACGCGCTGTCCGGATCAGTTACCGGTTGTCAACCGGCCACCGCGCTCGGCACCGGCGCCGGACGATCATGTCGCACGTACCTCGCCAGCAGATAGGCCGCGATCGCCGCGGGAATGTTCATCAGCACCCCGTAGACCGCGCCCGGCACCGCCATCGCGTCGTTGTGCAGCACGGACCCGGCGATCGCGATGGCGATCGCGCCGTTGTGGATGCCGATCTCCATGGCCGAGGCGATCGCCTGATCGGCGTCGACCTTGCCCAGCCGCGGCACGAAATAGCCCACGGCCAGGCTGATCACGGCGAACAGCAGGCTGAGCGAGGCCAGCTTGCCGATGTTCTCGGTGAGCGTGCCGAAGTTCTTCGCCACGGCCGCGAGCACCACCAGCGCGAGCACCACGATGGAGAGGATCTTGACGTTCCCACGCATCCGCTCGGCCCACCCGGTGAACCGGCGGTGCACCCACATGCCGATCGCCACCGGGACCAGCACGATCGCGAACACCTGCGCGAACTTGTCCGGGCGCAGCCCGAACGAGCCGTCGCCGTCCATGAACCGGCTGTAGGCGAACGCGACGATCAGCGGCATGGTGAACACGGCGAGCACCGAATTGATCGCGGTGAGCGTGATGTTCAGCGCGACATTGCCGCCCGCGATGTGGCTGAACAGGTTGGCCGACGGGCCGCCCGGCGACGCGGCGAGCAGCAGCATGCCCACGGCCAGCGCGCCTTCGAGCTGGAACAGGTAGATCAGGCCGAGACATACCGCGGGCAGCAAGACCATCTGGCAGAGCAGGGCCACCACCGCGGCTTTGGGATACCGCAGCACCCTGGCGAAATCGTCCACGGCCAGGGTCAATCCGAGCCCGAACATCACCAGGGCCAGGGCCAGCGGTAAGAAGACCGCGAAAATCGTTGAACCCATGCGGGTCTCCTCTCAGCCGAACGGCCGGCCCGCGCGCGGCCGACACCGAGCGTCGACGTTATCGATCTCCGGCGCGGGTCGCCAGCCCAATAATCGAGGGGTGCCTGCGGTTACCCGGCGACCACCTCGCCCGCGGCGGCCGATCTGCGGGCGGCCTCCAGGATCCGCAGCGTGGCAACGGCGTCGCGCGGGTCTACCGGAACCTCGCCGCCGTCGAGCAGGGCGGCGGCCAGTTGGGCGTAGAAGGCGGGGTAGTCGCCCGCGATGGTGGGGACCGGTTCGACGGCGGGTTCGGCGCCGAGCACCCCCCAGTTCTCGGATTCGACTGTGCCCCAAGGCTTGCCGTCGCCGGGGCGGCGACCTTCGCGGAGCGCGCTCTCCTGCGGATCGAGTCCGCGGACGACGTAGCCGGACTGGGAACCGAGCACACGGAAGCGCGGACCGAGTTGCGGCGCGACGGCACTCATCCACAGGTGCGAGCGCACACCCGAGGCGTGGGTGAGCGCGACGAAGGCGTCGTCGTCGGTTCGGATGCCGGGGCGACGCCGATCCAGTTCGCAATACACGGATTTCACCGGTCCGAACAGCGTCAGCGCCTGATCGATGAGATGGCTGCCCAGGTCGAAGAGCAGGCCCGCGCCGTCGGCGGCGTCGCCCACCTCACGCCAGCCGCCCTTCGGCACCGGACGCCAGCGTTCGAACCGGGATTCGAACCGGTGCACCTCGCCGAGCCGGCCGGCCTCGACGAGGGCGCGCGCGGTCAGGAAGTCGCCGTCCCACCGTCGATTCTGGAAGACGGTCAGCGCGAGGCCGGCCTGCTCGGCTCGTTTGACCAGGTCTTCACCGTCGGCGACGGTCACGGCGAACGGTTTGTCGACGACTACCGGCAGGCCGGCGTCCAATGCCTGCGCGGCCAGCGGGGCGTGCGTGCGGTTGGGCGTCGCGATCACCACTAGGTCGAGGCCGGACGGATCCGCGAAGAGTTCGTCGGTGGTCCCGACGACCCGCACCCCGGGGTGTTCGCGTTCGGCCTGGGCGGCGCGTTCGGGGTGGGCGGTGACCACCACCGCGACCCGCATCCGTGGTTCGGCGGCGATCAGCGGAGCGTGGAAAACCGATCCGGCCAATCCGTATCCGACAACTGCGACGTCCAGGCTCATGGTTCGACGCTAGCGGATCGTCCCAGGAATTCAGGTCATGGGCGAGTGGCTACGGCGGCAGCTCGATCTGACCATCGCCCGTCCGCAACTGCGAGGCAACCTTAGTCTTGCTTACGATCCGTGCCGGACGTTAGCTGCGCCTCGCTAGCCTCGTCGGTTTGCTTCCATCTGGAACTGTGCACCTGCCAGCCCTTCTCGGTGTGCCGCGACCTCCCGCGCTGGTTTTACATCGTATTCTCCTGCGCTAATCCGGCAATTATTCAGCAAATCTTAGAGTAAACTTAAAGCATTCCCTTTCGGGCAAATCGGAAATGACGGCGCGTGACTGATGTCACGGGAGCGCATTTTCACCGCGACCGTTTCCGCTCGTCGTCGCCGATTCGTAGGGCCTGAGGTGGTGCTTTACGGAATATTTGCAATAGGGGCGGTGACCTGCGGCGAACTGCCTTCAGTTGGTCAATTCGAGGTTTGCTGTCGAAATACCGACGGCCCTGACCTACCGTGTGAAACGGCGCTTAGTCAATGCTGATACGGCGTTCTATATCGCCCCTTCTCGCAGACCCAACGGAGGCCGCACATGCGTGTGCCGCTGATTACGGCGAAGAAAACTCGAACCGAAATGACGTCCCGGATACCGGGCAAGGTGGTGCCGCGCCTGTCCACCGACATGCTCACCCGCCTGCCCGCCACGGTCGCCAGGCCGGGGTTTGCCCCGCGGAGTCTGAGCACCGGAATCCTGCACCTCGGCTGCGGCTCGTTCCATCGGGCGCACCAGGCCCTGGCCACCCAGCACGCGATGAACGAGACCGGCGATCCGCGCTGGGGCATCGCCGCCGTCGCGATCAACCGCCCGACCGTGGTCGACGCGCTGCGCGCGCAGGACCACCTGTACACGACGCTGCTGCACGAGGACGGGCAGGCGCGGGTGGAGGTGGTCGGCTCGATCACCGACGCCATCCACGCCCCGTCGGACCTGATCGGGGTGCCGCAGCGGATCGCCGATCCACGGGTCAAGATCGTCACGCTGACCGTCACGGCCAGCGGCTACTGCGTGTCGCCGGTCACCGGCCGGCTGGAGGTGGACTGCCCCGGCGTCCGCCACGACCTGCGCTCGCCGACCCGGCCGATCACCCCGATCGGCATGCTCGCGCAGGGGCTCGAGCTGGTCCGCCGCCGCGGCGGCACCCCGCCGGTGGTGATCAGCTGCGACAACCTGTGCGCCAACGGCAGCACCCTGCGCCGCGCGGTCATCGATTTCGCGCTGCTGCGCGACGATCACCTCGCCGAGTGGATCGCCAGGCACGTGCAGTTCCCGAACAGCGTGGTGGACCGCATCGTGCAGCCGACCGCGCCGACCGACGCCGCGGTGGCGCGCAACTGGCTCGGCGGCATCGAGGATCTCGCGCCGGTCTCCGCCGAGCCGTTCATGACCTGGACGATCGAGGACTTCGAGGGTGAGCGCCCGCAGTGGGAACTCGGCGGCGCCCAATTCGTCGCCAACGTCAGGGATTACGAGCTCGCGAAGCTGCGCCTGCTCAATGGCACGCACATGCTGCTCGCCTACCTCGGCGGCGTCGCTGGGCACCGCACCATCGCCGAGGCCACCGCCAGCCCGGCGCTCGCGGCACTGGCCCGGCAGTTCATGCTGGACGAACAGGGACCGACGCTGGCCCTCGGGGAACCCGAATTGCGCAGGACCGTTGACGATTTGATGCGTCGGTTCCGCAATCCGGCCATCGCCCAGGATATGACGCGGATCGGCCGCAACGGTTCGGACAAGATGATGCCCAGGGTCGTCGACGCGCTGCGCGACAACATCGCGGCGGGCCGGCCCACGCCCGGCGCGACCCTGCTGATCGCCGCCTGGATCCGCTGGTTCACCGCGAGCCACGCCCCCGGCGCGGTAATGGAGCTGATCGACCCGCGCGAGGACTCGCTCGCCGTGCTGGTGGACAGCGATCCGCACCGCTGCGCGCAGGCGTTCTTGCAGCGCACCGATATTTTCGGCACGCTACCGGAGCTGGATAGAGTGCAGCGACAGGTCGGTGACGCCCTGGCGGAGATCAGCCGCGACGGGGTCGAGGTCGCGGTCCGGCGCAGGCTGGCGCCGCAAGCGGAAGGGAGCAACGGGTGAACGCCGAAAATCCGGTTCGCGCAGTAGTTTTCGATATGGACGGGTTGCTCATCGACTCGGAGAGCCTGGCCATGGAGTCGCTGGTCACCGCCGGCGCCGAACTCGGCTACGAGATGCCGATCGAGTTCTGCCGCAGCATGATCGGCGTGCCCGCCGACCGCTGCCGGACGCTGGCCGCGGCCGCGTACGGGCGGGGTTTCCCGCTCGAGGAGTACTTCGCGCTGCACGACGAGCACCTGCGCGTGCTCGTCGACAGCGGCAGGCTGGAGACCAAGCCCGGCGCGGTGGAGCTGCTGGACGCGCTCGAAGCGCAGGGCGTGCCGAAGGGGATCGCCACGTCCTCCTCGCGCGAGCGCGCCGACCATCATCTGCAGCTGGCCGGCATCGCCGACCGGTTCGACGTGGTGGTGACGCGTCAGGACGTGACCAAGGGCAAACCCGACCCCGAGCCGTACCTGAAGGCGCTGGCGGCGCTCGGCGGCGAGACGGAAACCACGCTCGCGCTGGAGGATTCGACCAACGGCCTGCGCGCCGCGCACGCGGCCGGCCTGCGCTGCATCCTCGTTCCGGACCTGGTGCAGCCGACCGAGGAGTCCCGGCGGCTGGCCCACCGGCTGTATCCGGACCTGTTTCAGGTCATCGAATACCTCGCGGTGGCCAATGCGCCCTCGCCCGCTTCGACCGCCTAGGCTGATTCGCGCTAGATCGAATCTGTCGGCGACCTGAAGAGGACCTCGCGTGGTGCGGATAGCTCGACCTGTCTTCGTGATGTGCGCCGGACTGACGGTGGCGGCGGCCGGATGCGGCGCGGACACCGACACCGGGTCGTCGGAGACCCAGGTGCACAACGCGGCGCCGACGACGTCCGGGCTGCCCGCTCGGTGCGGGGTCGATCTGACGGCGTCGGTGATTCAGTCCGCGATCGCCGCGTTGCCGGTCGAGCCGGTCACGCACGCGGCGTGGTCGAGCGATCCGCGCGGTTTCGAGGGGAACTTCGATCCGTGCGCCACCCTGTCCACCGTGATCGTCACGGTGCAGGGCGCGACCGGGAGTTCGCCGAACCAGGCGCTGCTGTTCCACCGGGGCTCCTACCTCGGCACCGCGACGCCCGAGGCCCACGGTTTCACCTCACTGGACGTCGACCGCACCACCGACGACACCGTCGGCCTGGCCTATAAGACGCCCGGCAGCTGCAACGCCTGCCCCGACGGCACCGTCACCCGTGTCCAATTCCACTGGGAGGGACAGAAAGTGCGCATGGTCGGCACGCCGCCGAAGTAGCCGCACGCACGCTTTCCGACTTTCCGCACCAGGATTCGCATGCGATTCCCGGTGCGGGAAATCAGAAGGCGTGCGTCACTTCTCGGACCACCGCTGCACCCACACCTGTAGGGGGGCGAGCGCGGTGACTAGGTCGAGGCCATCCGCGCTCAGTTGGTAGCCGGCGGGGGCCGTGGCGATGATCCCGGCCTCGCGGAGTTCGCGCAGCCGATCGTTGAGCACGCTGGCCGATACGCCGCCGCACAGCTTCTGCAACTCGCGGAACGTCACCGCGCGTCCGTCGCGCAACTCCCACAGCACGCGCAGCGCCCACCGCCTGCCGAGCAGGTCGAGCAGCACCATGATCGGCCGCCCGGTCCGCGACCCCCGGACCGGTTCGCCGACCGTCGGTGTCTTGTCCGCTTCGGATTCCGAAGCTACCATCGTCACCATCCTTGCTCTTATTTCCGAAGCAAAGATACTCCGTCGTCGCCGCGAACACGAGGATCTGCCATGAGTGACACCGCACGCATCACCCCGCTCAGCCCGCCGTACGCTCCCGAAATCGAGGCACAACTGCGCAAATGGATGCCGCCGGGGGCGGCCATCGAACCCCTGGCGCTGTTCCGCACCCTCGCCCTGCACGACGACCTCTTCGGCCGCATGCGCCCCCTCGGCGCAGGCATCCTCGGCCACGGCCGCATCCCGCCGCGCGACCGCGAGATCGTCATCCTCCGCACCTGCGCCCGCGCGAAGGCCGAATACGAATGGGGCATCCACGCCGTGGTCCAGGCCCCCGAGGTGGGACTGACCGCCGATCAGATCGACGCAACCGCCGCCGGTGGGCCCGACGACCCGGCATGGTCGGCGGACGACGCCGTCCTGCTCCGCCTCGTCGACGAAATCCATGACACCGCAACGGTGTCCGACGGCCTCTGGTCGCGTTTGAGTGCGCGTTACCCGGACGATCAGATCCTCGAGCTGATCACCACCACCGGCTGGTACCGCCTGCTCAGCACCGTGATAAACACTGCCCGGATCGAACACGAAACCTGGGCCCGTCGTTTCCCGGCCCGGATCAGCGCTCCGACTTCACCGCGCGGGTAGCCGCCGAGTACTCCTGTTCCGGCCGGCCGGTGCTGCCGTAGCGCAGGCTCATGCGCAGGGTGCCGGTGCCGACGAGGGTGGCCAGGTAGCGCTGGGCGGTGGCGCGGGAGATGCCGATGGCGGTGGCCACCTCGCCGGCCGAGAGCGGGCTGCCCGCTTCGAGGATCGAGTGCAGGACAAGGTCTTTGGTGGGGGAGGCGGCGGTGGCCGGGGCGTGGGTGGTCGTGCTGGGGCGCAGGGCCTGGAGGGCGGCGTCGACGCGCGCGTTGTCCACCTGCGGGGCGGCGAGGATGCGACGGTAGCGGGCGTAGCCGGCCAGGCGGGCCGCGAGCTCGGTGTGCGGGAAGGGCTTGACCAGGAAGGCGAGCGCGCCGGCGGACAGCGCGGCACGGACCGCGCCGCTGTCCGTGGAAGCGGTCAGAACCATGGCGTCGCAGCGTAATTCGCGGACGAAGTCGATGCCGGAACCATCGGGCAGGTAGACATCGACCAGGGCCAGGTCGACGGAGTCGGCGGCCAGGATTTCGCGCGCGGTGGCCACCGTGTTGGCGGTGCCCGCCACGGTGAAACCCGCGATGGAGTCGACGATTCCGGCATGCAGGTTCGCCACGCGGAAATCATCGTCGACGACGAGAACGGTCAGATCTGATGGAGCCATGACGCCTTACTGTCTACGAGCACATCGGGTATGCGGGCATTGAATTCGGCACCGGTCAACGGGGGAGTACCCCCGCGCGGACTGGCCAGCCGGACATCGCCGCCGTGATTGCGGGCGATCTGCCGGATGAGGGCCAGGCCGACGCCGCGGCCGCCGGGCACATCGCCGCTGTCGCGGGTCGAGGTGCCCTCGGTGAACAGGACGTCGATCAGCTCCGGCGCTACGCCGTCGCCGCTGTCCGCGACCACGATGTGCAGCGTCGAATCCTCTTGCACCAGTTCGACTTCCACCTGTTTGACCGGATTTCCGGAGGCGCGCACGGCCTCGATCGCGTTGTCGAGCAGGTTGCCGAGCACGGTGGTCACGTCGACGGGGTCGGCGAGGCTGCCCTCGACCCAGGTGTTCGGGCCGAGCACCAGCTCGACGCCGCCCTCGCGCGCGTGCGCGGCCTTCGCGGCGAGGAAGGCCTGGAGGTAGGCGTCGTGGATCGCGTCGATGCCGGGCGCGGCCGCCCCGAGCGGCCCGGCGCCGATCATCTCATCGATCGACCGCGAGGCCTCCTCGGTGCGCCCACCGTGCAGCAACCCGCTGATCAGGTGCATTTTGTTGGAGAACTCGTGGCGCTGCGCGCGCAGCACCGTGCTCATCGATTGCACGGCATCGAGCTGGCGGGTCAGCGCCTCGACGTCGGTGCGGTCGCGCACCGTCAGCACCGCGCCCAGGTCGCGCCGATCCCGATGCACCGGCCGCGCCGCGACGACGACGATGTGCGAGCCGACCGTGGCCGACGCGGGCTGCTCGTCCAGGCCGCGGAACACCTCGAGCACCCGTGGGGTCAGCCCGATCTCGTCCACCGGCCGCCCGATCTCCGCGCCGATGCCGAGCAGCCTGCGCGCCTCTTCGTTGACAAACGTTGTGCGCCAAGCAGAATCGACCGCGAGCACACCGCGGCCGATGCCGTGCAGCACCGCAGCCTGACCACGCACCAGCTCGGCCAGCTCGGCGGGCTCCAGCCCGAGCGTCAGCCCGCGCCAACGCCGCGCCAGCAGCATGGATCCCGCGATCCCGACCAGCAGCGCGGCCCCGACCAGCAACCCCGCGGTGCGCAGATCGTCGAGCAGCTGATCCCGCACCGCGTCGGTGGCGATACCCACACTCACCGCGCCCACGATACGGTCCGAACCAGGTTCCAGCACCGGAACTTTCGCCCGCACCGAATCCCCGAGCGTGCCCCGCTCCTCGGCGATCACCTCGCGCCCGGCGAGCGCGCCGGACGGATCGGTGCTCACGTGCTCGGTGATCCGCGCCGCGTCCGGATGCGCCAGCCGGATCCCCGAGTCGTCGGTGATCACCACGAACAGCGCGTCGGTGCGCTGCGTGGTGTCGATCGCGATCCGCTCCAGCGGTCCGGCGGCGAGCTGCGCACGCAATTGCGGGTCGGTGCCGATCGCGCCGGGCGCGTACTTGGTGACTTCTTCGCGAACCACGGGTTCGGCGGCGACCGTGCGTGCGATCGCGAGGGCGCGCTGGCCGTATCCGTCGCGCAGGCGCCCATCGCTGAGGTAGCCGAAGACGGCGAAGGCGACGCCGAGGGTGAGGGTGACCACCACGATCTGCAACAGCAGAACTTGAGTCCTCAATCGCACGGCCGGCGCGCCCTCAGTGGCCATTGGCGCAGCATAGACCACCCGCCCGGGGTGAGCAGAATGCGCAGAACCGGCGAATCGGCACTTTGCACGGCTTGTGCGCACAAGCTCCGCGGTGTGATCGGGGCCACGTACGTTCGCTCTACCTCGATCTCGCAGGAGCTAGAACCATGAACCACCCACTCATCGAGCTGCGGAGCGCGACGAAGCGTTTCCCCGGCACCGGGGGCGGCATCCACACCGCCGTCAGGAACCTCGACCTGGAGGTCCGCCCCGGCGAATTCGTCGCCGTGGTCGGCCCGACCGGCTGCGGCAAGTCGACCACCCTGTCCCTGGTCTCCGGCCTCGAGCCGGCCTCGGCCGGTCGGACGCTGGTGCGCGGCAAGGACGTCGACGGTATCCCCGACGGCATCGGCTACATGTTCCAGCAGGACGCCGTGCTGCCGTGGAAGTCCGTGCTGGACAACGTCGCCCTCGGCCCGCGCCTGCGCGGCGCCTCGAAAGCCGAGGCCAGGGCGAAGGCGTCGGTCTGGGTGGACAAGGTCGGCCTGGCCGGGTTCGAGACCTACTACCCGCATCAGCTCTCCGGCGGCATGCGCAAGCGGGTCGCGCTGGCACAGACGCTGGTCAACGACCCGGAGATCCTGCTGATGGACGAGCCGTTCAGCGCGCTCGACGTGCAGACCCGCCAGCTCATGCAGGACGAACTGCTGCGCGTGTGGGCGGGCACCGGCGCGGCGGTCATCTTCGTCACCCACGACCTGGAGGAGGCGATCGTGCTCGCCGACCGGGTGGTCGTCATGACCGCTAGCCCGGCGACGGTGTGCGGCAACTTCGCCGTCCCGCTCGACCGGCCGCGGGATGTCGAGGAGATCCGGCTCACCACCGAATTCCGGGACATCTACAAGGAAATCTGGGAAACGCTGCGCGACGAGGTCGAGGCGGCTCGAGCCAAGGGAGCTTCCCGTGTCGCATAACGTCCTCGAAAAGGGTTCCGCCGCAACGCCGGTGCCGGAGAACGAGACCGAGGAGCAGATCCTCACCCGGGTCCGCACCAATGTCCGGCGCGCCCGCGTCCGCACCTGGGGCCTGCGCTTGGCACTGGTCGCGCTGTGGCTCGGCTCCTGGGAACTGACCGCGACGCTGTGGATCGACCCGTTCTTCTACTCCAAGCCGTCGCTGATCTGGGACCGCCTGATCGAATGGTTCACCGAGGGAACCCAATTCGGCTCGATCTGGTTGCAGATCTTCACCACCGTGCAGGAGGCCGTGCTCGGCTTCCTGATCGGCGCGGTGGCCGGTGTCGTGCTCGGCACGCTGCTCGGCCGCAGCCGGTACTGGGCCGATGTGCTCGCGCCGTTCATCAAGGCGCTCAACGCGGTGCCGCGCATCGTGCTCGCGGCGCTGTTCATCATCTGGTTCGGCCTCGGGCTCAGCTCGAAGGTCGCGACGGTGGTCGTGCTGGTGTTCTTCGCGGTGTTCTTCAACGCCTTCACCGGTGCCAGGGAGGTCGACGGCAACGTCATCAACAACGCCCGCATCCTCGGGGCGGGCCGGCGGCAGGTGCTCACCGCGATCGTGCTGCCCAGCGCGACCACCTGGATCCTGTCCAGCCTGCACACCGCCTTCGGTTTCGCCCTGATCGGCGCGGTCGTCGGTGAATACGCCGGAGCCAGCAAGGGTTTGGGCCTGCTGATCAGCAACGCCCAGGGCACCTTCGACTCGGCCGGCATCTACGCGGGCATGATCATCATCACGGTCATCGCGCTGCTCGCCGAGTGGGCGATCGGCTTCGCCGAGGGCAAGTTGCTGAAATGGCGTCCGTCGCAGGCGACTTCGGGGCACGGGATCTGAGCATGAGGTATCGCAAACATGTGACGATCGTCGTCGTTGCCGTAGCGGCGCTGCTGCTGGCCACCGGATGCCGGGATTCCCGGCACATTCCGATGGCGAACGGGCGCCCGCAGATCACCATCATGGTCGGCGGGCTGGAGAAGGTGATCTACCTGCCCGCGATGCTCACCAAGCAGCTCGGCTTCTTCGACAGCAACGACATCGACGTGAAATTGCTCGGCGAGCAATCCGGCGCCAATGCCGAAACCGCGCTGCTCACCGGCGATGTGCAGGGTGTGGTCGGGTTCTACGACCACACCATCGACCTGCAGGCCAAGGAGCAGTGCATCCGCTCGGTGGTGCAGTTCTCCGACGTGCCCGGCGAGGTGGAGCTGGTCTCCAAGCAGGACGCGGCGACCATCAAGTCGACCGCGGACCTGCGCGGCAAGAACCTGGGTGTCACGTCGCTCGGCTCCTCCACCGACTTCCTCACCCAGGCGCTCACCGGCCAGCAGGGCATGACCACCAAGGATTACACCCGGGTGAAAGTCGGTGCGGGACAGACGTTCATCGCCGGCATGAACCACAACGGCATCGACGCCGGCATGACCACCGACCCGACCGTCGCACAGATGATCAATTCCGGTGAGGCCGAAATCCTGGTCGACATGCGCACCGAGGCCGGCACCCGCGCCGCGCTCGGCGGCCTGTACCCGGCCACCTCGCTGTACATGAACTGCGCGACCATCGACGCCCACCCGGAGATCGTGCGCAAGCTCGCGGCGGCCTTCGTTCAGACGCTGAAGTGGATCAAAACCCATACCCCGGAGGAGATCGCGGCCAAGATGCCCACGCAGTACGCCAGCGCGGGCAAGGACCTCTACGTCCAATCCATCCGCGACTCCATCGGCATGTTCAACGGCGACGGGCTGATGAAACCCGAAGGCGCACAAAATGTCCTGAACATCCTCAGCAAGTACTCCCGCAACGTGGCACCGATGAAAGACCGCATCGACCTGTCCAAGACCTACACCACCCAATTCGTCGAGGAGGCCCTGCGCGCGCCCAAGCAGTAGCGCACCCCCGATGCGCCGTCCGGGAATCCTCGGGCGGCGCATCGCCGTGTCCGGGTGCTGATCCCACGCATGTCCGGATCTGTGGGTTGCGTGTCCTTGTGGACATATCCGCGGTGTTCGAGACTTGGGACATGGAGTCGAGCGGTGACGTGGTGGTCGCGGTATCCGAGGGTGTGTTGCTGCTCGACGTCGCCGGGCCGGTACAGGTGTTGCACTGGGCCGGGCACCGGATTCGGTTCGCGTCACCGGACGGCCGGGATGTGTGTACCGATGTGGGGGTGCCGCTGGGGGTTTCGGAGTCGCTCGGCGACCTGGCTGGGTCGATCGACACGTTGCTCGTGCCGGGATACGCACCGGAGGGCCCGGCTCCGGCCGACCTGATCCGGTCGGTGCGGGCGGCGGGCGCGGGAGCACGGCGCGTGGCTTCGGTGTGCACCGGAGCGCTGGTGCTGGCCGAGGCGGGCCTGCTGGACGAGCGGCGGGCGACGACGCACTGGCTGGCCTGCGCGCAACTGGCGCGCCGGTTTCCGCGGGTGCGGGTCGAGCCGGACGCCATCTGTGTGCGGGACGGGCCGGTGTTCACCTCGGCCGGGGTCACGGCCGGCATCGATCTGGCGCTCGCACTGGTGGAGGAGGATCACGGGGTCGAGCTGGCGCGCTCGCTCGCCAAATACCTCGTGGTGTATCTGCGGCGTCCCGGTGGTCAAGCGCAGTTCAGCATGCGCGCGGGCCTCGGTCGACCGCGCAGCGGCGGATTGCGCAAGGCCGTCGACTCGGTCGCCGCGGATCTGGCCGCCGATCACAGCCTGGCCGCGCTGGCCGCCCGTGCCTCGCTCAGCGAGCGCCACCTGAGCAGGTTGTTTCGTCAGGAAACGGGACTGACCCCGGCGCAATACGTGAAGCAGGCGCGGGTGGAGGCCGCGCGGATCCTGCTCGAAACCAGCGACGACCTGGTCGCCGCCATCGCCAGGCGCAGCGGTTTCGGATCCGAGGAGACCATGCGCCGCACCTTCGCAGAGGTGCTCGGCACGTCGCCGAGCGACTACCGCGAGCGATTCCGCGCCTCCGCGCTCTGATGTCAGTCGATCCACATCACCCGAGTCACCGAGGAGTTCGGTCATGTCTTCATCCCCTACGCTCACTCTGCCGTCAACGTCGTTGGCGGACAAGGCAAGTGCGTTGATCGACGGCGCATTGCCGCCCGCGGTGCGCAACCACAGCGTGCGCGGATTCCTGTTCGGCCGGGTCGCCGCCGACCGGCAGGGCCTGCGGCCCGGTGCCGATTACGACGAAGAGCTCATGTATCTCATCAGCGCCCTGCACGACCTCGGTCTCGCCGAAAAGGCCGGCGGTGCACAGCGATTCGAGATCGACGGCGCGGACGACGCGGCCCGGTTCCTCGAAGCCAACGGAGTCACCGACGCCAGGGTGGACATCATCTGGGATGCCATCGCCGCGCACACCACCGGCTTCACCGATTCGCCCGTCTACCGCCGTCGCCGCCCGGCCGAGATGTGGATCGCCGTCGAGGGCATCCGCATCGATGTCGCGGGCGGCCCCGCCGACCTACCGCCCGGGTACCCCGACCAGGTGCACGCCGCCTATCCCCGGCACGGCGGCAGCCGCGCGCTCACCGACGCCATCGAGGCGCAGGGCCTGGCGAATCCGCGGAAGGCGCCGCTGGCCAGCCTGGCCGGGGAGATCATCCGGCAGCGTCACCCCGAGGTGCCCCGGCCGCGCTGGGACGACATCCTCGCCACGAGCGGCTGGCGGGACTGATCGGCTACCGTCGAGCAGATGACGGGTCGGCCACGAAGCAGGGAGCGCCGCGGCGGTGACGTGATCGCCGCCCCGGTCGCGTTGCCGCCGCGGCGGACGGTCGAACTGGCCGACGGTTCGATGGTCGAGGTCCGATCCGCGCCCGGGGCGAATCCGGTTCTGCTGCTGCATGGTTGGGCGTTGACCGCGGATGTGAACTTCCTGCATCTGATGCGGCCGGTTGCCGACGAGCACGGTCTGGTCGCGATGGACATGCGGGGGCACGGGCGGGGACTGCGGTTGGGGGCGGGGGAACGGTTCGATATCGGGCAGTGCGCGGACGACGCGGCCGCGGTGCTGGACGCGCTCGGGATCGATCAGGTGGTGGTGTGCGGGTACTCGCTCGGTGGACCGGTGGGGCTGGAATTCGCTCGGCGGCACCGGGATCGGGTGCGCGGGTTGGTGTTCGAGGCGACCGCGATGGCGTTCGACAGTGCGGAGGACAAGGCCGGGCGGGTGTTCTTCCGGGCGTTGCGGCCGTTCGCGGAGCGCGGCGGTGGGGTCGGGCGGTCGGTGCCGTTGTCCTATTTCTGGAAGGCGCGGTTCAAGTCCGCGGCGGTCGAGCGGCTGTGGCCGTGGCTGCGGGCGGAGCTGGGACGGTGTCATCCGCGGGTGATCGTCGACGTGATCCTGGCCGAGTACGCGTTCGATTTCCGTCCGCATGCCCCCGAGATCGCCGGGTTGCCGACTGCGGTTGTGGTCACGACGCGCGACGGGGCGGTCCCGCCCAAAGACCAGCGTGCGCTGGCCGCGCTGCTGGATGCGCCGGTCATCGAGGTAGACGCCGCCCACGACGTTTTCCTCACCGACCCGGACAAGTACGTAGCGGCAACCCGTTCGGCAATCGAAACCGTCCTCGACAATTGAACCCATAGCAGCCAACGCCGCGGATCGCACCTACCGCACACGATTCATCTGCCGCGCGCATTTGGCGAGCGGTCGGGACGGGTCGTTGCTGCGTTCGGTCGCCGTTCCACCTGCCGCACGCGAATTGCCGGCCCGCACCCGTGATGGTCGGGGGTCGAGCCCGGTCGTTGCTGCGCTCCGTCGTCGTGCCTGCTGCGCGGTCGTCGTGCCTGCTGCGCGTGAATTGTCGGCCACTGGTCCGTACCGGTCATCGGTCGAGACCTGTCGTTGCTGCGTGCGGTCGCCGTTCCACCTGCCGCACGCGAATTACCGCCCCCGCACCCAGGTTGGTCGGTGATTCGTGTGTGCGGGTGGCGATTTCGTGCGCGGCAGGTGCTGCGGGCTGAGCGCTGCGCGGCGGCGCTCAGGCCCGCGGGTGGGGCATGGCTCAGCTGGTTGCCGGTGCGGTTTCCTGCTGCTTGAGCTCGGCTTTCCATTCGCGGAAGCCCTCTTCGGTGCGTCCGCGCCGCCAGTATCCGGAGATCGAGTTCGCCCATTCGGCGGACACGCCGCGCTCCCGGCGGACGTAGCGGCGCATGTCGTGCATGACGGCCTGCGCCTCGCCATGGATGAAGACCTGGACCTGGCCGTCCTTCCACGGTGCGTCGCGCACGCTTTCGGCGAGCAGCTCGCCCGGGGCCCGGGTGCCGCGGTGCAGCCAGGTCAGCTCGATCCCCTCGGGCTTGCGCAGCGGCAGCTCGTCGTCGGGCCCGGAGACCTCGACGAACGCGTAGCCGACGGCCGTCGGTGCCATGGCCTCCAGCGCGGCGGCGATGGCGGGCAGCGCCGCCTCGTCACCGGCCAGCAGGTGCCAGTCGGCGTCCGCGCGGGGCGAGTACGCGCCGCCGGGGCCGAACAGATCGATGGTCTCGCCGGGTTGGGCCGCGGCCGCCCACGGTCCCGCGATGCCCTCGGCGCCGTGGTACACGAAGTCGGCCGCGAGCTGTCCGGCGTCCTTGTCCACCGAGCGGACGGTGTAGGTGCGCAGCACCTCGATGCCGTCGCGCTCGAAGATGAACTTGACGTAGGAATCGGTGAACTCGCTGGCCTGGAACGCGGCGAAGCCGGGGCCGCCGAGGTGGACCCGGATCAGGTGCGGGCTCAGCCACTCGGTGTGCTGCACGGTCAGGGTGGTGCGGGGTCGGGCCATCGGTGTTCCTCCCACTGCAAATTAGGGTTACCTTACCTACCCTACTCCGAGTTGATCTCCAAGGGAATCCAGGCGGTGTTCGGCTCACCGTGCGAGCAACCGCTGACGAACGCCGCGCCGCCGTTCAGGATGACGGACATGACCCAGACCGTGCCGACGCCGACTCACCTGGTGCAGCAGCGTTACCGCGACCCCCAGCCTACCGAGCCCGCCGACTGGAACCCGGTATTGCAGGTCTTGCACGAGCATCGTTCGGTCCGGCGTTATCTGGCCGACCCGGTCTCGGATGACACGCTGCGCCTGCTGATCTCGGCCGCCCAGTCCGCGCCGACCTCGTCGAACCTACAGGTGTGGAGCGTCATCGCGGTCCGCGATACCGAGCGCAAGGCGCGACTCGCGGCCTTGGCCGGTAATCAGGCACACATCCGGCAAGCACCCGTATTGCTGGTCTGGACAGCCGATTTCGCGCGCCTGCGCCAGCTCGCGGACGATCAGGCGGCCCCGCTCGACGGCGCCGACTACCTCGAATCCAGTTACGTCGGCTTCATCGACGCCGCCCTCGCCGCGCAGAACGCCGTCGTCGCCGCCGAGTCTCTCGGCCTCGGCACGGTCTACCTCGGCGCGCTGCGCAATCACCCCGAAGACGTTGCGGCGGAACTGAATCTGCCGCCGCGGGTATTCGCCGTGTTCGGCCTGCTGGTCGGGCACCCGGACCCCACCGAGGACGCCAGGGTCAAACCGCGCCTGCCCCAGGCCGCCGTTCTGCACCACGAAACCTACGAACTGACCGCCCAGCGCGAACACGTCACCGCCTACGAGTCCCGCATCGCGGAATTCTATGCCGAACAACAACTCTCGCACTCGTGGACCGAGCGGGTGCTGGCCCGCCTGGCCTCCGCCGCCAGCCTCAACGGCCGCCACCGCCTGCGCGCCTCGCTGGAGAATCACGGTTTCCCGCTGAAGTGACAGCTTTGCTTCGATGTCCTCGAACTCGATGCGGCAAGGGGGCCCGAGGTTCGCGGATCGACACCGGGAGGACTGGGTCCCCGTTAGGTCCGACGGCCGCGCTCGGTGTGCCAACAGGGCGTTGACCTGCGGAATTATCGGCGAGTGACATTCGGGGCAGCACCCGACCGGTAGCGTGACGTGCTGTTCGACTCCGGAACATGCGATGATCCCATGTCATGTGTCCGGGGTCACCGACCGACGATCCTGGGCGTCGCGTCGTTGCCGTACGAGAGAAGGACCGCACTATGACAGCCGCCGACAGTCACCTATCGGACGCTGGAACGCAGGATTCGACCGGCGACTCGGAGGGTTACTCCCGCGGGCTCAGCCCGCGCACGATTCAGATGATCGCCATCGGCGGCGCGATCGGCACCGGCCTGTTCTACGGTGCGGGCGGCGCGATCGAGCAGGCCGGACCCGCGCTGATCCTGGCCTACCTCGCGGCGGGCGTGGCGATCTTCGTGATCATGCGCGCGCTGGGGGAGCTGCTCACCTACCGTCCGGTCTCGGGCAGCTTCGCCGAGTACGCGCACGAATTCCTGGGGCGCTACGCGGGTTTCGTCACCGGGTGGTCGTACTGGGCGGTGTGGGTCGCGACCTGCATGGCCGAGATCACCGTGGCGGGCAAGTACGTGCAGTACTGGTTCGACATCCAACCGTGGATCACGGCGCTGGTGGTGCTCGCGGTGATGTTCGCGGCGAACCTGATCTCGGTGCGCCTGTTCGGTGAGGGCGAGTTCTGGTTCTCCACCATCAAGGTCACCGCGATCATCGGCATGATCCTGCTCGGCATCGGCGTGCTGACCATCGGCTTCGGGCATGCCGCCAACCCGACCGTGACCAACCTGTGGGCCGACGGCGGCGTGTTCCCGAACGGATTCGGGCAGTCGCTGCTGGTGTTGCAGATCGTGCTGTTCGCCTACGTCGGTGTCGAGCTGGTCGGCGTCACCGCCGGCGAGGCCCGCGACCCGCGCAAGACCCTGCGCAAGGCGATCAACACGCTGCCGTTCCGGATCGGCCTGTTCTACGTCGGCGCGCTCGTCGTGATCATGTCGGTGTCGAGCTGGCGCACGTTCCATGCGGGTAAGAGCCCGTTCGTCGAGGTGTTCCAGCAGATCGGCATTCCCGGCGCCGCGGGCATCATCAACTTCGTGCTGCTGACCGCCGCGCTGTCGTCCTGCAACTCCGGCATCTACTCGACCGGCCGCATGCTGCGCACGCTGTCGCTGCACGGGGAAGCGCCGGCGGCGCTGAACAAGCTGAGCTCGCGCCATGTGCCCTACGTCGGCATCTCGGCGTCGGCGGCCGCGATGGTCATCGGCGTGATCGTCAACGTCATCTCGCCGGACAAGGCCTTCGCCTACATCACCTCGGTGAGCACCATCGGCATCATCTTCGTCTGGGGCATGATCCTGGTCTGCCACCTGATCTACCGGGCACGGGTCGCGCGCGGCGACCTCCCCGCCGCCGACTACCGCCTCCCCGGCGCCCCGTACACCACGGTGCTGGCATTGGCCTTCCTCGCCCTGGTGGTCGTCCTCCTGTTCTTCACCGAAAGCGGCCGCACCGCCGTAGCAGTCGGCGTCGTCTGGACCCTCCTGGTCTCCGCCGGCTACCTCGCCCTCACCCGCCTCGGAAACTCCACCCACACCCCAAACCCCACCCGCAACACCGCCGGCCGCTAACCCCCAGCCCACACCCCTCGATTTCCCGCACATCGAATCGCAGCGATTCGATGTGCGGGAAATCAGTAGGTATGCGTCAGTGGGGGTGTGGATGGTGCTCGCGTTTTGTTCGTGAATAGGGGTGGGGGGTGGTTTTGGCTGGTGGAGGGGAGGGGTGGAAGTAGTTGAGGACTAGGCGGGTGAGGTTGGTGAGGAAGTGGTCGCGGGAGAGTGGGGGTTGGTCGAGGATGTAGCGGATGGCGAGGTGCTCTACGGCGCGGACCAGCATCCATGAGGTTGCCTCGAAGTCGACGTCGGGGGGCAGTGAGTCGCGATGCATGGTCAGTGCTACGCGGGCCATCTCGCCGATCTGCTGCTCGAAGGCGAACACGGTGTTGTCGCCGCTGAGCCGCGGTGTCTGCTCGATCACGGCCCGGAGCAACGCCGGATGACTGCCGAGCGCGTCGAGTAGCGCGGAAATCGTTGCCGGAACCGCGATTTCGGGCGGCTCGTGCAGATGTGCCAGCACGCTGCTGTGCACCAGGGACGCGACCTCGCTGTTGTAGCGCTCGATCACCGCGGTGACGATGGCGTCCTTGCCCGGAAAGTATTGGTACAGCGAGCCGGGACTGATCCCGGCGGCGCCGGCGATCCGATTGGTGGACGCGCCGTCGTATCCGTGCTCGATGAGCACCCGCTGGCCGGCGTCGACGATGCGCCGCACCATGTCCCGGGAACGCTGCTGCTGCGGCGTTTTCCGCGTCTTCGGCGGCATCAGAAGACGAATTGAACGCGAGTATTTATTCGTGTCAGCATCGTTTCATGGTTGCACACAACGACGTGGCGCACGAGAGCCACAGTGCCCCCGTGCCGCTCGGCCCGGACTCGTTGACCTGGAAGATCTTCGGCTCCCTCTACTTCGCGCCGACCGGGTTGTTCCTCGGCATGGTGCAGAACATGCATCCCGGCCTCGGCGCGGGCGTCGAGTACCACTCGCGGATCAAGGACGAGTTCTATCAGCGGGTGCTGCGCTCGGCGTACCCGATCGTCGGCGTGGTCTTCGACGGGCCGCGAGCCGAGCAGACCGCCCGCGAGATCGTGAACTACCACCGCACGATCAAGGGCACCGATGAGCAAGGCCGGCGATATCACGCGCTGGACCCCGGCACGTTCTATTGGGCGCACGCGGTGTTCTTCGTGCAGACGCTGCGCGCAGGCGAGCTGCTGATGGGCGGTCTCTCGGCCGCGCAGCGCGAACAGCTCTGGCGCGAGCAGTACCAGTGGTACGAGATGTACGGCATGAGCATGCGGGTCGTCCCCAAGAGCTGGGCGGAGTTCCAGGACTACTGGAATGACATGTGCGAGAACGTGTTGGAGCCGACGCGGGCCGCCCGAGAGGTCTTTCAGCTGGCCGAGAATGCCCCGGTGCCGCCGTTCCCGGTGCTGGACCTGTTGCCGAAACCCTTGTGGGAGAAAATAGTTCGTCCCTTCGGCGCGCGGTTCTATCAGTTCGTCACCATCGGCCTGTGCGACCCGTCGATCCGCCGCACGATGAACTTCACCTGGACCCGCCGCGACCAGTTCTGGTTCGACCGCTGGTGCGCCCTGTTCACCGCGATGAACCGGGTGACCCCGGACGAGATCCGCTACTTCTTCCCCCGAATCCGCGCGGGCCGCCGCCGTGCACGCGGCCTGCGCCCCGTGACGCTACCACCCCCTGAAGCGCCTCAATTGCTGTGGCCCGCAACAGAACACCGCGCAGACCCTAAACACTACTGCCCGGTCCACGCCGACCGTGGCAGCACTCCCGCCACGAAATTCCGGCAACTGACAGGATTTTGACCGATGCTGGACGCCGACCCGCATCCCTACGATTACTACTACCGCCCCGGCATGCCGCTGCGCCCACCGCCGCCGCGCGCCGTCGCCTCCGAATTATGGTACGAGCCAAGGAAAGCTATCCTCGCACCCTGGATCGACGTACGGCCGGTGCCCAGCGAAACGCCCCGCACGCGCCTGATGGCCGATCATCTCTGGCAGGGCGACGAGCCGATGGACCGGCTGGTCGCCGCATTCCAGCGCATCGGCACCGCCGACGGCAGACGCCTGCTCGACCAAGCCCTCGACCACGGCATCGACTCCCTCGACGATCCGCCGCCGGAACTCGTGACCTTGTTCGCCGCCCTCGACCACCCGCCGGACTGGTACGACCCCGACCTCTGGGAACGCGGCCGCCAATTGTGGATCAATGTCTCCACCTCGGGCAAGCTCGCCATGGGTGTGCAGGACTTCATGGGCACCTTCGTCGGTGCCGAAGTCGCTTCCGCGACGGGCGCCACCGGCCGCTTCGTCAACGACCCGTACCGGCGAAACCTGGAGACCTCCACCTGGTTCCGCAACGTGACCGTCCGTGGCGGTATGGACCGCTGGTCCCCGGTCTTCAAAGACACCGTCCGCGTGCGGCTCATGCACGCCCAGGTGCGGGTCGGCCTCCGCCGTGCCTGGGGCCCCGGTCATTTCGCCGTCCACGGCAACCCGATCTCGAATAGCACGATGATGGGCGCGGCGGTCACCTTCGGCATCTCGCCGATCTGCTTCGACCACACCCATGGCCGCAAATCCACTGAGCGGCAACGGGATGCGGTGATGCACTACTGGTCCTACATCGCCTACGTCTTCGGCGTCGCCGACGAGCTGATCCCGCGCACCGCCGTCGAGGGCATGGAGATGTCGGACTACATGGTCGCCACCGCCGGCGTCGCGCCGGAGTGGACCGCGAACATGGCCGGCGCCGCAACCCACCGCCTGGCGAACCCCGCCGGCATCACCGATCGACTGAAGATCGGCGCGACCGCACCGCTACTCGGCCTGCTCGCCTACTTCAGTAGCGAGTCCCTCGTCCGAGAGTTGTTCCGCAGCACACCATTACGCGATGTACCGGTGCAACCGTGGTCGACCCTGACCGGGGTGGCCGCCGCACTCGAGGTCCGCCTCCGAGCTCTCGACGACGCCCTGCCCGGCGCACACGGCCGCATGGTCCGCCGCGCCGCCGCCGACGACCCGGTCTGGCGCCGCAACACGAAGCTCGCGAAACTCCTCGCCGCCCGCGTAGGCATCCACGACACCCCTTACGACCACCACGACGACTCCGCCACCGCCCTTGCCCGCTGCCCGATCCGATGAACCCACCCCCACAGCTGACGGTCGAGCTACGCGACTCGGGCCGCACCATCCTGGTACCTGCCGCCCTGACCGTGCTCGAAGCATTGGAGAACGAGGGCATCCCCATCCCCTCGATGTGCCGCGCCGGCATCTGCGGAACCTGCGAGACAACGGCCCTTTCCGCCACCGACCGCCGCTCGACAAGCGCGCCGCGGCCCGCGACCGGGCCTGCCGCCGATCGCTACCCCCGACCTGTCCGCCTCTGCATAACCGCACCCGGCGTGCTCACTCACCTCGTCTTGGAGCTGTAGGCGGCTCGGCCCTCGCACGCTGGGGATTCGTCCCAATCCGGCGGGCAGTTCGTTGTGATCATGTGGCCGCGCACGGCAGTCGAACCGATCGCACAGTAGCGTTGGCCTCGACAAGACCGGCGGACCGTGCGGGTCGATTCGGTGGTGCGGCGAGTGGAGGCAGGGATATGGCAGCGAAGACGTTGAGCGATCTGGTGCCGGGGGAACTGCCCGCCGGGATCGCCGCGCTGGGGCCGGACGTTCAGGCCCAACTCGCCACGGTGGTCGCGGAGGCCCGGCGCAAACAGGCGAAGGACCTCGAAACCGCCGCCTACTCGCTGCTGGATTTCGTGCCCCGGTTCCTGCGCGGCGCGGTCAAGAAGGCGGCCGGCCTGTGACCGATGCGACCAGCGCCCAGCTCATCAAACTCGCCCGCACCTTGGGCGTACCGGTCGGCCAGCTCGCTTACCTCGCCGACGTCCCGGCCGCCGACGTCAGAGACTTCCGTTTCCAGGTCGCCGACCTGCTGTTCGACAGCCAATCCGGCGGCCTGCGCAAGGTCGCCGCGGCCGCCAAGGTGATCCCGGCCCCGGTGATCGCCAAGCTGGTCGCCCGCAGCCGCAACGCGCTGCTCGCCGCGCGCATGGCCGGCGTCCTCGAACCGGCGCACGCGGTCGACGTCGCCAAACGCCTCCCGGTCGACTTCCTCGCCGAGGTCGCCCCGCTGCTCGACCCGCGCCGCGCGGCCTACCTCATCGCCGGCGTGCCGACGGAAACCATCGTCGCGGTCGGCAAAATACTTGCCCGGCAAGAAGATTGGATCACCCTGGGCGACCTGATGGCCGTCGTCTCCGACGAGTCCGTCCGCGCCGCACAGGCCGCCCTCGACGGCACCGCGCTGCTCCACTCGGCCTTCCTCATCGATGACGCCGAGCACCTCGAACGCCTGGTCGGCTTGGTCTCCGAGCAGAAGCTCGCCGAAATGCTCGAAGCCGCAGCCGAACACGACCTGTGGGACGAATACCGCAGCACCCTCGGCGGCCTCTCGGACTCGGCCCTGACGGTCGTCCGCGCGGCGGTCGACCGACTGCCGCCCGAACACCGCGACCGTGCCCACGCCGAGATCGCCGACCGTCGCCCCGCCTCGTAGCCCTCAGGTTCGCAGCAACGTCCGAATCCCGAGCACCGCCCCGATCAACCCCAGCGCGGCGGCGAGCACCGCGGAAACCGCGACCCCGTGGATCAATTCGGCGTCGCCCCCGGCCACCAGCAGCACCGCGGCGGCCACCACGCACGCCGCCGCGAACAACGCCGTGATCAACCGCTGCACCAGCCCCGAGACGAACGCGCGATCACCGGGATGCTCGAACACCCGCACCCCGACGCTGAACCGCCCCGCCGCCAGATCGGCGCTGATCGTGTCGATCCGCCCCGGAAGTCGTTGCAGCACCGGAAGAATCGCCAGCGCCTGCCCCTTGGCCCGAATCGCGAGCCGCTCCGGCGCCAGCATCGGCGTGAGCACCTCGTCACCCACTCGCCGTGCGGCGAACAGCAATTCGAACCCGGGATCCAGCAACAGCAAGGTGCCCTCCACCGACGCCAGCGTCCGGAACACACCGGCGATCTGGCCGGGAATCGCGAACCCGGCCGAGGTGATCAGCCCGATCATCTCGGTGAACAACGCCTTGCTGCCCCCGGCCCCGAACCCACCCCGGAACCGCACGATGACCTGCCCGATCCGCCGTTCGAACGCCCGCCGCTCGAACTGCGCCGGCGTACCGAGCAGTCGCAGCATCGCCTCGGTCGCGCCGACCGAGTCGTCACCCTCGAGCGCGACCAGGAACGCCGCCAGCGCCAGCCGCTCGGTCTCGTCGAGCCGGCCGACCGCTCCGAAATCGAGCAGCCCCAGCCGGCCCGCCTCGTCGACCAGCACATTGCCCGGATGCAGATCGGCGTGGAAGACCCCGGCCACCAGGATCTGCCGCAGCGTCTCGGCCAGCAACGTCGACGCGGCGAAAGCCCGTGTCTCGGAGTCGAGTCCATCGAGCACCCGCCTAGCCGACCCGACCGGCGTGCCGTCGAGCCGCTGCATCACCAGCATGGTGGACGACGAATACTCCGGATACGCCACCGGAATCGCGATCGCGCATTCACCGGCGGTGCAATCCCGCAGCGCCGCAGCGAGATTGCGCATATTGTCCAGCTCGATCGTGTAGTCGAGCTCCTCGGTCAGCGACGCGGCGAAGCCCTCGACCAGGTCGACGACGCCCATCTCCCGCGCCCACTGCGCTTCTCGCTCCAGCCGCCCGGCGAACCGCCGCATGATCTGCAGATCCCGCCGGACCTGAATTCGCGCGCCCGGCCGTTGCACCTTCACCACCACCCGGCGGCCATCCGGCAGCACCGCCGCGTGCGCCTGCCCGACCGACGCGGCGGCCAGCGGCTCCCGCTCGATCGACTCGAACACCTCGCCGGCCGGCCGGCCGAGCTGCGCCGCGATGATCAACTCGACCTGCGTCCAGGGCAACGGCGTCGCATCGGTCTGCAACGTCGCCAGTTGATCGGCGAGCGTCGACGGAATGACATCCCTTCGCGTGGAAAGCATTTGGCCGAGTTTGACGAACGTGACGCCCGCGTCGTTCAACGCGTCCCGCACCTTCGCCGCCGCCGCGCTGGTCCGGTCCGGATGCGCCCGCGACCCGCGCAACAGGAACCCGCCGAGCCCGTGCCGGATCAGCACCCCGAGCAACTGCCAGTAGCGAATCGCCTCCTGGCGCGACCGCCGCCCGGCCCGCACCAGCGCGATCGGCCCGGGGATCGACCCGCTCGGCAGCACGATCTCCGCCACGTACAGCACCGCGAGCAGCAGCACGAAGATCCACGCCCACAGCAGCACCACCACGGTGAACGCGCCCCACGGATCCTGAATCCGATCCGCCGCGTCGACCAGCCCGAGCTTGCGCGCCAATCCGGTCGCCGCCGCCGACCCGGTCACCGGGAACACCGCCGAGAGCGCGATCGTCCGCGGCCACCCGACCGGCGATCCGATCACCCGCCGGGCGACGGTCGCGATGAGCCAGACCATCAGTCCCCAGCCCGCGATCACGACAACCGCCGCCACCCCCGTCATCATGCCCACCCGCGATTCGTCACACGGCCGAGCATGCCGCAGCGCGCGGGTCCGGAACATCGGGGATCACCCTGATGCCCGTCGGCGTACTCGACCGTTAGCCGGGGGATGAACAGACATTTTCGGGTAGTCGAGTACGCGCCTGCGAACGCCCTCGCGGGTCGACAATTGACGGGTATGAACGGGTCGGGGCCTGATGAGGATGTGTGCAATGGTCACCCTGCGTATAGCGACGTTCAATCTCGAAAACTTCGATGAGACGCCGAACCCCACCCCGTTCGAGCCGACCCTGGCGGACCGCATCGCGGTGATGCGACCACAGATCAACCGCCTCCGCGCCGACATCCTGTGCCTGCAGGAGGTGAACGGCCAGGAGCGGCCCGGTCAGCCGCGGTCGCTGATCGCGCTGGCCGACCTGTTGCAGGGCACCGCCCTGGCCGGCTGGAACATCGTCTCCACCGAGAAGGCCAACGGCGAGGTGTTCGACGAACGCAACCTAGCGGTGGTCACCTCGCTGCCGGTCACCGCGCACGCGCAACTGCTCAACGATCTGGTCGCGGCCCCGGTCTATCAGGTGCTCACCGCGAATCCGCCTGCGGCGCAACCACAGTCGATCGCCATCGAACGCCCGATCCTGCACGTCGAGCTGGACCTGCTCGGCGCGCCGCTGCACGTGATCGTCGTGCACCTGAAGTCGAAGCTACCCACCGACATCCCGGGACAGAAGCTCGATCGCTTCACCTGGCGCGACGCGGGTGCGGCCGCCGAGGGCTCGTTCCTGTCCGCGATGAAACGGATGAGCCAGGCCGTCGAGGTCCGGCGGCTGGTCGATCAGATCTTCGACCGGGACCCGGCCGCGCGCATCGTGGTGGCCGGGGATTTCAACTCCACCGCCGACGAGGTGCCGCTGGTCGCGATCCGCGGCGACGTCGAGGACACCGGCAACGGCGCGCTGGCCGGCCGGGTGCTGGTACCGGTCGAGAACACCGTCCCCGAGTCGTCGCGCTACTCGCTGTTCCATCACGGCAGGGGACAGATGCTCGACCACCTGCTGGTCACCCGGAACCTGCTGGCCAACTATCGGGGCACGGAGATCCACAACGAGCTGCTGCACGACGAGTCCGCCGACTTCGCCACCGACCGGAAGTTCCCCGAGTCCGATCACGCCCCGGTGGTCGCGACCTTCGAGTTCGCCTAGCCGATCACGGTCTTGCGGCTCGGCATGCAGGCCGAGGCCAGCACCATCACGGCGGCCATCACCGCGACCGTGACGAAGACCAGGTGCACCGCCGAGGACAACGTCGAGGGCAGTGGATGATCGGTGTCGCCGATGCGCGAGTTCACGATCGCGCCGAAGACCGCGACCCCGACCGCGCTGCCGATCGAGCGGGCGAACATATTGGCCGAGGTCACCACGCCGCGCTCGGACCAGTCCGCGCTCGTCTGCGCGGCGATCAGGGTGGGCGTCGCGACCAGGCCCATGCCGATGCCGATCACGAAACACGAGCCCGCGATCTGCCACAGCGTGGAATCCTCGGCGATCAGCAGGGTGGTCACGGCGCCAACGGTGGCCAGCCCGCTGCCGATCAGCGCGGTCGGGCGGAAGCCGATGCGCAGGTACACCTTTCCGGCCTGGGACGCGGCGATCGGCCAGCCGAGGGTGAGCGCGCCGACGGTGAGTCCGGCGACGAGCGCGCCGGTGCCGAGCACGCCCTGCGTGAACGTCGGAACGTAGGAGGTCAGGCCGACCAGGATCGCGCCGACGAGCACCGAGACCAGGCTGCTCGCGATGACCACGCGCCGGGTGAATACCCACAGCGGCAGAATCGGATTCGTCGCCCGCCGCTCGACCAGGCCGAACAGCACAAGCAGCAGCGCGCCGCCGCCGAAGATGCCCAGGCTGGCGGGGGAGTTCCAGGCCCAGGCCTGACCGCCCTCGAGCAGGCCGAGGATCAGCGCACCGGCGCCAACGGTCAAGAGGGCGGCACCGAGATAGTCGACCTTCTGCTTGCGCCGCGGCGCGCTCTCGGAGAACTTGCGCAGCAGCATCCAGGCCGCGACGGCGGAGAGCGGCAGGTTGATCAGGAAGATCCACCGCCAGCTGACGTAGTCGGCGAAGACTCCGCCGAGCAGCGGGCCCGCGACCGAGGACATCGCCCACACGCTGGCCAGATAGCCCTGCACCTTGGCTCGCTCGGTGAGGGTATAGAGGTCACTGGCGATGGTCATGGTCATCGGCTGGATCGCGCCGGCGCCGATGCCCTGCACCGCGCGGAAGATGATCAGCCCGAGCATGCTGGTCGCCAGCCCGCACAGCAGCGAGCCGAGCGCGAACACCGCGATGCCGAACATCAGCACCGGCTTGCGCCCGACCGTGTCGGCGAGCTTGCCGTAGATCGGCACGGTCACCGCTTGGGCCAACAGATATATGGAGAACAACCAGGGGAACTGGGCGAACCCGCCGAGCGTGTCGGTGATCGTCAGCACCGCGGTGGCGATGATGGTGGAATCCAGTGCCACCAAACCGGTCGCCAGCATCAGCGCGCCGAGGATGGCCCCGCGCTCCGATCGAAAGCCGACGCCCGACGATGCCACTGTCTCGGTTGCCACGCGCGCGGCCCCTTTCGTTTGTCCGTCTAATCACCTTCAACGAACGTAGTCCGGGCCCAGCTATTCCCGCTCGGAATATTTTCGGGGCCCGGCGGTCGAGGGGGTATGGGGTGGGTCTTCGGGCGGCCGCGAGTCGGCACCGATCGGGCCCCGGCCCGTGCGAGCCGCCAGGGTTCGGCGTTGGACGGGCGTACATGAGGTGTTGTACGACCGCACATCTCCGGCAAACAATTAGCAATCAAATTGGCGTGACGCGATGTTCCATCGAACGCCGCCGAATGTTTCGGGCAGTTGAATGCGATGTGGTGAATGGTTGGCCGAGGTTTGTCCGACCAGGTGAAATCGGACGAAAAAATGGCGCGAATCGGACGTATAACCCGGGACGCATGCGGAGGCCCTTACTCCGTATAAATCCGGTGGCCCAGCTCACAGGAGCTTCCAGGTGGAAGCTGTAGACAGTTATCTCAGTACGGTTGTACTGTCTGCCGATGTGTTCAGGACGACGCCGTAGGTAGGTGATGTAAGAGCTCGGGCAGTAGGGCAAAGTCACCAATGTTTCCTCGACCTGCGTGTTATTGAGTTGTCCTTGCGTGAGGGCGCGGACGACCCCACTCCACCGATATGTAAAGACCGACCCGACCGGAAGTGAACGGGGCCTCCCGATGGAAATCTTCTGCATAATTCTGCTTGTCTATCTCGTGCTCGCCGAGCCATTCTTCGAGATATTCTCGGTCCGCGTCTTCACGAAGGAATTCGGCGAGCGGTCCGACGCGCGCGTCCGCCTGTATCAGGGCGGCGTCTTCCGGACCTGGGCCACCCTGGCCGTCATCCTGGTCGCCTTCGCGATCAGCGGCACCTCGGTGCACGAACTCGGCCTGACCCACTTCGACTTCTCGATCTTCCGCGGCTTCTCCCTCGCCGAGAAGATCATCAGCCTGGCCATCGTCACCGTCTACGTCTCGTATCTGCTTGGGCCCGTGCTGATTCCGCTCGTCGGCGGCCGCCGGGGCAGGGACTGGATCGCGCAGCAGATCGAGTACGTCGTCTTCATCACCCCGGAGACCTCGATCGAGCGGTTCTGGTGGCTGGCCAACTCGTTCAGCACGCCTGCCGAGGAGATCGTCTACCGCGGCTTCACCATCTACGCGGTCGCGCTGCTCTGGCCGGACCTGCCGTTCTGGATCCTGATCATCGTCGCCGGTGGCGTCATCGATGGCCTGCGGCACGGATTCCGGCCCGCCGTCTCCGCCCAGGTGATATTCGGCGGCGTCGCCCTCGCGCTGACCTACAAATTGACCGGCGCGATCTGGCCGACCATCGCGGTGAAGCTCTTCCATGATCTGCGTGTGCTGGCATTCCCGCTGGCCCAGGCGCGGCGGAACCTGGCCGCGCGTGGATTGTCCGAAATTCCCGGGAAAACCCTGATCGACCACAATGTCCCCGCCGTCGCGGACAACACTGAAAATTCAGTAGAGCCACGTACTTCTGTTTCTACGTAGTAGGGATAGTGCTAGATGTCTGCAGAAATGGCCCGTCGGACGGCCGACGAGATCAGTTTGTTTCTCACCGAAACGCTCGGAGACTTATTGGACATTGCCACGGATGACGTCGCCCTGAGCGAGCCGTTCTCGAGTTTCGGGCTCACCTCGGCGGTGGCGCTGGTATTCGTCGGCAAGATTTCCACCTGGATGGGAAAACCACTTCCGCCGGATCTCCCCTGGGAATATCCGACCGTGCACGCGCTGGCCGAGGGGCTGGCCGCGGCGCAGGACGACCCCGGACCGGCACTGCCGGACGCCGCGGATCGGGAGCCCGAAGCCGGGCCCGGCCCGGCCCGGTCCGGCGCCGCCCAGGAACCGGTCGCCGTCATCGGCATCGGCTGCGCGTTCCCCGGCGTGCGCGGACCCGATCAGCTGTGGGAAACCCTCTGGCACGGTAGGGAATTGGTCGGCCAGGCGCCGGCCGCCCGGCACGACTGGCCGCCGACCGGCCACGCGCGCGGCGACGAGCGGCCCCGATCCTGGTTCGGCTCGTTCCTCGACGACCCGTATGCCTTCGACGCCGGCTACTTCGGCATCGGTGACGCCGAGGCCGCGGCCATGGATCCGCAGCACCGGCTGCTCGCGGAGACCGTCGCGGACGCCTTCGAGGACGCGGGCGTGCCGGTCCAGCGGCTGGCCGGCACCTCGACCGGTGTCTTCGTCGGCATCACCGCGGGTGACTATTCGCGCGGTATGGGCGAATCCGCGGCGGCGGGCATGCCGATCGCGGCCGTCACCGGCAATGCCGGCAGCATTGCGGCAAACCGGCTTTCGTACCTCTACGACCTGCGCGGCCCGAGTGTCAGCGTGGATACCGCCTGCTCGTCGTCGCTGGTCGCGCTGCACCTGGCGCTGCGCGGCCTGCACGACGGCGACTGCGATGTCGCGGTGGTCGGTGGCGTGAATCTGACCCTGGATCCACGGGTCACCGACGCCCTGTCCGGCGCGGGCATGATGGCCGCCGACGGCCGGTGCAAGACCTTCGACGATCGTGCCGACGGCTACGTGCGGGGCGAGGGCAGCGCCGCGGTCGTGCTGAAGCCGTTGGTCCAGGCTGAACGGGACGGCGATCGCGTCTACGCGGTGCTGCTCGGTTCGGCGATAAACCAGGACGGTCGTACCAACGGACTGACCGCGCCCAGTTATCAATCGCAGGTCGACGTGCTCCGGCGCGCCTACCGGCGGGCCGGCGTGAACCCGGGCGACGTGCACTACATCGAGGCGCACGGCACCGGGACCATCCTCGGCGACGCCATCGAGGCGCGCGCGCTCGGCACCGTGTTCGCCGAGGGGCGCGAGGACAAGTTCCTGGTCGGTTCGGCCAAGACCGTGGTCGGTCACCTCGAGGCCGCCGCGGGCATCACCGGGCTGGTGAAGACCGCGCTCGCGCTGCACCACGGCCAGGTGCCCGCCAATCTGAACTTCGAATCGCCCAGCAAGCACATCGCTTTCGACGAACTGCCGTTCACGGTGCCCGCCGAGAACCAGGTGTGGCCGCAGCGCCGGGGCCGCGCGCTGGCGGGCGTCAGCTCCTTCGGGTTCGGCGGCACCAACGCGCACGCCGTGCTCGCCGGCCCGCCGACCGTGGCGGCGCACACCCCGGCCGCGCCTGCGGTCGAAAAGCCTTATCTGGTCAGCATTTCCGGCCGCAGCGAGCAGGCGACGCTCGACCTGGTCGACCGCTGGATCGACCTGCTGCGCGACGGCACGGCCGCGCCGATCGCCGAACTCGCGCAGACCGCGACCGCGCGCCGGGCGCAGCACCCGTTCCGGGTCGCCGTCGCCGCCCGCGATCACGCGGACCTGGCCGCGCAGCTCACCGCGATCTCGGGTGGTTCGCTGCCGCTGGGCGCCGCCGCCGGTCGGGTGCCGCGCGGCGGTCCCGGCAAGGTGGCATTCGTCTTCACCGGGCAGGGCAATCAGTGGGTCGGCATGGGGCGCAAGCTGATTCGGCATCAGCCGGTGTTCCGTGATGCCTTGCTCGCGGTCGATCGCGAGCTGCGCATCGAACTCGGCTGGTCCACCTTCGCCATCCTCGACCGCGGCCGCGACGAGGAAGCCCTCGCCGACACCGGCACCGCGCAGCCGGTGCTGTTCGCCTTGCAGGTCGCGCTGGCGGCGCTGTGGCGGTCGTGGGGGATCACCCCGTCCGCCGTGGTCGGGCACAGCGTCGGCGAGGTCGCCGCCGCGCACGTCTGCGGCGCGATCGACCTGCGCACCGCCGCGCAGATCATCGCGGCCAGGGCCAAGGCGACCGCGCGCCTGCGCGACAACGGCTGCATGGCCGTGGTCAACCGGCCCGCGGCCGAACTCGAACTGCCGCCCCGGGTACACCTCGCCGGGACCAACGGCCCGACGTGGACGCTGATCTCGGGCAGCACCGGCGCGGTCGACGGCTACCTGGCCCGGCTCGACGGCGAGCAGATCATGACCCGCCGCCTGCCCGGCCGCTATGCCTTCCACTCACCGCTGATGCTCGACTGCCTGCCGGAATTCGCGGCGGACATGCCCTGCATCCAGCCGCGTGCGGGCAGCGTCCCGTTCTACTCCACCGTCACCGGCGCCCGGATCGACGGCGCGCACCTGAACGGCCTGTACTGGACCGATCAGGTGGTGCGCCCGGTGCAGTTCGCCGAGGCGGTCGGCGCGATGATCGACGCCAACATCGGCGTGTTCATCGAGCTCGGCCCGCACCCGGCGCTGAACGGAATGCTGAAAAGCCTGCTCCGCCACCACGATCGGACCGGCGTCGCGGTGCCGTCGCTGGTTCGCGACGTGGACGACCTTTCGGTGATGCTGGCGGCGCTGGGCGAGTTGCATGTGCGCGGGCACGACGTGCGCTGGTCCGGTGTGGACGCGACGACCCGGCCGATGGCGCGGTTGCCGCTGTACCCGTTCGACCGCAAGTCGTATCGGATCGTCGGCGGCGTGCCGAGCGTCGAGGCGGCCCCGGTGTCGCGGGCTTCGACCGATCTGTTCACCGCCGATGCCGACTATGTCGCGCCGCGCACCGAATACGAGCAGGTCGTGGCCGAGATGTGGGCCGAGTTGCTCGGGCTGGAGCAGGTCGGCGTCTTCGAGAACTTCTTCCGCATCGGCGGGCATTCCCTGGCCGCCACCCAGTTCGTCCGCAGGCTCCGCGAGCTCTTCGAGATCGAGTTCGCCCTCCGGCGCATGTTGCAGGAGCCGACCGTCGCGCAGGTGGCGGCCGCGCTGGAGGAGCTCATGGTCGAGCAAGCCGATGCCGCCCTTTTGGAGAACGATCATGAACTCACCGGCTAGCAGCCTGGCCCTGGCGCGCCTGCGGGAGCGCCGCGCCGCGGGCATCTCCACCACTACCGTCCCGCTGCGTGAAGGCGCGGGTCCGTTCCCGGCGACACCGGCCCAGCGGGGCATCTGGCTGCACGAGCAGCTCGCCGGGCACGCCGCGATCTACCATGTGCCGCTGGGCATCCGGATCAGCGGTCCGCTCGACGTGGCGGCGCTGCGCTCGGCCGCCGACGCGGTGACCCGGCAGCAGCACGCCTTCCGCACGGTCTTCGAGGAGACGCCGGAGGGCTTGCGCGCCGAGGTCGTCGAGGTCGCCGACGCCGACTGGCAGACGCCTGATCTCCGGCTGGTGCCGGCAAAGGCGCGGGAGTCGGCGGCCGATCAGCTCCTGCGCACCCTCGCGTCCGAGCCGTTCGATCTCGCGGAGCGGCCGCCGGTGCGGTGGGCGCTGATCCGGCTCGCGGAGCAGGAGTGGATTCTCGCGGTCGTCGCGCATCACCTGGTGCTGGACGGACTCTCGATCGCGCTGCTGATCGACCAGCTCTGGGCGGCCTACGGCGCGGTGGTGCGCGGCGCGGCGATCATCCTGCACGTGCCGCCGCGGCAGTACGCCGACTACGCGGTGTGGAGCGCCGAACACGGCACGTCCGCGATTCAGACGGCCGCGGTCGAGCAGCGGGCCGCGCTGCTGCGTGGCGCCCCTGCGCTGGATCTGTCCCTCGGGCGCCGTCCGCGGCGCGTAGGCAACAACGGTGCGCGCGTGGAGAATTCGTTCAAGGCCGAGGCGGCCGAGGCCGTGCGTGCCGCGGCGGCGGCCAACGGCGTTCCGCCGTTCGTCTTCCTGTTGGCCTGCTATGAACTGACTTTGGCGCACCGCACCGGCCAGCGCGACTTCTGCGTCGGCATCCCGATGGCCGCCCGGCCCTACGCCGAGCTCGCGAAAACCATCGGGCACTTCGTCAACACGGTTCCGGTCCGATCCGATCTCGCCGACGGTCAGACCTTCCTCGACCTGCTACACCGCACCCGCGACACCGCGATGGCCGCCTACGACGACGAGACCGTCCCGTTCGAGCGGGTCGTCGAAGCCATCGGCGGGCCGTGGGATCCGGCCTTCAGCCCGGTCTTCCAGACCTTGTTCGTGCAGCAGATGCTCGAGCGCCCCGATCTGAGCGAGTGGGGACTGACCGTCGAGTGGCAGACCATCGACACCGGCGCCACGCTCTACGACCTGGTCATGCACGTCGCCGAGACCGGCTCCGAGCTGGTCTGTCACCTGACCTACAACTCGAAGCTGCTCGACGCGACCGCCGCCGCGGACCTGGCGCAGGACTTCTGCACCCTCGCGGCCGCCGCCGCGGCCGCGCCGGCCGCGCCGGTGGATTCGTTGCTCGCCGCGTTGCCGGTGCGCGAGTACGCGGTGAACGATGAAGCGGCCGAAGCGGATTCGGCGGACGCGGCCGACCCGGTCTTCGAAGCCCCGATCGGCGAGCGGGAGATCCGCCTGGCGGCCCTGTGGTCGCAGGCGTTGGAGCGCAACGACATCGGCCGCCACGACGACTTCTTCCTGCTCGGCGGCACCTCGCTGGCCGCGACCCGGGTGATCTCGCAGATCCTCGACGAGTTCGGCGTCAGCGTCTCACTGCGCGAGCTGTTCGAGAGCCCGACCATCGTGACGGCCGCGCGCCTGATCGAAGCCGCCGCCGCCGAACAGGATTCGCTGCCGCCGCTGCAGGCCGTACCGCGCGCGGACGGCGAACTGCTGCCGGTCTCCTATGCCCAGGAACGCCTCTGGTTCCTGGAGACCCTCGATCCGGGCAACGCGACCTACATCATGCCCGGCGGCCTGCGGCTGCGCGGCGACCTCGACGTTGCCGCGGTGGAGAACGCGCTGGCCCAGGTCGAACGGCGGCACGAGGTGCTGCGCAGCGTCTACCGGACCACCGAGGACGGGCAGCTGCGTCAGGTGATCCGCCCGTATTCGCCACGGCCGCTGGAGTTCACCGACTTCAGCGCCCTCGCACCGGAACAGCGCGGCGCCGCCGAGGCCGAGCTCGCCGCGAGCGTCTACCGCGCGCCGTTCGATCTGGCCGAGGGCCCGGTCTGGCGATACCACCTGATCAAGTCGGGTCCGGGGGAGTATCTGCTCGCCATCGCGCTGCATCACATCGTCTGCGACGGCTGGTCCATTGCCGTGCTGAGCCAGGAGGTTTCGGCGCACTACCAGGCGCAGCTGGCCGGCGTCGATTCGCCGCTGCCGCCGTTGGCCGTGCAGTACGCGGACTACGCGCGCTGGCAGCGCGGCAACGCGGACCGGCTCGACGGGCAGCTGGACTTCTGGCGCACCGAGCTGGCCGACCCGACGGTCACCGAAATCCCCGGCGACCGGCCCCGTCCCGCGCGGCGCACCTCCCGTGGCGCGGTCGAGCGGCTCGGGCTCGACCCCCAGGTGATGGCCGAGGTGCGGGCGCTCGCCGCCCGCAGCGGCGTCACCACCTTCGCGGTGCTGCTCGCCGCGTTCTATACCGTGCTGAATCGCTATACCCGCCAATCGGATCTGATCGTCGCCTCGCCGATCGCCGGGCGCACTCGGTCGGCGGTCGAGCCGCTGGTCGGCTGCTTCCTGAACACCCTGGCGCTGCGCACCGAGGTCGATCCGGAGGAGACCTTCACCGGGCTGGTCGCCCGGGTCGGCAAGACGGTGCTGTCCGCGCACGCCAACCAGGACCTGCCGTTCGAGAAGGTCATCGAGGCGATGGTGCCGACCAGGGACATGAGCCGCACCCCGCTGGCCCAGGTGATGTTCAACTACTTGAACACGCCCCCACCGGCACTCGGCATGCCCGGCCTCGACGTTGAACTGGTGGACGCGCCGCGGACGACGGCCAAGCTCGACCTCGATCTCACCGTCGACGAGACCGACGGCCCCACCAAGCTGGTCCTGGAATACAGTGCCGACCTCTACGACGCCCCGACCGCCGCCCGGACCCTGCGGCACTACGCGACCGCGCTCGCGAGCATCGTCGCGAACCCGGAACAGCTCGTCGGAGCGGTCGGCCTGGACGCCGCGGAACAGACTGTCGCCGAGGCGGTGTGGGCCCTGCCGGGCTCGCCGATGGTGCCCGAGCCGGAGCCGGACGAGCGCCTGATCGATCGGCTCGACGCCGTGATCGACCTGCGCGGCAGCGCACCGGCGCTGCGCGTGGACGAGCGCACGACCAGCTTCGCCGAACTCGACGCGATCACCGCCGTCATCGCCAAGGAACTCATCGGCGCCGGTCTCGACGGCAGCCGGGTCGCGCTGCTCTACGACCACACACCGGAAAGCTTCGTCGCGGTCTGGGCGGCGCTGCGCGCGGGCGTGGCCTATGTGCCGCTCGACCCGCGGGCGCCGCAGGCGAGGCTGATCGAAATCCTCGAAGAGGCAGACGTTTCCGCGTTGCTGTGCGACCCGGCGCTGGCCGAGCTGGCCCGCTCGGTGGCCGGCGGGGCGCACGTGTTCACCGTGTCCGGCCGCGCCGATCGGCCGGATCCGGCGCTGAGCACGGTGCCGACCAACGACCTGTCGACCTGGGGGAGATCCCACATCAGCGCCGACGATTTCGCCTACATCCTGCACACCTCCGGCTCGACCGGCCGGCCGAAAGGCGTGGCGCAGAGCCGCGGTAACGCCCTGGCGCACGCCGTCACCTACGCCCGGCGACTGCGGATCGGTCCCGACGACGTGGTGGCCGCACCCGCCCGCTACACCTTCGACGCCGGCGTGCTGAACTCGTTCGGCGCGGCGGTGGCCGGGGCCGAGCTGTACGTGATCGACCCGCATCTGTTCGATCCCGCGGGGCTGCGTGCGGAGATCGAACGCGCGGGGATCACCGTGCTGCACTGCACCCCAACGCTGTTCCGCTATCTGCTCAGCGACACCGACGGCCCCTGGGTGCCGCACGCGCTGCGCCTGGTGGCGCTCGGCGGCGAGGAAGTGGTCCGCGGCGACGTGGTGGACTTCGGCAAGCACTTCGCCCCGTCCTGCCGGCTGGTGAGCCTGTACGGTCCGTCCGAATGCTCGGTTGCCTTGCAGCACATCGTCACTCCGGAGGACGCGGACCGGGCCGGGGTGCCGATCGGGCATCCGGTGGAGGGCGTCGAGGTCGACCTGGTCGACGGAAGCGGCCGTCCCACCGAGGTTTACGGCGAGATCGCGCTGCGCAGCCGGTACGTCGCGCTCGGCTACTGGCACCGGCCGGAACTCACCGGCGCGGTGTTCGGCACCGGCCGCGACGGCGTGCCCTACTACCGCACCGGCGACCTCGCCCGGCGGCTGCCCGACGGCCGCCTGGTCTTCGTCGGCCGTAAGGACCGCCAGGTGAAGATCCGCGGTCACCGCGTGGAACCCGGTGAGGCCGAGACGTTCCTGCGGTCGCACCCGACGGTCGCCGAGGCCGCCGTCGTGCTCGACGCCGACGCCGACGTGCCCCGGCTGGTCGCCTACCTGACCCAGGACGGCCCGCTGGAACCCGACTATCTGGAGCTGTCGGCATACCTGCGAACTCGGCTGCCGGACTACATGATTCCGTCGGCCTACCTGGTGCTCGACGCGCTGCCGCGCGGCCTCACCGGCAAGCTCGACCGCGCCAAGCTGCCGAAGATCGCCCCGGCCGCCCCGCCGGTCTACACCCCGCCGGGCACCGAGCTCGAGCGGATCGTCGCCGAGGTGTGGGCGGAGGTGCTCGATCGTGAGGTCGGCCTCGGGCAGAACTTCTTCGACCTCGGCGGCCACTCGCTCGCGCTGGCCCGGGTGCGCGGGCTGCTCGAACGCCGCCTCGGCGTGACCTTGGCGATGACCGACCTGTTCGCCGCACCGACCGTGGACGGGCTGGCCAAGTCGCTGGCCGGCCGCACGGCCCCGCAGGCGGACGCGGACCGCGGCCAGGACCGCCGCGCGGCCGCCGCCCGCCGCCGGGCGCACCGCCAAGCGGCCGAGACCCTGCCCGACGGCGTTGGGAGCCAGCGATGACCCAGGACGACACCGAGTTCCGCGTGGCCGTGGTCGGCATGGCCTGCCGCTTCCCCGACGCGGACACGGTCACCGACTACTGGCGCAACCTGTGCGCGGGGCGCGAATCCGTGCGCCCGCTCGCGCCGGAGACCATGCCCGCCGACCCGCCCGCCGGGTACGTGCACGCGGGCGCGCTGCTGCCGGATGCGGACAAGTTCGACGCGGAGTTCTTCGAAATGCCGCCGCGCGAGGCGCAACTCACCGACCCGCAGCACCGCCTGTTCACGCTGTGCGCGTGGGAGGCATTGGAGGACGCCGGTCACATCGCGGCCGAGAACCCGACGCCGGTCGGCGTTTTCGCGGGCGCGGGCATCAGCACCTACCTACTGCGGAACCTGGCCGGGCACGCGAGCGTGTTCCAGACGCCCAGCTCGCAGCTGCATGCCCTGCACGGCAACGCCTCCGACTACCTGGCCACCCGGGTCTCCTACAAGCTGAACCTGACCGGGCCGAGCGTCGCGGTGCAGACCGCGTGCTCGACCTCGCTGGTCGCCGTGCACCAGGCCGCGCAGGCCCTGCTCGACTTCCAGTGCGATGTCGCGCTGGCCGGTGGCGCGAGCGTGCAGGTGCCGCAGGAGGCCGGGTACATCTACGAGGAGGGCTCGATCCTCTCCCCGGACGGGCACTGCCGGGCATTCGACGCCGAGGCAGGCGGCACCGTATTCGGTTCGGGCGTCGGCGTCGTCGTGCTCAAGCGGCTCGCCGACGCGATCGCCGACCGGGACCACATCCACGCGGTGATCCTCGGTTCCGCGGTGAACAACGACGGCGGCAACAAGATCGGCTTCACCGCGCCAGGCATCGCCGGGCAGCGCGCGGTCATCCGGGAAGCGTTGTCGGCGGCCGGGATCGGCGCCGAGACGATCGGCTATGTCGAAGCGCACGGCACCGGAACCAAACTCGGCGACCCGATCGAGGTCGCGGCGTTGAGCGCGGCCTACCGCGAGCACACCGAGGCGACGCAGTACTGTGCGCTCGGCTCGGTGAAATCCAACGTCGGCCATCTCAATTCCGCCGGCGGCGTGGCCGGGTTCATCAAGGCGGTGCTGGCCGTGCGCGAGGGGCGCATCCCGGCGAGCATCAACTACACCCGGCCGAACCCCGAGATCGACTTCGCCGCAACGCCGTTCTTCGTCAACACCGAACTGCGGACCTGGTCCGGCGAGGTACGCCGGGCGGCGGTGAGCGCCTTCGGCATCGGCGGGACCAACGCCCACGTGATCGTCGAACAGCCGCCGACCCTGGCCGCCACGGCGGCCCGGCCGGGCCCCCGCGCGCTGCTGATTTCAGGTCGCACCGCCAAGGACGCGGATCGAGCGGCCGCCCGGCTCGCCGCGCACCTGGGCAGCACCGACGCGGAACTCGCCGCTGTGGCACACACGTTGGCGCACGGTCGCCGACGCTTCCCGCACCGCCGCATGGTCGTGGCGAGCACCACGCAGGAGGCCGTGGCCGCGCTGCGCAAGCCGGCGGCGGGGGAGGCCACGCCCGCGCCCGCCCTCGCCTGGTTGTTCCCCGGTCAGGGTGTCGCGCTCGGCGCCGGGGTGCTCGAACTCGCCGAAACGGTCCGACCGTTCGGCGACCGCTACCGCGCCTGCGCCCATCTCCTGCGCGAACGCGGCGGCTTCGACCTGGACGCCGCGGTCCGCGAGGCCGAGGGCACCGAACAGACTCAGGCCGCGCTGTTCGCCGTCGAATACGCCCTGGCCGGCATGTGGCGCGACGCCGGCGCCGAACCGGCGGAACTGCTCGGCCACAGCCTCGGCGAACTGGTCTGTGCCACTCTCGCCGGCGTCTTCGACCTCGGCGACGCCCTGGAGCTGATGGTCGAACGCGGACGGATCATGGCCGCGGCCCCGCCCGGCGGCATGCTCGCCGTCTCCAAGGGGGCCGACCTCGTCGCCGAGCGCCTGCCGGAGGACGTCTGGCTCGCCGCGGACAACTCGGCCAGCCGCTGCGTCGTCGCCGGCGCACCGGCGGCCCTGTTCCGCCTGGCCGGTGAGCTGTCCGAGGAGGGCGTGCCCAGCTCGCTGCTGCCGGTCGGGCACGCGTTCCACACCCCGCTGATGGACGAGGCCGCGGCCCGCTTCGCCGAACTGGTCCGCGGCGTGCCCCGGCAGGCCCCGCGGATTCCGTTCTGGTCGAACGTCACCGGCGCGCCGATCACCGCCGAGCAGGCGGTCGATCCCGCCTACTGGTCGCGCCAGATGACCGGCACCGTGCGGTTCCGGGAGGCCGCGCTCGGCCTGGTCGGCCGGAACCAGCGGATCGTCGCGCTGGAGGTCGGCCCGGGCAAGTCGCTGGTCTCGTTCCTGCGCACCGCCGATCGCGCCGCGGCGACCGTCGGCACCCTGGGCGGCGGGCTCGGCGCGGGTGCGCCGGAGCACGCGCTCGTGGAGGCGGCCGGACGGCTCTGGTTGTCCGGTGTCGCGGTCGACGTCGATGCCATCCACGGCGGCGAGCCGCCGGCGACGGTCAGCCTGCCGACGTATCCCTTTGCCCTGAAACGCTATTGGGTCGACGCGCCGGAGGCCGCACCGCCTCGGCCGCGCCGCGGCGACGCCGTGCCGCCCGAAGCCCCGGCCCCGGCGCCGGAGCCGGTCGAAACCGCCGCCGACGAGGACGATTTCGTCGTCTCGGTGCGCAACCAGGTCGTCGCGGTGTGGTGCGCGGCGCTCGGCATCGAGGAGATCGGCACCGACGCCAACTTCTTCGAGCTGGGCGGCGATTCACTGCTCGCCGTGCACGTCGCCACGCAGCTGCGGTCCATCTTCCCGTTGGACCTCGCCCTCGGCGAGTTGTTCGCCGGTCCGACGGCCGCGGGGATGGCCGACACCATCGCCGCGCATCTGCTGCGGCGGTTGGACGAACTGTCCGACAGCGAGGTCGAGCTGCTGCTCAACCAGCCGGGGGCGGCCGAAGAACGGAGCAACAATGCCTGAACTCGTCGATACCGGTGCCTCCCGGCGCGCGTTGCTGCGCCGCTGGGCCGCCGGTGGCACCCCGCGCGCCGGTATCCCGCGCCGCACCGATCCCACTGCCGCCGCGCCGCTTTCGGCCGCCCAGCAGCGAATCTGGTTCTTGGAGCAGCTGTTCCCGGACCGAGCGACCTACACCATGCCGCTGGCCTTGCGCCTGCGCGGGCACCTCGACCTCGCGGCGCTGCAGGGCGCGCTGTCGTTCGTCGTCGCCCGGCACGAGTCGCTGCGCACCAGCATCGAAGTGCGCGACGGTGTTCCGGTGCAGGTGGTCGGGCCGGTGGCGCCGCTGCCCATGACCGTGGTGGCGCCGTCGCAGCTGGACCCGCAGCACCCGCTGGCCGACGCCACCGCGCAGGTCGAACGGTTCAGCCGGACCGTGTTCGACCTGTCCGGACGGCTGGTCGAGGTGCTGCTGGTGCGGTTGAGCGAGGACGATTCGATCTTCGCCGTCGCCATGCACCACATCATCTCCGACGGCTGGTCGCTCGGGGTGTTCGCCACCGAATTGATGTCCGCCTACGCCGATCTCACGGCCGGTAAGCACCTGCCCGAACTGCCGGCGCTGCCCTTGCAATACCCCGACTACGCGACCTGGTTGCAGGATCTCGCGCAGCAGGACAGGTTCGGCGCCGACCTGGACTACTGGCGTGGCGTGCTCGGCGACGAGCCGCCGCTGGTCACCTTCCACCCGGACCGCCCGCGCGCGCTCGAACCGGAAAACCGCGGCGCGCGAGTGCTGTTCACCCTACCGGCCCCGGTACTCTCCGGCCTGCGGCACCTGGCCGGCGAGGTCAGGGTGAACGACCGCCCCGCGACGCTGTTCATCGCGCTGATGGCGGGATTCAAGGCGCTGCTGCGCTATTACACCGGCGCGGAGGACATCACCGTCGGCACCCCGATCGCCGGCCGGACCAGGCCCGAGATCGAGCCGCTCATCGGGTTCTTCGTGAACGCGCTCGCGCTGCGCACGGACCTGTCCGGCGCGCCGACGTTCCGCGAACTGCTCGCCAGGGAGCAGCGGGTCGTCTTCGACGCGTTCGACCACCAGGAAGTGCCGTTCGACCTGGTCGTCGAGCACGTGCGCCCGGATCGCGAACTGAGCCACTCGCCGCTGTTCCGTACCGCGGTGGTGCTGCAGAACACCGCACTGCCCGAACTCGCCATCCCCGGCCTCAGCGCCGAGTACGTCGAGGTGCACTCGGGCACAACCAAATTCGACGTGCTGGTCACGCTGCGCCAGGTCGGCGCGGAACTCGTCGGCGCGTTCGAGTACGACGTCGACCTGTACGACGAGCCGACCGTCGCCGCCATCGCGCGGCACTTCGTCGCCCTGCTCACCGCCGTCGTCGCCGACCCGGACACCGCCCTGCCGGAACTCGACTTCCTCGAGCCCGGCGAGCGCGCACGCGCGGTCGCCGTGGCACTGCCCAGCGAGACCTCCGCCGAACCGGCCCTGACGCTGCACGAACTCTTCGCCGCCCAAGCCATCCAGACCCCGGACGCGGTGGCGCTCACCTTCGGTGAGAGCGCCCTGACCTACGCCGAACTCGCGACGGCCGCCGACGACCTGGCCCAGCGGCTGCGCGCCCGCGGCGTCGGCCGGGGGTCGTTCGTCGGCATCCACCTGGAGCGGTCCGCCGACGTGGTGGTCGCGATCCTCGCGGTGCTGCGGGCGGGCGCGGCCTACGTTCCGCTCGACCCGATGTACCCGGCGGACCGGATCGAATTCATGATCGCCGACTCCGGCGCGCGCCTGGTGATCAGCCACAGCTCGCTGGTCTCGGCCGCGGAATCGGGTCCGGAGCTGCTGTTGATCGACGAGCAGGCGGACGAGCCGGTACCCGACCTCCCACTGGCGAAGGCCGCACCGCACGACCCGTGCTACGTGATCTACACCTCGGGTTCCACCGGCGTCCCGAAGGGCGTGGTCATCGAGCACGCCAACGTGGTTCGCCTGTTCACCACGACCCGCCGCTGGTACGACTTCGGCGCGCAGGACGTGTGGACGATGTTCCACTCCTACTCCTTCGACTTCGCCGTCTGGGAGATGTGGGGCGCGCTGCTCTACGGCGGACGGCTCGTCGTGGTTCCCGGCTCGGTCAGTCGCTCCACCGCCGAGTTCGCGGACCTGCTCGCGCGCGAACAGGTCACGGTGCTGAACCAGACCCCGTCGGCGTTCACCCAGTTGCTGCGCGCGCTGGACAGCGGCGCCGAACTCGCGGTGCGCTGGATCGTCTTCGGCGGCGAGGCGCTCGACTTATCCACGCTCGCACCGTGGTTCGACCGCTTCGGGGACGCCGCGCGCCTGGTGAACATGTACGGCATCACCGAGACGACCGTGCACGTCACCTATCGCGAACTCACCCGCGCCGACGTGGTGTCGGCGGCGGGCAGCCTGATCGGTGTGCCGCTGCCCGATCTCGGCGTGCTGATCGTCGATCCGGCGGGCCGTCCGGTGCCCGACGGCGTGGCGGGGGAGATGCTCGTCTCCGGCCCCGGTGTCGGGCGCGGGTACCTGAACCGCGACGACCTCACCGCCGAACGTTTCGTGCACAGCCCGGTGCTCGACGGTCGCCGGGTCTACCGGACCGGCGACCTCGCCCGCCGTCGGGCCGACGGCGATCTGGAATACCTCGGCCGGATCGATCAGCAGGTCAAGGTGCGCGGCTTCCGCATCGAACTCGGCGAGATCGAGGCCGCGATCACCGCGCACTCCGGCGTCGACCAGGCGGTCGTGCTGGCCCGCAAGGACACCGGCGGAAGCCTGTCCCTGGTCGCCTATTTCACGCCGGGTGACGCGGCCGCGAACGCCGCCGACGCGGAGCGGGACCAGGTCGCCAACTGGCAGATCGTGTTCAACAGCACCTACCGCCAAGCCCGCGACGGCGACGCCGATTTCGACATCTCCGGCTGGAACGACTCCTACACCAACGCCGCCATCCCCGAGGAACACATGCGGGAATGGGTCGAGGCGACCGTCGCCGCGGTGCGCACTCTGTCCCCGCGGCGGGTCCTCGAAATCGGTTGTGGCACCGGCCTGTTGCTGTCGAGACTGGCCGCGCAGTGCGCGGTGTACGACGCCACGGATGTCTCCGCCTCGGCCATCGAGAACGTGCGCACGAAGATCGTCGAGGGCAACCCGGACCTTCAGCACGTCCGGCTCGACCGGTGCGCCGCCGACCAGCTGCCCGACGACGTCGCCGGACCGTACGACGTCATCCTGATCAATTCGGTGGTGCAGTACTTCCCGAGCGCCGATTACCTGACCCGGGTGCTGGATTCGGTGGTCGGCCTGCTCGCCCCCGAGGGCGTGCTGTTCGTCGGCGACGTCCGCGACCTCACGCTCAACGAGTCGTTCCACGCGACCGTCGAGGCGACCAACGCGCCATCCGCCGGCGCGGCCGAACTGGCGCCCGCCGTGCGGGCCGCGCTCGACCGGGACGCCGAATTGGTGATCTCGCCCAGGTATTTCGAAGACTTCGTCGCCACGCACCCGGCGCTGACCGGGTCCAGGATCCGGCTCAAGCGCGGGGCGTACCTCAACGAGATGTCCCGATTCCGCTACGACGCCGTGCTGTTCGCGGGTCGGCGCGGACTGCCGGTGCGGCCGAAGCTGCTCGACGCGACGACCACCCCGCCGCAGCTGGCCGAGTTGCTCGAGCGGGATCGCCCGGCAGCGGTGCTGATCCCCGACGTGCTCGATGCCCGGGTGGCCGGCCCGCTGGCGGTGGTCGCCGAGTTGCCGCGTGGCCGGGCGAGCGCTGCCCAGATC